>MNYZ01000046.1:10819-47025 GCA_001873365.1 Oscillatoriales cyanobacterium CG2_30_40_61 | reverse complement strand
GCTCCCCCTGCTCCCCCTGCCCCCCTAGCCGATCGCCTTTTTTATCAATTTGTGTCAATCTATTAAAACAGCTTGATATTTTGAACTAGAAAAGATATAATTCTCTCGGATTTTGTAGCTATATTTACAACCCGCCTGCTTAAAAAGGAGGTCAACAAGTTGGCTAGAAGACGTAAGCGTAAAAGCCGTCGCAGACAAGAAGGACGTAGGATTTTAGAATGTGTGCCTCAATATAGCATCTCAAGTGGCGAAGATAAACCCGTAACGGCCGCTCGTAAGTTTATCCACGCTGAAGGAATTATTCCTCCGGCTCTGCTTCTTGTGAAACGAAATGAGCATACCACAGATCGATACTTCTGGGCTGAAAAGGGTCTATTTGGAGCCCAGTACGTTGAGGAGAATCACTTTTTATTCCCCAGTTTAAAACAGCTTGTGGAGAAAGCCACATTGGTTTCCTCTGCTTCGGCGGCTAAGGGGGTTGGAAATCGAGATGTTGTCTGCAACATCCCATCCTCTTAGTGAAAGGGTTTGATAATCCAGAGCTTTTCTTGAGCCGTGACACCTGATGAGAGCCATGAGCAATATGAGCTTCAGTCCTTAACTCTGATAAGGCAGGCGCGAAGGAAAAAAATTAGTCCGTTGATTCTAGGTGCCGGTTGGGGTGAATTCTGTTGATTCTTGCTGACAAGTTGGAATTACTCCCCACCTCAGTACCACGAATCAAAATTGTTCTAATTGTGGTAGTTATATCCTTAATAAAGATTCAAGACCGTTGGCATTGTTGTCATGTTTGCGGTTTTGAACCCGGTGGGAATTAAAATTATTCCCAGGCTTTGAGGTTGAGTGCTTGTTTTAGGGTAGCCAGTTCGTCTCGGTGGGCAGTTACGGTAATTAAACTTTGAGTTTGGTTGTCCTGATCAGTGACGGCATCCAACTTGAGACAGACCTGTTCTGGACGCGCGGAGCCTTTCCAATAAAACCAACCAGCTAGGGGCGAAAGCAACACCAGTCCCCAAAATAGTTGACCGGCGCTGGGCACGACCATCGATAGGACTAACCCCAAACATAATAGCCCTACGGCCGTTAACAGAGTTAGGAAGATGGCTAAAAACCAACTGGGGCGCACTAGCCCTTCAAAGGTGATTTGATTGTTTTCCCGATTTAACTCCGTAATCCGATAGGCTCGGGAAGCGAAATATTGTTGGATTTGTGTGAGCAAGGATTCTGCTCCTTGTTCGGAGATCAGTTTTTCCTGTTCTATTCGGTCTTTAGTTGAAGCTCGAACAAAGAAGAATAAGCCGATCACCATTAACAGTGTCAACACAAACGTAGAAGGAATTACGGGAGTCATAATAAATTAAGCCACTCTAGTTTTAAAAATTATCGGAAAAATGGGTTTAAAACCCCTAAGTTCTACTTAGGCTTTTTATTGTAAACCTTTGTTGCAATATCAACCAATCTTGTGCCCAAAGATATAGCATAAGAAATCAGGCAAGAGGTAAGGCAATGTTAGTATTTGAGTTCAAAACTTACGGAAAAGCCAGTCAGATTGAAGCAGTAAAGGAAGCAATTCGTACAGCACAATTTGTCCGCAATAGCTGTTTACGCTATTGGATGGATAATCAAAAAATAGATAAGTATGATCTAAACAAATATTGCGCCGTGCTGGCTAAGAATTTTCCGTTTGCTAATGAACTCAATTCTCAAGCCAGACAATCTTGTGCTGAACGAGCCTGGTCTGCTATTTCCCGTTTTTACGAGAACTGCAAAAAGTCAATTCCTGGTAAAAAAGGATATCCAAAATTCCAGAAAAACTGTCGTTCTGTTGAATATAAATCAACGGGTTGGAAACTTGCAGATGATCGAAAATCAATAAAGTTTACTGATAAAAAAAATATTGGTGAACTCAAGTTAAAAGGCACACGCGATTTACATTTTTACCAAATTAGCCAAATAAAACGGGTGAGGTTAGTAAAACGTGCAGACGGCGTGTACGTTCAATTCTGTGTCGATGTTGACCGGAAAGAAAATACAAAGCCTTCTGGAAATACGATAGGATTAGATGTGGGGTTGAAGGAATATTACACCGATTCTAATGGTGTAATGGTTGAAAATCCTAAATTTTTCCGTCAAGGGGAAAAGGTTCTTAAACGTTCACAACGTCGGATTGCCCGAAAAGTCAAAGGTTCAAAAAATCGAGGCAAAGCTAGACAGATTTTAGGTAAACACCATCTCAAAATAAGTAGGCAACGTAAAGACCATGCTGTGAAATTAGCACGGTGCGTAGTTCAGTCTAACGACTTGATAGCCTACGAAGATTTGAGAATTAAAAATCTGGTAAAAAATCATTGTTTAGCTAAGTCTATTAATGACGCATCTTGGTATCAGTTTCGTGTCTGGATTGAATATTTTGGTAAAGTATTTGAAAGAGTCACAGTAGCGGTAAATCCGCAATATACCAGCTCATATTGCTCTAGTTGCAGTGAAATTGTTCAGAAAACGCTATCCACTAGAACCCATGTTTGTAGGTGCGGTTGTGTCATGGATAGAGATGAAAATGCAGCTAGAAATATCCTTAGTCGAGGATTGAGTACCGTAGGGCATACGGGAACTTTTGCACTAGATGTAAGCAACGCTTTGGGAGAATTGACCTCTACTCGGGCTGGAGAAATCCTGTTCGAGCAAGTTGGCTCTATGAACAAAGAATCCCCACGCCTTTAGGCACAGGGAGTGTCAAAAGACGAATCGGGGAGATTAAAAACGAGCGTGTCCCCCATCTTCACGATGATACTACCCCGTATAGATTATCAATCCCGTTGTTGCGCTTAAGCGCAATCTTCCCTAATTCTCTTTGGTAATCCTTCAGGGAATTAAATGAACAACCTAATTAATCATTAATTAGGATTAGGATTAGGATTAGGATTAGGGTTAGGGTTAGGATTAGGATTAGGATTAGGATTATTTAAAGCTTCATTAGCCGAAATTCCCTCCCCTTGAAATCCAAAATACCAAAGAGTAGCTGCTGCTTCTGCGCGGGTCACAGGTTTTTTAGGTTGAAATAGAGTTGTGTACCCAAAAATTCTGCGAATATTAGAATTATCCGCATTATTATAGTCTTCTAAAATAGCAGGTAAAGCCCCCGGATCAATTTTAGAGGTATCTTTAAAACTCCATCTTTCTTTAACTGCATCAATATTAGCTTTAGGTAAAGACTGTCGAGTATCTAAAGGTACTTTCCAAGCAATTAAATCCTCCCGGGTTAAAACAGCATCGGGACGAAATTTTGTTATTGTATTATCTCCCGATAAAGGACTCTGAATTAATCCAGCTTCTGCTAATCCTTGAATTTCAGCAAAATTCGGATGGGTTTTCGGAACATCTGTAAAAATGGGTTGACTATTCCCCCCCGCTAACCGAATTTGTTTGGCTGGGTTATCGGCATATAATTTATTATTAACCTCTACCAACCAACGAGCATATTGACTACGAGTAATTGTACCATTTGGATTAGGTAAAATTCCAGTTTCTTGAGAGTTTGGGGCTTTAAAAATACCCAATTTTGCAATATCAGCAACAAAGGAACTTAACTCTTGAGGAACAGAATTATTTTCCGATTTTTCGGGATTAGGACTTGCGGTAGGTGTAGGGGTAGGGGTAGGGGTAGGAGATGGAGATATTACCGCCTGAACAGGAATAGGTTGATAACGAATTTGAAAATAGGTTTTTCCATCCCCTTGAGGATTCGCTTGTTGAGCAATAGTAACTTTTACATTATCTTTTTCTGCATTCAAGTTTTCCCTATTTTCATTCTCTAAATTATTGATAATTTTCCAGTTTTTCCCCTCTAATTCTTTTTTATAGAAACTCTGAACCGCATTACTGGGATCAGTCGTTTGCCAGAGGGTAATAACAGCCGTTTTATCAGTGGTTGAAGGCATCACCTCTCGTAAAATACCATTGGCATAGAGTGGAATTTCCGAGGGAAAATCAGCCGGAAGTTCAACCACAGGAATCACAGGTTCAGGGGTTTTAGTTGGTGTGATTATTGGTTTAGGTGGGGGAGAATTGGTTTCTAACTGAGGATCAGCTTGCAGGGAGTTTTTAATAGCTTCCCCCGTGGGACTATTAGCACAGGAGGATAGGGTAGCGATTAAACTAACAGTTAAACCAGTAAATAAAAAAATGTTTTTCATTGATATGGGTAATAGGGATCACGGATTTAAGAGGATTTCACGGATTTCGCGGATTTTAATCTGTCCCCCAGGTTAATCTGCATCATCCTATTAAATCCTTTATGGGGGATGGGGGGGTAATAAAAGTAATCCGACCTGATGAACATAATTAAGGTTTAATACTCCTTAATTATACCTCTTGGTGTCTTTGTATCTTTGTGTTTCCTTCAAAAATAATATCGGTTAAAACTTCAACCAATCTTTGCAACTGGTTAGGGGTGTGAGTTGCCATTAAAGAAATCCGAATCCGACTGGTATTGACGGTGGGGGGACGAATAGCCGCGGCAAAAATTCCTTGTTCTTTGAGTTGATTTTTTAGGGTTAATACCGTAGCTGCATCTTTAATTGGAATACAAAAAATTGGGGAAAGAGTATGGGAAATCGGTAAATTAGAGGGTTTTTTATGATCTTGAAATAGGGTTTCTACGGTTTTCACATTTTGCCATAATTGTTCCCGGCGTTGGGGTTCGGTTTGCACAATTTGAATCGCTGCTAAGGCGGCGGCGGTGTCCGCAGGACTCAATCCTGTAGTATAAATCCAACTGGGGGCACGATTTCTTAAAAAGTCAATTAATTCCGCCGATCCTGCTACATAACCCCCCAAACTTCCCAGGGCTTTACTAAGAGTTCCCATCTGAATTAAAGGCTCTCCCGTACAGTTAAAATGGTCTACACATCCGGCACCATTTTTACCAAAAACCCCGGTTCCGTGGGCTTCATCTACTAATACCATGCAGGAAAATTCTTCTCCTAAATCAAGTAAATCATGTAGGGGACATAAATCTCCATCCATGCTAAATACACTATCGGTAATAATTAAGGCTTTGCGGTGGGAAAGACGATTTTCTTCTAATAGTTTTCTCAAATGTTCTGGGTGATTATGTTGATATTCTAACACCGTCGCCCCACTCATTTTTGCCCCATTTTTTAAGCTAGAGTGGTTATATTCATCGGATAAAATCAAATCTCTTTGCCCGACTAAAGCCGCAATTGTGCCAATATTAGCTAAATAACCGGAACTAAAAACTAAGGCATCTTCGGTTTGTTTAAAAGCGGCGATCGCTAATTCCAAATCTCGATGGAGTTGGCGATGTCCGGTTAATAACCGAGACCCGGTTACCCCCGTACCAAATTGTTGAGTAGCGGCGATCGCGGCATCAATTAACCGTTGATCTCCAGTCAATCCCAAATAATCATTACTGGCAAAATTAATCAAGGATTTACCCTCAATTATCAGAGTAGATCCCGGTTGACTTTCAACAGTTTGAACCGCACGATACCAGTCCACTTTATGAATTGTCTGGAGTGCTTTTTCAATCCAAGCATAAGCATCATTGATCATGTTTAATATCATCAGGATAGGGTTGACTAATTTCGGCACTTTTGCCCCGAACTGGGGGTAATTTATCCACTAACCCCAGATCAAAAGCAATATCAGGTAACTCGCCAGCAATATAATGTCCGGGTTCAAAAATACGACTCGCCGTAAAACACATTTGTCTAAGTTCAACTAATTCAGTCGGTTCAAACATTCCTCTAAAAAGTTTACGTTCTAGTCCCATAATTAAACCTTCCTTAATTTTAGCAAAATTAGATTAAACTTTTTCAATCATAACCGCAAAATTCATTAATGATCAAGATCGGTGGAATGTTCCAGAGGTTGATCAATATTATTGCCACAATGGGGACAAATTCTAGGAGAAAGGGTTTTATTTTTTTGTTGATTCAGGGCAATAACCTCAGTAAAACCCGAGGCAATAATCCCCGCAGGTAAGGCAATAAGTCCAATTCCCAATAAAGCTAAAATACCCCCTAATAATTTTCCCAAGGGAGTAATAGGATAAACATCTCCATAACCCACCGTTGTTAAAGTAATTACCGCCCACCACATAGACGCTGGAATATGGGGAAATTTATCCGGTTGTGCTTCATGTTCGGCAAAATAAATTAAACTTCCCGAAAATATCATTAAAAAAATGACAATGTTTAACGTTAAAATCAATTCTTCTTGACGTAGATTAATAACTTGAGTTAGAATCTTAATAGCCCGGGAATAACGACCTAGTTTTAAAAGCTGTAAAAATCGAGTTAGTCTTAATAATTGTATCGATCTAAAATCTGCCAGAGCAAAAGGTAAATAAAAGGGTAAAAAAGCAATTAAATCAATTATAGCCAGGGGCGTTAACATATATCGCAGTCTTCCCCAAAGGGGATGATGATATTTTTCCAGCGTCGTGCATGACCAGACCCTTAATATATATTCTAAAGTAAAAACCCCCACCGAAAAACGGTTAAATGCCGTTAACCAGACTTGATAGGTTGTAAAAATTTCTTCGATTGATTCTATAGAAACCGCCAGGGTATTTGAGATAATTAAAAAGATTAAAAAATATTCAAAAAAACGGCTAGATTTGTGTTGATGTTCCTTCGTCTCTAAAAGCAAAAACACGCGACGCTTCAATTTTTTAACCATGTTATCCGATTCGTGTCAAGATAGAGTATTAAGTTCAGTTAATATCATCTTATGGTTATGGGTAAACAGCGAGTTCTATCTGGAGTACAACCGACCGGAAACCTACATTTGGGCAACTACCTGGGCGCAATTCGCAACTGGGTAGACCATCAAGCACAATACGATAACTTCTTCTGTGTGGTCGATTTACACGCCATTACCGTCCCCCATAATCCCGCCACCTTAGCAACAGATACCTACACCATTGCGGCCCTTTATTTAGCCTGTGGCATCGATTTAGACTATTCTACAATTTTTGTTCAGTCCCATATTTGGGCCCATACTGAACTCGCCTGGCTGCTGAATTGTATCACCCCGATGAATTGGTTAGAAGATATGATTCAGTTTAAGGAAAAAGCAATTAAACAGGGGGAAAATGTCAGTGTGGGTTTACTCGATTATCCCGTATTAATGGCGGCGGATATTTTACTCTATGATGCGGATAAAGTTCCCGTCGGGGAAGATCAAAAACAACATCTGGAATTAACCCGGGATTTAGCCGTCAGGTTTAATCATTTATTTGGAAAAGGAAAAACTTTGTTAAAATTACCTGACCCCTTAATTCGTCCCGAAGGTGCGCGGGTGATGAGTCTCACCGATGGTACTCGCAAAATGTCAAAATCCGATCCCTCCGAATTAAGTCGGATTAATTTATTAGATGATCCTGATACAATTACTAAAAAAATTAAACGCTGTAAAACCGATGCAGTTCGCGGTTTAACCTTTGATGATCCAGACCGTCCAGAATGTCATAATCTATTAATGCTTTATGGAATTTTAGCGGGTAAAACTAAAGCAGAAGTTGCAGCAGAAGCTCAGGATATGGGATGGGGTCAATTTAAACCTTTATTTACAGAAACTCTGATTGAAAGTCTTCAACCCATCCAAGCCAAATATAAAGCGGTGATGGATGATAGAAGCTATTTAGAATCGGTGTTAAAAAACGGTCGAGAAAAAGCCGAAGCGGTGGCAAATAAAACCCTCACTCGCGTTAAGGAAGCCATGGGATATTCCCTACCTTTATAAGTTTAATTCCGATCAATTTTAATTGATCATCCTGATTTTACTATCCGATTCAGGAACTTTCAACCAGGCTACCAATTCTAAAAATAAACCTTTGAAAAACAACTTTGAATTTTAAGAATGAATCGTTTTCGTACTGCTTGTCAAACTTTAGATGAATTTATTGTAACGGCGGAAGTCGCCCCCCCCAAAGGCGCAGACCCTAGCCACATGATTGAAATGGTCAGACTCCTCAAAGGTCGAGTTCATGCAGTTAATCTTACCGATGGGAGTCGGGCTGTTTTGGGGATGAGTTCCCTAGCGGCTTCGATTATTTTGTTGCATCATGGGGTAGAACCGATTTATCAAGTTGCTTGTCGCGATCGCAATCGTATTGCTTTACAAGCGGATTTATTAGGAGCCGGGGCCCTAGGAATTAGAAATATTTTAGCATTAACTGGTGATCCGGTCAAAGCTGGAGATCATCCCGATGCTAAGGCGGTTTTTGACTTAGAATCTGTGCGGTTATTACAAGCAATTGATAAACTGAATCAAGGCAAAGATTGGAACAATAAAACCTTACCCGATGGCGCCACGGATTTATTTCCGGGGGCTGCGGTTGATCCCCAATCTTCCAGTTGGTCAGGGTTAAAAAGTCGATTTGAACGTAAAATAGAAGCCGGGGCGCAATTTTTTCAAAGTCAATTAATTACGGATTTTGATCGGTTAGATCAATTTATGACCGAAATTGCTGATAGTAGTAAAAAGCCAATTTTAGCCG
The DNA here is from genome assembly GCA_001873365.1 of Oscillatoriales cyanobacterium CG2_30_40_61. Lineage (GTDB taxonomy): Bacteria > Cyanobacteriota > Cyanobacteriia > Cyanobacteriales > Microcoleaceae > Planktothrix. Next base: position 38,498 of record MNYZ01000046.1, on the reverse strand, counting down.
GAATTTTCCTATTAAAATCTGCTAAAAATGCTCGATTTATTAATAAATATGTTCCCGGCGTTTGTATTCCTGATACAATTATTGATCGTTTAGAACAGTCTAAACACCCCCTAGAAGAAGGAATTTTAATCGCATCGGAACAGGTTAAAATTGCCCGTGAACTCTGTCATGGAGTCCATATTATGGCGGTTAAACGGGAAGATTTAATTCCTAAAATTTTGGATTTAGCAGGAATAAAACCTTTGTTTTAATATCTGATGAGCAAATCACCAGACTCCTAGAAACCGGGTTTCTACAATAATCTTTTTATCCTCACCCAGATTTAAGGAAGAAACCGGGTTTCTATAACAATCTTTTTATCCTCACCCAAATTTAACGGAGAAACCCGGTTTCTGATTCTCCTGTTGAGCTAGAATTGACTATAAATTAGACTCCGCTTTGAGATAATTATTGGTACTTTCTTCTAATAAATAATAAAGAAAATGAGGCTTATTAGTATTATTCTGATGCAAAAGTCTTTGATAAATTTGACAGGCTGATTCATCATTCAAAATGCGAAGATGTAAAATCCTTAATACTTGACCAAGCTAATTTATTTAATTTAATCAGGTGTTGTAAAGATTTTCTGATTTGTTGGCTATATAAACCTTGATTAGAATAAATACAACGAAGATTCCAAACCTCCAGTGCTAAAGTTTGTCGAGGTGATAAATTCAAGTCAGGAGATTTCCCATAGGAAAGGGTTTGACGATGGCGACCTCCACTTCCGGGAGATAAATGCTCCATCATCATTGCCATCCCTTGATTAGTTGTGTAACCTTGTACTTTGGCTTTCATATAGGCATTGGAGGGAATATGATCGGGGGTTAGATTATCGCCTCTGTGTCCAGTTTTAAGTAACTTTCCATAACTCCCTACTCTACCTTCTCCCTGAATTAGCTTAGGATTATTGTTAATAATAGCTTTTTCCTGAATTTTTGTCTTAATTGTACCCAGTTTCTGCTCCCCCTGTTGAGGTATAATTTAACCAGACTAGCATCAGAGAGTTAAGGTTATGACTAATTGATAGGAGGTATGACCCATGAAAAGTATGGATATTAACCAAGCCTTACCACAAATTTTGGAACTGATAGACATGGCTTTTGCTGGAGAAGAAATTCTGATTACTAAAAATAATCATCAAACGATTAAAATTACTCCGTTTTCTCCTGCTAACCAACGCCCTCCTTTATTTGGTTGTGATCAAGATCGGATTTCTATGTCTGATGATTTTGATCAACCTTTAGATGATTTTCAGGAGTATCTGTAATGCGGTTACTTCTTGATACTCATACGTTACTCTGGTTTTTTATGGGAAATTCCCAGTTAACCGATAAGGTGCACGATTTAATAGAAAATACTCAAAATCAAAAGCTGATTAGTGTAGCCAGTGTTTGGGAAATGGCGATTAAACAGAGTCAAAACAAGTTGAATTTAGAGAATAACGCAGCCGATTATATTGAGGAAAAAATTAAATGGTCTGATTTTGAGCTATTGCCGATTCATCTCAATCATTTAAGGCTATTATCCCATCTTTCATTTTATCATAAAGATCCTTTTGATAGACTGTTAATTGTTCAATCTATCCAAGAGAATATCCCGATTTTGAGTAAAGATATTGCTTTCGATGCTTATCCAACTCAAAGAATTTGGGACTAAAGATCAACAACTAATTTGTTTAGTTAAAATAGCAATTATCCCCATTACTAAGGAAAAAAACGATGAAAGGGATTCAATTTGTTGTGAATGAGGCGGGGGAAAAGCAAGCGGTATTAATTGATTTAGCAGAGTGGGGTGAGTTGTGGGAAGATTTCTATGATTTGTTGGTGGCTCATACTCGTCAGGATGAGGAGGAGGTGTCTTGGGAGGAGTTAAAGCAAGAAATTGAGGCTGAAGCTAATGCCAAATGAAGGTTATACTGTCCGTTTTAAAAAGTCAGCGGCTAAAGAGCTACGAGGGTTAGATCTTGATCTTCCTAAACTCCTAGAAACCGGGTTTGGTGCAGCAATCTTTTTATCCTCACCCAGATTTAAGGAAGAAACCCGGTTTCTGATTCTCCTGTTGAGCTATAATTGAATCAGACTAACATCAGGGAGTTAAGGTTATGACGGATGATTCCCAGGATTTGCCGACTAAACGCTCTATTTGTTGGAAAATTCAACACTGGCTAAAAACGGGAATTAAGTTACAGGGTTCTGGTAATTTTAAAAAGGCTTTGTGTTGTTTTGTTAATGCTTTAGAGTTAAATCCTGGGCGGGTTGATGTTTGGTATAGAATCGGGAATTGTTGGCAAAATTTAGGTTATTTTGAAGATGCGATCGCATCCTATAACGCTTGTTATCAACGTTCTTTACTTCAACAGAATATCTGGTCACAGGCGGCTTCCCAATTCTGTTTAGGTCAATGTTATGTTTCCCTACAACAACAAGACCAAGCCATCCTAGCCTATCGTTTAGCTTATCAATTATTTAGTCAATTTGAAAATAATCTCCACACTCAGCAATCTTGGGATTATCTCGATAAGGTTGGGAATGAGTTGCTAAATAATCAACAATTTGAGTCAGCAATTCAATATTATCAGAGTTTATTAAAAGTTGTCAAGCTCTGTAACAACCTCCAAAATTTAGCCCTGGTTTGGCATGGTTTGGGAAGCGGTTTTTATGGAGAAAATCAGAATGAATTAGCAATAGAATGTCATCGGCAAATGTTAGAGATTTCTCGGCGTTTGTCTGATGGGGAAATGGAAAATACGGCTTTACGATGGTTAACTTCTGAAACTTGGCGACTGAAACAATGGGAAACTGCTATTGACTATTTTAAACAACGGTTAGGGGTGATTCAAAGGTTACAGCGTCCCCAGGAACAGCCAGAAATTTTAGATTGGATCATTAAAGGATATAAACAGTTAAATCAATTAGAAAATACAATTGAATATTATCAAGAAAAGTTAAAGTTAGTGCGAGAAAAACAGGATTTATTAACGGAATATTCAACCCTGTATAGTTTGGGATATATTTATTTTGATTTAAAACAGTATCCGTTAGCAATTGATCGTTTTAAAGAAGCATTGAATTTAGAACCGAGTTTAGAAAATCCTTATAATCAAGGTGACTTAAATTATATGTTAGGGTTGATTTATTATACTTTAAATCAATCTTCAGAATCGATCCCACATTTTGAAAGAGCGATCGCAGTTTATGAAAAACAAGAGCAGAACACTGAAAGACAACTGGCGAATGAAGCGAATACTTATTATATGTTGGGGGTAACGTCGAAGTATGTGGACGATGCTATTGTTAATTATCGGGAAGCGTTAAGACTTTATACAGAATTAAATAATCAAGAATGGGTTGAGCATAGTCGAAACAAAGTGCAGGAGCTAGAGAGGATTTTAGCAAGTCGTTCATCGAGTTCTATTTCTCAAAGCGATCCTCAGCTTGATTTTCTTTTGAATGTGTTGCAAGGAGTAGCAGATAGTCAAGGTAATCCTCAAATTGTTTATCCCCTACTTGCCAAAAATCTCGATAAACTTGATGAAAATTTAGCAGATATTTTAACAAACTGGGCAACAGATCGATTTAAACAAGTTCCCTTAGAAGAAGCCAGCAACATTGCAGTAGCTATTGTCAATTTTGGTGGTTTAATCCAACAGTTTCCCCTGGGAAGTCGAAAGAACAATTTAGAGATTACTATCGCAGCCTATCAAGCTGCGTTAGAAATTTTAACCCGTGCAGCATTTCCTGAACAATGGGCAATGACTCAAATAAATCTGGCTACCGCCTATAAGGATCGAATCAAAGGGGAAAAAGCCGATAATATTGAACAGGCGATTGCATCCTTTCAAGCTGCATTAGAAATTTTAACCCGTGCAGCATTTCCTGAACAATGGGCAACGGCTCAAAATAATCTGGCTGCTGCTTATAATGATCGAATAAAAGGAGAAAAAGCCGATAATATTGAACGGGCGATCGCATTCTATCAAGCCGCATTAGAAATTAGAACCCGTGAAGCTTTTCCTGAAGAATGGGCAGCCACTCAAAATAATCTGGCTACCGCCTATAAGGATCGAATCAAAGGGGAAAAAGCCGATAATATTGAACGGGCAATCGCATTCTACCAAGAGGCTTTAGAAATTTATACCCGTGAAGCTTTTCTTGAACAATGGGCAACCACTCAAAATAATCTAGCTCTTGCATATACAGATCGAATAAAAGGGGAAAAAGCCGATAATATTGAACAAGCGATCGCCGCCTACCAAGCCACTTTAGAAATTAGAACCCGTGAAGCTTTTCCTGAAGATTGGGCAAGGAGTCAAAATAATCTGGCTGTTGCCTATTATGGTAGAATAAAAGGGGAAAAAGCTGATAATATCGAATCGGCGATCACAGCCTATGAAGCTGCTTTAGAAATTTATACCCGTGTAGCATTTCCTGAAAAATGGGCAACCACTCAAAATAATCTGGCTAATGCCTATTGTAATAGAATAAAAGGGGAAAAAGCCGATAATATTGAACAGGCAATCGCCACCTACCCAGCCACTTTAGAAATTATAACTCGTGAGGCTTTTCCTAAACAATGGGCAATGACTCAAAATAATTTAGCTGGTGCCTATCTTAATCGAATCAAAGGGGAAAAAACCGATAATATTGAACAGGCGATCGCCTTCTACCAAGATGCTTTAGAAATTTATACCCGTGAAGCTTTTCCTGAAGATTGGGCAAGGAGTAAAAGTAATCTGGCTGCTGCCTATTGGAATCGAATAAAAGGGAAAAAAGCCGATAATATTGAACAGGCGATCGCCTTCTACCAAGATGCTTTAGAAATTAGAACCCGTGAAGCTTTTCCTGAAGATTGGGCGGGCACTCAAAATAATCTGGCTGCTGCCTATCAGGATCGAATCAAAGGGGAAAAAGCTAATAATATTGAACAGGCGATCACTGCCTACCAAGACGCTTTAGAAATTTATACCCGTGCAGCTTTGCCTGAACAATGGGCAATGACTCAAAATAATCTGGCTAATGCCTATTCGGATCGGATCAAAGGGGAAAAAGCTGATAATATTGAATCGGCGATCGCATTCTATCAAGCGGCTTTAGAAATTAGAACCCGTGCAGCATTTCCTTACGATTATTTACAAACCTCATATAATTTAGGACTGGCTTATCGAGCATCTCAACAATGGCAGTTAGCTTATGATACTTTTTATAATGCCATTGAAACCCTCGAAGAAATACGGGCAGGAATTGTTAAAGGGGGAGATGCAGATAAACAGAAATTAGCAGAAGAATGGCAAAAACTTTATCAAGGGATGGTGGAAGTTTGCATCGAACTGAAAAATTATACTGCCGCCATAGAATATGTTGAACGCAGCAAAACCCGTAACCTCGTTGAACTGTTGGCAACCCGTGACCTTTACCCCAAAGGCGATATCCCCCAAACCGTCCTCGATAAACTCGACTGTCTGCGTCGAGACATCGAAACCGAACAACGTCGCCTAGAAATCGAAGAACGCACCCGCAACCCCTTTGGGGACGGGACAACCGGAGAACGTAGCCCCAATATCGCCGCCCTGCAAACCCCACCCCCAGACCGTAGCCGTCTCAACGAACTGCGGCAACAACTCGACGACCTCATCACCCGTGATATTACCCCCATTGACCCTGATTTCCGCCTCACCCAAAAGGTTCAACCCATGCCCTTTAGCGATATTCAAGCGTTGACGGGGGACAATACCGCGATTTTGGAATGGTATATTTTAAGCGATCGGTTTGTGGTATTTATTGTTACACCCGAAGAACCCCCCCTAACCCCCTTAATAAGGGGGGAACTGGAAATTTCAGAACCCCCCTTATTAAGGGGGGCAGGGGGGATCAAACCTTCGGAACTCTCAGAAGATCCCCCCCTAACCCCCCCTTATCAAAGGGGGGAACCGGAAATTTCAGAACCCCCTTTTTTAAGGGGGGCAGGGGGGATCAAACTCTGGCAGTCCACCCCCGAAGACTATAACGCCTTGACAGCATGGGCTGACGACTACCTCACCGCCTACCGAACAAATAAACAACAATGGCAAAACACCCTAAACTCCTGTCTGCAACGTCTGGGGGAAATCTTACATTTTGACCAACTCCTCAATGCGATCGGGGAAAAATGCGATCGCCTGGTACTTATTCCTAACCGTTTCCTGCATTTATTCCCCCTTCACGCTTTACCGATATCTCAAAATCGTTTAGGAGAGTTAACTTCCTCGTCAGGGGTAGGGGCGAGGCGCGCCGTCCCCGTACAGGAGTCTGTCATTTTAATGGATCTGTTTCCTCATGGGGTGAGTTATGCTCCCAGTTGTCAACTATTACAAACGGCAAAAAACCGCCAGCGTCCCGATTTTTCTCAACTATTTGCCATTCAAAATCCGACAAAAGATTTAGCCTATACGGACTTAGAAGTTAACAGTATTCGCAATTATTTTAATCCGAGTCATATTCTAGTCCATGAAAACGCAAAAAAAACCACCTTTAATGAACAACAAACTACCCTGAAAACAGCTAACTGTCACCATTTTTCCTGTCACGGTTATTTTAATTTTGAGAATCCTATTTTGTCCGCTTTACTATTCGCAGACTGTTACCTAAAATCCCCACCTTCGCCCCTTGATCCGAGTCGCCATCTTCGCCTAGAAAAAGGTCAAACCCTCGATCTGAGTGAGTGTTTAACCCTGGGGGATGTGTTTACATTGGATTTGCGTTGCTGTCGTTTAGTTACCCTTTCCGCCTGTGAAACGGGGTTAATTGATTTTAAATCTAATAGTGATGAATATATTGGTTTACCCAGTGGATTTCTAGTGGCGGGTTCGACTAATGTTGTCAGTTCTTTGTGGGCGGTGAGTGATATTTCTACAGCTATTTTAATGATTCGATTTTATCAATTATTGCGGAAGGGTGAGGAAGTTGCGATCGCGTTAAATCATGCTCAAAACTGGTTAAGAAATGCGACTAAAACCGATTTATTAGCCTGGATCGATCTGGGGAATAAAATGCAGTTACGTCAGTCCTTAAAGAACATAAATAATAATGATAAACCGTTTGCTTCTCCCTATTATTGGGCTGCATTTTGTGCGATCGGACGGTAAGATAGAAACCGGGTTTCTGGAAGAAACCCGGTTTCTTGGGGTAAGTTTACAAAATTAACCCTAAATTTGATATAATCAATTTTATATTGCGTTAGAGTATCAGCCCATGTCTTTCTACCAGCAAAACCTCCAAGCCTTTATGCAACTCTTACAGGAACAACCTCAATTATTTAGCGAGTCAAAATGTCAAGAATTAATGGCATTAATTGAACCCTTGCCCGATGATCTTCAAACCTTATCGGTTGCGATCGCAAGTTGGTATGAAAACCATGATGAAATTGCGGATGCTCAATTAGAAATTCTGGATAATCCTATTTTAATAGAAAACGAGTCTAAAAGCGATCACATCACAGAATTAGAAGTTAATCGTATACCCAATGTTGGTAATGTTCCTAAACCGAATCAACAAATTAACAAAGAAGCGTTAAAAAATGCCATTCAACAATCAGATAAAAAACCTCCGGCTAAACCCTAATTTATGGTAGATCAATCAATAATCAGAACCGTTAAAAATCCCCAACTAACCCTAATTGCTTTTCAATTGAGAAATAATTTGGTGTTAGGGGATGAACCCATAGAAACAGCCGATCACCTTTGGGAAAAATGCCAAGAATTAGGGAAAACGTTAAACTCTCCCCATTTAAAAACATTAATTGATCGACTTGATAAACATCAAGAAAAAATTGGTTTTCCCCCAGGAGTAGATGATCTCCCAAATGACTATGTAGAACTTTTATCAGATCGGGTTTTACATTTTAATGCTATTCCCGAACCCGATAAACCCCAACTTAAAGGCGAAATTTATCCTCTACAAATACATGATACCTACGCCATTGATATTACCTTTCGTCGTCCTGAAGCGGTTGTTAATCTGTCTGAATTTAACTATTTTTTAAACCCTAATTATTGTTTATTACCTAAGAATATTCAATCGGATTTAGGACAAACTTTAATATTATTTGCACAACCTTTACTATCAGAATCAGATCATTATCAAGACTTTGCAAATGCTTGTGTTGAGGCGTTATTTCCCAGTTCAGACGCACAGCGTTTGTTAGCAAATTCTCCCTCAGTAGGAGAGTTGTTTGGAAGTCCGATTTTTGAATATGATACGGGATATAACCCCTCACGCCAGATTCATTTGTTAATTTGGTTTAATTGTTCTCCGCAAACCCAAGAATTAGAAGAACAGGGAAAATATTATGAATTGTTAATTAATTTGTTGTGTTGTCGCCATAAAATTCTGTATAGCTATACTCAAGCTCGTTGGTGTTATCAACAAGCGAAGAATTTATATAAAGAGTTATTACCTAAAGTAGAAAAGCTCAAGAATTTATCCCCAAACCAAACTGAAAAACTGGAAGTTTTAAAAAAAGAGTTAATTGAAATTCCTCAGTCTTTCTTTGAATATGACGAATATATTCAACAGATGAAACTGCACTTAAATACAATAAGAACGAATCTTAAAAATTATCAACATTATCTAAATAAATTGAATAATATTCTGATATCAGAGGATGATTTACCATTTTTTAATGAATTTGAAACCCGCACAAAAAACAAGTTTATAGAACAAATTAATGTTGATTTAGGTTATTTAACACCGGGTCAAAATTTATTTTCAGAATTAATTAATACTATTCGGGGATTAGTTGAAATTGAACAGGCGGAAATTGATCGCTCCTTAGAAACAACAATTGCCATATTAGGAGTTAGTTTAGGTGTGGGAGGAATAGCAGCATCAACATTTTCTGGTTATGTTGAAAGACCTTTGATTAATTCTAATCAATCCCCATCTAAAATATTCACTCATCCGGGGATATTTGCCTTTCTATTGAGTGTAACTATCGCTTTAGGTACGGGGGTATTAACTGCGAAATATTTACGCTGTAGACGCAGGAAATCATCTAACAATTGATCGATATAATGGGCATGAATTGAAGAAGGGCTAAGGCCCAACAACGCCCAACAACTAGGAAGATTGCTGTGTCTAAGACAAAACCGGAACCTTTTCGACTATGATATTATTAAATTCTAAGGATAAATTATCTCCTTGACGATGGGCTTCCCAGGTTCCCGACGATAACCGACTAATTTGCCATTGTCCTTGAATATAATTTTCATCCTCAGAAACTGTCCCCGTATAACTAACCGTATCGGGAGAAGTCGTTAAATATTGTTTAGTAAAACTCACCCCTCGACCCAGCACGTCCCCACTAATTTGAGCTTCTCCCAAATAACCCTCATCTAAAATATTCCCGGCTAAGGAATTTCCGCTCTGAATAAATGTTACTTCAAAACGAGTGGGAACTCCCTGTTGCCAATAGGTTCCTAACCAAGTTCCACTAATATCAGTCATACTTTATATTAAATATAAGTTTAAAGGGAAACTGATTAATTTGAGCAAGTTTCTCCTATAGATAAATTAACAAAATTCGAGACTTGACAGGAAGTTGATAGATGGGTAATTAAGGTTTTTGTCCAAGGAGATAACAAATTATCTCCAGGAATATACAAAAATTGTACACGCAAACTCGGTATAATTGAACTAGGAGCTTGATCGAATTTTACATTAGAACCCGCTTGGCTCGTCCGATAAACCCAATGCTGGTTTTCGTGACCGACAATCACCCGCCAACCCGCCACCAGACTTTGGGTGCAAAACATCCCCGGTGAGACTAACCCCAAACAACCATCGGGCCAAATTTGTGCTTCCACCGCTTCCAGAGTCAGTTGAGACCCCGATAAATCCGACCGTTGCAGAATATCCTTAAACACCGACTCCAAGACCGAGGAGGGGAGATTTAACGAATGACCTTGAGATTCTAAACGGATGATTGTCCCCTGAGCATCCGTGCGATAAACCCAGGTTTGGCGGCCATCGGACACCACCACCCGCCACCCGGAAACTAACATTTGGCCACAAATTTCCTCGGTTGTCGCCAGTCCTAAACAGGTATCTGGCCAAGTTTGTTGACGAGCTTCTACAATTTTCAGATCTTTGACAACAACTTCTGATTCCTGGGCGACGGTTTGCCGAATTTTTTGATCTACGGTCGGAGGTAAAACCTTAGCTGGATTACTGATATTAACCATCCATTCCGGATTTAAAGAATTTTTTGCCAAGATAACCGGAATGGTTTTTGGTAACTGTCCTTGATGTTTAAATAAGGGATTTGGTAAAACCCGGTAGGTCGGAGCGATGGTAGAAACAGTAATCGGATTTTCGGGAATTTCCCATAACTGTTTGTTTTCTATCGGTTTCGGAGAAATAGGTTTTTGGGTAACGGTCAGGGAATCAGAGATGACCGCTTGAGTGTGAACAAAGGCAGATTTTAAAAAATTTGGGTCAGCTTTTAAAGCTAAAACCCCAGTCAACATCAACGCCAATACAAACGGGCGGGGCTGCTTCTTGTTCACGGGGGGAGTCGCTTGGGGACGACGGTTGGGGTGACTGGATTTCATTGGGAAGCATCCACAAATACAGGATCATTGATGGCAAAGATGACCCAGATCTTAGAAAATTAGTTTCGGGCAATCACCGTTAAATATGGCCCTGACCGAAACGGATTGATCTAAATCCGATTCAAACGATGCAAAGAGAGCTTCAACGCCCTGAGTCTGTTTTCCGGTGTGATCGTCTAACTTTGCAAATTGAGTTCAATTCGTACTCCTGGGATATTTCAGACCACAACTGTGGATGAGTCTAAAATTCCACCGGGTCATTTGTGTCCCATCCTAACACACCTATTCCCCGATTCCCCAGTTAGGAGGTACAACTATCACCAGACCTGATAGGTTAAGAATAGGAGCAAAAATTTAGGAGTTAATCCAGATGGACGTTTTGTTAGAAGGGGGATCGGTCTTAAGCGATCGCGATTATACTTTAATTATTGATAGTAGTCAGAGTATGGCAACGATTGAAAAATCTAAAGGTAAAAGTCGGTGGGATTTAATTCAAGAATCAATTTTAGCCATTGCCAGTTATTGCGAACAATTTGATTTTGATGGCATCACCCTATATTTATTTTCCGATCAATTTCAACGCTATGAAAATGTTACCTCTGAACGAGTAGTTTATATTTTTGAACATCATCAACCTTCGGGTAAAAATCGTTTATCTCCCGTATTAAAAGATGCCACCGATCACTATTTTGGAAGAAGGGCAACGGCACAAACTAAAACCAATGGTGAAACCATTATTATTGTAACTTCTGGAGAAATTGAAAATCCCACCGCTCTTAGACAAATTATTATTGATACAGCCAATCAACTCAACCGAGATGAAGAATTAGCCATTGAACTAATTCAAGTGGGTTCTAATACTGATGTCACCACATTTTTTCACGGTTTAGATCATAATCTACAAAGTCAGGGAGCTAAATTCGATATTTGTAATACAATTACCCTATCGGATTTAGATTCCATGAGCTTAACCGATGTGTTACTCAAAGCCATTATTGATTAAACTTTGAATTGGTAAAAATCCCATAACTCTGCTGTTCTTTATTTTGATATTTTTATGGTTTTTAGAGGTAAGTTATTATGATAGAATCTTCCTCAGAAAAATTAGTCTCTCAGTCAATTAAAACCTTGGATTCTATTTTAATTAATGAAAAATTACCCCCAGCAGAAAGGGCAAACGTTGCCTTAAAAATCTTAGAAATGGCTGGGACTTTGACGCCGGAAACTCCTGGCGCTTCAGAAACCCAACCCATCCCAACACCAAAACTTAATTTTACTGACCCCAAGATATTTTTACATCTAGCCGCCTATCGAGATTCCGAACTAATTCCCACCCTAAAAGATGCCTTAAAAAAAGCCCATCGCCCCGAAAAAATTACCTTTGGAATTGTTTGGCAATTTATCCCCGGAGAGGATGAAATAATTACCGAGAAAGTGCAGGAATTTCCCTGTAAAATGATCGAAATTGATGCGCGAAAATCCCTGGGTGTGTGTTGGGCGAGATCCCTGGGTCAACGATTACTCCATGATGAAGATTTTATCTTACAATTAGATAGTCACCATCGATTTGTTGAAGGTTGGGACAGTTTATTATTGAAACAACTCAGCCAATGTCCTAGCCCTAAACCCATGCTTTCCGCCTATACTCCCCCCTATCTTCCCCCCGATGAAATTCCCCCGGGATATCCCAGTACCCGTTTAACCGCCCATCATTTTGATGACCATGGGATTTTGAGTTTTGTCGCCGGAGAGAGTATAGCTTCCTATTCTGAACCCCAGTTAGGAATGTTTCTCGCCGGAGGATTTATCTTCGCCCCCCGACAATTTTATTTAGAAGTTCCCTATGATCCGTTTCTCTATTTTAGAGGGGAAGAAATTACCCTTTCCACCCGAGCTTGGACAAAGGGATGGGATATTTTTTATCCCCATCAAATTACCCTTTATCACTATTATACTCGCACCAATGCTAAAAAACATTGGGATGTGGATTCTGAATGGTTTAAATTGGAACAAAAGTCCCGAGAAAGAGTTAAAAAAATATTAAGAATTAATCCGTTAGAAGCAGAAAGTTTAGAAATTTATGATCTCGGAGATCTCAGGACTCTTGAAGACTATCAAAGTTTTTCTGGGATTAATTTCCAAACCCGAGAAATATCCGAAACTGCCTCTAAAGGAATTCCGACAAAATTTCTATTGTCATCAATATTGTAAAATCAAACTATTGTGATATAAGGGTTAAATTATGAGTAATCGAGATGGTTTTACCAGCGGCTTTTTCCTCGGTGCAACCCTAGGCGGTGTGGTCGGGGGAGTCTTAGGGGTGGTACTCGCCAACCGGATCAATAATCAAGACCGGGTTGATCCGTTGTTGGAAATACCCGGAAAATCGGGGAAGGCGGCTAAATTGACCGGGGACAATATGGAAACCGCCCGGTTGGGTTTGGAGGATAAAATAGCTCAACTCAATCAGGCCATCGATGATGTCCGTCAACAGTTAGGCAGTGTCAATGGCAATGGGGGGTCGGAAACCTATGATTAATCGATTCTAGTGTGGGTTTGAATCTATCCCCTGGTTTCAAATGTGATACACTGGGGAACATAAGTTTATCTAAAAATTGAGTCAAACATCCAAAAAATTTTATGGCACTTCCTTTCGGTTTACTCGCGAGTACCCTGGCACAGTTCCTGAACATTTATATGATCATCCTATTTGTTAGGATTTTATTAAGCTGGTTTCCTACGATTAATTGGTATGATCCTCCCTTTTCCATCTTAAGCCAATTAACCGATCCCTATCTCAACCTATTCCGTTCTTTTATTCCGCCTTTAGGTGGGATTGATTTTTCGGCAATTATTGCGATTTTTGCCTTACAATTTGGATCTCAAGTGGTTGTTGCCTTATTAGGCAGTATGCAGCAAGTATTCTAACTCAAACGTAGTAAGCCCTTTAGGGCTTATTTCTTCTCAATTGAGTTAAGAGTCCTAAAGGACTCACTACGGTAGTAAGCCCTTTAGGGCTGTCTTTTCCCCATGGAGTTAGGAGTCCTAAAGGACTCACTACATAGTTCTATGAGTTTTTCTCAATTAATTCTCGATATAAACTCTTAGGTTTAACACCTTTGAGGTTTTCAATTAAATCCTTATTTTTGAAAAACTGCACCGTAGGAGTCCCAACTACCCCAGCGTTTTGAGCAATTTCAGGATCTTCTTCAATGTCAATTTCAATATAATGAATCTTACCATCAAATTCAGCCACGACCTTATCTAAAATCGGTTTCAGGGCATGACAAGGGCCGCAGGTTGGTGAAGAATATTTTACCATAATTAAGCGATCGCTATCATGGTAAAGTTTCCGCAAAGCATAACCCCCGGTATGGCGAGTATTCTGGATATCGAAATTCTCGGAAGTAGTAATTTGAGGTTGGGCGGGTTTTTGGGTTTCAGCTTCCGGGGTTTGCGTCTGTTGAAACTCCTCCCCTAACCCATTTAGGGATAACCAACGTTCTGCTAACATCGCCCCCATACAACCACTACCAGCCGCCGTAATCGCTTGACGAAACTCATGATCTTGAACATCCCCCACCGCATAAACCCCCTCAACGCTCGTTTCAGGCGTCCCATGTTTGGTAACAATATATCCTACCTCATCTAGTTCTAACTGTCCTTGGAATATTTGGGTATTAGGAGTATGACCAATAGCATAAAATAGCCCCTGTACGGGTAAATCTTGCTGTTCTCCCGTCTGACTATTTTTAATTTTAATCCCACCTAATTTGCCATTTCCATAAACATCCACCGCTTCCGTATGCCAATGCACAGTAATTTTAGGATGGGTTAAAACCCGTTGCTGCATAGTTTTACTCGCCCGTAGTTCATCCCGTCTAACTAATAGATGAACATGGGTGGCATATTTAGTTAAATAAACCGCTTCCTCCGTGGCCGTATCTCCTCCCCCAATCACCGCTAATTCTACTCCTTTGAAAATCGGACTCGCCCCATCACAAATAGCACAGGCGGAGATTCCCGCATTCCAAAAGCTTTCCTCCTGGGGTAAATGTAGCCGTTTGGCCGTTGCCCCGGTAGCAATTACAATAGCATGGGTTTTGATTTCCCTATCTTCGGATTTCACGGTAAACGGACGTTGACTCAAATCAACCGAAATCACATCCTCAGTAAAAAGTTCCGCCCCCCAGCGTTGGGCTTGGGCCTTGATTCGATCCATCAATTCCGGCCCGGTAATCCCATCGGGAAAACCCGGGAAGTTCTCAACCTCTGTAGTCGTCATTAACTGACCCCCCGGTATCCCCCCGATTTGATAGCCTTCAAAGACCACGGGTTTCAAGTTCGCCCGTCCTGCATAAATGGCGGCGGTATAGCCCGCAGGCCCAGAACCAATAACTACCAGGTTTTCAACGGTTGGGTTGGTCATTTTTATCTTCAACTCATAACGACTTCATGTAATTGGATTATAGCAATTTGTTTCCTATATTGATAATAAGCAGGTCGCCCGATCAACCGGGTTTTTTAGAAAATATGTGGGTCACAACCAAGTGTTTTCACCAAAAAAACCCGGTTTCTTTGGTTGGGTGCGTAAGTCCTGTCAAAAGCCAGTTAACATAATAATTAATTATAACTCCAGAGGATTTGTTTTAAATTTTAAAAGATTTAGCTCAAAATCCAGATTTTTGCCCGGAGATTATTAATAATTATTCTCAATTACTTGACGGAATCATTGGGTTTGGGGTATGATAGGAAAAATGAACATCTGGGGAAGTATAACTCAGCCTCAAAACCCCATGCTCAAACCCCGGAAGTTCGTAAAAAGTCATAGAACCCTGACATAATTTGTGCGCGGCGATGCACGGGTTTTTGGAAAAACCGAAGGGCTGATTTCAAGGGGAGTTGACAAAAAAGCTATTTTGTGCATTAACTCCCAGGACTTCCCACTTCCGCCAATTAACCCTACTATATTTTGAGATCACGTTAACTTGAATAATAATGATAGAACGTATCCCAGAAGTAGAAGTGATGGACACTTGGGAAGAAGCCAGCGAATATGATGGGATGGATTTTACCCAAGTTAACCAAGAATTTGCCGAATTAGCCATAGAATTAGGGCCAGAAACCGGATTAATCTTAGATGCGGGAACCGGGACGGCGCGGATTCCGATTTTAATTGCTCAATTGCGCTCAAAATGGCAAATTACCGGAATAGATTTATCAGCAAATATGCTATTTATCGGGAATCAAAATATTGAGCAAGCGGGGTTACAGGAGCAAGTTAAATTAGAACAAGTAGATGCAAAACAGTTACCCTATGGCGATGCTACCTTTGATCTAGTAATTTCCAATAGTATTGTGCACCATCTACCCGACCCGCTACTATTTTTTCAAGAAATGCAACGGGTTTTGAAACCCCAGGGGGGAATATTTCTGAGGGATTTAACTCGACCGAGTAGTGAAACAGAACTCAATAGTTTAGTTGAACAATATGCCGGAGATAGTAATGACCATCAGCAAAAACTATTTCGAGATTCATTACAAGCCGCTTATACCTTAGATGAAATCATTAACTTGATCGAGTCCGTCGGTTTAAATAACATAAGAATTTATCAATCTTCCGATCGTCATTGGACAGCAGAAAGACCCTATCCCCTGTTGAACAACTTGTGAATAACCCATTTAGATGGGTACGCAGCCTATTCAGAAAAAACTTAGCTTCCTACTCCCCCAAAGAGCAGAAAACGTATTTGCAACTTCTTTGAGTCTTTGTGTCTTTGTGGTTAAATTAATCTTAACCCTGACTCCCCCAAAGAGCAGAAAACGTATTTGCAACTTCTTTGAGTCTTTGTGTCTTTGTGGTTAAATTAATCTTAACCCTTGTCAAAAAATCAACTGACTCCTAACTACCAAACAAAAATAACCATAGGGGTAAAGTTAATAATAATAGCACAGAACCCAGAGCTAAATTTGTCACCGCTAATTCCCGATCTAAATTAAAGGCTTCCGCTAAAACTAAAGTTGCAAAAGCCGGAGGAGTTGCCATTTGTAAGACCAAAACCAATAACGGAGATCCCCTTAATCCCAATAGTGTTAATCCATAGCCTAAAACCAAAGGTACAATTAACATTTTAATCACTAAACTCACAGAAGCGGGTCGAAAATGAGACCAAGAATTAAGCTGACTTAAACGCATTCCCATTAATACTAAAGTTAAAGCCACACTTCCCCAAGCAATGCCTCTTAATCCCTGTTCCATCGGATTTGGTAAAGGAATATTCCGCCCGATTAAACCAATTACCATACTAATTAAAGCCGGATTAGTTAAGGACACCCCAACTAATTGCCAAGGGTCTTGTTTTCCCATGCCAAACCTAGCAGCTAAAGCCACCCCCAACCCATAGGCGCCAATTACTGTTCCCAATCCATCATAAAATACCGCCCAACCAAAATATTCAGGGCCGACTAATGCTAAACTGACAGGGAAACCAATATATCCCGTATTCCCTACCATTGCGGCCAATAAAAAACTCCCTTGACCCGGGAGAGATTGGGGTAAAATATCCCATTTAGGAATCCGGCTTTGCCATTGTAAACCTATCGCCGCTAATCCCGCACCCAGGAAAATAGCAGCCCAAGCCACTAAAGGCGCAATCCAAATCGAACCGGATAAATCTGCTTTTCTCAAAAAAGCAATAATCGCGATCGGAACCACACCCCAATATAAAATTTTACCTAAATAATAGGGAACAATGGCGGGTAATTTTCGACCCAAAATCCATCCGATTAAAACCCCGCCAATCAGCCATTGATAAAGTGTGAAAAGTTGACTTACAGAATTAGACATAAAAATGTTTACCCTTGGCTGTTGATCAAGAAAGACTGGTGATAGATGACTAAATAGGGGATTATCTAATAAAATTGAGACTTTAATGGATGTCAGGAGTCAAGCCGTTGAAGAATTCTAGTCTACCGAAACCAGCCGAAACTGTAGCTGATGGAGCAATAGAAGATATTCCCGAGGCGATACGAGATCTTCCCGTGCTTGGGGTAGTTTCCTCGGGTTCGTCTGTAAAGCCAGGGCTATTCTGGAAAATGCTAGGGTTAGCCGTGGTCGCCTTCTGTACTGCTTTAGTGATGAATTATCAATTTGGAATTCTGGCGCCTCGGTCTGATCTTCGGGTTATGGAAACCCAGAGTCCTGTAACCACAGCCTCACCCTCGGTGTCTGCATCCGTGACGCCCCAGCCGACAAGTTCCCCAACTCCAACCCTTCCCGATAATTTATTGGGTCATCTTCCCTATCTCGAAGCCCCGGAAGCGGAGTTAAAAAGTATTACGACTGATGGGGGACATCGGTTACGCCAGGTCGCCGCTAAAGCCTATCAAGAAATGGAACAGGATGCCCGAGCCAATGGGGTCAGTTTAGTGCCGATTTCCACCTTTCGTAGTATTAAAGACCAGGAAATCATCTTTTTTGAAGTTAAAGCCCAACGGGGACAAGTGACGACGAAACGGGCGGAGGTGAGCGCTCCTCCGGGTTATAGCGAACATCATACCGGTTATGCCATCGATATTGGAGATGGGAATAGACCTGCTACGGATTTAAGTGTCAGTTTTGAAGAAACCCCGGCCTATCAATGGTTAAAAGATCATGCCGCTTTTTATAGTTTTGAGTTATCCTTTCCTAAAGATAATCCCCAGGGAGTCAGTTATGAACCTTGGCATTGGCGTTTTGTGGGAGACCGCCATAGTTTAGAAACTTTTTATAGGGCCAGAAACCAAAAGGAAAATTGATGAGAACCACCAGTTTAAATCTAATTGCTATTAGTGTTTTCTGCATGACTCTATCGGTGTTATTAAGTCCCATATTAAATATTTCGCCCTGGGTTCCGGCGGGGATTACTTTTTTTTTATTGGGGGTTGCCAGTTTAGATGTTTTTCAGTTTCAAGGTCAAGGAGCTAGTTTATTAGTTGATAGGTTAGCGGGAACTTCTGCATCCACTCGGGAGAGAATTTTGCACCATGAAGCCGGACATTTTTTAGTAGCCTATTTGATGGAAATTCCAATTCAGGGATATGCCTTAAATGGCTGGGAAGCATTTAAACAAGGATTAAAAGCTCAAGGCGGGGTGCGGTTTGCCGATCAAATGTTATGGGAACAATTACAACAGGGTAAAATTTCTGCTCAGGTTTTAGATCGTTATTGTGCGGTTTGGATGGCGGGAATTGCCGCCGAAACCTTAGTATTTGAACAGGCGGAAGGAGGACGGGAAGACCGAGAAAAAATTACGGCGATTTGGACTCAGTTACAACGTCCTTTGAGTGAGGCTAAAATCAAAGAACGTTGGGCAATACTACAAGCTAAAACATTAATTGAAAATCACAAATTAGCTTATTTTTCCTTAGTAGAAGCCATGAAAAATCGAGCTTCTGTAGAAGATTGTTGTCAAAGGATAGAAAAGTTCAAAAATGCAGAAGCAGTGTTAACCGTTGACAGTTAAACTAACAATATCAGGGTGAGATGATCGGAATATAGCTAATTGGGATGCAGCAGTTACCGATCTATACTGCTATGAATAGAGGAGAACCAGGGGAAGAATTACAGAGAATAGCCCAACGGGGCGACGGCTAATTATTAAAGCCAAGGGGAGAATTTTATGACCTTTGAACAAATCTATCAATTTTTCCAAGAACCGCCCCCTATCTATCTGAATAAAGAACTGGCGGTTTGCTATATCCTATCTGTATTGCTCGAAAAGGACTCCTATGGAACTGAACTGATTGAACAACTCGAGCAAGAATATTCCCACTATCGATTATCCGATACGGTGCTTTACAGCGCCCTGAAGTTTTTGGAAAAACAAGCAACAATTACCGGATACTGGCAAAAGGTGGAAGGTCGGGGACGCCCTCGCCGGATGTATCAAATTTTACCAGAATATCAACCCCAAGCTCAAGAGTTAGCCGGACTTTGGCATCAATACACCTCCGGTCACCGAACAGGGAACAGGGAACAGGGAACAGGGGTATAGTGCTAGGGAATAGAATTTAGACTGTAATGCCTGTCGTAAGGCGTAGACACGCACCAGACAGGTGCTGGGTGCAGACTTTGATTAAAAGGAGTAGAGGTTTCTAGTCCAAACCGCCAGCTTCAAACGAGCATCTTGACAAAATACACATTTTATGCACTAGACTAGAAAATGGAGTTTCCCTTCTCTTTCTTTGTGTCTTAGTGTCTTTGTGGTTTTAAAAAAACCTAATGTCCAATCAGTTTATCCCGTAAATGTTTAATTCGATCTCGCAACCTAGCCGCTTCTTCAAATTCTAACTTTTTAGCCGCACCTTTCATCTGAGTTTCTAACTGGATAATCAAATCGGGAATACTTTCTAAGGGAAATTCTTCTAAGGTTTCTATCTGTTTTCCTGTGGTTTGAGCATTTAACCGCCGGGATACATCCAGAAATTCTAAAATAGAATTACTATATTTTTTAATAATTTGTTGGGGAATAATTCCATGTTTTTGATTATATTTCTCTTGAATTTCCCGCCGTCGGTTGGTTTCCTCAATGGCTTTAATCATACTTTGGGTTAAATTATCCCCATATAAAATCGCCTGTCCTCGGATATTTCGCGCCGCCCTTCCGATAGTTTGAATTAGTGAGCGATGCGATCGCAAAAACCCCTCCTTATCCGCATCTAAAATAGCCACCAAAGACACCTGGGGTAAATCCAAACCTTCCCGCAATAAATTTACCCCAATTAACACATCAAACTCCCGATTTTGTAATCCTTGAATAATTTCTATCCTTTGAATAGACTGGATTTCCGAATGTAGATACCTAACATTAACTCCCCTTTCTTGCAAATATTCGGTTAAATCTTCCGCCATTCTTTTGGTTAATGTCGTAATTAAAACCCGCTCATCTCTGATCACTCTTTCTTGAATTTCTCCATATAAATCATCCACCTGTCCTGAAGTGGGACGGACAAAAACTTCTGGGTCAATTACTCCCGTCGGACGGATAATTTGCTCCACCACTTGACCTTGAGATTGTTCAATTTCCCAATCTCCCGGCGTCGCGGAAACAAAAATACATTGATTCACCGTTTGCCAAAATTCTTCCGCTTTCAACGGACGATTATCCGCCGCACTTGGTAAACGAAACCCATGATCAATTAAGACTTTTTTCCGCGCTTGATCGCCATTATACATTCCCCGAATTTGAGGTACACTGACGTGGGATTCATCCACAACTAATAACCAATCATTAGGAAAATAATTAATTAAACATTCTGGAGGTTCTCCGGGTTTTCTTCGGGCCAACTGACGGGAATAATTTTCCACCCCATTACAATATCCCACCTCCCGCAACATTTCCAAATCATAACGAGTTCGTTGGGATAACCGTTGTGCTTCTAATAGTTTACCTTGACTTTCTAGGGCACTTACCTGTTGTTTTAATTCCTGTTCTATATCATCACAGGCTATTTCTAAACGGTCTTCTGGAGTAACAAAATGTCGCGCAGGATAAATATTTAAACAGTCTAAACTTTGTAAAACCTCGCCCGTAACCGGGTCTGTATAACGAATCGCTTCAATTTCATCTCCAAAAAATTCTACCCTAATAATTCTATCCTCATAAGCGGGGCCAATTTCTAAAACATCACCTTTCAGCCGAAACCGTCCTCGGGTTAACTCCACATCATTGCGGGTATATTGCACCGAGACTAATTCCCTTAACAATTCCCGTTGATCGATTTCTTCTCCCACCTGTAAGGAAATAGCAGCTTTTAAATATTCGGCGGGCATTCCTAACCCATAAATACAACTAATTGA
Source organism: Oscillatoriales cyanobacterium CG2_30_40_61 (assembly GCA_001873365.1). Taxonomy (GTDB): domain Bacteria; phylum Cyanobacteriota; class Cyanobacteriia; order Cyanobacteriales; family Microcoleaceae; genus Planktothrix. The sequence goes on along the minus strand of MNYZ01000046.1, from coordinate 17,031 downwards.
AGCTACAACAATCACATCTCGCCGTTCAAATAAAGAGCGAGTAGCCGAATGGCGGAGCATATCAATTTCATCATTAATTGATGAGGTTTTTTCAATATAAGTATCGGTGACAGGAAGATAGGCTTCTGGTTGATAATAGTCGTAATAACTAATAAAATATTCCACCGCATTCTCAGGGAAAAATGACCGAAACTCGTTACATAATTGGGCGGCTAGGGTTTTGTTATGGGCTAAAACCAAAGTCGGGCGTCCGATTTTTTCAATTACCGAGGCGATGGTAAAGGTTTTTCCGGTTCCCGTTGCCCCTAATAGGGTGCTGAAGGGTTGCCCATTTTGAATATTATTAGTAAGTTGGGTGATCGCCTGGGGCTGGTCTCCCAGGGGCTGAAAAGGGGCATGGAGTTTAAAGGGTTTCATGGCTAAACTTGATTAAGGATTCAACTAGGATAACAGCTAATTTATTCTTGAGCATTGGCTGGTTTCAACTGTTTATTGTTAATATTAGGATTGCTATAGTGTATGATAAGTTTTATTAAGTTTTTTGGCTTGCTGAGAGGACATTATGGATTCACCGACTTTAGTAGCGATTAAACCTTGGTTGAATTTTTTTCATCCGGTGTTGATGTGGATTTTGTTAGGATTATCCATTTATGCGATGTATTTGGGCGTGCAAATTCGTCGTACCCGGGAAGCGGACGCCGACACCAAAAAAGAGTTAATTAAGGGAAAATTCAATATTAAACATCACCAAATTGGCTCAATATTACTGGCTTTAATGGTGTTAGGAAGTATTGGCGGCATGGGTGTGACTTATATTAACAACGGCAAACTGTTTGTCGGCCCCCACCTATTAGCAGGACTGGGAATGACCGGAATGATTGCGATTTCCGCCTCCTTAACTCCCTATATGCAAAAAGGGGTTAATTGGGCTAGATATAGTCATATTACCCTGAATACTATCATCCTGGGACTGTTTGCCTGGCAAGCTGTCACCGGAGTTGAAATCGTCCAACGAATTATTAGTAAAATGTGATCCCGGAGGGAATAAAAAATAAGCTGTTACTCTCAAAAATGGGGTTAAGTTATAATCCCATTTGATGAGAGTAAAGCTTAACGGTGAATTAAGTGTGGGCAATGAAATGGGGAAAACTCGTCTAAATTCTGAGTCTAAAACGCCTCACCCATTAACATAAATGATGATCAATTTCTGAACCTAAAGCAGTTAATGCTATTCCACTATTTAAAGGTTGAATATTATATAGGATTAAATTTATAGGTAGAGATATTGACGGAATGATCCAAGCAAGTTAACCTTGATTATCAATACTAAAATCCCGCAGAGTGTATAAGGATAGCCCAAGTACAAACGCACTAAATTCTGTTTAACAACATCTAAAAATAAGGGGTAGCATGGTTAAAATCAATGGTGTGATGATGCAATATTTCCACTGGTATCTTCCGGCGGATGGAAGTCTGTGGAATCAAGTCAAAAACAACGCCCAGGAGTTAGCAGATGCAGGAATTACTGCCTTATGGTTGCCTCCGGCTTACAAAGGAACCGGGGGTGGGATGGATGTGGGATATGGGGTTTATGATATTTATGATTTGGGAGAATTTGATCAAAAAGGATCAATTAGAACTAAATATGGCACTCGTCAACAATATTTAGATGCGATTAATAGCTTGCATGAGTCAGGAATTGAAGTCTATGCTGATACGGTATTAAATCATAGAATCGGGGCGGATGGAACCGAAATTGCTAAAGCAACTCCTTTCCCTAACAATAATCGAAAAAATCCGAAAGGAGATTTACGAGATATTCAGGCTTACACGATTTTTAACTTTCCGGGTCGTCAAGGAAAATATTCTGAATTTGAGTGGCATTGGTGGCATTTTGATGCCGTTGACTATGATGAATTTACCAAAGAATCGGGAACAGTTTATTTATTTGAAGGTAAGACTTTTGATGATTATGTTGCCTTGGAAAATGGCAATTTTGCCTATTTAATGGGGGCGGATTTAGATTTTCAAAGTGAAGAAGTCAGAAAGGAACTCACGAACTGGACAAAATGGTATCTGGATACTACGGGAGTGGATGGATTTCGTTTAGATGCGATTAAACATATTTCCGCTTGGTTTTTCCCAGAATGGTTAGATACCATGGAAAAATATACAGGTCGGGAACTGTTTACCGTGGGTGAATATTGGTCACCCGATGTATCAGTTTTGCATTGGTATTTAGACACCGTGGGAGAAAGAATGTCGGTATTTGATGTTAGCTTACATTACAATTTCCACTATGCTAGTAAAGCTGGCGGATATCATGATATGCGGACGATTCTGGATGGAACTTTAATGAAAGAACGTCCGAGAAATGCCGTTACTTTTGTAGAAAATCACGATTCTCAACCGTTACAAGCCTTAGAATCTGTGGTAGAACCCTGGTTTAAACCCTTAGCTTATGCTATAATATTATTACGTGAACAGGGTTATCCTTGTATTTTTCATGGCGATTATTACGGGGCAGAATATGAAGATAAAGGACGGGATGGCAATACCCATAAAGTTTTTTTACCCTCCCATAAACAGTTTATTGATCAGTGTCTTTATGCGCGCAAAAATTTTGTTTACGGCCCCCAATATGACTATTTTGATCACCCCGATATTATTGGTTGGACTTGTTTAGGAGACGAACAACATCCCAAAGCCATGGCGGTGATTTTGAGTGATGGGCCAGAAGGAATTAAACCCATGGAAGTCGGGAAACCTAATACTAAATTCTATGACCTCACGGGGAATATTAAGGAGCCGATTGAAACTAATGATCTCGGTTGGGGTGAATTTTCTTGTATTGGGGGTGCGGTTTCCATTTGGGTTCAGGAGTAGCAGGGAGCAGATAACCGGGAGAAATTATTATTTCGGTTGATTAAAGGGAAAAAACTTCACCGTCAGGTTAGTTAGATCAGTCTTTCCGGACTTACGCAGTTACCCTAGTTTATTCCCGATTCCCCATTCCCCATTTTTACTCTTAGGTGCTTAACCGCTTGTGGTGATATTGGTCACATAATTTATACGGAAACATCACTTAACCAGACCTAAATCAATCACCCGCGAAACTGGGAAAACACGAGATGATAAAAGTGTCGAGTTCAAGGTCTTGCCATGATGCCCTACGTTAATCTTCTGCCCGGTGCGATTACTGAAATGGTTGCTTCCATCGCTGATAACCACTGTTTAACCCAAGCCGACCGCTACGGATTAATGGCCGCGATTTTGGACGACGCCTTACCCGAAGAAGAACGGATGTGTGTTGACCGGGTGTTACGATCGCTGCTGCGCGGAAAAATTGCGGTTGTGAATGAAGTGTCGGCGCTCGCCTAAATCTCACACCATAACCCATGTTTTGTGGACTCGACAAACTCACCATGGGTAATGGGTAATACTTCGACTTCGCTCAGTAACAGGGTAATGGGGAATGGGGTAATGGTAATCTTGCTATAAACTGATAACTGATGACTGATGACTGATAACTGAAAATATGTTTCCGAGTTTTCTCCCCGAATCTGTACACAAATTAACTGAAGCCACTTCGATCGCCTTGGCTCAAAATCTCAAGTGTGAAGCTATTTCTACCCCCTTACGAAAGCAACCGATTCCAACCACTTATATTCGTCAAGGTCAGGGTGAAACCCCAATTTTATTAATTCATGGATTTGATAGTTCTGTCTTTGAATATCGGCGATTATTACCATTATTAGCCTCGAAAAATGAAACTTTGGCGCTGGATATTTTAGGGTTTGGATTTACAGAAAGGGGTACTGAATTTAAGTTAAATCGCTCGGAAATAGCGACTCATTTATATTCATTCTGGCAAACTTTAATTAATCAACCAGTTATTTTAGTTGGGGCTTCCATGGGCGGTGCAGTTGCCTTAGATTTTACCTTATTATATCCTGAAGCGGTGAAGTCTCTAGTATTATTAGACAGTGCGGGGATGAAACCAGGGCCAGTCATGGGTAAGTTTTTATTACCGCCCTTTGATTATTTAGCTACGGAATTTTTAAGAAATCCTAAAGTCCGTCAAGCGATTAGTGAAAGTGCTTATTTTGATAAAACTTTTGCATCTGTCGATGCTCAAATTTGTGCCGCCTTGCATTTAGAAGCGACGGGCTGGAATCAAGCCTTGATTCGGTTTAGTAAAACGGGAGGCTATGGAAAGTTTGGTAAGCAATTGCAAAAAATTCAGCAACCCACCTTGATTTTATGGGGCGATCATGATAAAATATTAGGAACTAAAGATGCGTATAAATTCAAGAAAGCTATTCCCCATTCCCAACTAATTTGGATTAACAACTCCGGTCATGTTCCCCATTTAGAACAACCCCAAACCACAGCAGAATCTATTTTAGATTTTGTTAAAAATCAATGATCATAAAAAGGATCTATCCTTAAGTAATGATCAATTTTTAATGAGAACTAACTTATATTTCCTGATGGGTTGAAAGCAGACAGAAGAAGTGAACAGAAAAAGATTAATTTCTGTTGGACAGGGGGATATAAACATGGCTGAACTACTGGTACTAAATAATCAAGATTCTGGGTTAGGATCATTAAGAGAGGCGATCGCTCAAGCCAATTCCGGTGATACGATTAAATTTAGTCCCGATCTGATCGGAGGGAATACCATCACCCTCACCACCGGACAATTAGATATTCCTGTGGGTAAAAATTTAACCCTTGATGGCATGGATAATGCTAACCTGATCATCAGTGGAAATAATCAATTTAGAATTTTTTATCTCAATTCAACCTCCGTTACTCCTACTACTTTAAATCTCAAAAATCTAACTCTTAATAATGGCTATACCCCGGAGCGAGGGGGGGGAGTTGCGACTACCCATCAAGGCATTTTAACGATTGATAATATTAAATTCAATGATAATGTCGCTGATGGGGGTGGCGGTGCTATTTTCAGTGCTTTTGAAGGGAATTTAACCGTTAATAATAGTCAATTTAATCGCAATAAAGCGATCGCAGGTAATGACGAACGGGGAGCCGGAGCCATCGCTTTTTGGGGGCCGAAAAATATTACCGTTACTAATAGTCAATTTATTGATAATGAAGGTATTAATGGCGCAGCAATTAACAGTTTAAATGGGAAACTAACCATTGAAAACTCTAGTTTTTTAAACAATAAAACCACGGCGGCTTTCTATGATAATGGAAAACCCAACCCCTTTTTACGGGGATTTGGTGGGGCTATTTATACCGATCGCGCCAGTAGCAGGAATGAACCATCAGGAACTATTAGTATTGTTAATAGTAATTTTGAAGGAAATATCGGTCGAGGCGAAGGAGGCGCTGCTTATCTATACACCGGAACCCAAGATAATGTTATTTTTGAATCTAATGTTTTTAAAGATAATCAAATCTTACCCCTACCGAATGGGGGAAATAATGGGAATGGTGGTGCTGTTGTGCAAATTAGTAATGGATTAAATCAGGGATTTACCATCAATAATACTGCTTTTATTAATAATACCGCCGCGAGTCAAGGCGGTGGAATTTGGATGATGGATGCTCCCACAACCATTACTAATAGTACCTTCTCAGGAAATCGAGCCGAAGCCACCACCACTCAAGGGAATGGCGGGGCGATGGCTGTTTATGGGCCGACTAATATTATTAATACAACCATTGCTGATAATTATGCGGGATGGGTCGGAGGTGCAATTGCTGCATCATCAGGGGTGGAAGTTACTGTTCAAAACACAATTTTTAATAATAATACCGCTAATAATGGGGGAAACTCTTGGAATATTCAGCAGCATACTAACCGAAGTTTCACGGATTTAGGTGGGAATATTCAATGGCCAGGAAATCCCAATCAAACGGGAAATGATTATAACGCTACTACCAATATTCAGAAAATTGATCCTCAGTTGGGAACCCTTGAAAATGTTAATGGAACTTATTTTTATCCTTTATTAATTGGTAGTCCTGCGATTGATATAGGGGTGAATAATTCATTAACAACCGATCAAAATAATCAACCTCGTGTTGTTGATGGGGATCAAAATGGAACTTCAATTATTGATAGTGGTGCTGCTGAGTTTTCAGTTACCCCCGCACCGACTCCCGCACCAACTCCGAGTCCGACACCTAGCCCAATTCCAACGCCCGAACCAACTCCGGCCCTAACTCCTGAACCC
>MNYZ01000046.1:0-10813 GCA_001873365.1 Oscillatoriales cyanobacterium CG2_30_40_61 | reverse complement strand
CACCCGCACCAACTCCGAGTATGACTCCGAGTCCGACACCGAGTCCGACTCCAACACTAACTCCTGAACCCACACCCGCACCAACTCCGAGTATGACTCCGAGTCCGACACCGAGTCCGACTCCAACACTAACTCCTGAACCCACACCCGAACCTAATCAAGATGACTGTTCCTGTCAACCTTTTCCTACTTTAAATATAGAAACAAGTCGTCAACAAAATATCATTCAAAACACCTTAAATGGTACTGAAAATAATGATAGTTTGATGGGAACTGATATTAGTGAAGCCATTAATGGCGGAAATGGAGATGATATTTTATTAGGGATGAAAGAGAATGATAATTTAGAAGGAGATATCGGTAATGATACGATTTTTAGTGGTCAAGGCACAGATTTTATCAATGGCGGTACGGGTTCAGACGTACTTTATGGAAACAAAGAATCAGACTTTATCTTTGGAATGGAAGGAGAAGATCAGATTTTTGGCGGTAACGGTGATGATTATTTAAGTGGTGGAACTGAAAATGATATTTTATTTGGCAATATTGGCAATGATTTAATCTTTGGAGATGGGGGAGATGATACCTTATTTGGTGAAGATGATCAGGACTCCTTGAGTGGAGGATTAGGCAACGATCTTTTATTTGGAAATACTGGTGATGATCAACTTCAAGGAAATGAAGGAAATGATACAATTTATGGGGGTAAAAATGATGATTTCCTGTGTGGGAATCAGGATGATGACTTGTTATTTGGCAATTTAGGAGCCGATATTTTAGAAGGATGTGAAGGGAATGATACTCTGTATGGCGGTCAAGAAAATGATTTGATTAAAGGCGGAGTTGGGAATGATTTTCTGAGTGGAGATCTAGGAGAAGATACGTTAGTTGGCGGAAGTGGAAATGATCAATTTGCGATCGCCATTGACGGGGGAAATGATACTATTTTGGATTTTAATATCCAAGAAGATATGATTCATTTAATCGGGGGATTAAACTTTGAACAATTAGTATTTTCAACAAACAATAACGCTACCTTAATTCAGTTAGCAGGAAATGGAGAAATCCTAGCCACATTAATCGGTGTTGACCCTTCTAACCTTAATATTAGTCGGTTTACGACTTAATCTAACGGCAAGATTTATTGTCTGATGCTTTAGCTCAAAGATTCCTGGGCGAGAGCAGAGATAACGATAAACTTAGGTGATCAATTAATCAGGACTTACGCATAATACCCAATTATACACCATCTGTAGGGGCGAACGACCGTTCGCCCCTACTAGATATGGTTGTTTTGCGTAAGTCCTGTTAATACTGGAAAATATAGTAAAATTTATATTTATTAGATAAAAAAATAATGCCCAATTTAACTAAATCCGAATTAAGACGTTTATTAATTAAACAGCGTCGCTCTTTATCCCAAATAGATTGGAAATTAAAAAGCGATCGCCTTTGCCAAAACCTGCAAGATAACGAACTTTTTCAACAAGCAAAAACGATTTTATCTTATTTCAGTTTTCGCCAAGAACCAGATTTAAGTTTATTATTAAGTAACACTGATAAAAAATGGGGATTTCCCCGTTGTGTTCAACAGTCTTTAACCTGGCATTGTTGGCAACCTGGGCAAGCCTATGATATCAATAGTTATGGTATTATTGAACCCGATGCTAATTTAATGCAACTACAGCCGGGTGAAGTTGATTTAATCTTAGTTCCATCCGTTGCTTGTGATCATCAAGGATATCGGTTAGGATATGGAGGTGGATTTTATGACCGAATGTTGAGTTTACTCGAATGGAATTTAATTCCAACAGTGGGAATTATTTTTGATTTTTCTTATCTTACTCAACTACCGATTAATGCTTGGGATAAACCTTTAACTGCGGTTTGTACAGAGTCTCAATTTATTAATATTTCCTATAGTTTACTTCCTAATTTACCGTGAATAATCAAACGATAAAAACAGTAATTATTTATATTATTCTCGGAATAATTGCTGTATTAATGCTCTTTCCTTTGGTGTGGTTAGTGAGTACCGCTTTTAAATCTTCCAGTGAAAATATCTTTCAATTTCCACCCCAATTTATTCCCAGTCAACCTACTTTTGGTAATTTTATTAAAGTCTGGCAAACTAATCCTTTTGGACGTTATTTATTTAATAGTTCTTTTGTCGCCCTATTAACAGTCAGTTTAAATTTATTATTTTGTTCCTTAGCCGCCTACCCCCTAGCCAGATTAAACTTTAAAGGCAGAGATAGTATTTTTACAGCTATTATTGCTACCATTATGATTCCTTTTCAAATTGTGATGATTCCGTTGTATATACTAACAGTACAATTAGGATTAAGGAATAGTTATTTGGGAATTATTTTTCCCAGTATTGCCTCAGCATTTGGAATATTTTTATTAAGACAAGCATTTCAAAGTGTCCCGAAAGAGTTAGAAGAAGCCGCTAGAATTGATGGCTGTTCAGAATTAGGAATCTGGTGGAATGTGATGATCCCTGCGGTTAAACCTGCCTTAATTACCTTAGCAATATTTGTGTTTATTGGGTCATGGAGTGACTTTCTCTGGCCGTTATTAATATTAGATCAACCGGACTACTATACCATGCCTTTAGGAGTAGCAACCCTAGCGGGAACATTCTCCCTGGACTGGCGATTAATTGCAGCCGGTTCTGTGATTTCTATTGCCCCTGTGTTAATATTATTCCTAATATTACAACGCTATATTGTACCCACGGATGCCGGGTCAGGGGTGAAAGGGTGAATCAGTCATCAGTGGGCTAGGCACGGCGTCTCTAATGATTAGATGATATTTTTTGTAATTGAGAGACAACGGCTTCAAATTCTTGATTTAAAGCCAGATGGGGAGTGATTTGATAGACTTTTAATAAAGATTGATAAAACCAAATAATATTAGGTTTTCCACCATCAAAACTCGTCCAAAGTTTCTCGCCATAAGTTCGCCAGTGAAATAAAAGCGATCGGCCATTATGTAATTTATCCGCTAAAGAAACTAATTGCACCGATGAATTTCCGGTTTTAATTTGCTCAAGATAACGTAATTTTCGCTCTTTCCAAGGAGGTTTAGGAAAAGTATCCGATTCGGTACAACCTTCAACAATTGCTAAAACTTCTGCTCCAAATTTAACGCCGATTTCTTCTCTAATTTTAGCACCACCTTGATCTTCAATGGCGTCATGTAATAAAGCGGCGATCGCTTCATTTTCTGTTCCTTCCGCTTCCAATACTAAAGCTGCAACACTCAACAAATGGGAAATATAAGGAATATTCCCCACCTTACGAATTTGATTTTTATGCAGTTGATTAGCATAAATTAACCCCTGTTCAAATCGGGGTGTTAATCGGTTAACATTCCCTTGAGTTTGTGATAAATTCATATTGGGTTTTGCCGAATTAAAATCTAGTTTTAATTGTATGGCATTGTAGAAGACTCTATTTCTACTGCTGATTTGATGTCGGGTGCAGTTATTTTTCAGATCCAGCTATTAAACTCTCTAAGCGGAAAATATGTGATTATATCTGTAGCTTTGGTTAAGCAAAATTGCAACCCAAAAATACTGGAGTATCATCAATATTTAGGCTTGTAAATATGAGATTGATATAACAGTACGCTCTATTTTTTCTTCTCCGGTAGCTGGATTTAACGATGTTATTTCTTGAAAAACAACAGAGTATAATCGACCTATGGTTAATTGAATTTCTGGGTTCAAAATACTATTAGATAAAGTTCCTGCATATTTTTTTTTATCTTCTAAATTTTCAATTTCAATACTGCTTTTTATTTTGTTAGCTATTACTAATTCTCCTATAATTGTATATTCTTCAGGATCTTCTACTTCCATTCTATTAATAAAATCAACTGTATTTATGGTATTTTGATATGATAAACTTGCATAACCTCCACCATCGGGATTGACAGAACCCCAATTAATATCGAAATTAGACTTAGCTTTAATTAAAGATACTAAAAATCTTCGATACTGACTAGCAGCACGTCGCTGTAATAGAATTAAAAAAAATTTTAATTCTTCTTTATCAGGCTTTTCACTTAAATTAATAAGGTTTATCAAAGTATCTGAAATTTTTTCTGCAATAGGTTCTTCTAACCAATTTAGCTGACCTGCATTAGGAGGAAAAGCTAATTTAATTCCAAAAGAACCTTTAAAAGTTTCAAACACTGATAATTCTATTTTTTCTAAATTCTTTTTCTTTTCATAATTAGAAATTTTTCCTGTGTCTGATTGACCAACAGCATCGCATAAATCTTGTAATGATGTTAAGACTTTGCCCATTTCTTTTGCAGAAAACTGGGTTTTATCTTCTTTATCTATAAACTTAAATTTTAAACTTAGAACTTCACAATCTTTCTCTAATGCAACTTGATATACATTTTCTAAACCTTTAATAATTTCGGATTGTGGTCGATCTTCAATAAATTCAAGAGTTCTAAAAACATCTTGCATCCGAGAAGAAAAATCAGCTATTTCTTTATCAACTGGTAATAAAATAGAATATTTTCTTGTGTTCTTTGTAATTGTAAAAACAGAAGCTCTTCTGTCAATTTTACGTTCTTCTGACCAACCATGTTCCTCTAAATATTTAGAGACTAAAATAGGATCTATAGAATTAAAGTCAATCAAACAGTTTTGTGTACTATTCATAGTTCTTTTCCTTTAGCTATCTTCTCCATAATTAATGATAGGTTTTGAGGAGTAAACAAGTTACTGCGTGGTAACTCAACTGTAATTTTATGACTATTTTGGGTTGAAGGTTTTCCTTTTAAGGATACCCAGTAACCACATCTCTTCATTAAAATTTCATGTTCAGATACGTTTAGCCAATTAGTTACATCATCAGGAACAAAAACAACTATTAGTATCTGAGGCACTAATACTCTTATATCGATAAGTGTTTTATAATTTTTGACTTCTAGAGGAAATTTAATTGATTGTTCTGATATAAAATTTTTTGATGAAGTACATTTAACCTGTGCATCAAATTTAGGAAATAAGCATTCCCCTATTTCTCCAGGGACTTCAATCGTTAAATCAATTCCTGCATTATCCATAGGTCTTGATTTTCCTTCTACTGAATATCCTGCTACAGATGCCACTGCTTGAACGTAAGCATAACTAAACATCTCCTTTTGTGTATTTAGATCCATTACCATTGGCATACAAACATAGCTATCCTAGTAAATTGATAGAGATAGAGATAGATAATAACTTCCCTCTTAAGAATAATTCTTAAATAACTTGGTACAAATTGATTGATTTTTGTTATAAAAATTTACAAAACTTTTTCTTGAAAATATATTAGTCTAAATATGCTACAACTACCAATAACGATTTATCTTTCTCTTAATCTTTTAGCCTTGGAATAAATTTCAGGCTGAAAGCTAAAACCTTTTAAAACAGGTTGAATCAATTATAAAAAGTGTTTTTGGAAAAAACCAGCTTCTTGATGTGAGAGATTCGAGTCCGTTTCAACTGACTTTAGCCTTCAGCCCAAAATTGATTTCAGAGCTTTATTTCAACCCTTCAATTAACTGGGTTTTGGCACTCTCCAACGCTGCTTTTAACTGCGTTGCATCCCGTCCACCCGCTTGCGCTAAATTCGGACGTCCGCCGCCGCCACCGCCACAAATTTTAGCAATTCCACCGATAAATTTACCCGCTTGTAAGCCTTTATTATTAACAGCTTTACTAAAGGCTGCAACAAAATTAACCTTACCATCGGTTGTAGCTGAACCCAAGACAACCGCACTTTCTCCTAACTTTTGTTGTAGCCTTTCTGCGGCGGTTTTTAATGATTCTGCATCCGCATCATGGAGTTCTGCTACAATTAGTTTAAACTCACCAATGGTTTCCGCAGTGGTTAATAATTGTTCGGATTTGGCGATCGCTAATTCCGCTTTAACTCCTTCTAATTGTTTCTGAGTTGCTTTTAACTCCTGTTGTAAATTAGTAATCCGATCTAGTAATTCTTCAGGTTTAGCTTTAAAGCGATCGCCTAACTCCTTAACCACCGTATCCCGCACTTTCAAATACTCTAAAACCGCCTGTCCCGCCACCGCTTCTATGCGTCGAATTCCTGATGCAATACCCGTTTCTGAAATAATCTTAAATAGACCAATTTCGGCGGTATTACTAACATGAGTTCCCCCGCATAATTCCATCGAAACTCCCAAATAATCGACTACCCGCACCACATCAGAATATTTTTCTCCAAACATAGCGATCGCACCTTTAGCCTTAGCAGCTTCGATCGCCATTTCTGCAACCACCGCCGGGTGTGCTTCGGTGATCCAACTATTCACTTGATCTTCAATTTGTTGCAATTCTTCAGCAGTCAACCCCTTGGGAGAATTAAAATCAAATCGCAAACGCTCAAAATCAACTAAAGAACCCGCTTGAGAAATAGAAGGATCTACGATTAATTTTAACGCTGATTGTAACAAATGGGTGGCGGTATGATTAGCTTGGGCGCGACGACGACAGGCGCGATTAATTTGGGCAGTTAAGGTCATTCCTGGGGTAACTATTCCCCGTTCAATGCGTCCGAAATGGATGAAAATATTAGATTCTTTTTGAACATCTTCTACCCGAATAACGGTATCGCCATAACTTAAATAACCGCGATCGCCAATTTGTCCACCCGACTCAGCATAGAAGGGAGTTTTATTCAAAATCACTTGAATTTCCGTTCCCGCTTCTGCTGTTTCTACAGGTTTTCCATTAACTAAAACCGCTTCAACTTTAGCATCGGAAGTTAATAAAGTATAGCCTAAAAATTCCGTAGGATGAATATGTTCTGCTAATTGATCTAAACTTCCTTGAACGGTTAAATCAATGGTTTCATGGGCATCTTGAGAACGGCGGCGCTGTTCTTCCATAGCCGTTTCAAACCCGGCAATATTAACAGTTAACCCATTTTCTTCGGCAATTTCTTGGGTTAATTCTAGGGGGAAACCGTAGGTGTCATATAAGACAAAAGCATCCTGCCCAGAAATTTCACCCCCCTTACTAATGGGGGAAGTTGTAGCCTCCCCTTTACTTAGGGGGAGGTTGGAGGGGGTCGCCTTTTCAATAATTTCTGCTAACAGTTTTTCACCCCGTTCTAAGGTTTCTAAGAAACGGGTTTCTTCCCTCTGTAATTCCCCTTTAATTGCGCTTTCCCGTTGACGCACATTAGGATAAACAACTTCCGATAATTGAATGGCAGTTTCAGCTACTAGGGTTGTAAATTCCTGATTAATTCCAATTAACCGACCATGACGCACCACCCGCCGAATTAAGCGCCGCACAATATAACCCCGGCCAATATTAGAAGCCGTCACGCCATCAGCAATTAAATGCACAACCGCCCGAATATGATCCCCAATAACTTTTAGGGAAACCTTGGTTTTATCATCGGATTTGTGATAGTCAATTTGGGCAATTTCCGCCGCCGTTTTAATAATTGGAAAAATTAGATCGGTTTCGTAATTATTAGGAACTTGCTGTAAAATTTGCGCCATTCTTTCTAACCCCATTCCTGTATCAATATTTTTGTTTTGTAGGGGGGTTAAATTACCATCTGCATCTCGGTTATACTGCATGAAAACCAAGTTATAAAACTCAATAAACCGAGTATCATCCTCTAAATCAATATTATCTTCGCCGCGTTCGGGGTGAAAATCATAATAAATTTCTGAACAGGGGCCACAGGGGCCAGTGGGGCCAGATTTCCAGAAGTTATCCGCTTCTCCCATGCGTTTGATGCGTTGGGGAGCTACGCCAATTTCGTCGCGCCAGATGGCAAAGGCTTCGTCATCTTCCTCGAACACACTGACAACTAAACGTTCTGGGGGTAACTCAAAGACTTTTGTGGAAATTTCCCATCCCCAAGCGATCGCTTGTTGTTTAAAATAATCTCCAAAGCTGAAATTACCTAACATCTCAAAAAAAGTATGATGTCTGGCCGTTCTGCCTACATTTTCAATATCATTAGTACGGATACATTTTTGGGAAGTGGTGGCGCGAGGAACTTCCGGTTGTCGCTGTCCCAGAAATATCGGTTTAAAGGGTAGCATCCCGGCAATGGTTAATAAAACCGTCGGGTCTTCAGGAACTAAAGACGCACTGGGAAGAATTTTATGCCCTTTTTCGGCATAGAAGTTCAGAAACTTTTGCCGAATTTCGCTGCCTGTGGAAAAATTTGGAGAAAAAGTCATAATACTCAGTGTAAAAAAAATTAGACCAACCTTTCAGCATAAAATGAAAGATCAACTCTTACATCGGATCACTTCTATTTTAATTGTTAGTTTGTCTGCGGTGGGGGGTGCGGTCGGGGGAATTTTTTTTCGGCAAGAGGTGATTTTGGAACGGTTTCCTACCCTGCTGCCGCGGTTGCCCTTTGCCCACGCCTTGCCCCCGCAAGAAATTATTACTGATACCGAAGTCCGCCCCTTACCCGGGAAACTGGATCAGATGTTAATGTTTAATAGCAATAGTCCCGAATGGGTGAAACAGGAAGGAATTTTACTCTCAACCTTTCCGGGGGGATGGCGGAGTGTTCTTCAAGCTCATTTGGAATATCGTTTAACTGGGGAATTTGAAGTATTTTCTCATCATTTTACCCACACTCCACCGGATTTAAAAACCTTATATTTGGGGTTAATGGTTCATAATCCTGATCCTGAACCTGTGACAGTTGAGGTGTTGTCCGCAGCAAGTTATTTATTGGAGCCAGATGCTCCTTTTAAAGAACAACCTGCTATCAGTGATAATGCTAACGGTGAGATTTATTCTGGGCCAGGAATTCGGGCTGTTGATGAGGTGTTAAGGGGAAAACAACCGTCGGAATTTCCTGAAACCTTGGAAATTGGCCCTGGGGAAAGTCAAATGTTAATGAGTTTACCGATTCCGGTTAAGGGGCTAAAACGTCCGGTGAATGGGCGTTCTACGTTCATGCGGTTGAAAGTTCGGGGTCAAAACGATGATTCTCCCCTGGCTTCAATTTATATGGCGAGTTTAGCCCAATATGGGAAAATGCAGCCCGATGGTAAGGAGCGATCGCCAACTTTAGAGGAATGGCAACAGTTACTTGATGAAGGTAGTTTAGCACAACCCCGCGATAAAATACCAACTCCTTTGGAACAAACAACTGGTCAGTTAATTTATAGTCGGGTGGCGGGT
This sequence comes from Oscillatoriales cyanobacterium CG2_30_40_61, assembly GCA_001873365.1. Classification (GTDB taxonomy): domain Bacteria; phylum Cyanobacteriota; class Cyanobacteriia; order Cyanobacteriales; family Microcoleaceae; genus Planktothrix. The sequence continues at coordinate 1,608 of MNYZ01000046.1, read as the reverse complement.
ATTCAGAAAGGGGCAAAATGGGAAGCCGATTTAGTTGATGATGGCAAAGATTCTCTGACTATTCCTGATAGGGGAAAGGGAATTTCTTTTCCTATTAGTACAGTGCGGGCGGGAACATTAGGGACAAAACAAGTGCAAGCCGCCCCATTAATTGTTCGTTATCCTGATACCGCCTATGAATCCCATGGCAATTATGGGGTACATTATGATTTGCATATTCCTTTATTTAATGCAACGGATGAAACCCAAAAGGTAACGGTTAGTTTAGAAACGCCTTTTAAGGAGGAAAAGTTATCAAAAAATGGATTAATTTTTCGACAACCTCCTTTAGATTTTCCGTTTTTTCGAGGTACGGTTCGGTTAAGATATGAAGATGAACAGGGAAAAACTGTAATTAAATATCTGCATTTATGGCATCGTCGGGGGCAAATTGTTGATCCTTTAATTAAACTCAAATTAAATCCGAAATCCTCCCGGTTTGTTAGGGTTGATTTTCGATATCCTCCCGATGCTACACCTCCCCAAGTTATAACGATCAAAACTTTAGATTAACTTGGACTTGTTGTTGGGCTTGTTGTTGGGCTTCAGCCCTCTTTTCTTGGAGCTTTGTCGGAAGTCCTATTCCCATTTTATTAAATAACTCCAGCTTGAAATATTTGTTCAGCCGTTAAATTTAACTCTGGAAAAACGCCGGACTGAATACACTCATTTTCTCGAAATTGAGTAACTTGGTATTCTCCATCGACTAAAAAATAAACAGAAATAGTCGGTTTTTTGGGATTACCAATCAATTGACGTGCACCGAGGGCTAGATAATCTACAATCCAATATTCAACAATTCCAATATCTTCGTATTCCCCATATTTTTTATAATAATCATCCCGCCAATTAGTGCTAACGACTTCAATCACTAAGGGAATAGACTTACCCAAAGTTACGGTAGATTCTTTCTTCCAAAAAGGTTCATTCACCAAATGAGAACGATCTAATAATAAGATATCGGGCGAATAAGCCGACTCACTCGAAGCTGATTTAACCAGTGCCGTTTTCGGAATAGAATAATAAAGATGGAGACGCACATATTCTAAAGTGAGTTTTTCCGCTAAAAAACCCACAATATCTTCATGTTCTCCCGTCGGTTGTGGCATTTCAATAATTGCTCCTTGATGGAGTTCATAGCGTTTGTTGTCCGGTTTCCACTGGATAAATTCAGAAAAATTTGTTGGTTTTGGTAAGGATTGAACCATAATTTATATCAATTGTAAGAAATCGGAGTTAGTAGTGATTTTAAAAAATAATAAGCATTTATATTTTAGCATAAAATCGACCGGGTTAAAAAGGGGCAAGGTGAGAGCGTCCTCGCTGCCTTGCCGTGATAGGTTAAAACAGGTAATATTAAAATAAGTGTTAGGTGATGCCTGCACTGCGCTTACACACCCTAAAATTGAGGTTAATTATGGAATCTGTTATTAAACTTTTGGCCCTGAATCCCCGTTCAATCGAAATTCGCTTAATTGAAGGTCGGGATGAGGCGTATATTCGGGTGAATGAACATTATTTTTCCTTGGTGACGGGGACAAAAGTTGATATTTCTTCAGCTTTGCAAAA
>MNYZ01000053.1:36808-70363 GCA_001873365.1 Oscillatoriales cyanobacterium CG2_30_40_61 | reverse complement strand
CCCCCCCTGCTCCCCGGTGCTCCCCGGTGCTCCCCGGTGCTCCCCCTACTCCCGGTGCCTCCCTACCTCTGTTTCCCCATCCCCCCGTAGGGGATGTTAAACTATTAGGGAGAGTCATTCTAAAGAATATACCCCCGTCGGATAACGTGGGGGAGAGTTCCCAGGAAAGACTCGATAGTAGCACTTAAACGTGAGGACAAAAAAGTGGTTGCCACTCCTGAAAAACTGGACATAATCAATTCAGCGCCGACCGATACCAAGGGGGAAAATCGAGTTGCGGTTTTGCTCATGGGCTATGGTGAAGTCGAAAGTTATGAAGACTTTGCCAATTATAATGAACAGGCTTTAAACCTTTTAACTGCTAAATTTGCTCCGGTTCCCACTTGGGTCTATCCGCCTTTGGCTAAACTTTTAGCAATGTTTGATCTCCACGAATGGAGTCATCAACATGGGAATTTTATTTCTCCCCATAATGCCATTTTTGAGAAACAACGGGCGGGAATTGAGGAACATTTACAAGAAAAATGGGGCGACCAGATTAAAGTATTTAAAGCCTTTAACTTTTGCGCTCCTTTCCTTCCTGAACAGGTTTTAACCGAAATTCAAGCCGAAGGATTTGATAAACTGTTAATTTATCCTCTGTTGGTAGTTGATTCTATTTTTACCAGTGGAATTGCCGTGGAACAGGTGAATATAGCCCTGGAAAAATTAGCGGATGAAGGTGAACATTGGGTTAAAGGTCAACGTTATATCCCCTCTTTTTATAATGAACCTGCCTATATTCAACTGCTAGGACAGTTAGTAGAAGACAAAATTCAAAAAGACCTGATTCAATCCTGTCTCCCCTCTCAAATTGGGATTGTTTTAATGAATCATGGTTGTCCCCACAAAGCCAAAGGATTTACCTCGGGAATTGATGAAAGTCAAGCCCTTTATGAGCAGGTTCGGGAAAATTTAATTAACCGTTATCCGTTAATTTCCGTGGGTTGGTTAAACCATGATACTCCATTAATTGAATGGACGCAACCTAACGCCAAACTGGCCGCGAATAATTTAATTGAATTAGGGGCAAAAGCAATTGTATTTATGCCGATTGGATTTGCCACCGAAAACCACGAAACCCTGTTAGATGTTGAGCATATTATTGAGGGTTTACGTCGGAAATATGGGGATGTTCAATATGTACAAATGGAGTGTGTTAACGACCATCCCGAGTTTCTAAAAATGGCCGCAGATTGGGCAAACCCCCAAATTGAAGCCCTGTTGAATGAAATGGCTTTGGCGGTCAATCCTTCTTTGATGAGTGTTCATAGCCATGACGATCATCATCACAGCCATGATCACGATCATGATCATCATCATGGTCATCACCATCACCACCATTAAGTAGGATTTAACATCTTTAGAGACGTACCCGGGCGCGTCTCTAAAGGTGGGTGTCTACTGACGGGGTTTAACTAAAAAGACGTATTCATCATCATTAACCGAGTTGGGAAACATTTGCAGATCTAGCACCTCAAATCGTTGGTTAATTAAACGTTGAACAACTTGCATCCCGCCACTCCAAGGTTCATAAAATACTAACCAATACCTGGAATTTGTAGGCGGTAAACTGTCTAATACTTTAGATACAAAAATGGGAGTTTTTTCTGGAGGACGAGGTAATTTTTCCCGTCCCATGATGTGGAAGGGTGCAGCCCCTTTGTAATAGCGAGGGAGAGTTAAATGGGTTTCCCAATCAACGACATACAATCCAATTATATCCCCGGGTTTTTCATTTTTTTCAATTAGTTGGGCAATTCCTTTCCAATCATCATGATAGGTGGTTGTGTAATAATGAATTAATCCTCCACTGACAGCGACAAAATAAACCGCAGCAATTGCTAATGCAATGGGGCGATAGTATCGCCAAATTTGCTGAAAGCCCACGGCGAGTAAAATCAGATAATAAGGCGCCACAAACATTAAATAGCGATCGCGCCAAATGGGGCTGCCAATATGGGAAATTATAATAATTGCCAGGGAAGGAAGTAAGGCCCAAAGTGCTACCCAAACTAATTTAGGTGGGTTAATATTTTTTTGGATTTGATATTTGGCTTGAAATAATCCAATGGCGAATAAAAACACGGTGAGTAGGGTATAACCCATATAAAATAACATCACCGTTTCATTCCATCCCCAAGTTGCTAAACTGAAGTTTAATTCACCCATTTTAGGTAAATCACTCACGGGCCAGAAGGCGGTAAATACAGTGAGAATGGAGGGAATTAATAAAATATCTGGTTTGGGTTTATTGGCAACCCAACTGCTCATAAATTTGGGAGTTACTTTCCAGAGGACATAGGCAAAGGGTAACCAAAATAAGCCAATTAATATTAAGCCTTTTCCTAATTTCCGAAACTGATGTTTTTGCTCTCGAAATTTCCATCCTAATAGGATTAAATCCACGAACAAAATCAAGATATTTAATGGCGTGGTTAATAGGGCTAAACCTCTGGCAAGAATCCAAGGACGAAAAGAATATTTCGTGGTTTCTTCTAAAATATTAATTAGGGCTAAGGTTCCCCATAGGGTTAAAAAGGTACTCAATGAATACATCCGAATTTCTTGAGCATAACCCACAAATAAGGGAGAAACTGCCATCATAAAAGCTGCTATTAAAGCAACTGAACGAGAGGCAACTTTTAACCCGACTAAATAAGTTAGAAAAACACAGCCCAAACTAAAGGGAACTGATAACAGTCTTAACCAAGTATCGCTGGTTCCGAAGATCATCCAAAACCGGAGCAATAGATAATAAAGGGGACGAGTTCCTAATCTAAGTTGTTCTGCATCTCGAATACTGAAATTTTCATCCACCCAAAGACTTTCAGTACCAATTTGATATAGGCGTAACCCTAGGGATAAAATTAAGATTAAAATAATGGGAATCCAGGGGCGATAACTGGGGTTTGATAATCCTTGAGTTAAGGATTGAGTTTTCGTGATTTCGGGAGTTGATGTTTTCATATTTTAAGTTGATGACATAAGGACTTAAAATCGACACCAATCAGTGCGCCGATGATCAAGAAATTTCGCTTTGGGGTAAATTGAGTAGGATCTAACCAAACTTTTTTGAATAAATTTTGATTTTTTTTTGAATAAATTTTGATTTTTTAAAACAAATTGGGTAGGATTTTAGAGCAAAAAAGCACAAAATACTTAAGTGTTTTGATCGATTTAATAAAACACTAAGCATAACTTTATACTGAGTTTAGGTAATTAATATCTGGGAGAATATAGCAGTTAGGAAAACATGGTATTTGGCAAAGACTGAGACAGAAAAGCTTACAGTGAAGTCTTTTTCCCCGTTGTCTGTTTCCTGTTATAGATAAAACAGGACTTACGCAAAACAACCAGATCTAGTAGGGGCGAACGGCCGTTCGCCCCTACAGATGGTGTATAATTGGGGATTCTGCGTAAGTCCTATAAAATATAGATTTTTGATCAAAATTAAGTATATTTTTTTACCCAATTATTGAGAAGATTATTGATAGTTCCCAGGCTATATTTTTAGGCTTTTTTGCCTGAATTTATGATTTGTAAACTTTAGTTAAAATTGTCGTGACCAGTCTGATAACCACCGTTCGACAACAACTTTAGTTTGGGTAAAAAACTCAACCGCCTGCTGTCCTTGACCGTGTAAATCTCCAAAAAAGCTATTTTTCCAACCGCTAAAAGGAAAGAATGCCATCGGCGCGGCGACACCAATATTAATCCCAATATTTCCCGCTTGAGCTTGATACCGAAACTGTCGCGCCGCCGCCCCACTACGGGTAAATAAACAGGCCATATTGCCATATTCACTTTGATTAATCAAGGCGATCGCTTCCTCCATGGTATTAAGATGAATTAAACTTAATACGGGGCCAAAAATTTCCGTACGGGCAATTTCTCCCTGGGGGTTAATGTCTTGTAAAATAGTTGGACGGACAAAATAACCCTGTTCATAACCGGAAATTTTAGCATTTCTACCATCAATTAAAATCTTGGCTCCTTCCTGTTTTCCCTGTTGAATTAATCCTTCAATTCGAGTTTTACTTTCGGCGGAAATAACCGTTCCCATTTGGACATTTTTATCTAATCCATAGCCAACAATTCGGGTTTCCGCAGCAGTGGCGATCGCCTCGGTAAAACTCTGTTTTGCTTGACCAATAGTAATCGCAATAGAAGTGGCTAAACACCTTTGTCCGGCACAACCAAAAGCACTATCGGCAATAATTTTTGTAGTCATTTCTAAATCAGCATCGGGTAAAATAATCGCCGGATTTTTTGCCCCGCCCTGACATTGTGCCCGTTTGCCATTAGCAGCCGCCCGACTATAAACATATTTAGCAACGGCCGTGGAACCGACAAAACTAATTGCTTTAATATCAGGATGATCTAAAATAGCATTAACGGTTTCTTTGCCTCCATTGATTAGGTTAATTACCCCTGGGGGTAATCCTAATTGATCAATTAAAGCAAAAACCTTTTGCATGGTTAAGGGGACTTTTTCCGAGGGTTTAATAATACAAGTATTTCCACAGGTGATCGCATAGGGAAAAAACCAAAAAGGAATCATTGCCGGAAAATTAAACGGGGAAATAATCGCTACAACTCCTAGGGGTTGACGAATCATCATTTCATCAATTCCCCGGGCAATATCTTCAGAATTATAACCCTGAATTAAGCTAGGAACACCACAAGCTACTTCAATATTTTCAATCGCCCGTTGTAATTCTCCTAGAGATTCAGCCAGGGTTTTTCCACATTCTAAGGTAATAGTTTCCGCTAAATCCTGTTGATTTTGTTCGAGTAATTCTCTCAACTTAAATAAATAACGAATTCGCTCTGTAACTGGAGTCCGTCGCCAGGAATCAAATGATTGTTGAGCAATTTCTGCCGCCTGATTTAGTTCTATTGCTGGAGAAAGAGGAACTTTTGCTAATATATCTAAGGTCGCTGGGTTAATGACATCTAAAGTATCTGTTGTCTGGGATAAATGCCATTGTCCATTAATATAGTTAGGTAAAATTTTCACTGTTTTCATCTTGGCTATTTTCTAAAAAATCTTACTTTTGACCGAGCTTTTTATTGTAAAAGCTGTTAAAATGTTCAATAGACTACAGCAACCTCTACTAATTTAGGCATAATTTATCATAATCATCGGATTACCCCCTCCACTCAGTAGATTGCTACCTAACTCACTTTTTTACTATGATAACTCTTCCTGGCTACCAAAATTTATCCTTAATTTATGAAAGTAATAAATCCCTGGTTTATCGCTGTACTCGCGAGTCCGATCAATTAAGCGTTATTCATAAGGTTTTGCGAGTTGATTATCCCACCCCAGAAGAACAAAGGCGCTATCAACAAGAATATGAAATCCTCAGCAATCTAAGTTTAGAAGGAGTAATTAAGGTTTATGATTTACAAAAATATCAAAATAATCTGGTCTTGGTTTTAGAGGATTTTGGCGGTAAATCTTTAAAAAAAATTATCATCGAGCAGAAGCTAAATTGGCTAGAAGTCTTGAATTTGGGAATTAAAATTGTTGAAAGCCTAAAGCAAATTCATCAATGTCATATTATTCATAAAGATATTAATTCTTCCAATATTATTTTTAATCCTAAAACTCAACAACTTAAAATTATTGATTTTGGCATTTCCACCATCCTCAAGCAAGAAAATCCCATCTTAAAAAATCCTGATATTTTAGAAGGAACCCTTGCCTATATATCCCCGGAACAAACGGGACGGATGAACCGTTCCCTTGATTATCGCACGGATTTTTATTCCCTGGGAATTACATTATATGAACTATTAACCCAACAAGTTCCATTTACCTCCTTGGATGCGATGGAATTAGTCCATTGTCATATTGCAAAAAGACCAATTCCTCCCTGTGAAATTAATCCAGAAATTCCCCCAGCTATTTCTGAATTAGTCATAAAACTATTAGCAAAAAGTGCAGAAGAACGTTATCAAAGTGCATTAGGAATTCAATCGGATTTAGAAAAAATTATCAGCCAATGGCAAACTCAAGGAAAAATTACTCAGATTTCTTTAGGTGAACAGGACATTACTGATCAATTTCAAATTCCGCAAAAACTCTATGGCCGAGAACACTATATTGAGACCTTATTAACAGCCTTTGAACAGGTGAGTGAGGGTCAAACTCAAATGATGTTAGTATCGGGTTATTCAGGCATTGGAAAATCTTCATTAGTTCAGGAAATCTACAAACCTTTAACACGTCGCCAAGCCTATTTTATTTGTGGAAAATTTGATCAATTAGAGCGAAATATTCCCTATTCAGCGATTGTAAATGCGTTGCAATTCTTAATTGAACAACTGTTAACAGAAACTGAAGCCCAACTGAATGAATGGAAAGAAAAACTGTTATTGGCTTTAGGTGTTAATGGGAAATTAATCACAGATGTGATTCCCGAATTGGAACTTATTATCGGCCACCAACCCGAAATTCAAGAACTGGGAAGAACGGAATCTCAAAACCGTTTTAATTTAGTCTTTCAAAAATTTATTAGAGTCTTTTGTCAACGATCTCATCCCCTGGTAATTTTCTTAGATGATCTGCAATGGGCTGACTCCGCTACCTTAAATTTAGTTAAATTAATGATGATCGATACTGAAACCCAATATTTATTTTTAATTGGTGCTTATCGAGATAACCAAGTGAGTGGAACCCATCCTTTAATTAATACCATTAACGAGTTAAAAAAAGCGGAAGCCATCCTCAAAACAATTCATTTAGTTCCCCTGACCATTGAACATATTATTCAAATCCTAGGGGATACCTTAAAGAAAAGTCCAGAAACCGTTGAACCTTTGGCTGCTTTAATTGAACAAAAAACCTTGGGAAATCCTTTTTTTATTAGCGAATTTTTAAAATATTTATATCAAGAAAAAATGATCCAATTCCACAATAATGAATTAAGTTGGCAATGGAGTATTGAACAAATTAAAACCTTAGATATTACGGATAATGTTGTGGAGTTGATGCTCAAAAAATTAAAAAAATTATCCAAAAAAACTCAAGAATTCCTGTGTTTTTGTGCTTGTATTGGCAATCATTTTGATCTAAAAACTCTCGCTGTGATTTGTGAAATACCCATACCCCAAATTTACTCTATTTTATCCCCCGCCATTCAATTAGGGTTAATTATTCCTACGTCTGAGTTAGAAAATACTGATATTGAGGATATTAAAGCACCTCTATTAATTTTTAACTATAGATTTTTGCATGACCGTGTGCAACAAGCAGCCTATTCCCTGGTTGATCAAGCTCAGAAAAAATCAATTCATCTCAAAATTGGTCGGTTACTGGTAAGTCAGATGACACAGGCTGAAAAAAATGATCAGCTATTTCAATTTATCGATCATCTAAATATGGCTGGGGAATTAATCACCGATGAGCCGGAAAAAATCCATCTGGCTAAACTAAATTTAAAAGCTGGTCAGAAAGCGAAAGAAGCCACGGCTTATTTAGCGTCAAAAACCTATTTTCAGATAGGAATTAAACTTTTACCTCAAAGTCCGTGGACACAGCAGTATAACTTAACCTTTACTCTTTATAAGGAATTAGCAGAAGTTGAGTTTATAGTCGGTGATTCTCAAGAGGCTCAAGTCTTAGCTAAAATTACCTTAGAACAGGCAAAAACCAACTTAAAAAAGGTAGAAATTCATCGACTTTTAATTACTCAATATAGTTTAACCGGAAAACCAGAAAAAGCAATTCAAGAGGGAAGAAAAGCCCTAGAACTTTTAGGAATTGACTTACCCGATTCAAATTTATTAACCGTCATTCAGAAAGAACGCAAAAAAGCAATTAAAAATTTAGGTTCCCGATCTATTTCTGCTCTGATTGATCAACCTGCTATCCAAAATAATCACAAAAAAATGGCAGCTAAACTCTTAGTTGATATTGATCCCGCGGCTTATTTTACAGACCAAAATCTCTATGCTGTGATTGTATTAAAGTCAGTTAATTTATATCTGCAATATGGGAATGTGCCAGAATCAGCTAAAGGATATTCAACCTACGGGATTTTATTAGGTTCTGATAGGGGAGATTATCAAGGTGGCTATGAATTTGGGTTACTGGCTTTAAAAATTAGTGAGAAATTCCATAGTTTAGGTCAAAAATCCCAAGCTTGTTTTGTTCTTGGTAACTTTTTACATTCTTGGGTTAAACCCATTCAAGCTACAGAAGCGATTAATAACGAAGGATATTTAGCGGCAATGGAATCCGGTGATATTCCCTATGCCGGTTATAACTTGCTGTTTAAACAGATTCATAGCTTTTATCAAAATCTTGAATTAAATCAATTGTTGAAAAAAGTATTAACAATCTTGGATTTTTTAAAAAAATATAAAAATGAAGCGTGCAATGATGGAGCTTTAGGTCTCCAAATTGTATTATTGAATTTATTAGGAATTACAGAATCTCCCTGGAGTTTTGATAGTCCCGAATTAACAGAAGCTCAATATTTAGCAGATTGTTTTTCCCATAATAGTTTGGTTTGGGCGGCTCATTTTTATATTTTTAAGGGTCAAGTGCTATTTCTATATGAACAACCGGAAGATGCCTTAAAATTTCTGGATGAAGCCGAACAATATCTGTCTTATAGTTTAGGAATGCTGATTATTGTTGAACATCATTTTTATACGGCTCTTTGTTTAATCGCCCTCTATCCCCAAGGGTCTTTATCCCAGAAACAAAAATATGAGGAAAAACTCGCAAAACTCCAATCTAAAATGCAGCAATGGGCGGATAATTGCCCGGAAAACTTTTTACATAAAGTGTTGTTAATTGAAGCTGAAAAGGCTCAAATTCAAGGAAATATTGTCCCGGCTATTGATTATTATGAACAGGCTATTGAGTTAGCGAGAATTAATGGATTTATCCAAAATGAAGCCTTAGCCCAGGAACTAGCTGGGAAGTTTTGGATGGCTCAAGGTAAGGAGAAATATGCTAAAGTTCATCTTCTGGAAGCCCATTATCTTTATCAACGTTGGGGGGCAAAATATAAAGTTAAAAATCTTGAAGAAAAATACTCGCTTTTATTAGCAAAAACTGCCTCAAGTCCCGTTACAGAAACAACCGATTCTAGTCATAGTTCTTCCAGTACAAATTCTTCTAGTGTATTGGATTTAACGACAATATTAAAAGCATCCCATACCCTTGCCAGTGAAATTGTTCTCGATCAACTTTTGGCTTCACTGATGAAAATTTTAATGGAAAATGCCGGGGCAAGGCGAGGTCTATTATTATTAAATAACCAAGGAGAATTAAGCATTGAAGCATCGGCTTCCGTGGATTTAGAACAGGTAATTGTTAGAGAATCAATTCCAATTAATTCCTATGATAATTTGCCTATTAACATCATTAATTATGTGCAGAGAACCCTTTCTGATCTAGTTTTAATCGATGCCAAGATTGATGAACGCTTTGCTGATAATAATTATATTACTTCTGATCAATTAAAGTCGGTTTTATGTACTCCAATTGTTAAACAAGGGAAACTAATAGCAATTCTTTACTTAGAAAACAACTTGACAGTAGGAGCTTTTACCCCGGAAAGATTAGAGGTTTTAAAACTATTATGTTCTCAAGCTGCAATTTCCTTAGAAAATGCTTTACTTTATAACTTAATGGAGCAAAAAGTTGAAGAAAGAACTCAAGAGCTAAATGCTAAAAATATTGATCTTGAGCAAACTTTACAGGAGTTAAAACAAACCCAAACTCAGTTAATTCAAACGGAAAAAATGTCGAGTTTAGGTCAACTGGTGGCTGGGGTTGCCCATGAAATTAATAATCCCGTTAATTTCATTTCAGGCAATTTGACCCATGCGACTGAATATTTTAATCAACTGTCAGAATTATTATTACTATATCAACGGGAATATCCCCAACCCAATAACACCATAGAAAATTATATTCACGAAATTGAATTAGATTTTTTAACAGAAGATCTCAGGAAATTACTGTCTTCGATGCAACTGGGAGCCAAACGAATTTGTGAAATTGTTTTGACTTTACGAAACTTCTCCCGTTTGGATGAAGCGGAAATGAAACCTGTTGATATCCATGAAGGAATTGAAAGTACCTTACTAATTTTACAACATCGTTTTAAAGACAGGCAGAACTATCCATCGATTAAAGTGATTAAAAACTATGGAAATCTGCCCTTAGTTAACTGTTATGCGAGTCAATTAAATCAGGTTTTTATGAATATTATTAGTAATGCTATTGATGCTTTACAAGAAAGCATCAATCCATCGAATTTCCCTGCTGATCCTGAAATTTATATTAGTACAGAAATCATAGATTTAGTTAATCAAAATACTCCTGAAAAAATGGTGATGATTCGGATTGAGGATAATGGCTGCGGAATCCCTCCCGAAATCCAGCAACGATTATTTGATCCATTTTTTACCACAAAACCCATTGGGACGGGGACGGGTTTGGGATTATCCATTAGTTATGCGATTGTGGTGGATAAACATGGCGGTCAATTGACTTGCAATTCTCTCCCCGGAAAAAGAACGGAATTTACGATTAAAATTCCTCTGATTTCTGATGGAAGTTCCCAGGAAAATAAACCGCCATTATTTAGTTCCAAATAGGCGATCGCCCGCATCTCCTAACCCCGGAATAATATACCCATGTTCATCCAAATGATCATCAATAGCAGCCGTATAAAGAGGAACATCAGGATGATAGGAATGAAAATGTTTAATTCCTTCGGGAGAGGCAATTAAACACAGAAATTTTAGCGAAAAAGGGTTAGTTTGTTTTAATCTTTGAATGGCGGCAATAGCTGTATTTCCCGTAGCAATCATCGGATCAACTACTAAAACTTCCCGTTCTTCTATATCATCAGGAAGTTTAAAATAATATTCAATGGGGATGAAGGTTCGCGGGTCTCGATATAAACCAATATGTCCGACTCTCGCCGAGGGAATCAATTCTAAAATCCCATCTAAAATCCCCTGTCCTGCCCGCATAATCGACACAACTACCATTTTTTTCTCCGATGCTAAAATGGGTGCTTCCATCGTAGATAAAGGCGTTTTAATTAACTCTTTGCGTAGGGGTAAATCCCTGGTAATTTCATAGGCTAATAACATACTAATTTCCCGCAACAATTGACGAAATTTAGCGGTACTGGTTTGCTCTCTTCGCATTAAGGTGAGTTTATGTTGAACCAAAGGATGTTCAATAATTGTCACGTTAGGATACATAGGTTAGGAGGTAATAAAATCTTAATTAGAATTAGCTGGCTGTCAATGATTTGAAACAATAATCAACAGCTTGGCTGACACGAGACAAATGACGGCGGGTATTTAACTGTCTGATAATTTGATAATTAATCAGTTTTAAAGATTCGGTTTGAGATTGGGCTAAATTCCGAGGCATAACGTCCATAACACATAAACTACCAAGGGCAAAACCTTGATCATTAATTAAGGGAAAACCCCCATAAAAACGGATTTTAGGTTCGGATATAACCAGGGGATGATCAATAAATCGTTCATCTTTTAAGGTGTCAGAAATAATCATTAAATCCGGTTGTAAAATACAGTGAGAACAAAAGGCACTATCTCGACTAATTTCCGGCGGTATCGGGCCAATAATTGATTTAAACCATTGGCGATCGCGATCGAGTAAACTAATTAAAGCAATGGGTGTTTTACAAATATAGGTCGCCAGCAGGGTGAGTTCATCAAAACAAGGTTCTGCTTGGGTATCGAGAATCTGATAGTCATAGAGGGCCTCTAATCTTTCTTTTTCGTTGTCTGGGATCGGAGCAGGTATCATAGATAAAATTAAGTTAAAGTTTACAGTTACTATTGTATCCTAATTTTAGTTTTTAATGGCAATTATCAAGTTTTATGATATTAAAAAAGGTTGAGTTTTTTAAGTCATCGGCGATGGTTTTGACAGGATTTTTGAGTAGTTTGATTTTGGCTAATTATTCCTTAACTCCGGTACAAGCTGAGGTGATTTTTGCATCCGGTGAAGGTAATGGCTCCTTTGGACTTCTTAGTGATTTTGATGGTCAATATTTTTCGGGACAGCAACAAATTGGCTATGAATTTATCATTGAAGAAACCGTTGAAGTGGATCAAATTGATTGGAATGGTCAATATTTCCCCGACGGTCAACCTTCAAAGCCTCAATTCTCTCTGAGAATTTTTAAAATTGTTGAGGGAAAACCGGAAATTAAACCTCATTTTCCGGTACAATTAAGGGAAGTTCGCCAAACTAAAACTAATATTGAAAGGTTTTCCCATCCTGTATTTAATTATCTCGGTTCGGTGATTCCGTTTAAATTAGAAGCGGGACGGTATTTGCTATCAATTGTTAATAATACCGAGGGTCATCAGGATGATTGGTTATGGATGACCACTGACCCTAAAACCCAGTTACAGGATACCGATCTAAAAATCTTTTTTCGGGATCGGGATGACTTGGCTTGGAAAAGTGGCTTAACCGGAAAAATGTCTTTTACAATTTTTGGCAAATCCACCTCTAATTCTAATTAAAACTAGGCGTTTAATAGTAAAATTATAACAGTGGCCGTTAGGGTTTAATCATGTTAGGTGAATTTTTTAGTAAACCGACTTCTGATCAGAGCGATCGCGTTCCACCAAAACAACATCTTAGTAAAGGATTTCCGGTATTAACCTATGGGGAAACTCCCCAAGTTGTTATCGAAGATTGGGAGTTAAAAGTTTGGGGTTTAGTTCAACCAAAAACTTTTAGTTGGTCTGAGATTATGGCCATGCCTAAAAGTAACTTTACTGCGGATTTTCACTGCGTTACCCATTGGTCTAAATTAGATGTGCAGTGGACAGGAATCAAGGTGACAGACTTCATGCAGTTTGTGGAAGTTGATCCCCAAGCAATTCATATTATGGAACATTGCTATGGCGGTTATACTACTAATATTTTAATGGAGGATTTCTTACGGGAAGAAAACTTTTTTGCCTATCAACTATTTGATCAACCCTTACCCGCCGATCATGGTGGCCCCCTGCGGTTAGTGGTTCCCCATTTATATGCTTGGAAAAGTGGAAAATGGATTAATGGCTTAGAGTTTTTGGATCATGAGGAGTTAGGATTTTGGGAACTCAATGGTTATCATAAAAGAGGAGAACCTTGGGCAGAAGAACGCTATAGTGATTGAGTCTAAAAGTTGGGTTGTATCTTCTGTAACCTAACTAATTATCATAATTTGATATCATACTTAAAGAAAGTGCCAATCTGAATAATTATGACCCTGAGTAAAACCGAAGCCAGACAACTTTTAGAACGGATGATTTTTGATGATGAACTACCCCGAGACTGGGTACAGGATGTTTGGGATATGAACCCGATTTTAGGGGAAAATGCCGCTAAGTTGCTGGATGCTTTTGATATGTTAATTGACTGTTGTTCTGAAGAAAAATTAGAGAATTTAGTTCAAAGTTTATATGCAGAAAAATTAGAATAACTCAGGTTAGGATTAACCTTTGCCCATTATTCTTTGGCGATCGCCTACCCCGGTTTCTACCGTCCCTCATGGAAAAAAACAATGCGAGCGTCCTCGCTCGCCGTTATAGATAGGGATTTTCCAGGTTAATTAGTGTAAAGATGCTCCTAAGATTTTAGAGAGCAAAACCTCAAAATTACGGACAGAATTAAATGAGGGTGTGATTTCCGGATCAAGCATCGGTTCCACCAAAATCGTAAACATTCCTAAACGATTTCCCGCCAAGACATCGGTAAATAAGCGATCGCCCACCATAGCCACCTGTTCAACCGGTAAATCCATAGCTTCCACCGCCCGCTTGAGTTTCCGGCGGGAGGGTTTAGCCGCGGCGCTGATATAGGGTAAATCCAAGGTTTCGGCAATATTGCCAATGCGAGTTTGACTGACATTGTTACTGACCAACCATAGACTCAGATCGGGTTTGAAGGTATCGATCCAACCTTTGAGATTTTCGGAAACCGACTTTTCTGTAATCGGAACTAAGGTTTCATCCACATCTAGCACCATACCCCTAATCCCATGTCGTTGCAATAACTCCGGTGTCAAATGCAAAACGCAATTCCCCAGGACTAAATCAGGCTGTAAGAGTTTCCCCCAAGACATAATAACCGTAGAATTTTAGCCCTTTGATTCTAGCGGAAAACCGCGCTATTTGGAAAAGTATTTGCTCAAAAAGTCAGATCCCTAGGCAATTAGGCGCAAATAAATCAGAATAAATATACCAACCCGCGCCCAGGTTGTAGTATTTTAATAGTGATATGAAACATTCAGAAGTATTACTTTGTGTTCCCTATTCCGGTGTTCCCTATTCCGGTGTTCCCTACTTAGAAGAACGAACTAATAAAAAACTCGCAATTCCCATTCCTAAAAATGTCGGCAACCAAGCCGCAAAAAAGGGAGTCAGAATTTCTTTTTGACCCAATGCTCCGGTAATAAAAGACAGTAAATAATAGCCAAAAATCACAATTACACTAATTCCAAAACTGGTAGCTTTACTGGTGCTTTGGGGTCTACTACCTAATGCCACACCCAATAAAGCAAAGACAACACAGGAGAAAGGTAGAGCATATTTTTGTTGAATTCTAACTTTAGTTTTAATAATTTTTTGTTGATCACCACTCAATTTCATTAGTTTTAAATAATCTTGAGCTTGAGCAATATTCATCTCATCAAAACCCCGTTTCCGTGAGGCTAAATCTAGGGGTGTTCTGGATAGATGAATCTGTTTATGATCAAAACGAACAATATTGCGATAAGAGCCATCGGGATTAACAATATAAATTGTGCCATTGAAAAAATCCCAGGTATTTGCAGAAAAATTCCAATTAGCAGATTTTGAAGAAATAATTTGAGTTAATTCCGGTTGAGAAAGATCTAAAATTGTCACTTCTAACATTTGACCTTGATCAAATCTTTGGGCATAAAATAGCCGGACTAAGCGACTAAACTTTTTATCCGTTCCCTCTATTTTAATCTTTTCATATTCGGGATAAAAAATATTATCCTCTTGAATGGGAAGGTTGCCTTCATTTAATGCCTGTTCATAGGTGACAGAGGCTTTATAATTAGCTGCTGGAACAATTACCTCATTAAACCCAAAGGTTAATCCCGTGATCATTAAACTAAAAATTAATGTAGGTACTAATAGCCGATATAAACTAATTCCACAACTTTTTAAGGCAATTAATTCACTATCACTTGATAACCGTCCATAAACCATTAAGGTACTTAAAATGATCGCCATGGGAAAAGCTAAAACGATGAATTCCGGCATTTTTAAGAGAAATACCTGAACAGCTATCCCTACCGATAAACCCGACTCCGCTACCTGTCGAACTAACTCAAAAACCGTACCTACCGTTAAAGCGACAGAACTAAATAACCCCACCCCAAAAATAAACGGTGGAATCAATTCTTGGATTAAATAGCGATCTAAAATTGAAAGATAGGGCGGGAAAAATTTCCCAGAAATCAAAGACTTATCAAGAGTAATTTTCATACTTGAAAACTGTCACCTAAATAATACTGTCGCACCAGGGGATTATTGTAGAGTTCTTCAGCAGTTCCCGAGGCAAAAATTTGCCCATCGCGCATAATATAAGCTCGGTCTGTAATTGCTAAAGTTTCCCTAACATTATGATCAGTAATCAAAATTCCCATATTCTGAGTGCGTAACTGAGCGACAATTTCTTGAATTTCAGAAACCGCAATTGGGTCAACTCCAGCAAAGGGTTCATCTAATAGTAAAAACTGGGGTAATTCTAATCCCGCCGCCAAAGCCCGGGCTAATTCCGTCCGTCGTCGTTCTCCCCCAGAAACCTGATACCCTAAAGTTGAGGCTACTTTTTCTAAGCGAAATTCTTTTAGTAAAGTATGCAGCCGTTTTTTCCACAAATGACGAGGAACATGGGTTTGTTGCAACACCAATAAAATATTATCCCTGACACTCAGATGTCGAAAAATACTCGCCTGTTGCGTCAGATAACCAATGCCTAAACGGGCGCGTTGATGAATGGGTAAATGGGTAATATCAATTTCATTTAGATAAACATTTCCTTGGGTTGGTTTTTCTAATCCGGTTGCGATATAGAAAGTTGTGGTTTTACCCGCACCATTGGGCCCCAATAATCCCACAATTTCCCCTTGGGAAACTGATAGATTGACTCGACTAACAACGATGCGTTTCCGGTAGGATTTGTGAATATTCTCCAGCACTATTTTCATAACTATATTTGTTAGAAATAATTTAAGGATTACGCGGTGCTGAAGGCGCGCTTAATGGGCTTTTAAAAGCAGGTTTAGGATTAAAAGGTTCAACGGTGGCGTTTTTCGGACTGGCACTTTCATCGGGAACTAAATACATCGATTCCACCTGTCCACCGCCTTGTGGTAGGGCAATAAACCGCCCTTCATCAATTAAATAGGTAACGGTTTCCCCGCGAATTGTGTTACCTTCTTGTAAAACAAATACATTGCCACTGAGAATAATTCGACGTTCTCGACTAAAATATTGGGCTTGGGCGGCGGTAGCTTGAATACTGCGGGCAGGATAGTTAATTTGAACGTTACCCCGGGCGGTGACAATTCCCGTTTGAGCATCGGCTTCTTGAATATCGGAGCGCACGGTCATCGCCCGCCCAACGGCGTTTTTAGCGGGGGGGGCTTGGGCATAACTGGCCCCGGCACCGACGACACTCTCTGTGATCAAACTACTGATTAGGGTAATGGGTAACAGGAGTGTGAACCCCAAAGAAAGGGAGATGGAAGTTAACAGTTTGGCAATCAGCATTATGACGTTGGAAACTCTAAAATAGCTACGGGTTGGTGCAATTGAGTAGTGGACGCCGAAATTTAACCCTTATGGGTCTGTGTGCCCATTGTACTCTATCCGCCCGCGCCGAGGTTGTAATATTTTAATCCTGATATGAAGCAGCCAGAAGTCTCCAAACCCATATAAAAAGAGGGTTTGGAGACCAAACCCCTACGATAAAATGTTACAACCTATTTAGGATTGCTATATCTGTTGATCAATAATTATTTGGAACTACTATCTGGAGAAATTGCATTAAGCATGAGTGATCCTAAAGCCAAAATCCGTATCGAACATCTGATCAAGATTTATGGAAATAACTACCATACTGCACTGAACCTGTTTCGCAAAGGAGCCAGTCGAGATGCTATCTTGCAAGCGACAGGTCAGGTTCTCGGTATTGCAGATGTGTCTTTTACCATCAACCAGGGTGAAATCTTTGTGGTCATGGGATTATCCGGTTCGGGTAAATCGACTCTGCTTCGTTGTATTAATCGTTTGATTACTCCCACCAGTGGACACATTTATATTGATGATGAAGATATTGCCCATGTCGATGAAAAACGAATTCGTCAAATTCGCTTGACAAAAGTGTCAATGGTGTTTCAGCATTTTGGCTTATTTCCCCATAGAACAGTTGCCGATAATGTGGAATACGGGCTGAAGTTACGAGGAATGAGTCCAGCCAAACGTCGGATCAAAGCTTTAGAAACCTTGGAAGTAGTTGGGCTGGCTCAATGGGCGGATTACTTGCCTTCTGCTCTGAGTGGTGGGATGCAGCAACGGGTGGGACTAGCCCGGGCTTTGGCAACGGATGCTGGGATTTTGCTTATGGATGAACCTTTTAGTGCCCTTGACCCCTTAACTCGAAGGGAGATGCAGGATGAATTATTAAGACTTCAGAAAGATTTGAACAAAACGATTGTTTTTGTTAGTCACGACACTACCGAAGCCTTAAAATTAGGCGATCGGATTGCGGTGATGAAAGATGGGGTGATTGTTCAACTCGGGACTCCCGAAGAACTGTTAAATCAACCAAAAAATGACTATATCCGTAGCTTTATTCAAGATATTAATCGCGGGCAAATTCTGAAAGCAGGAATGATTGCCCGTCCAACTATTTGCTTAATTCTTGGTGAAGATTTAGATCAAATAGCACTCAAACAGATACAAAGCCAAAACATCCCGCGAATATATGTACTCAATTCTCACAGAGAACCTGTTGGTTTTGTCGATTCCCAACAGCTTGCTCTGGCAATTCAGCAAGAAGTTAAAGATATTACTAAATTGATGCAAACCAACTTTTCTAAGGTTAAATCTACAGTGCCTTTGGAGGATATTTTTCACCTTTATCGCAACGAACAAAGCTTAGTAGTGGTTGATCAAATAGGAAAATTTAAAGGAGTTTTAGAATCGTCAGATGTCCTTGCTAGTATTAGTAATTTTAATAGCAGTCCTAAATAGATTGTAATAATTTATAACTGAAGGGAACAGGGAACAGGGAACAGGCAATAGGCAATAGGCAATAGAAAGAAGTTTACCTCCCCTGCCTTGGCGACTGCTATATTATTCCCATTCGTAATTCGTAATTCGTAATTCGTAATTCATAATTCATAATTCATAATTCATAAAGATGATTAAACAACGCCTGAAAAAATCAATTTTGTTAGTTTTGACAACCATATTTCTGATCGGTTTAATCGGTTTTTCCTCCGGCGCACAAACGACTACAAACTCTGTTCTACCCGGAAATGGTATTACTATTCGTTCAGGGACAAGTGATTGGATTGAGGATCGGTTTCAAACTGAGATTGTTAATATTGGGTTGGAGAAACTCGGTTACAAAACCGCGCCACTGGTAGCGGTAGCCTATCCAGCCCTTTATACCGCAGTTGCTAATGGTGATTTAGATATTGCTCCCGTCTTTGGAGAACCAGGACATAATCAATTCTATAATAATGCTGGCGGTGAAAAAAAGTTGGAGAAAGTCGGTCTACTTTTTCCTCTCATGCAGGGCTATCAGATTGATAAAAAGACTGCCGAAAAATATGGGATTACTAACTTACAACAATTTCAAGATCCAAAAATTGCCCAACTATTTGATAGCGATGGAGATGGTAAAGCAGATCTAGTAGGTTGCGATCCTGGTTGGAGTTGTGAGTTGGAAATGGAGGATCATTTGGATGCTTACAAACTACGCAATACTGTTGAAATCAATCAGGGAAATTATACCGCCTTAATTGCCGATGCCTTAACTCGTTACAAACAAGGACAACCATTTTTTTCCTATGTTTATAGTCCTTTCTGGTTGGGTCAAGTGCTGAAGATCGGTCAGGATGTTATTTGGTTAGAAGTTCCTTTTACTGCCTCTAATATTGAAAATCTTACCGCCAAAGATACATCTGTAAACGGGAAAAATCTGGGGATGGTTCAAGGTAAATATAGAGTTATTGCCAATAAGAAGTTTTTAGCAACAAATCCATCGGCAAAACATTTTTTAGAACTGGTAAAAATTCCCTATGAAGATATGATTCGGGAAAGCTATCGGATTAAAAACGGTGAAGATAAACCCCAAGATATTCGTCGTCATGCCGAAGAATGGGTTAAGCAAAATCAAGACCTTTTTGATGGATGGTTAGCTCAAATAAATCAGAGCAGTAATAATTTAGCAGAAAACCCCTCAAATATAGGTAACAATAATAATAGCAAAAGTTTATCAGGGCTGAATATCCTACTAAATCCCTTCCAACTTTACACCATTCCTTTAGATAAGTGGATTACAGGCGGGATTAATTTCCTTGTAGACAACTTTCGTCCCTTTTTCCAGACTATTCGTATTCCTATCAGTTGGGTATTAACACAAATTCGCGGTTTATTGCTGGCAATTCCCCCTCTAATTTCTTTACTTTTAATTAGCTTGATGACCTGGCAAATTGCCGGAAAAAGTGTAGGAATTTATAGCCTGCTTGCCCTAACGTTAATTGGTTTTGTTGGGTTGTGGGAAGCCGCGATGGTTACCCTTGCCCTAGTGGTTACGGCGGTTATATTCTGTATAATAGTCGGGATTCCCTTGGGTGTGGCTTGTGCGCGGAGCGATCGCTTTGAGCAAGCATTTAGACCCCTGCTTGATGCCATGCAAACCCTACCAACTTTTGTCTATCTAGTTCCCGTGGTGATGCTATTTGGGATTGGTGAAGTTCCGGGGGTAATTGCCACAATTATCTACGCCCTTCCCCCCTTAATTCGATGCACTAATTTGGGCATTAGACAAGTCTCAACCGAGGTTGTGGAGGCAGCCTATGCTTTTGGTTCAACGCCCAGACAAATCCTGTGGGAAGTGCAAATTCCTCTGGCGATACCTACTATTCTGGCTGGAGTTAATCAAACGGTGTTATTTGCCTTGGGAATGTCGGTGATTGCTTCCATGATTGCAGTTCCCGGACTGGGTTTAACGGTATTACAAGGAATGGGGCGTTTAGATGTGGGGATGGCGGCTGTAGGGGGATTAGGAATTGTTTTGTTGGCAATTTTATTGGATCGAATTACTCAAGCGATTGGAAAGGCGAATAGCTGAATATATAGTTGGGTTGGGCCGGGTTTATTAAGGTTATCGGTGGGTGACATAATTGATCGGTGAACCCGCATTTCACCTCGTCTGATTGTCATACTAAATCTTCATGTTTTAGGAGTTCTGTATATTCACTAATGCCGAGTTCTGCAAGTTGTTGGTCTTCTTCGGCAAATTCGCTGTAAAGTGCTGCTATGTGGCGGTGATAAAAGCACTCAAGAGCAAGATATTAGCCAAGCTAAAAAATACTGGAGAGATTATGAAAGGGCTCAAAGTGCCAACAAGTAGAAGCTACCATGAATACTTGATTTCTTCTCTGAAAACCCCCGAAAGTGCTGCCAGCTATATCGAGGTTATGTTGGAATTGGAGTCGGAAGGCCCCGAACCTGAATTGCTAAGAGCAGGATTTAAAGATGTGGTGGATGCTTATTTACAGATGAATAAGTTATCAGTGGAAGCTAAGCTTATTTATGAGAAACTGGATTTGATGTTGTCTGAGAGTGGAGGTGAGGAAATTTATGCTTTGATAACCCTACTAAATGAATTGGGGTTGCAGTTAGCTATCACAGTAAAATAGGTAATTAATAATCGCAGTTATCGGTTGGGTCGGGCGGGTTTATTCAGATTATTGGTGGGTGACATAATTGGTCGGTGAACCCGCCCCTACAAATTTTATTAAATAGCGATCGCCCTGATTGTCATACTAAATCTTCATGTTTTAGGAGTTCTGCATATTCACTTGACAGGGGCTGGGTTAGCACCAACTATATAGCCATATTTAATATTTCTGCTATAATTGTATGAAATTAATCACAATTCAAAGTTCAGCTATAAATGTATGGAAGCTGTAATTGAAAGCATTGTAAGTAAGCTGCGTTATTTAAGTAAACCGCAACTAGAAGTTGTTCTTACCTTTGTTGATTTCCTAAATTGGCAGTCAGCGCCGAGCCTGTTATCAACAGTAAGTGATTCTGATGCAGAGATCGGCGATCACGAGTTTGAAATACTTTTAGATGAATTGGCTGATGAGTTCATTAAAAATAGGGGAGTAAATGTCCCTACACTATCGGATTTTGCGGTCAGTCGTGCTGGTATCTATGAGGATCATTCATAGCAATGTTATGCCTTGTGGATACGAATATTTTGCTGCGGTTTGCCGATCGCTCTCATCCTTTATATCCTGTAATCCGAACTGCCGTAAAAAAATTGCGACAAGATGGATATAAACTGCAAGTAGCATCACAAAACTGCGTTGAGTTTTGGAATGTTGTGACTCGCCCGATCGAGAAAAATGGCTTTGGATTGACTCCTACTGATGCAGATCGTCTTTTAGGTCGGATCGAGCGTCTTTTTCCATTGTTTCCCGACACAAATCTAACTTACTCCGAATGGCGTAGGTTAGTTGTCACGTACAGAGTTTCGGGAGTTGAAGTACATGATGCCCGTCTTGTGGCTATTATGAAAGCAAACGGTGCAGCACATATTTTGACGCTAAATGTTAAGGATTTTACTCGCTACGCCAGCGAAGGAATTGTGCCGATCGATCCAAATACTATCTCTGAACAATAAAAGTCGATCGGACATTTCTCTCAAATCCGATCGCCCTTAAACCAACTCTACATCACACTGAAATTCCAAATAATTCCTGTAGGGCGGTGCCTCGTACCCGCCCAATTGTAGCCGTTATAGCAGTGTCAAACCCTCTACGGAACTAACCGAATAGACATTAGGCAAAATGTTATCTACACCATTTGGCGCTGCCAAAAGATCGAATGATTGTTGACGATAATTAACAGTATCAAATAGTTGTCCCCCCCCTCCAGTCCCAATTGTAACGTCTAAGAAATTATCCAGGCTTGCACTACCCTGTCCTCCTAGTTCTGTACCGATATTGGTTAAAGTGAAATTAAACTCTCCTTGACCTTTTTTATCTTCTGGAATTAGAAATGTGGGATTTAAAATACCTTCTCGACCACTACCCGAAATCTCTATATTTCTGCTATTGTTGTCTGGATTCGAGTATTTGACATTTAGGTTAGCAGTCTCCTGATAAGCGATAGCAGACGGCTTTACCTCTATTTTTAAGAACGGAGTGGATGGTGTTGGTTCAGGCGTTACAGGAGTAGTCGCAGGTTTATCGCAAAAGTCAAATGGAATACCCGTCTTATCAGCAAGAAACTTTCGGAATTGAGGCAGAAAGTTTGTTTTAGAAGGTTCTGTCGGCTTCTCTTGCCCAAAAAATAAATCAATGAGTTCATTAGTAGATGAAGCTAAATCTAAAACATCTCCTGTACCTTCTGCTAAGTCTCCTGTAAGTTCTCCTGATTTGATAATTTTCCCAACTCCTATTCCACTCACTTCGCCAATTACCGCATCACCAAGGTCTTTATCACTACCTGTAAGAAGTTTGCAACTGTAGTCAATGACTTTCAATCCTATAGATGCGACTTCCATTCCTCCGGCAACAATTTCAAGGGGAGGAAATACTAAACCACCAACGGCTGACGCAGCAGCAGCAAAATCAACCACTTTAGCAAGTTTGCCAGTGCCGTTGCAGAACTTTTCAACTGACGCACAAGCTTTCGCAAAATCTGGCTCGCCAACGGTCGGAGGAGTGACTGGTGGCTCAGGATTAGTAGGTACGGTTGGCTCAATTGGCAGAGGAAAAGTTACAGTGTCAAAAATCTGACCATCTTTGATCCGCGATATAACACCTTCCTCTTGGTTTCCATTTTCAGCGTTCTGGCGAGACTCAACTCGTACAGTTTCATTAGATCCTTCAAGAGTGATATCCGCCTGTGTACCATCTCGATTGAAAAGCGTTGTACTACCACGAACACCCGTTGTAGGATTGGGTACAAATATAACTGATTCTACGAAACGTCCGTCAGCATCATCTTGAAAAACAATTGTATATTTGCTACCATCACTCGCCGGATATTCCATCTGAAATCTATTTTCAGATAGCTTTGTTACTTCTGGTAAATCAATTGTCGCTACATCTTCAGGACGCTCTCCTTCCACATCATAAGGTATGAAACGACCTTTTAAATCCTCTGGTGTCACTCCCAAAACAGTACCTAACAAAGTCCCTGTTGCAGCCACTTTAACATCCACAGCCGAACCACCAGAAGGCTGCACTTTCGACTCCAAAATAACATCAGATTCCCGAAGATTTGTACTAAGTCCGATGAAATCAATTGTTCTTTGAAAGTCGGTAATTAAATCAAAAGTAGGAGAGCCCAAAGCCTCCTCATAGCGCAGAAAAAACACATCTTGACCCGCACCACCAGTCAAAGTATCATTGCCAAAATCGCCGATTACTAAGTCATCCCCATCTTCCCCATTGACAATATCGTTACCGCGACCACCTCGCAAAAAGTCTCGTCCGCCTGCACCTAAAATTACGTCATCACCCATATTTCCGTTGACACCATCAGCACTTTCACCACCCTGCAAAGTGTCTGCACCATCACCGCCAAGGAGACCATTTTGACCCGCACCGCCACTCAGAAAGTCGTTTCCCAAGCCGCCGTAGAACAAATCAGCACCACCGAGGCCCTCAATTCTGTCATCCCCTTCATCGCCATAGACGATATCCGCAGATTCCGAACCCGTAATCGAATCCGCACCGCCTAAACCCCGCAAACCGCCTACAAGAGTATCAAGCAAGCCGAGGGGAATCGTAAATGTGTCGCTTCCCTCGGTTAAAATATATGCACTACCATCGCTCGAAAGTGATCCACCGCCGACTTCAGAAAGCGATCGCCTGATATTCGCAGTAGAACTGGGGAGAAATTCGTTTCCTGTGTTAGCATTTAATGGGTCTTGCGTGACAGAACTTTCTAGCGTATCGTTGCCCCCAGGGTTGAGGATACTCTGGACATTCTGAGCATTCGATACCGTTTCTTGAGTCGGGGCTTTTTTGAAGGAACAGCCACAATCGTCTTGACTTTCTGCACTGCTACCATTCAGTAAGTCATTGTTCTTTTCTAACAAAGCTACATTGTCAGGCATTGTGTCTCACTTTCACTCAGATAAATTTGTGACTACTATACCTGACCTTGATTGCATTTGTCTTGACCAAAAAAGCCTGAAAAAGCCTGAAAAAGCCCGAAATTTTACACAATTTTATTTTTCCTTGACTCAAGATAAGCTCCCCAAGGAGGATCGCCCGTTGCAAGCCGTCCCTGACGAAAACGAACTGCTGAAATTGGTCGATTGCCTGATCTTCGAGAAAACGGGCAAACATCTCAACACGCTACAACAGCTAGTGTTTCAGGGAATGTATGATGGCAAAACCTACGAAGCGATCGCGCATGACACCCGCTACACTACCAAATATGTCCGAGAAGTCGGCTACAAGTTGCTCAAAACTCTCTCGGTAGTTATGGATGAAGATATGCAAAAAGGTAATCTCAAAGCTGCTATAGATCGCAGAAATATTAGCAATAATTCAAACTTCGGCAGAGATTATATTCAATATGTCGAATACGTCCACACCCTCAACCTCAACCCCTGTCTTTCTCCGCCTAGCGACTCTGACAATAATGATCCTACTGACTCCAGATTCAAAACTCAGATCGAACGTCTCGAAATAGATGTCGCTGATGTCGTTTGCAAATTGCACAGTCAAGGTATCGAACTATGCCAAATTGCTCAATTGCTTGGTCTTCCCGATGTGGTGATCGAAACAATATTGCGTGAATTATCATAGACAAAATACTTCTTTGAGTTGTGTTCAAAATTCCTGATCAAAACTGACATAATTGATCGGTGGCGGCGGGTTTATTAAGATTATTGGTGGGTGACAAAATTGATCGGTGAACCCGCCCCTACAAATTTTATTAAATAGCGATCGCTCTTAAACCAACTCTACATAACAGTAACTGAAAATGCCAAATGACTGTAGGGGCGGGTTCGCCTGAATACTTGACACCCATCAACAAATTATAAAAACCCGCCCCAACCCATTACCCATTACCCATTACCCATTACCCATTACCCATTACCCATTACCCATTACCCATTACCCATTACCCATTACCCATTACCCATTACCCATTACCCATTACCCATTACCTATTACCCATTATTTACCGTTGACGTTTTTCATCTTCTCTACGCTTGCGATCGCGCCATTCCGCCACCGTTAAATAGAGGACACCTCCGGTAAAAATTATCAACATAGAGAAAGCCACCAATACCAAAATCTCAATCAGAGTTAACTCTTGTAAAACTTCCATAGGTTAATTGAAACAGTGCAGTTTTGATCTATTTTAATTCAATTTGTAGAGGGAATCATGATCTGATTCACCCTACAACAATTTGGCAAAAGTATTAATCTGTGAAACTGGGTAACAGCAGTTTAAACCGCAGGTAACTCATCTAAAATGGTAAACCGAACATGATTAATTGCTAAGGTTCCCAGAGAGACTTTTTCGCGGTCAACATCAACCCCTTGACTGGTCAATCGTTGAAAACGAATACCCTTGCCAATTTCAATATGATACCAAGCTAATCCCATAAAAAATCGTAGGGGATAGGGCCCGCCTTCTTGAATATCATCGGGGTTAGATTCCATCGGAACCCAACCAAAACCAGGGATATAAAATTCCAGCCAAACATGATTATATTCTGGTTGTAACGGTACTCCTCGACGGTCAGGAAATTGAGGGCATTTATAACGTCCAATAGTTCGACAAGCAATGCCATTTAATCGGGCTAAAGCTAATAAAACCCCGACATATTCCCCACAGGAACCTATCCCGCGTTCTAAAACCACATCGGGATTTTCAATCTTAGAAGTCAGACTATAGGATAACTGATCATAGACATAATTACGAATACTTAAAAGTTTGCGGAGAAAATTAGTTTCGTTGCGAATAGCATTTTTAGCAGCGGCTTTAACCGTAGCAGTATCCATGGCTAAATGATCATCATCTACTAAATATTTTTCCGGCATATCTGAGGTAATCTTAGGTAAATTTTCCACTTGACGGGGATGAATTTGATATTTAATACTCCGAACTTCTAATAATGCTTTCCAACCAAAAATCAAACGTTCCGTAGAAGTCAAAGGATTAAATTGAAATACCGCAACTTTTTCCCCGTCTTCAACTTCTTCTCGGAAAGGAATGCCAATGGCAGAAACCTCTAAAACTTTCTGACGATTTGTATTAGAAGGTAAGGCAATTCGCCATTCCAAATTTTCGATATGAACCGCATCTAAGGGTTCTAATTCCTCTACATAGGACATTTCAATCAAATAGCCATTAGATGTAGCATATTTTTCCTGGGAATTAAAATGAAACGAGAGGGGATGGATAAAGGTGCGATCGCGTTTTGCTAATTCAAATTGATCATAGGAACTAGGATTATCTCGGATATAAAGTTCACTGCTCGCATAGGCTACATAGAGAACTTCTGATCCCGTTTCTGGATCGGTATAAAATGTTAAACCACTGGGAGATTCAAAGGGAGTTAACACACTAAATCGAGTTTCTCCTGTTGATCTTTCCAAACAATAAACCGTCTGTTCTTCTCGATCGCAAACCCATAATTCTTCATTTCTAATTGTTAAGTTTTCTACCCCAATCCCTGGAGCGGAAAAGCGGGTAATTTCTCGTTTGGTATTTTGACTATAAACTAGGATAGAAGCAATGCGATCGCAAGCCAAGTAAAGAGTCGATTCATAAACCGCAATTCCGGTAACTACATCGGGTAATTGCATAAACAATTGAGGTTCAAGATTAATAATAGAATTACCTTGAACAACCCGGGGGCAAAAATAGACCTCATTGCCACGAGTAAACCAGAGGTTATCCTCCCAAATTGCTAAACCAGTCACATCTCTAAAAGCTAAAGTTAAATCAGGATTAACCACCTTAGCATTATCAGTTTGCGGGTCAATTTGCAGTAAAAATCCCCGAGAGGTATCAATCGCCAATAGGGTATTTTCTAACCCCGTTAAGCCATATAAAGCAGAAACCCCAATGGGTCGAATTGTCCGAGGTTTAAAACTGCTATTTTTCCCAAAAGTCAATGAGTTAAGATTCATAGAAACTGTGATTATAGATAAAATCAGGATATTTCTCGATCGAATGATGTCAAAGTTCAGACTTAGGATAGGAGACAAAGCCCCAACTTTCCTAAAATCCAATTCAGACTCAAACATTTAAGATTAAGCACAGATTTTGACAACTTTTGCAGGAACATTAGATACAATAGTAATGTCAATAAATGCTACTCTGCCCATCGGTAAGCGTGACTAATTATGGCTATGCCAATGTTTTTCCTCCACCGTGCAACCCTTGGACTAACGTTATTGTTACAAATTGGGGTGGTTTTGAGTTCAAGTCTAACCCCTGGCTATTCAGCGTCTTTGCCTCAAAATTGGGAGGGTGAACAGAATTCGGTTGATTTCGGGACAGGGGAACGGGCTCAGCAACCTGAACAACCTAGCCCAAGCAGTGATTCACCGTTCACTAACTGGAATGCCTTTACCCCACCCGAACGGGGAGTCCCCGGACGTCGGGAAGGAGGCGGAACTCGTGGGCCCTGTCCCAGTCTGACCGCATTAATTCCCGAGTCTACAATGGGGCGCACGGCATCCGGTCAACCCGCATTTTTTCTTTATATTCCCGCGATAATCGATCAACAGACAGTGGAATTTGAGATTGCAGATGAAGCGGATAAAACCCTTTACAAAACCTCCTTTTCCCTGAGCACTGATCGTCCTGGCATTGTAGGAATTCAATGGTCTGCAAATTCTAAATTTTTCGCTTTACAAAACAATAAAAATTATCGTTGGTATATAACCCTTAAATGTAAGGTGAATGATCTTTCTAATGATCCTTCTAATGATGGTCTAGTCAGTGGATGGATCAATTCCGTTGCTTTGAGTTCGTCTCAAAAACGCCAATTAGGACAAACTCAAGATCCCTTAGAACGTTTAAAAATATATGCTCAACAAGGACTTTGGCATGAAACAATATCAACTTTAGCAACCTTAAAATTGAACGATTCCGAAAATTTATCCCTTAACAATCAGTGGGAAAATCTATTAAAATCCATTGGTTTTGATCCATCTCAAAAACAAACTAAAATTGAAAGAGAAAAAGCTCAAGCTATTCTCAATGCTCCTATCCTAAAAATTCAAACAAATCAGTAATCTCCGTCATCGGAAATATACAGTCATTGTAACTGGACAAACTTTTAATTTTATGGGTGTAACTAATAAAAGTTGACGGTTGGCTAATGGGGTGATTACTGTTGACTAATAACCGATAAAAAAATAGGCATTATATGGGTAGGAGTGAAAATTTTACCAAATTTCGTCACTGCGGGGTAATAGTAGCCAGTACCCTACTGCTGGTAGTGTCCCCTCCTCGTCAAAGTCTTTCTGAAGAATCTCCGACGCTACCCGCTTTGGCTGCATCTCTAACCCCGGAGCATCGGATTCCCTCCCCAACCCTGACGCCTTCTGAACCTCGTGATGTTCTTTCCCAGCGATCGCCACATACCTTGAGGTTTGGGGATTTTTCCAGACAAGATGCGGCGGGGGAATCTTGTGATCCGATCACTTGTCCTACCCTAGCCCAAGCCTCACCAATTAATATTCCGCCCCAGGTACCCCAACCCGATCCGAATCGCGATCGCTTTTTACCTCGACCTCCGATTCCACCCAAACCCGAACCCCCCTCCCAGGATGAATTAACTCCCACCCCGACCCCCGCACCTACCCCGCCCACGGATGAAACCCCGATTCCGGTTCAACAGATTAACGTTACTGGTAGCACTATTCTCACCTTGGGCGAAATTCAAACCTTAGTTAATCCCCTAGAAAATCGCTCTCTTACTATTACTCAACTGAGAGAATTTGCCGATCAAATTACAGCCATTTACTTAGAACGGGGTTACATTACCTCTCGGGCAATTGTTCCTGAACAAACCATCAATAATGGCATCGTACAGATTCAGGTAATTGAAGGAACCCTAGAAAATATTGAAGTCGAAGGAATCAAACGCCTCCATCCCTCCTATATCACCAGTCGGATTAATTTAGGTGCGGCTAAACCCCTAAGTACGGCCGCCTTAGAAGACCAATTGCGACTACTCAGAATTAACCCTTTATTTGAAACCATAGAAGCCAGTTTAAGGGCTGGAACCCAAGAAGGTCAGAGTATTTTAATTGTGCGGGTTGTGGAGGCGCCCCCCTTTGGGGTGAGTTTGAATGTTGATAACTATTCGCCCCCGAGTATTGGTTCAGAACGCATGGGTTTGAGTGTCCGTCATCTTAACCTCACAGGTCGCGGCGACTTTCTAGGACTGTCTTATAATACCACTCGCCTGATTGCTGATGGGGAATCGGATATTATCGATGCTTTGTATAGTATTCCGATTAACCCCATGAACGGAACCATACAACTGCGAGTTCAGCCTTACCAAAACCGCATTACTCAAGAGCCATTCAATTCACTGAATATTGAGGGAAAATCTCAACGGTATGAAATTAGCTATCGTCAACCAATTATCCGTAACCCAATCTCTGAATTTGCCCTCTCTTTTGGCTTTGCTTACCAAGATAGTCAAACCTTTTTAGATAATAACGGAGAACCCTTTGCCTCCGGGCCAGATAGTCAAGGGTATACTCGCACCAGTGTACTTAAATTTGGACAGGACTATGTGGTTCGGGACGCAGAAGGGGCTTGGGCCTTGCGATCGCAATTTAGCCTCGGTTTAGATATCCTTGGTGCTACCGATGTCAGTACCCCCAATGCAGCTTTTTTAAGTTGGTTAGGTCAAGTCCAACGGGTACAACGTTTAGGGGAAAATAATCTACTGATTGCCCAGGGGGATATTCAATTATCGGCCGATCCCTTATTTCCCTCGCAACAATTTGTAATTGGTGGTGGGTTATCCCTGAGAGGTTATCGTCAAAACGTGCGGGCTGGGGATAATGGCTTTCGGATTTCCCTCGAAGATCGAATTACCCTTGATCGCAATAAAGATTCCGAACCCGTATTTCAACTAGCTCCATTTATTGATTTTGGCACGGTTTGGAACCATGGCCGCAACCCCAACCGAATTATCGGCAAAACATTTTTAGCAGGTGCAGGACTAGGATTAATTTGGCAACCCGTATCGGGGTTAAATCTTCGCCTAGACTATGGGATTCCCTTAATTAGTATTAGCGATCGCGGTAATAATATTCAAGATGATGGGATTTATTTTAGTGTGACTTACACACCTTAATCAGTTATCAGTAAACAGTTATCAGTTATCAGTAAATATTTATCAGTCATGGGTTAAAAGACGGATTTTGATTAAGCAACTTTTTCTAAATCTTTAACTTTAGCTGGCATTAGCAACCACCAACTCAACATCTTCTGGTAATGTCTCTCCTCTGTCTTGATATTCTTCCTGAATCATTTCAAAAACATAAACTAATTCAGATAAAGCCGCTTCTGAGCTTTTCCCCCAAGCATGACAACCCAAAATGGCTGGAACATAAGCGACAAATGTTCCATTATCATCAGGACGGGTAACAATCGTATAGTCTTGTAAAATTTTCATGGCTATCTAATCACGCACATAATATCCAGAATTAGTTAATTCAATCCTATCCTATCTAAATCTAGGTATTTTGGCTACTGCAATTAACCTCAAAAACCCGGTTTATTCAAGAAACCGGGTTTTTAATCCCCAAATAATAAAAACAATTAACCTCAATCTCCTCGTTTCTAGGTTCTACCTAGAAATGATATTAATGGAGGCTCCGCCTCCTTTTATTTGAGGCAGAGCCTCAAAATTGGCATTCCAATGCAGAGCATTGGAACGAGGGGAAATTATGCTGAAATATGGAGGTACGCCCCAAAAACCAGGTTTATTCAAGAAACTAGATTTTTAATCCTCTGCGGAAAATTTTGCAAAAATTAACATTTAACGGGGTTAGTTTTGATCCTGGGGTTTTTGATGGTCTTTTCTAAAAATAATCAGTAAAATTGCTTATTAAATTTTTTCAAAAATTCCTCAATAAAATAGGAAAAATTTAATATTCATGGAAATCCATCCCAGGGAAAACCCTTCTCAAGACTCCTAACTGTCTAGGGTCAGGGGTGATCATCACGGTAACTTTTGGAGATTCCAACCCAACCTAGTTTTTATTTTTTTGCTTATTGTAACTATTTATATATAAAAAGTATTGTAAAAAATAATAATATTTTATTTTATTGATTAAAATTGATTCTGGTTTG
The DNA here is from genome assembly GCA_001873365.1 of Oscillatoriales cyanobacterium CG2_30_40_61. Lineage (GTDB taxonomy): Bacteria > Cyanobacteriota > Cyanobacteriia > Cyanobacteriales > Microcoleaceae > Planktothrix. The sequence continues at coordinate 38,644 of MNYZ01000053.1, read as the reverse complement.
ATATAATTAAATTTAATATTTTTTACGCGATAAATCTTGAATTTATAGCCCTATCTATTAAAATCACCCCTTTCCTTTCTGGGGTAGTTAGACAATAATGGCTGTATCAAACAAAGAAAACCTCTGCCACCAATCAACAATTTTTAATCAAAACCGATAAGGAGAAACAATCGTGAAATTAGCAATCTACGGTAAAGGCGGAATCGGTAAATCAACCACAAGCTGTAACATTTCCGTCGCTTTAGCCAAACGGGGTAAAAAAGTCCTGCAAATTGGCTGCGATCCCAAACACGACAGCACCTTTACCCTCACGGGATTTTTAATTCCCACGATTATTGATACCTTGCAGGAAAAAGACTTTCATTACGAAGATATTTGGCCAGAAGATGTGATCTACAAAGGCTATGCCGGGGTTGATTGCGTGGAAGCGGGTGGCCCTCCGGCGGGTGCTGGATGTGGTGGTTATGTGGTGGGAGAAACCGTCAAACTCCTGAAAGAACTCAACGCCTTTGACGAATACGATATCATCCTGTTTGACGTCTTAGGGGACGTGGTTTGTGGTGGTTTTGCCGCCCCCCTCAACTATGCCGACTATTGCGTGATTGTCACCGATAATGGTTTTGATGCCCTATTTGCTGCCAACCGCATCGCCGCTTCGGTACGGGAAAAAGCCCGGACTCATCCCCTCCGGTTAGCGGGTTTAATTGGTAACCGCACCTCGAAACGGGATTTGATTGAAAAATACATTGAAGCCGTCCCCATGCCCGTTTTAGAAGTATTACCCCTAATCGAAGATATTCGCATATCTCGCGTTAAGGGAAAAACCCTATTTGAGATGGCCGAAACCGATCCCTCCCTCAACTATGTCTGTGATTATTACCTAAATATTGCCGACCAACTATTATCCCAACCCGAAGGAGTAGTCCCCCAAGACACCCCAGATCGGGAATTATTCTCCTTGTTATCAGATTTTTATCTAAATCCGAGTCAACCCCTGGTTCAAAGTCACGATCCTGAGCTAGACCTGATGATGGTTTAATATGTCTAGCTATCTCAGGATGAGGATATAGAGGTTATGGCTTTCTTCAAAGACTTTTCCGTCGCACTTAAAGATAAGTGGTTGCAATATTACCAGGCTAATCGGGAATGGCTGGTACTGCAAATGGATTTGAATTCAATCCCGACCCCAGATGGCGGTCGAAGACCTGCCTCATCCCTCATTTTGGGAACGATCAACGCCCTTGACCCCGAGGCAGCCCAACTGATGTTGCCCTTTTCCAAGCTCAATCCCGATCCCGAAAAACTGATTGAGGTGTTAGGGCTAAATTTTGACCCGGATCTGGCCTTAGGCATTAGGTCTACATCGGAACAGCCTGCAACCGTTGCGGTTCCAACTTATCAAGCCCCAGCCGTTACCCCGGGTTATGCTCCATCCCCGGAAATACCTGTATCCGTGGCTAAGGCTGTCCCTGGATATCATCCTCCCGCACCGCCAGAAACAGCGAGTTTAGAGGAGGAAGTAACCCCAGTACAACAACTCAATGTGGCAGGTGCTGCTGTGGCTGTGGCGGGCGCTGCGGCAGTTGTAGGTGGGGCTGCGGTGACAGAGGAAACCCTGGATGAATTCGATCTCGAAGTCGAAGACGATCTTGCCAGCGATGATGACTTGGGCATGGGGGATGTGGATGAGGATCTGGGTTTGGATCCAGATATCGACACAGAGACCGCTACCGAAGCCGAGGAAGACTTTGATCTGGGGCTGGAGGATGAATCAGAATCTCTGGGGACTGATGACCTAGACATGGACTTGGAATCCGATGAACTGGAATCCGATGA
>MNYZ01000053.1:0-36798 GCA_001873365.1 Oscillatoriales cyanobacterium CG2_30_40_61 | reverse complement strand
TTTGGATATGAGTTTAGAGTCCGATGAACTGGAATCCGATGATTTGGATATGAGTTTAGAGTCCGATGAACTGGAATCCGATGATTTGGATATGAGTTTAGAGTCCGATGAACTGGATTTTGGGCTAGAGTCGGAAACAACATCGACGGAATTGGACATCAATACCGACTCTGATGTCTGGGGAGATGAGGTTGAGACCGAACTGGGCGAAGATAATGACTCAACTAATGATCTCGATCTGAGTTTAGACTCCTCCGATGATATCGGTTTAGGGGGGATGGATGATTTTGGGTTAGAAGGAGACGACCTCAGTTCAGACGAGATCGGAGGGTTAGAATTAGGAGATACGGATTCCGGTTTGGATGATGATCTCGGTGATTTCGGGTTAGAAGATAATTCCTCCGATGGCTTAGGTTTTGCGGGAGGGAATTTAGATGATTTGGGATTAGGAGATGATGATTTAGGGGAATTTAATCTCGACGATATGGGGGATTTAACCACGGGAGATATGGATGATATTGATATCGAAGGGTTAACAGGTTCTTCCGATGATGATGAAATTTCCCTGTCAGATTTTAAATAATTTCCCTGCTGAGTTTCCTAATCCTTAATCGGGGCTAGACTTTGAATCCAAACAATTCAAAGTCAGTGATAGTTCGATCAAATTTTTATTAACAAACATCCGATTAAGAGGAGAACATTATGACCGTTGCTCAACCACAACCGGAAGGTTTAAGCCCTGAGTGTGAAACCGGAAATTATCACACCTTTTGTCCGATTAGTTGTGTCGCTTGGTTATACCAAAAAATTGAAGATAGTTTCTTTTTAGTAACTGGGACAAAAACCTGCGGCTATTTTCTGCAAAATGCCATGGGGGTGATGATTTTTGCTGAACCTCGTTATGCCATGGCAGAATTAGAAGAAGGGGATATTTCCGCTAAACTCAATGATTATGATGAATTAAAGCGGTTGTGTTTACAAATTAAACGCGATCGCAACCCTAGTGTGATTGTTTGGATCGGTACTTGCACCACTGAAATTATTAAAACGGATTTGGAAGGGTTAGCGCCAAAATTAGAATCTGAACTAGGAATTCCGATTGTGGTTGCCCGGGCTAATGGCTTAGATTATGCTTTTACTCAAGGGGAAGATACGGTATTAGCAGCCATGGCCGCCCGTTGTCCTGATAAAGCACCCGTAGCAGAAACAGAAAAAAATGAACGGAATGCCATTCAAAAACTGATGAATTTTGGCAGACAAAAAGAAGATGTTGCTCAAGAAGAATCGGAATATGCCAATCATCCGCCCTTAGTTTTATTTGGTTCTTTACCCGATCCGGTTGTTACTAATTTAACCTTAGAATTGAAGAAGCAAGGGATTAAAGTTTCGGGTTGGTTACCGGCAAAACGTTATACAGAATTACCTGTGTTAGAAGAAGGGTATTATGTAGCAGGAGTTAATCCCTTTTTATCTCGAACTGCAACAACATTAATGCGTCGTCGTAAGTGTAAATTAATTGGTGCGCCGTTCCCCATTGGCCCCGATGGAACCCGGGCTTGGATTGAAAAAATCTGTTCTGTTTTTAATATTGAACCCCAGGGTTTAGATGAACGGGAAGCTCAAATTTGGGCGAGTATGGAAGATTATCTTCAGATTGTTCGGGGAAAATCGGTGTTTTTCATGGGGGATAATTTATTAGAGGTTTCTTTGGCACGGTTTTTAATTCGTTGCGGGATGACTTGCCCAGAAATTGGCATTCCTTATATGGATAAACGTTATCAGGATGCGGAGTTAAAACTATTAGAAAAAACCTGTCATGAGATGGGTGTTCCTCTGCCAAGAATTGTAGAAAAACCGGATAATTACAATCAAATTCAACGGATTTATGACTTAAAACCGGATTTAGTGATTACCGGAATGGCTCACGCTAACCCCTTGGAAGCCCGGGGTATTAATACTAAATGGTCGGTGGAATTCACCTTTGCCCAAATGCACGGGTTCACCAATGCCCGGGATATTCTGGAGTTAGTAACTCGGCCGTTACGTCGGAATAACAGTCTCAAGGATTTAGGTTGGGATAAGTTAGTTAAGGAAGACGCAAAGGTTTAATAACCTCTTTCCCTTTAGGGAATAAATGCGTATAATTAAAAGGGTGATCAAATGCGATCGCCCTTTTAATTTCGTAGAAGTGATCAAAAGCAGAATCCCACATGAAAAGCTTAATGTTTTGGATTAATTTACATCAAATATAATGAATTCTAAGAATATCAAATTATTTTCTTTTTTTTCCGGTGCCGGTTTTTTAGATTTAGGGTTTGAACATAGTGGGTTTAATGTTGCTTTTGCTAATGAAATTTATCGCCCCTTTTTAGAGGCTTATTGTTACTCTCGACAAATCTTGGGAATTCCTGAACCAGAATATGGATATTTTGAGGATGATATTATTAACTTAACTGAAGGAAATCGCAAAGAGCATTTACAAGTTTTAGTTAAACAAACTCGCCAAACGTCTGATTTAATTGGGTTTATTGCTGGCCCTCCCTGCCCTGATTTTTCTGTAGGAGGAAAAAATCGAGGTAAAAATGGTGATCAAGGAAAATTGACAGCGTGTTATGTTGAGTTAATTTGTCAGCAGCGACCCGATTTTTTTATTTTTGAGAATGTTAAGGGGTTATGGTCTACGAAAAAACATCGAATGTTTTATGAAGAAATGAAGCGAAAACTTACCATCAATAATTATCGTTTGACCGAACGTTTAATTAATGCCATTGAATATGGAGTTCCCCAAGATCGAGATCGACTGATCTTAATTGGTTTTCAAGAATCATTACTCAATAATATAGGTTTTGATAGCTGTTATAGTTCAGTAATTCCTGATGGCTTATTCCCTTGGAAACAACATATTATCTATCCTAGAGATCAGGTTTTCTCTTATTCCTGGCCCAAATTAGATTCATTTGTAGAAAATTCTGTTTTAGACTGTCCTCCAGATATTCCTGAAGAATTAACAGTTGAATATTGGTTTAGAAAAAATCATGTAGTTTCCCATCCTAACGCAGAACACTATTTTAAACCTAGAGCAGGTTTAGCTAAGTTTACTGTTATTCCCGAAGGAGATGATTGCAAAAAATCCTATAAACGTCTTCATCGATGGCGTTATTCTCCAACCGCTTGTTATGGTAATAATGAAGTTCATCTTCATCCCTATAAAATTCGCCGTATTTCAGCAGCAGAAGCACTAGCAATACAATCTTTACCTAAAGAATTTGTATTACCTTCTAAAATGAGTCTCAGTAGTATGTTTAAAACGATTGGTAATGGTGTTCCTTATTTAGCAGCTAAAGGCATCGCTGAAACCATTTTAGATTTTCTAAGCCAAAAATATTTAACCTATAAAGTTCCTATGATTCACCAATTAGAATTACCATTGGTTTATAGTAGTTCTGAAAGATACACGATCTAATCCTAATGATTACGATAAGCATCTTCCACTAAATTCATTAAATCTTCTTTATTAGAACAGGAATAAACTTGATCTACGCTTCTCAATTCTTGCTGAATAGCTATTCCATGAGGTAAAATTCCTTGAGTAAAAATTTTGATATCAGAGGGTGAAGCTTTTTCTGCCGTAATCATATAATACTTCCATATTTGATTACAAGCATATCCAATCGCTTTGATCATGGCTGCTTCATATAATGGTTGATAACGACGATCTGGACGGTTGGAAATTTTGACCGATAGGGCTGCTTTAACTTCTTTTGCTTTTAGTTTACCTTGTAATAATTTATAAATTTCAGTTCCTAAAGATTTCGCTTCTTTTGCTTGTTGCTTTAATAAAGGTTGAATCTGATTAAACAAGTCTTTATCATCTAAGACTGATAAAACATAGTCAGGACTCGAAAAAAATATTTTATCTTTGAATTGATTAATATGATGTAAGCCTTGGTTCTCTTGAAATTCCTCTTCTTTAAAGAGTGCTAAAAACTTGGATACTGCTTCTGATGATAAAGTTTCCTCAGTTGAGACAGTTTCCTCAATCGTTCCCTTTTTTTTTGATTTCGATTTCTTAACAGTTTTATTAGTTTGACCAGAACTTGGTAAGCGGAAAGGTACAAAATAGAGTTTACGATTTGAATAGAAATCTATAGCAATTTCAGCTAAAAAGCTAGTAGTTAAGAATTCATTCCATTGACCTCTACAATTATTCAGTGCACCTTGGGTTAGCTTGATTTTAGACTTACCTTTATAAGTTTCCTCATAAGCTATTTTTACTTCTGCCTCTATCCAACTGAGAATATCAAGAACTGATGTATTTTGATTAATCTTTTCTTTAATTTGTAAATATAGTGTTTGGTAAACCTCACTACTTTTAATTGTAATTCCCCCTTTTTTTTGTAAAAACCAATCTTTCTTACTCATCCGTTTTATTCTCCTCTTCTATACTATATTTTTCAAAAAGCTCCGAGATAGAAATTCTCAATGCTTTTGCGATTTTTTCAATATTTTCTAAAGAGGGGTTTCGCTGACCTCTCTCAATACTAGAAATATAAGTACGATGAAGTTCTGAGCGTTCTGCTAGTTCTTCTTGAGATAGGTCTAACTCTCGGCGACGTCGCCTCATTGCTTTACCAAAGCGGTATTTAATATCTTGTTCTGAATTTGTATTCACATGAGTATCATCAATTTTTGTAGGTAATAAGTCTACAGGCAATAAGTGTCATTTTGAATATTATAAGTAACAAAGTCGTGAATTGATTTGATAAAGTTTGGGTTGAACACAATAAAACCTAATAGAATTGAATTTAATAAAGTAAGTTAGTGTAGGACGTAAGGAAAAATTAAGAAATGGTAAAAGAATTTAATGTACTGATTGAAAAAGACTCCGATGGTTATTTTGTGGCTTCAGTTCCTACTTTAAAAGGTTGTCATACACAAGCAAAGTCCCTTGATGAGCTTAGGTCACGGATTCAAGAGGCCATAGAACTTTGCCTAGAATTTGATAATTGGTGAAAATGAATCATTAGAGTTTATTGGTATTGCTGAAAGTTTTGGTGCAAGTATGAGTAATTTACCTGGTTTGATAGGATTAAAACTCTACTTTATCATAAATATCAGCAACAGCAATTTCAAAAGATATCGAGTTAAATACTAAGTTTTCATTACTATTATTATACTCCATAAATATCCAATGTTTCTGATCGGTTTTATAATAATGTTCTATCTGAATATTATATTGATCAATCAGAATATATTCCTGAAAAGTGGGAAGGGTACGATAGGCTGCAAATTTTTCGTCTTTGTCGTAATTTCTAGTTGATGCGGATAATACTTCTACAAGAATTAATGGATTTGTAATTGTATCTTTTCTCCCTTCTTGGAGTTGAATATCACCCTGAATTACCATAATATCAGGATAGGTATAGAGGCGTTTTTTAGGAATCCAAAGACGTTGATCCGTAACAAATACGCGGTAGGGTTGACGCTTGAGGGCAAAATTCAGCGTCGCGGAGAGATTACCAGTAATTTGATTATGATTGGGAGTTCCCCCGGTCATGGGTCTAATTTCACCGTTAATATATTCGTGGCGTTCTGAAGAATTAACTTCAAAATCCAGATATTCTTCCAGAGTATGGGCTCTTTTTTCTTCAACTTGTAAAATCATTGTATTTTCCCTATCCTAAAATATAATTATAACCTATTTATAGATTAGCAAATTTTTTTAACTTATGTTTCAAGCAACTCGGCGACGGTTAGCAATTTGGTATACAGCAGTTACCGCTATTTTATTATTACTATTCGCCAGTGGATTTTATTTCTATGTACGAAATACCTTAATTGAAAGGATTGATGATACCTTAAATCACGTTGTGGAGGTGGTAGAACGTTCTTTAGTAATTGAACCTGTGGCGACGCCTCCAGCTATGTCTCCGGCGGTTTTAGCGGGTCAATTTCAAGTGAATGTTGAAGCCAGTTTTAGAAATAATCCAAATAACGTTGAAGATGATCATATTGATATTGAATGGTTTAGTCAAACGGGGGAATTATTATGGTCTACTTTTTCTCAACCTTTGGATATTTCGCTTCATCCCAACCGCAGTGGAGAAACAGTACATATTTCTGAACAAAATAACGTTTCAGAAATGATTTTAAGACAGGTGACAGATCGGGTAGAAATCGGACGACAGGTATTAGGTTATTTGCGAGTTAGTCATCCTTGGTTTGAAGTTACAAAACCCATTCAACAGTTAATTTTTGATTTGACTTTAGGAACTATTTTAATGTTAATTGGTGTAGCTACTATTGGCTGGTTTTTATCGGGTTTAGCCATAGAACCTGTGCGGGATTCTTACCAACGTTTAAAACAATTTACCGCCGATGCTTCCCATGAATTAAGAAGTCCGATTGCGATGATTCAAACTAATGTACAAGTGGCTTTAGCTGAACCTAATTTATCCAGTTCTGAACAACAACATTTACAAGTTATTGAACGAATTACTCGCCGTTTAGGTCGGTTAGTAGATGATTTATTATTTTTAGCTAGACAGGATAGCGGAATTGTTAAACCTCAATTTATTTCTCTCCCCTTGGATGGGTTATTAATGGAAGTGGTGGAAGAACAAAATGCGATCGCAACTCAACAAGGAATCCAACTTTCCTTAGATTTTATTGAGGATGTTGAGGATACTATTATTAATTCAGATAGTAATTATTCCCAGGAAAATGAACCTTTTAATTTAGAGGGAGATTGGGATCAATTGGTGCGATTATTTACTAATTTAGTCAGTAATTCGGTACAGTATACCCCTGCTGGCGGTAAGATTCAAATTGAATTAAAATCCATCACCAAACCTAAGCGACAACCCAGATTAGGAAAGGTGACAGAATCTTGGGAAAAATCAAATTCTATCTTAAAATTTGAAGGATTACAAGTTATCATAAAAGATACAGGAATTGGGATTCCAACTGAAGCATTACCTAATATTTTTGATCGGTTTTATCGGGTTGATCCCTCTCGTACCCATCGCAATAGTGGGGGGTCTGGTTTGGGGTTAGCGATCGCCCAAGCTATTGTGGAAAACCATCACGGTCAAATTGATTTAGAAAGTCAAATTAACCAAGGAACAACCGCTACAGTCCTTTTACCCCTGCATTTTAACGGGTTATAGGCGATGAAAAATTTAATTTTAAATTACGCCTTGACACTTCAGTGGAGAGGAGACTTTAGAATAAACATCAATAACATTATCGGGTGTGTAAATATAGTGCATACATCGCCTAATTCAGAATAGGGAGTAAGTTGATAAAAATAAATAACTAAAGAAGACTCTAGGATAAAATACATTGACATGACAAACAATTTTAAGCTATAATCAAACTATTCTATTCTGTTGATTTTAAGGATAATTACAATGGTTCAAAAAATTGCTCTATTTAATCATAAAGGTGGTGTTAGCAAAACAACAACGACCTTTAATCTAGGTTGGATGCTGGCAGAGAAAGGTAAAAGAGTGATTTTAGCCGATACCGATCCCCAGTGTAATCTAACGGGAATGGCATTAGGAGAAGGAACAGAAGAAGGTGAAGAAAGAATAGAACAGATTTATAATACCAAATCCAACATTAAAACTGGTTTAGCTCCTGCATTTGAATCCCAACCTAAAGCGATTGAAGCTATAGATTGTATCCCAATAGAAGGTCGAGACGGATTATTTTTGCTTCCGGGTAATGTGGGATTTGCCGAGTATGAAGTTACGCTAGGTCTTGCACAAGAGTTAAGCGGATCAATTCAAACGCTTAAAAATTTGCCTGGTTCGATTAATTATTTATTTGAAAGAACGGCGGAAAAGTTTGAGGCTGACTATATTTTAATTGATATGAGTCCCAGTTTAGGAGCAATTAATCAGAATTTGTTGATGATTAGTGACTTTTTTATGGTTCCTACAACGGCTGACTTTTTCTCAGTCATGGCAATTGATTCTTTATCGAAAGTCTTACCTAAGTGGTATCGTTGGGCTAAATCAGCTAGTGCTTTGCCAATTTTAAGAGATGCTGATTATCCTTTTCCTGATGTGACATTACGTTTTCTGGGAACAATTATACAGAATTATCGGATTAAAAATGGCAAAGAAACAAGGGCTTTTCAAAAGTGGATTCAAAAAATCGAGGAAACTGTGAGTTGTAAGCTAGTCCCTATTTTACAAACAAATAATATGACATTACCAAAGGGAGCTTATAAATACAAGGGGATTCAAGATACATTTACTTTAGCAAAAATCCCTGATTTCAATAGTTTAATTGCATTATCTCAAGAATACCAAACCCCAGTTTATGCCTTAACAGCAGATCATGTAAACTTAACGGGTAGATTATTAGAACAAAATCTAAATAAGCAAAAAGAATTTAGACTGTTTTTTTCAAACTTAGCCGATCAAGTGATTGAATTAACCGCCGCTTATGCAGTCAGCCATTGATCAATTTCGGATTAGTATAGGTCGTGTTAGAGATTTAATTGCTTTGCATAATTCTCTCAAAGCTCAATCGACTAATGTTTTAGATGTCTCAGATATTTTAAGATCTGCTTTGGTTTTAGCGGTGAGTGCATTAGATTATTATGTTCATGAAGTTGTCACGTTGGGGATGTTAGAAATTTATCGAGGTCAACGTCCTGAACCCAGAGTTACTGCGAATACAACTCAATCCGCGTTTGATCGTTTTCAAGTCTCGTTAGGTACAGCACGCCAAGATAGAATTATAGCCCTTGATATTGAATCTTGGTTAGAAGATGAAGTGCAACAAATAAAAGGTGAGGAATTTTTGACACAACCTCAAACTTTGTCTACTTTAATTCCTGTAATATCTCAAACTCTTTCCAATAAACTAAATGAAGAGAATATTGTACTTTTAAAAAATGAGATTCAAGCAAAATTAAGGAAGGACAGCTATCAAACACCTGATAACATTGCGAGTTCAATTCGGTTAATTTCTGATAAAGATTTATGGAAGGAAGTTGCTAATCTAATAGGGAGAAAAACTAAAGACATTAAAGCCGATCTCAATGCTATTGTTGGACGAAGAAATAAAATTGCTCATGAAGCCGATATAAATCCAGCCTTTAATATTGGTGATCGTTGGCCTATTGATGACAACCTCGTTAATGATGCTGTTACCTTTATTGAGCAAGTGGTTGAGAGTATTGACCAAATTCTATAATAAGATGATCGGATTTAGGACTCAAACTCAACTTTGTCATAAATATCAGCCACAGCCATTTCAAACAAAATGGAATTAAGCACTGAGTTTTCATGGCTATTATTATACTCCATAAAAATCCAGTGTTTGTGATCCATTTTATAATTTTGTTTGGCTTCAACTTGTAAGATCATTATGTTTTCCGTATACTAAAATGGAATTTTAACCTATTCATAGATTAGCAAAAATTTCATACTCATCCCAATAGGGGGAGGTCTGGTTTGGGCTTGGCGATCGCCCAAGCCATCGTGGAAAACCATCACGGTCAAATTGATTTAGACAGCCAAATTAACCAAGGAACAACCGCTACAGTCCTTTTACCCCTGCATTTTAACGGGTTATAGGCGATGGGGAATTTAATTTTCCATTCCCCCTTGACACTCCAGTGGAGGGGAGACTTTAGAATAAAAGTCAACAACAGTTAAACGATGGAGTGCGGGTCGTAGCACACTCACCACCGAACTCAACTCAAAATGGAGTTTAAACCATGAAAATAAGCTATTTACGATTAAAAGGAATGGGGTGCGCCTCCTGCGCCAATACCATAGAAACTGCGATTCAAAATGTGGCGGGGGTGGGAATTTGTCAGGTTAATTTTGGGGCGGAACAAGCAACAGTTGAATTTGATTCTACTCAAACAACTATTGAGCAAATTCAACAAGCGGTTACAGATGCGGGATATACGGCTCAACCCATAGAAGATACAACATCTGATCTTGAAAATAGCCAAAAAGACAACCGAGAAATTGAGAAAAAGTTAACCCAAAAAGTTTTAATCAGTGCCATTGTTAGTGTGTTTTTAGTCATCGGGGGATTACCGATGATGACGGGTTTAGATTTACCCTTTATTCCCCACTGGATGCACAACCCTTGGTTACAATTAATCCTAAGCACGCCGATTTTATTTTGGTCGGGTCAAAGTTTTTTCTTGGGAGCATGGAAAGGATTTAAACGTCATCAAGCGGATATGAATACCTTAATTGCTGTGGGAACAGGGGCGGCTTATTTGTATTCTATTTTTGTTACCTTTTATCCGCAATTTTTGCTAAATCAAGGGCTATCGGCGGATGTTTATTATGAATCTGCGGTTGTAATTATTACCTTAATTTTACTGGGTCAATTATTAGAAAATAGAGCCAAAGGAAAAACCTCCGATGCGATTAAAAAATTAATCGGATTACAAGCTAAAACTGCCAGGGTAATTCGGTCAGGACAGGAAATTGATATTCCCATTGAAACTGTTAATTTGGGGGATATTATTCGGGTACGTCCTGGGGAAAAAATCCCCGTGGATGGCGAAGTAATAGAAGGAAATTCTACGGTTGATGAAGGAATGGTGACGGGGGAAAGTATTCCCGTTGAAAAATATCCGGGGGATGAAGTTATTGGAGCTACAATTAATAAAACCGGAAGTTTTAAATTTCGAGCTTCACGGGTGGGAAAAGATACGGTATTAGCCCAAATTGTGCAGTTAGTTCAACAGGCGCAGGGGTCAAAAGCTCCGATTCAAAAATTAGCAGATCAGGTGACAGGTTGGTTTGTTCCGGTTGTAATTGCGATCGCGATCGCTACTTTTATAATTTGGTTTAATTTAACTGGAAATATCACTTTAGCCATTACTACAACCGTAGGAGTTTTAATTATTGCTTGTCCCTGTGCATTGGGATTAGCCACACCCACTTCTGTGATGGTGGGAACGGGTTTAGGGGCGGAAAATGGCATTTTAATTAAAGGAGCAGATAGTCTGGAATTAGCTCATAAAATCCAAACGATTGTATTAGATAAAACCGGAACTTTAACCGCCGGAAAACCCACAGTGACCCACTACATAACGATTGGAGGGACGAACAACGATCATGAATTAAAGTTATTACAATTAGCCGCAGCCATTGAACAACAATCGGAACATCCCTTAGCAGAAGCTATTGTTAATTATGCTAAAACTCAAAGTGTTGATTTTTCCTTACCTGAAATTAGCAATTTTCAAGCCTTAGCAGGAATGGGAGTTCAAGGTTATATTTCAGATCAATTATTACAAATTGGCACCTCTCGCTGGATGCAAGAATTAGGAATTAAAACCGAAACTTTAAAACAATATCAATCCGCTTGGGAGTCAGAAGGAAAAACAACTGCTTGGATAGCATTAGATGGAGAAATAGAAGGATTAATTGCTATTTCAGATGCTCTAAAACCAACTTCTAAAACGGCAATTAAAAAGTTACAAAAAATGGGTTTAGAGGTAGTTATGTTAACGGGAGATAATCAAAAAACTGCCCAAGCGATCGCCTCGGAAGTGGGAATCAAACGGGTATTTGCAGAAGTCCGTCCCGACCAAAAAGCTAATATAATTAAATCCCTACAAAATGAACGAAAATGGCAAAAAAAACATGATCAAATTGTGGCGATGGTGGGGGATGGTATTAATGATGCTCCGGCTTTGGCTCAAGCAGATGTGGGAATTGCAATTGGAACTGGGACAGATATTGCGATCGCAGCCAGTGATATTACCTTAATTTCAGGGGATTTAATGGGAATAGTTACGGCGATTAAACTTAGCAAAGCTACCTTAAATAATATTCGCCAAAATCTGTTTTTTGCCTTTATCTATAACTCGGCTGGAATCCCGATCTCGGCGGGAATTTTTTACCCTTTAACGGGTTGGTTACTCAATCCTATTATTGCTGGAGGAGCCATGGCATTAAGTTCGATTTCTGTTGTTACTAATGCGTTAAGATTACGTCGGTTTAAACTGAATTAATTTCTAAATAGGGAATAGGGAATAAAAAACTTTTCAGTATTATTAGAATCAGGAAAACAAATTATGAACAAAAAACCAAAAATCGGATTACAATTGAGCGGAATTTTTCTGTCAATTTTAATTGGGAATTGTGACCCAGTTCGGTCAATGGAAACCCATGGAGAACCCGCTAACAATAATCAATTGCGGATAATTGAACAGCCCCTATCAACTAAAATGGCGGTGACAGCAAGTGGATTAGCTTTAATTGGATTAGAAATTTGGTGGTTTTTATTGAGTAAACCCAAAGCTAAAAAAGCAACAATTAATCAAGAACTATTGTGAACAAAGAAAAGAAACCGGGTTTCTGGCTGTTATCTATTGGTAATAATCAAAAATTTTACTTCAGAAACCCGGTTTCTACTAATTCTAAAAAAATACTCCTTCAATTTTCCACTAATTGAAGGAGTAAAAATGTTACTTATTTTTGTCTTTCTAGCTGAAGCGTTTGGGAATTAATTACTTAAATTATTGCTGGCGTAAGCATCTAAAGTATAGGCGGGAACCCGGACAGCATAGTCAGTTTCTTGACCGGTGACGGACTGGGCGATTTGCTCGAAGGAGGCAGAATTCCAATTCCGTTGGTGAATGGGTTTGGTTTGTTCGCCCAGGAAGTACGCCTGAGTCCCAATTACAGCAGCAGCAACCCAACCGACGACGAATAAAGAGATTAAAACTGTAAACATATTATTTTTCTCCTAAGCTGACTTAGTTTGTTCTTTATGTAAACGATTGTAACAGATAGTTAAAAAATATTGCAATAGCTTGACAAATTTTTTTTGGCGTGTTTACCGTACCTGTTTGTGGAGTAGAGGAGTAGGGGGTAGGGGCAGGGGGAGCACCGGAGGCAGGGGGAGCACCGGAGGTGGGGAGGAGGAGGGTAAACTCTTGCCATTACCCATTACCCATTACCCTGTTACTGAGCGAAGTCGAAGTATTACCCATTACCCTGTTACTGAGCGAAGTCGAAGTATTACCCATTATCCATTACCCATTCGTAATTCCTTGGTCGAAATCGAGCAAAAATTAACAAAATATTGATAAGCATTTCTGCTAAATTTGATATACACCAGTTATAACGGTCGCGCCCAACGGTTAGAAAAAGACTGATCCAGCAAACCTGACAGTGAAGTTTTACCCCTGTTCCCTGTTGTGGTGTTGCGCTGTTGCGGTGTTCCCTGCTATATGTCTTGTAAAGCCAGAGCTTATTAGAAATTCCTGAGTTTGATCAAATAAAGGATATTGTTGACGGTTCCCTTTAGAATAAAAAATAGGTAGTTATGCAGAAATTGGAAGTTAATATGACGGAACGCAATTCTCACAGACCTGTTTCACTCTCAGATCGAGAACTGCAAGTTGTAGAGCTAGTTGCAAGCGGATTAACGAATCAAGAAATTTCAGAGCAACTAGAAATTAGTAAGCGTACCGTTGATAATCATATCAGTAATATTCTGACAAAAACGGCAACGGAAAACCGAGTTTCTTTAGTTCGTTGGGCATTGCAATGGGGAAAGGTTTGTCTTGATGATATTAATTGTTGTTCTCTACCGCTTGTGACCACTGACGATGAAACAGAAGTGATCATTTCTTCTACGGTAGAATAGAGAAAAAATAGGTTAATTTTGAATGCAAACAGTTAAACAAAAACAACGACTTCGCTATCAAGTTCGCTGTCCGAAACTTCCCTTAACCGTTTATCGAGAAGTGGCTGCCCATTTACGACAGGTGGAAGGAGTGGACACGGGGTTAATTCCAACCCAGATTAATCCCGATGAAATCCCTCTGGAATTTGATTATACCCAAAGTCAAGTGGGTAGTTTATGGATTGAATATGATCACACCCAAAATCGAGAAATTCGTCAACGAATTGATCAAATTTTGGCGTATTATAACGATCGTTACGGAGCCTGGGAAACAATAGAATCCCAGGACTAACGATTAATTTAGAAACCAATGGAACTGATTAAAGCATTACGAGGAACCCGGGATATTTTGCCTGATGAAATTGGATATTGGCAGTGGATTGAATCTATTGCTAGAGAGATTTTATTGAAGGCAAATTATCAAGAAATTCGCACCCCAATTTTTGAACAAACGGCCTTATTTGAACGGGGTATTGGGGAGGCGACTGATGTTGTCGGGAAAGAAATGTATACCTTTGTTGATCGGGGTGAACGTTCAGTTACTCTGCGACCAGAAGGTACGGCGGGAGTGGTTCGCAGCTTTATTGAAAACAAACTCCATGGGACGGGATGGCTGCAAAGATTATGGTACACCGGGCCGATGTTTCGCTATGAACGCCCCCAAGCCGGACGTCAACGACAGTTTCATCAAATTGGGGTTGAGGTGTTAGGAAGTCGGGACGCCAGGGCTGATGTAGAGGTAATTGCGATCGCAACCAATCTATTAACAACCTTGGGATTAAAGAATTTAAACCTTAACTTAAATTCCGTCGGAAATTCCAGCGATCGCCAAGTCTATCGTCAAGCTTTAGTTAATTATTTAACTCAATATCAAGACGAATTAGATCCCGATTCTCAGGATAGATTATCTCGAAATCCTTTAAGAATTTTAGATAGTAAAGACCCCCGCACCCAAGAAATTGTTCAAGATGCTCCCAGTATTTTAGAATATTTAGGAGATGATTCTCGCGCCCATTTTGAACAGGTTAAACAGCTATTAACCGCCTTAGAAATTCCCTACAGTCTGAACCCGAGATTAGTCCGAGGATTGGATTATTATACCCATACGGCTTTTGAAATTATTTCTGATGATTTAGGCGCCCAAGCAACGGTTTGTGGAGGCGGTCGTTATGATGGTTTAGTCCAAGAATTAGGGGGGCCAGAAACTCCGGCGGTGGGTTGGGCGATTGGGTTAGAAAGGTTAGTAATTCTGTTACAACAATTAAATTTTATCCCCAATTCTAGCTTAGATTTTTATATCGTTTCTCGGGGGAATTTAGCCGAATCTCAATCTTTAATTTTAGCCCAAAAATTGCGTAAAAATGGCTTGGCGGTGGAATTAGATTTAAGTGGTAGTGCTTTTGGGAAACAATTTAAACGGGCTGACCGTAGTGGGGCTGTGGCTTGTTTAGTATTAGGAGACTCCGAAGCCGAACAGCAAACTATTAAGTTAAAATGGTTGAAAACAGGGGAAGAAACCACCCTAAATCAATCAGATTTATTTGATAAAATCGATCAATTTCGTCAACAAATCCAAACTTTAAAAAACCCCTAATCCCTCGTTCCAATGCTCGGCATTGGAATGCCATATTGAGGCTTTGCCTCATCCTCATCTGAATAAAAAATAGTTCAGGTGGTGCGTCGTGCATATAGCTTACGCACCCGATAGTGGGTAAAAAATACCTGTTAACCTCCGGCGGCAAAGGCTCCCATCACAATAATCGATAGGGCTAAACCCGGAAACAATAAAATCAATAACAGAAAAAGATCGTGGGAATTCATAGCAAAAAATTAGCTAGATTAACTTGCGCGTAGCATAACATAAATTTCCCCAAAAGTGGATTAAATTGAAAAAATATTTTAGAATAGGGATATTTTAACCCTTGATCTAAGAAATTCTGACCATGACTATTGCCATTGATCAAATTTTTAACATCGCCAATATTTTTGTCCTTCCCTTTTGGGCATTAATGATTATTTTGCCTAACTGGGGAGTCACCCGAAAAGTTATGGAGTCCTATCTTCCCTTTGTATTGTTAGCCTGCGTTTATTTATATCTATTCATTAGCAGTATTACCCCGGAAAATGCAGCAGCCTTATCTAATCCGAAATTATCAGATATTGCCCATTTCTTTGCCGATGAAAATGCCGCCGCCACGGGATGGATTCACTTTTTAGTTATGGATTTATTTGTCGGACGTTGGATTTATTGGGATGGACAAAAAACCGGAATTTGGACAACCCATTCCTTAGCTTTTTGTTTATTTGCTGGGCCTTTGGGCTTATTATCTCATATCGCGACAAATTGGATTAGTAAGCTGTTTTTTGCTCAATCCCAATCAAATATTAATCCGGTATCCAATTCCTAAACACTAAGAAACCGGGTTTCTGTAATAACTTTTGCTGCCTAATAAGAAGGTTTGCAGAAGAAACCCAGAAACCGGGTTTCTGTAATAACTTTTGCTGCCTAATAAGAAGGTTTGCAGAAGAAACCCAGAAACCGGGTTTATGTAATAACTTTTGCTGCATAATAGTAAAGATAGCTGAAGAAACCCAGAAACCGGGTTTATGTAATAACTTTTGCTGCATAATAGTAAAGATAGCTGAAGAAACCCGGTTTCTGAATCTATAATATCAAGGTAAAATTATGGCTGTTGAATATGATTTGGTGGTGATTGGTGGGGGTTCGGGGGGGTTAGTAATTGCCAGTGCAGCAGCCCAATTAAAAGCCAAAGTTGCTTTAATAGAACGCGATCGCCTAGGGGGGGATTGTTTATGGTTTGGCTGTGTTCCTAGTAAGTCTTTAATTCATGCTTCCCGGGTGGCTTATGAAGTTAAAAATGCGGCGAAATTTGGAATTTATGCCGATAATTATAACATTAATTTTGCTAAAGCCGCCAGTCATGTTCAAGAGGTTATTGCTACAATTCAACCCCATGATTCTCCCGAACGGTTTGAATCTTTAGGGGTAGAAGTTATTTTTGGAGATGGTAATTTTTTAGATAAAAAAACCTTTAGTATAAATGGGCGGAAACTAACTGCTAGGGCTTTTGTTATTGCCACGGGTTCCCGGGCGGCTATTCCTAATATTCCTGGGTTAAATCAAGGAGGTTTTCTCACCAATGAACAAATATTTTCTATACAAGATTGTCCTAAATCCTTAGCAATTTTTGGAGGCGGGCCAATAGGCTGTGAACTGGGACAAGCCTTTTCTCGGTTAGGGTCAAAGGTGACAATTTTATCAAGTCGAAATCAGATTTTACCAAAAGAAGATCCTGAAGCGGCAAAGGTAGTTCAAGATCAATTGTTATCGGAAAATATTGTAATATTAAATAACACCAAAGCCGAACGCATAGAAATTGAAAATGGCAAAAAGAAAATTATTGCTGGGAATAATATTATTTTAGCCGATGAAATTTTAGTTTCAGTTGGACGAGTTCCCAATGTTGAATCCTTGAATTTAGAAGCGGCGGGTGTTACTATTAATCCATCGGGGATTAAAGTTAATGCTAAACTCCAAACCACTAATCCGTATATTTACGCTTGTGGAGATGTAATTGGTGGGTATCAATTTACTCATGTTGCGGGTTATGAAGCCGTTGTGGTGTTAACAAATGCGTTATTTTTTCCGATTAGTAAAGTTAACTATCGGGTCATACCTTGGGCTACTTTTACCGATCCTGAATTAGCTCGGGTTGGGTTAACAGAACAACAAGCAAAGGAACAGTATGGAGATGATGTTTATGTTTTAAAACAACCTTTTGCGGGGGTTGATCGGGCTATTGCTGAGGCAAAAACCCCAGGATTTGCTAAAATTATTACTCGGGGTAATGGTGAAATTTTAGGGGCCCATTTAGTGGGTACATCCGCCGGAGATTTAATTCATGAAATTGTTTTAGCAATGTCCCATGGTTTGAAAGTTTCCGCTTTAACTGGGATTCATATTTATCCGACTTTATCGGAAGTTAATAGTAAGGCAGCGTTATTGTTACAAAAACAAAAATATGCGGCTAATACTTGGCAGCAAACGCTTTTAGAACGGTTTTTTAATTGGAGGCGATCGCTTTAATCTGACCCTATGAAAATTATAACTTTAAATCTTCGTTATGACAAGCCAGATCAAGGCAATAATGACTGGAATTTTCGCCGTTATGCGATCGCTAAATTAATTGAAAAACACAACCCTGATATTATTGGAACCCAAGAAGGAAAAGCTCATCAAATCTTAGATTTACACAGATTATTACCCCAATATCAAAGTATTGGGACGGATCAAATGGGTAATGGAACTGGAGAACATTGTGCTATTTTTTATCAAACTAAAAAATTTCAATGTATTGAGTCAAAAGATTTCTGGTTAAGTGATACTCCTAACTTAGTCGGAAGTATAGGTTCAGATTGGGGAAATACGGCTCCTAAATGTGTGAGTTGTGGCGTATTTTTTTCCAGAGAAACCCAACAACAAATCACCGTTTTTAATACCCATTTAGATTATTATAGTCACCAATCTCGAAAATTGAGTATTCCGTTAATTCAAAAACACTTAAATCAAGTTAATCCGGAAAATTCCTTATTAATATTAACTGGAGACTTTAACGCCGAACCCGATAGCGAAGAACGAAATGCTTTATTAAAACCCCTTTCTAATCAAATTCAATTATTAGATAGTTTATCCGATATTTCCTTAGAATCTCAACAAACCTTTCATAATTTTACAGGTGAAGCGATCGCCGCCGTTGATACAATTTATTATGACCATCGTTTACTTTTAAAATCTGTTACCATTGACGTTAATCAAATTAATGATATTTGGCCGTCAGATCATTTTCCAGTCATTGCAGAATTTAATCTAGTTGTTGAGTAGATAAATAGGTGGTCATAATTATTCCCACATATAAAAAAGTTCGTTGTTGGGCTTTACGCATCGCAACCATAAACAAACTCATCATTTGTCGGTTCAAAAATTGGACAAATTTTGGGTGATGCTCTAATGATCGTGATAAAATTCTAATAAAACTACCAAAAAATCCAGTAAACAGCCATCAATTGTGAAAAAATTAATCACAAAACTTTATAAATTACACATTTAACCAACCTAACATTAATTAATTTTCAAATACGGCTATGAAGAACTCCAACAAAAATAGCAACAATCACACAAATATTAAAATTCTCGACTATCAAATTGTCGAAACAGTTTATTCAGGAAGTCGCACCTTAGTTTATCGGGCTATTCGTAAAAGTGATCAATTATCTGTAATTATTAAACTGCTGAAAAACGATTATCCCACCTTTGGTGAATTAGTCCATTTTTGCAATCAATACACGATTACTAAACATCTCAAATCCCCTCTAATCATCGAAACCTATAGCCTAGAAGTCTACCAAAATGGCTATGTGTTAGTCATGGAAGATTTTGGCGGAATGTCTTTGCAAGAATGGATTGTTAACGGGAAAAATATCCTCTCTTTAGTTGATTTTTTACAGATAGCGATCACCCTCTGTAATACCTTAAATATACTCTATCGAGAGCGAATTATTCATAAAGATATTAAACCCAGTAATATTTTAATTAACCCCGAAACTAAACAAATAAAATTAATTGATTTTAGTATTGCTTCCTTGCTACCTAGGGAAACACAAACACTGCTTAATCCTAATGTCTTAGAAGGAACACTGACCTATATTTCTCCCGAACAAACCGGACGAATGAATCGAGGAGTTGACTATCGAACCGACTTTTATTCTTTAGGTGTAACTTTCTACAAATTACTCACAAAAAAATTACCTTTTCAATCTAATGACCCGATGGAGTTAGTCCATTGTCATATCGCCAAAGTACCGCCATTAGTCCATAAAATCAATTCAAAAATTCCTCCTCTACTCTCAGAAATCGTCAATAAATTAATGGCTAAAAATGCAGAAAACCGCTATCAAAGTGCTTTAGGAATAAAATATGATTTAGAAAATTGTTTAACTCAAATTCAACAAACGGGTAAAATAGAAACCTTTAAAATTGGAGAACGGGATCTATGCGATCGCTTTTTAATTCCCGAAAAACTCTACGGTCGAGAACCAGAAGTAACTCAACTTTTAGCAGCTTTTGAAAGAGTCAGCACCGGGAACGCTGAAATAATGCTAGTTGCAGGTTTTTCTGGGATTGGGAAAACCGCCCTAATTAATGAAATTCATAAACCCATTGTCCGTCAACGGGGTTATTTTATTAAAGGCAAATATGACCAATTTCAACGTAACATTCCCTTTAGTGCTTTTGTGCAAGCTTTCCGTGATTTAATCGGACAATTATTATCAGAATCCCAGATTCAACTAGAAACTTGGAAAGCCCAAATATTAGCAGCAGTAGGAGATAACGGACAAGTCTTAATTGATGTGATTCCTGAATTAGAAAATATCATCGGTAAACAACCACCAGCAACCGAACTATCAGGAAGCGCTGCCCAAAATCGGTTTAATCTGCTATTTTCCCAGTTTATGCAAGTCTTTACCAGCAGTGAACATCCCTTAGTCATGTTTTTAGATGACTGGCAATGGGCAGATTTAGCTTCACTGAATTTACTCAAATTATTAATCCAAGATACCGGACATTTATTGATATTAGGAGCCTATCGAGATCATGAAGTTTCCCCCGTTCACCCCCTGATATTAACCCTAGATGAGATCGGGAAAATCGGAGCGACAATTAATACAATAACTTTGCTACCTTTAAGTGAATCGGATCTAAATTGCTTAGTAGTAGATACGCTGCATAGTGAATCATCTCTGACCCAACCTTTAACAAAATTAGTTTATCAAAAAACCCAAGGAAATCCATTTTTTGTTACCCAGTTTCTGAAATCCCTATATGATGAAAAACTGATTAACTTTAATTGGGATATTTGTCATTGGCAATGTGATATTTCTCAAATCAAAGCCTTAGCAATTACCGATGATATTGTTGAATTTATGGCGCTGCAATTACAGAAATTACCAATAGAAACTCAGGAAGTTGTAAAATTAGCCGCTTGTATTGGAGCGCAGTTTGATTTAGCCACTTTAGCCATAGTTTCAGAAACCTCTCAATCTCTGACCTTAATGGCGGATAAACTATGGAAAGCCTTACAAGAAGGTTTGATTGTTCCGATTACCGAAGTCTATAAATTCTTTACCCAATCTGACGGGATTTCCAGCGTCAATCCAACTACTGCTAATGCTCATTATAAATTCCTCCATGATCGCGTCCAACAAGCCGCCTATTCCCTAATTCCCGACGACCAAAAACCCGCCTTGCATTTGCAAATTGGTCAATTGCTATTAGCTCAGACCGCACCCGAGCAACTCGATGAGAAAATTTTTGCCATTGTTAGTCAATTTAACCTAGGTATCGACCAAATCACCAGCACCGAACAACGAGATCATCTGGCTAATTTGAATCTGATGGCGGGGCGCAAAGCCCGACTCTCAGCAGCTTACCCGGCAGCGGCCCAATATTGTGACCTGGGGCTACAACTGTTAGACCCTGACAATTCTAATCCCTGGAACAGACAGCCGATTCTCACTTTGGAATTGCACACCGAAGCCGCTAATTCAGCCTGTCTGATTGGGGAATTTGAGCGGGTAGAGGCTTGGGTAAAAACCGTTCTACAGCATACTTCTAGCCCCCTAGAACAGGTCAAAATTTTAGAAATCCAAATTCAATCCTTAATTGCCCAGAATCAGTTATCAGAGGCAATTCAGGTCGCCCGGACAACCCTGCAACAGTTGGATGTGGAATTGCCCGAACATCCCACCCCAGAGATGGTTGCTCCGGCTCTGGAGGCTATTGGCCAGGGACTCAGGATTGAAAATGTGATCAATTTGCCCCCGATGGGCGATCCTAAATATCTAGCCGCCATGAATATTCTTAGCAGTATGGCCTCGGCTGCCTATATGGGTTCCCCAACACTTTATCCGTTAATTGTCCTCAAACAAATTGAGTTATCCCTTCAGTTTGGCAATGCAATTCAAACTCCCTATGCCTATTCCACCTATGGACTAATTCTTTGTGCCTATGGGGGGGAAATTATTGCCGGAAATCGGGCGGCGGATATTGCGATCGCCTTAATGGAAACCTTGAAAGCATCAAGTTTTAAAGCCAAAATCATCAATTTAGTTTATCCCTTTGTGCGGATTTGGCAACGGCCGATTCACACAGTATTAATGCCTTTACTCGAAGGTTATCAAGCGGGTTTGGCATCGGGAGACTTAGAGTTCGCGGCCTACTGTGTCTATAACCGATGTCAACTGGCTTATGGGGCCGGAAGTGAACTGCTCCAACTGCGGGAAGAAATGCAAACCTATGGCGAAGCGATCGCCCAACTCAAACAAACCACCGCTCTCAACTTTCATCAAATTGTCCAACAAGCGGTTTTAAATTGGACGGGTGCAGCCGATGATCCGCAGCAACTGGTGGGGACAGCCTACGATGAAACCACCCGATTTCCTCAACATCAATTAGCCGGGGATACCTACTCCATCGGCAGTGTTAATGCTCATAAATTGGTTCTAGCTTACCATTTTGGCCAACCCGAAGACGCCCTAGAAAGGGCGGAAATTGCTGAGAAAACTATTGGTAGTATTATTGGGACGGTGTTCTATGGGGTGTTTTATTTCTATCATGCCCTGACGTTACTGGCTAATACCAAGACCTTGCCCATCAGTGACGCGGTGACTAAGGATCTTGAACATCTAAGTCACTGGGCAACCCATGCACCGATGAATTTTACTCATAAATGTGATTTAATTCGGGCAGAAAAGGAGCGGATTTTAGGTCACAAAGCTGAGGCAATCGAGTTTTATGATCGGGCGATCGCCGGGGCTAAAACCCATGGTTTTATTCAAGAAGAAGGACTCGCCAATGAACTCGCCGCCAGATTTTATTGCGAATGGGATAAACAGAAAGTCGCCGCCGGATATATGCAAGAAGCCTACTACTGTTATGCCCGTTGGGGAGCTAAAGCTAAAGTTGCGGATTTGGAAAAATCCTATCCCCAACTCCTGACACCCATCCTGCAACAACCTCGGGTTACGGACTCTGTTGGGGAAACGATCACCGGGGGAACGATGGATGGGACTAAAACCTCTACCAGTATCTCTGAAGTCCTAGATTTGGCAACTTTGATCAAAGCCTCTCAAGCGATTTCTCGGGAAATTGAACGGGATCAATTAATCACTACTCTCCTAAAAATGGTGATTACTAATGCCGGAGCGAGTAAGTGTGTGTTACTTCTTAAACAAGATAGTTCCTTAGAATTAGTCGCTTTGGTAGAGGAGGGAAAATCACCACAACTCTTACCCTCAATTCCCCTAGAATCAAGTTCAGATGTAGCGATTAGTTTAGTTAATACAGTCAATCGGACTAGGGAACCTTTAGTATTAGCTAATGCGGCGATTAATTATCGATTTATTGCTGATAATTATATTCAAAAATATCTGCCTAAAAGTATTCTTTGTAGCCCAATTATCAATCAAGGAAATTTGATTGGAGTTTTATATTTAGAAAATAATCTCACGGTCGGAGCATTTACCCGTGATCGGGTGGAACTCCTGAATTTAATCTGTACTCAGGTAGCAATTTCTCTGGAAAATGCTCGACTGTATGAGCAAGAACAGCAAAAATCCCAAGCCCTAGAAGATGCAATAAATAATCTAAAAAACGCCCATTTACAACTTGTACAAAATGAGAAAATGTCGGCTCTTGGTAATTTAGTGGCGGGTGTTGCTCACGAAATGAATAATCCTTTAGGGTTTATTTTTGCGAGTCTCAAACAGGCTAAACCTACTTTTTTTGACCTAGTTGAACATTTAAAACTCTATCAAGAAACTTTCCCTAATCCGGGGGAAAAAATTAAACACCATGCCCAAGAAGTTGACTTAGATTACAATTTAGAAGACTTGCCAACTCTATTAAATTCTATGGTAATAGCCTGCGATCGCCTAAAAAATATTAGCACTTCACTGCGCACTTTTTCCCGGGCGGATCGAGATGATAAAGTGCAATTTAATATTCACGAAGGAATTAATAGCACCCTTTTAATTCTCAAACATCGCTTGAAAGCAAACGCACAACGTCCGGCGATTGAAGTGATAACTAACTATGGTAACTTACCTGAAATTAAGTGTTTTCCGGGTCAACTGAATCAGGTATTTATGAATATTTTAGCAAATGCGATCGATGCTTTAGATGAGTTAAATATCCATCAAAGTTTGGAAGAAATCAAGGCAAACCCTAATCGAATTACCATTACAACTTCCTTAGTAGATAACCAGGTTAAGATTAATATTGCTGATAATGGTCAGGGGATGACCGAAGAAGTTAAACAAAAAATATTTGATCATTTATTCACAACGAAATTAGTCGGGAAGGGCACGGGTTTAGGACTAGCGATCGCCCGTCAAATTGTGGTAGAAAAACATGGGGGAGAGATTCAAGTCAATTCCGTCTTAGGTCAAGGAACTGATTTTACCATTATTTTAGCGGCTAATTAAAATCGCCGGGGTAATTCAGGAATTACCCCCACATCTTCTGGTTACATCCGGTGTTCGGGTGTTCCAGCTTTTCCGACCATAGCAATTAAAACCACAGCAGAACGGGGGCTAAGATGATAATATCTTCCTGTGATTGGAGGGGCAACTTTTAAGCGACTAATATCATTAGGAACCGCTAAAGCCGTATCTACCAAACGATGCCAACGTTCTCCCACTTTGAATAGAGGCGGTAATTGAAAGTTCAAAGGTTCCCAATAGGAATTTAACATAATATGGAGATGTTCGCCTTTTTGGGGATGATATAAACTAAAAGCAATGGTGCGAGAACTATCATGTAAGTCGGGTTTTCCTATCTTCACTCCATGCCAAATTACATAGGGAGAATCACTCTCCACATTCATTTCTAAAATATCATCTAATTGAAAAAGATGGAGTTCTTTTTTAAACCGAATTAAACTTTTTACAAACCGCAAGACATCAGGATTTTTCCCCACATCACTCCAGTCAAACCACCCTAAAGGATTATCTTGACAGTAGGCGTTATTATTTCCCAATTGTGTCCGACAAACCTCATCCCCCATTAACATCATCGGAGTCCCTTGAGACAATAATAAAATCACCCACAGATTTTTAATTTGTTGCAGGCGTAAGGCTTGAATATAGAGGTCATCCGTCGGCCCTTCAATACCACAATTCCAACTAAAATTATATTCAGAACCGTCTCGATTTTCCTCGCCATTAGCCTGATTTTGTTTTTCATTATAACAGACTAAATCATGCAGAGTAAAACCATCATGACAGGTAACAAAATTAATACTACAATGCACTTCTCGATCGGGATGGGGATAAATGTCAGGACTTCCCATAATTCGATAGGCTAACTTTTCAACTTGTCCTTCATCTCCCTTGACAAAACGACGGACATCATCCCTAAATTGTCCGTTCCATTCCGCAAAACGATCGCCCGCTAAAGAGCCAACTTGATATAATCCTCCGGCGTCCCAGGCTTCGACAATTAATTTAGCTCCGGCTAATACCGGGTCAGATTTAATAATCCATAAAATCGGGGCATCTTCAATCGGATTTCCTTCTTTATCCCGGGATAAAATCGAAGCTAAATCAAAGCGAAATCCATCGACGTGCATTTCTGAAACCCAATATCTCAGACTATCAATAATTAACTGTCCCGAGATTTCATGATTAGCTTTAATGGTATTTCCGCAGCCACTATAATTACTATAATAAGCCGGATTATCTTTCTCTAAAATATAATACATACTGTTATCTAATCCGCGAAATGATAAGGTCGGGCCTTCTTCATTCCCTTCGGCGGTATGGTTATAAACCACATCTAAAATCACTTCAATTCCAGCTTTATGAAAAGCCTTGACCATATCTCTAAACTCATTAATCGGGCCAGAAGCATCTCGATTAGAACTATATTCGCGATGGGGAGCAAAAAAGGAAATGGTACTATAACCCCAATAATTACTCCGAGGAGGAACGGCATCCTGTTGATCAAATTGATGAATTGGGAGTAATTCCACGGCGGTAATTCCTAAATCTTTTAAATAGGGAATTTTCTCAATTAATCCCGCATAGGTTCCCCGTTTTTCTGGAGCAACTCCCGAGTTAGGATTGCGGGTAAAACCACCGACGTGCAGTTCATAAATAATCGTTTGGGCGTAGGGTAATTCTAAAGGTTTATCTCCTTCCCAGTCATAACCTCGCTTATCAACTACCACTCCTTTTAAGGCTTGGGCGCAATTATCCCCCGGAATAGAAGCCGCAGCCCGACTATAATTTTCCGTATTAACAATGGCTTTGGCATAGGGATCTAATAATACTTTCTGCGGGTCAAAACGATAGCCTAATTCCGGTTCATATAAGCCATAAACGCGATAGCCATAAATTTGTCCAGCTTGAATTCCTGGGACAAAAATATGCCAATAATAAAAGGTTTTATTATGTTTAAGATCAAAGGCAATTACCTGGGTGGGTTCGTGGGCATCCGGGGTATCAAATAAAAGTAATTCTATAGCGGTACAATTTTTAGAAAAAATACAAAAATTCACCCCATTGGCATAAACTGTGGCTCCCAAGGGGTAGCTTTGACCAGATAAAATATCAAGATACACGCCTTTCACTCCTTGCAAGTTTTCTCGATTATCAATTGCTGTATTCAACGGTCTAACTCCTTTTCTGGTTGAATAATTCTGTTATAGAATAGGGAACATCCGAACAGAAAGAATGAACCCTATAAGTTTGGGAATTACCAAATCTAATTCATCCTAGGGGCAAGGCGCAGCCCATGGGTGTCAACGACCGCCGAAAACCTCTGATTATAGCCGAGATCTGATCCCCCTAAATCCCCCTTAACAAGGGGGACTTTGATACCCCCTTGGGGAGCCACTGCGGTCTTGGGGTCTCCCCAAGTGCAGCAAGTGGCGTGGGTTAGGGGGGATAATTGACTGGGGATCAGATGGTTTGATCACCTACTTTTAGTGTTAAGTTGACACGGATGGGCGCGCCGTCCCTCTACACAGAAATTTTGCCTTTAAGATAATATTTAACCTAGATTACCGTTAATTCGGATATAAAACCGATCGCTGGTGCTAAAAACGCGATAAACTAGCAGAAAATTCCAATCAAACTGTGTGTTCAGTTGAATGTCCCCCTCCGAAACTCCTTGCTTAAGTATTGCGATCGCTCGGATGAATACCTCCGTTGCCCATCATTTTGCAACTTGGGTGGTACAATCTCCCGATTGGAATGGATATGTTCACCATGATAGTAGCTGGCCCGAACCCCTTTCCCAAACTTGGCAAGCTTGGTTAGAACTATTTTCGCCCCATAGTATTCCCAATAGTTTGTGTTCTCCTCCTGCCAATTTGTCCTTAACTACTGCTTCCAATTCGGGGCAACAACTTAGTTATACTACCCGTTTAATGCAGCAATTTGGGATTAATCTCTGGCAATGGTTATTTCAGGGGTCAATTCAAGCTAGTTTACACCGAAGTCAAGGGATTGCCATTGGCCAGGATCAACCCCTACGCATTCGCTTAGACCTCCGAGATCCTGATTTAATCCCCATTCCTTGGGAAACCATGCAGCCCCAAGGCGGTCAACCTGCCATATCCCTGAGTCAACATCTGTGGTTTAGTCGCACGACCTTTGATGTTAACCCCCTCCCCCAGCGTTTGGTCGCCCAAGGGTTGAATATTTTATTGGTTTTGGGGGAAAGTCAAACCCCTGGGGTGTCCCCTAATTCGGAATTATCGAAATTGGCTTTAGAAAAAGAAGCGCTCGCCCTGGGTCAAGCCTTTGAACAATGCGGCATAGATACCCTGGGAAATCGAGTCGATAGCGGGGTTCCCTGTAGCGTTAAAACCCTGCGGTCGCCGACCGTTGAACAACTGATTGCCGAATTAGAAACCGACCGCTATAACGTCTTATTTTATGCTGGACATGGAGTTCCGGCCCCCGATGGTGGGTTATTATTTCTGCGTCCGGATACCACGATTAATGGGACGGAATTAGCCCAGGTCTTAGTCCGATGTGGGATTATTCTAGCGGTGTTTAATGCCTGTTGGAGCGCTCACCCGGCGGTAGAAACGGTGTCAACCCCCTCTAATTCCCTATTTCAAGCCATTCCTAGCAGTAGTTTAGCTAAGGTATTAATCCATCACGGGGTTCCGGCGGTGTTGGGTATGCGGGACTCGATTACCGACGCCGAGGCGTTGAGCTTTATTCAGGCTTTTGCTAGAGCTTTAGGGGAACGTTTCCCCGTTGACCAGGCCGTGGCCATAGGCCGTCAGCATTTGTTAGCCCTATATAAGTTTAATCAACCTGCTTGGACGTTACCGATATTATATATGCACCCGGAATTTGACGGGGTGTTAGTCCAGCCGCTAGAACAGATTAGGACGGAAATGCCCAGCAGTTCGGTGACAGGGTTTGGGGATGTTCCTCGGGCCTGGTTACGACTCTATAACCCTGGTACTAATACCCCGGCTCAGGTTTGGCCGATTGATACGGGACTTATGCGGGTAGGTCGCACAGAAGGGAATGATGTGATTATTTCTGAACAGTGGGTTTCGTCTAAACACGCCGAAATTTTTTGTCGCCATAGTTCCGATGGAAAAACCCAACCGAATTATTTTTTAAGGGATTTTTCTCGCTATGGAACCTTAATTTTTCATACTCAAGAATGGCAACGCATCCACCATCAAGAAATTCCGTTAATATCGGGAATGCAGTTGAAATTTGGCAGTTCTCAGGGGCAATTGTTAGAATTTATTATTGAAGGGAATGGGTAATTACGAATTACGAATTACGAATTACGAATTATGAATTATGAATTATGAATTATGAATGGGTAATAAATCAACTATAACAACCCGCGCCAAGGTTGTAATATTTTAATACTGATATGAAATAACGAGAAGTATTACCCCAGATCTGGCGTTCCCTGTTGCCTGTTGCCTGTTGCCTATTGCCTATTGCCTATTGCCTATTGCCTGTTGCCTGTTGCCTATTCCCTATTCCCTATTCCCTATTCCCTGTTCCCTGTTCCCTGTTCCCTGTTCCCTAATTTATGACCGAACCTAAAATTTTTCATCTAATTAATCGTTTAAGTTTTGGTGTTACTCCCGGACAAATTCAACAGATACAACAGATGGGAATTGATGCTTATATTAAAACCCAACTGCAACCGCAAACGATTCCCTATCCGGCCGATTTAACTGAAAAAATTAATCCTTTAAATACATTAGTTTGGCAACCGGGTGAAGTTATTTTAGCAGAAAAACAAACCGTAGAACAAGCCAAAACTCTCGGTTTAGATAGCAAATCCATGATTAAAATTAAGCAAAGTTTTAATCAAAAAATCATGCAGCAAGCCAAACGAGGGCGCTTATTAAGAGCTTTTGCCAGTCCTCGTCAATTAGAAGAAGTTATGGTGGATTTTTGGTATAACCATTTTAATGTATTGGCGACTAAAGCTGATTTAACTCGACAGTTTTTTAGTTCCTATGAACAACACGCTATCCGACCCCATGCTTTAGGAAAATTCAGACAATTATTAGGTGCAACTGCCAAACATCCCGCCATGTTAGTCTATTTAGATAATTGGCAAAATACTGCTCCTGGAAGTCCGGGGGCAAAGGGCGCATTTAAAGGGTTAAATGAAAATTATGCCCGGGAATTATTAGAGTTACATACTTTGGGGGTAAATGGGGGTTATAGCCAAAAAGATATTATTGAATTAGCTAAAATTTTAACTGGATGGGGACTATTCCAACCAATTGAAAAAACCTCAACTAAATCGGGATTTTATTTTGACCAAACCCGCCATGATTTTAGTGATAAAGTGTTTTTAGGATATGCGATTAAAGGTAGTGGGATGAATGAAGGGGAAGAAGCTCTTAATATTATAGCAAAACATCCTTCTACCGCCCAACATATTAGTTATAAATTAGCTGAAAATTTTGTCAGTGATACTCCTCCAGATTCCCTAGTTAAAAAACTAGGTAAAACCTTCTTAGATAGTGATGGAAATATTGCAAATGTTCTCCAAACCCTATTTGAAAGTACCGAATTTTGGCAACCTAATATTTATCAAACTAAATTTAAAACCCCCTATCGATATCTAGTTTCAGTGATGAGAATTATCGGTACTGTCACCAATTTTGAACCCCTAGATGGTATCCTAAATCAATTAGGAATGCCCCTCTATGGTTGTCCGTCTCCCGATGGGTATAAAAATATTCAATCCGCTTGGTTAAATCCCGACGCCATGGTACGTCGCAGTAGTTTATCTGTTCCCTTATCTAACGGATTACTTCACGATGGAAAACCCATTGATGCTAATTTTTTAGCTTCCACATTAGAAAATAATTTCTCCCCTCAAACTCGCTCGGTTTTAGAAAAAAATCCTCCGAATTTAAGAGGAGCATTAATTTTAGGAAGTCCTGAATTTATGATGTATTGAAAATATCCGATTTTTTGCTATAATTAAAAATATCAAACCCAAAACGGGGGTCATAATGAGTCAAACCCTAGAACAAATACGTTGGACAATTGAAGATGTCGAAGGACTACCGGAAAACGAATGGATACGTTATGAAATTCTCAATGGAGAACTATTTATGACTCGCTCTCCCCATCGTCGCCATCAACAGGCTTGTGTTAGAATTTCTACATTACTTGATATTTGGTCACAGTCGAATAATTTAGGAGTTACAATTTTTGCTCCTGGTTTAATCTTTTCTGATATTGATAGTGTTATTCCCGATGTGGTTTGGGTAAGTCATGAAAGACTCGAACAAATTGAAGATGAAGCGGGACATTTAACCGCAGCACCGGAATTAGTAATTGAGGTTTTATCCCCCGGAAAACAAAACGAACGTCGCGACAAACAAGCTAAATTAAAACTCTATTCTATTACCGGAGTTCAGGAATATTGGGTTGTTAATTATTTTACTAAACAAGTTGAAATTTATCGCCGAGAACAAGCACAATTAGTTAAAGTTGCAACATTATTAGAAACGGATGAAATCACATCCCCGTTATTACCTGGATTTAGTGCTATGGTTTCGTTACTGTTTCCTTAGAATAATGTAAATAGTTCAATTTTTGTATCAAATAAGATTATAATTTATATGAACAAAAAAGTTTTAGTTAATGTAAAAATCACTGAATCACAAAGAGATTGGTTAGCCCAAACAGCTAGAAAAATTAGAGATAATAACATAGATCCTGTACCCGCGTGTGAACGAGTTTATCCACAGCATTTGTTAGGTATAGCTATTGATTTACTGATGAGTGCTGATATTGATTGGGAACAAGCTAAGAATATTGAAGATTTAAAAGGGCAATTAAGATTATAAAATAATTTTTATATTAAGGTAATTAAATTTAAAAAAATAAAAACATCTAATAGGTTTAGATGTTTAACCTATTAGATGTTTTTCTATTTTAAACAAAATTATTATATTCTGAAAAGCAGTGTCAGCTTTTCTTGGGCTCTAATGACTTCTGGATATAATAAGGGCGATATTTACGAGCAAAAAATTTTTGAGATTCTGCAAAACCGAAATCTCCTGTCTCCTAATTCAAATCGAGCGGGTGCAGGAGGAGGTGCTGACCTAAAGTTTATTCATCTATCTCAAGAATATAATTTAGAAGTTAAACTTGATTTAAAAGCTGATTATGGACAAAAAACGTTGGGATGGAAAGAAGGAATATGGTTTTGGAACGTTCAGGATGAGACAACTAATTTTTATACAAGTATTGGTGTTATAGAATATGTCAATCGTAAAAATATAATTCCTTACCGATATACTATTAACAAGGCAGATTTAGACAAAGACCATCGTTCATCTGATCAAAAAATTTTTGAAGATTATGTAGATATAGAAATTAGAGCATTGCATTCATATTATGCTGAAAAGAATTGTTTTTATATCCAAATAGGAGGTTATGGCTTTTATCATTTACAAGAAGATATCCTTAATTTGGGAACTCCTCAATTTAACTGTAATATGAAATTAAGGTTAAGAGCTAAAACAGTACATAGTTTTCCTGTCCATCAATACGGATTTTATGCAACCTTAAAACCTGTCGGTAAACCTCAAAAATCAATTTACGATATTGAACAAAAAGAAAATCGAGCATTTCCACTTATAAAGCCTTAAATAATCTTTTTAGATAATTAATTGACTGATTATCTAAAAAGATTAGAGAAGATAGGTTTATCTGTAAGTAAAAGCTTTAGAACGAACTGCATGAAGATCTGAGATTGAATAACCTTTATCTAACTGATCTTTGAGTTGGTCTAACTTTAAAATAGCTTCTCCTACTGATGCAGCTAATAACGGGGGGACTGCATTACCAATTTGTCGCCATTGTTGAGAGGATGTTCCATAAAAAATATAATCAGGTGGAAAAGATTGGATAGCGGCGGCTTCTCTGGGAGTCAAATAACGATCTTCTGTGGGATGATAATAGGTGGTTTTATTTGTATTAATTGTACCCGAATGGTAATACCGATCTAAACGCTTTAATTTTGTTTCTCGAAATCGTTCTTCTCGAATTATTTTCCAATCTATATCATACCATAAGGAAGGCGGGAGATAGGCTAACTGATCTTTTTGATAACGAATTCCTTTCCCTTCAGGGATATAATGAACTCTTTTTCTTTCTAATTCGTTTTTAATTTGAGCCGTTTTCAAATCGTGGTTAAAGGTTTTACCTTCAAACTCTAATAAAGTATTAAACGCCCATTCCACCGTGCGAGGTAAAGGTAAAGCATCAGGATCTTTTTCAGAGTCTTTAAATCGTTTTTCTGGATAAATATTACCAACTCCGAAACGATTTCCTAATAAAATAGTCCGTCGTCTGGCTTGGGGAACACCATAATGATGAGCGGATAATACCTTCACATCTACAGTATAACCCAATTGGGTAAAACTATTAATAATTAATGTTAATGTACTTTCATTCTTTTTTGCCAATAACCCGGTAACGTTTTCCAGAATAATAAAGTTAGGTTTAAAAGTTTCTACCATTCTCAAAAACTCAAAAAACAAAAAATTTCGGTGATCTTTTTTATCGTTTGTCCCAATAGTTGAAAACCCCTGACAAGGTGGGCCGCCGCAAATTAAATCTATTGTTTGATTCCCAATAATATCTTGAATTGATTCGCTTGTAATTTCGCGTAAATCTCCTAAAATTGTTTGGGAATGGGGATGATTTGCTTGAAAGGTTTCTAAGGAATATCGATCAGAATCAATACCTAATAAACAGTTAAATCCTGCCATTTCTAACCCACAGGACATTCCGCCGGCGCCGGAGAATAAATCAATAAAGTTTTTCATTTATTTGGGTTGAGTTAATACATTTATAATTTAACCACAAAGACACAAAGAATATAATTACAATACAGGAACATCAACATTAAGTTTAAAATTAGCTGCTTTTGAGCCAGAAACTTCTATGGTATAATCTCCATCAATCGGTAATTCTCCTTGCCAATTTTTGCTATTTTTAATAGTACCAATATTCTTACCATTCGGATCTAAAATATTAATATCAACTGTTCCTTCTGTCACATCAACCGACATCTTTTGTCCGGCGGCACATTCTAATTTATATTGTCGTTTTTCTGCGGGTTTAATTATACCTGTAACCGTTGTTCCCGTTGTTCCTGGGTCAAATTCAACTCTTTCTGTGGCATTATTAGCTTGAGGAGTTGGGGTAGGAGTTGGGGTAGGAGTTGGGGAACTTGTAGGAGAATTAGCAAAAGGTGGTAGGGGTTGTAAGGGTTGTGTTCCGGTGGCGCCCCGAGAACTTAAACTCATTTTTAGATCAAAAGTTGTGGCTCCTTTTAAAGCTGTTAAAACAATTGTATATTGACCCGTTTGGGACAAATCTTTGGTTTTAATTAGTTGTCTATCCGGTGCATAAACCCAAATACATAAATTATCTTCCGTCCGATAATTTAACTGCTGACCCGCTTTAGCAGGAAATTGATAACCTAAATAACTTCCTTGGCGAATTTGGCCCGATTCCTTGGTATTAACCGCCGTTAAATTGATTAACTTAATATTAGGAGGAGCCATATTCCCTGAAGGTTGTTCCCCACATTGTTCAATTTTATTAGATGAACTAGAGTTAACAATATTCATCGTTGTTGAAAGTTGTCGCCAATGTTCCGATAAAATTTCACAACCCGTTAATAAAAACAATAATAAAAATAAACCTGTTTTTTTCATAAAAATATCATAATCCATGTACTTACAAATTCTTTGTGTCTTTGTGGTCTTTGTGTTCAAATTATCCTTGATCCAATTCCTATAAATCTCGATTTAACTTAACCGTTGTTTGATCCATAAACCAAATAAAGGTAACGCTAATTTATAGCCTAATTCTGAACCATAAATTAAGCCTTTATGTTGTAAACCAATAATTGCTCCTTGTAAACTTCCGCCCCGGGATAAATGATGTTTAGTAATATATTCTCGACTTTGGGGTTTATCCGTTGGATCTAAGGCTAAAGACTCTAATAATTGGGCTTGAGAAGACGGAAGCAACACTAACAAAGACTCAAATACCGTTGAAAAATCTGCCAATAATTCCTGTAAGGTTTCTTCAATTTCATGATCCCCAATTAAGCCATTTGTAGTTTTAATTTTACACAACCTACGCACTAACGCCGAAGCATCTCCAATATGTCCTTGTACCGCTTCTAAAAAGTATTGTAATGCTGGTGATCGCGGATCAAAAGTCAAATTTTCTCGATGTAAAACCCCGTGTGCCCAAGCCGCCACCACATCATTTGATAAGGGCGTTAACTGCACAATATCTAAATTTTGATGAAACTCCTCTTGATTAGTTGTTTCTGCTAAAGTAGCAACTAAAACATAACTTACAGAATTTTGCTGCTGAATTTCTTGGCGTAATAACTTTTCCCAATCTCCGGGTCGATCCCAAGAGCGAATATGGGGAAAACCCTGGAAAATTAACACCACTTGTCGCCCCGAAAATTCTGCCAACTGTTGGGGAAAATGAATTAATAATTGATAGGCTTGCCACACATCTTCCGGTTTGGCAATTAACCGTAAACTTTTCGCCAAATTTCCCTGCCAGGAAAAAAATTGAGCCGCCTCCGTACTTGTCCACTGTTGCAAACACTCAATAGCTTGGGGACTTTTCACCGCCTGGGATATGCCCTCACATAACAGTTGCGTCAAGCGCTGGCCATCGGTTGCCCGAATACAGTCCACTTCAATAATTTTTGCCCCAACTTCCGTCGCTGCCCTTCTAACCAGGGTGCGGCGGCCACTGCCGGGCACTCCAGCAATTAACAAATCTCGATCACGGGCTAAGGCCTGGGTGATCTGTTGAAATTGGCTTTGCCGTCCAAAGGTTTCTAGGGGGGCTGCTAACTCTGCTATATCCATCGGTATCTATTAAACCAGCTAATTGCTGATGTTACCATTTTTGGGATAATCCCCGATCAAAATGTAAATTTTATAGGACTTACGCACCAAACCGGGTTTCTGAACTAGAAATCTCGATTTCATCCGCAAAATCACCGGCCAGAAACCCGGTTTCTTTGGTCTTGTGCGTAAGTCCTGTTTTATTCTAAAATTAGAAATTATTATATCATCAATAATGACTATAGTAATTAAAAATTAACAGATTATCTCAGTTATTTGAAATAACAAATTGTCTCAGGATGGGAGAAATCTTAAAGTGGGTTTGCTGTTGCTGTTCTTCAGTTTCTATTAAACAACGTCGTTCTAAAGATTGTATAGCTTTAAATACATCCGTTGCAGGTAATTTAGATATTTCTATTAATTCCGCAATTCCGGTCAGTTGCTTTTCTTGACTCAGAGTTATGATTACGGTTTTTTCAATCTTTGATAACCGTTCCAAATGCTGTGTTAAAATTTCGGTTAATTCCTCTCCTGAATATAGATTATCATATTTGAGAAATTCTGCAACCTTTCCCCTAAAAATATCTTTAATCATTGTAGCTACGATTTTTAACCATAGGGGATTTCCTTGATAAGTATTAATCAAAGTTTCCCATTGTTCCTCATCTTGTAATTGTTTTTCGCGTAAAATTTCCATTGCTGCTGAACCCAAACCTGGCAACTTTAAACAGCGAATGGGTGCATTATCATCGGTTAAAGTAACAATATCTTGGGGAAGTTCCCAACTATTGAGAATTAAACAACTTTGATGGGAGGTTTCCGCAATTAATTTAAACAATAGGCTATAATTTTTAAAGTCAGGATGATATTGTCCAGCTAGGGTTCCTTGATTGAGTAAAGTTTGCACACCATCAAAAATAATTAGACAGCGTTTGCTTCTCAAATATTGGATGAGTAAAGATAATTGTTCTTCTAAACTAACAGGTAAATCTGTTAAGGATTGATTAGATAAAAATAATAATAAATTTTTGAGGGTAATTTCTAAACTGGGGGAAGTATAAAAACTTCGCCATATAATTGCTTCAAATTCTGGTTGTAGGGTTTGAATTAAATAACGAGTTAGGGCGGTTTTACCAATACCACTTAATCCAATAATAGAAACTAGGCGACAATTTTCTTGAATTATCCAATTTTGTAGGGTTTTTAATTCGTGAATGCGATCGCATATTTTCTTAATATCCGGTGCAGTTCCTAAGTCAATTTGTTGTTGTTTTGGGGGAGATTGCGATCGCTCTGTTGGTATGATTGATGATGGGTTATTACTGCATATATAGCAATCCTAAATGATTTTCTATATATAAGTATACTGATGAATTTTGGGAAAATCAAATTTATGTTCCTTAGTAAAAAACTCGAACAAAAATTTGATAATCTTAAACGACCTGCATAAATACCAATACTTCCTCAAAAAGTTTTTCGCTTGTAACCAAATATCTTCAACCGGATTTTGTTGCGGAGCATTAGGAGCAAATAAAATACAAGTAATTAAAAAATCATCAGGTTCTTTATCACCATTTATTTCTGATAAAAATTCTCTAAA
>MNYZ01000016.1 GCA_001873365.1 Oscillatoriales cyanobacterium CG2_30_40_61 | reverse complement strand
ATCCTAGTTTTAATCCAGCGATTCCTTTGCCTTTAAAAACTTTTTTCCAATGCCCAACAAAAAATTCGCTTACACCTAAAATTTGGCTGATTTCACGGTAAATTTTACCGGTGAGCGCCATCCTGACAGCTATTGCTCGTTTTAGTTCTCTTGCCGAAAGATTACTCTCAATTAAAATTTCTAATTCAGCTATTTCTTTGTTCCGCTCTTTTTCTGCCTGTTGTAAGTCATTCATAATTTTTATTGTCATAATCAAGTAGTGTATATCATTATATCATGCTCTTGATAATGATTTAGGACTGCTATATTTGGTTAAGAGTAGGGAGAAATAAAATAAAGAAAGCCCTAAAGGGCTTACTACAATTTGGAAATCATTGTATGATATTAATTAAAATTAACATAGTTTTAAGGATATTGAATTATGCTTCAATCTAAAAAATTACCACGTTTAGCGATAACATTAGGCGATCCATCGGGAATAGGGCCAGAGGTAATATTAAAAGCCTTAGCTGATCCAACGTTACATCAAAAATCTAATCTAACTATAGTCGGAAGCGATCGCATTTTACAACAAACCTATCAGCAATTACAAACCCAGGGATTTCACTCGGCAAAACCTGAGCAGTTACAGATTATTAGTTTAGATCCAGATCCGAGTTTACCCCCATTAGAAATAGGAGTAGGAAATCAAACCAGTGGGGCACTCAGTTTTAACTATTTGGATACAGCTATTAACCGAACTTTACAAGGAGA
The DNA here is from genome assembly GCA_001873365.1 of Oscillatoriales cyanobacterium CG2_30_40_61. GTDB lineage: Bacteria > Cyanobacteriota > Cyanobacteriia > Cyanobacteriales > Microcoleaceae > Planktothrix. Next base: position 111,120 of record MNYZ01000016.1, on the reverse strand, counting down.
ATTTGATGGAATTATCACTGGGCCCATTGCTAAAAATCTCTGGAATTTAGCGGGTTATAATTATCCGGGACAAACAGAATTTTTAGCAGAAAAAGCCCAGGTTAAAAAGTTTGGAATGTTATTTGTAGCACGTTCTCCCTATACAGGTTGGACATTAAGAACTTTATTAGCTACCACTCATATTCCCCTATCCCAAATTTCCCAAACCTTAACCCCAGAATTAATGAGTTTAAAATTAGAGTTATTTATTAACTGTTTACGCCATGAATTTGGATTAGAAAATCCCAGAATTGCCGTAGCGGGATTAAATCCCCATAGTGGCGAAAATGGACAGTTAGGAACAGAAGAAAAAGACTGGTTAATTCCCTGGTTAAATCAACAACGCGATCGCTATCCTTATATTCAATTAGACGGCCCCATTCCCCCCGATACAATGTGGGTTAAGCCCGGTCAAGCCTGGTTTAATTTAGGGAAAAATGCCCACGATGGCTATATAGCATTATATCATGATCAAGGGTTAATTCCGGTTAAATTAATGGCATTTGATCGAGCCGTAAATACTACTATTGGTTTACCTTTTATTAGAACTTCTCCCGATCATGGCACAGCTTTTGATATTGCTGGAAAAGGTATAGCCGATGGCTCAAGTATGAAAGCAGCCATAGAATTAGGCATAGAATTAATTGATAACCGTATTAACCCTTAATTCCGATGTCTAAATTAATAATATCCTCAGAACAAATTCAAGCTATTTTTGCCCACGCTGAACAAACCTATCCCCAGGAATGTTGTGGCTTATTAATGGGTAAAATTAACCAAAATCATGATAAAATAATTGTAGAAATTATTCCAACTGAAAACGCTTGGAATCCAGAAACGGCAAAAACCTTTGAGGAAGTAGAAACTACTAATAAACCCCTGACCTCAGAACATCGATTTACCATTTCTCCTCAAGAAATGATTCAAGCTCAAAAACAAGGACGCGATCGCGATTTAATCATAATAGGTATTTATCATTCCCATCCCGATCATCCCGCCATCCCTTCTGAATTTGATCGAGTTTGCGCTTGGTCTGATTATTCTTATATTATTATTTCTGTAGAAAAAGGAAAAACCACGGATCTGCAAAACTGGAGTTTAGATCAACATGATCAATTTCAATCTGAAGAATTAATAAAACATTAACCGATCTTCAACATCATCAGCTATAATATATAGTTTTGATGACCCAAATCCCTAACTGGGACGGTTATATTTTTTGTCAAAATTGCTATGCTAAATCCGAATCTGGATGAAATCCAGTTAACGAAAGACGACTACGAACGGTACTCCCGCCACTTGATTTTACCAGAAGTTGGTCTGGAAGGTCAGAAACGCTTAAAAGCGGCGAGTGTGCTTTGCATCGGAACCGGGGGACTAGGTTCGCCGTTATTGCTATATTTGGCGGCGGCGGGAATTGGACGCATTGGAATTGTGGATTTTGATGTGGTGGATACCTCCAACCTGCAACGCCAAATTATTCACGGGACGGCTTGGGTGGGGAAACCCAAAATTGAATCGGCGAAAAACCGGATTTTGGAGATTAACCCCGCCTGTCAAGTTGACCTCTATAATACTCGCATCAGTTCAGAAAATGCCCTCGACCTGCTGCGACCCTATGATGTGATTGTAGACGGAACCGACAATTTCCCGACCCGATATTTAGTGAATGACGCCTGTGTGTTACTAAACAAACCCAACGTCTACGGGTCAATTTTCCGGTTTGAAGGTCAGGCTACGGTATTTAACTACCAAGATGGGCCTAACTACCGGGATTTATACCCCGAACCCCCACCACCAGGAATGGTGCCCTCCTGCGCCGAAGGCGGGGTTTTAGGAATTCTACCTGGAATGATTGGCATAATTCAAGCAACAGAAACCGTTAAAATTATTCTAGGTCAAGGACGAACTTTAAGCGGACGTTTGTTATTATATAACGCTTTAGAAATGACGTTTCGCGAGTTAAAATTACGTCCAAATCCTGTCCGTCCGGTAATTGAAAAATTAATTGATTATGAGCAATTCTGCGGAATTCCTCAAGCAAAAGAACAGGAGGCTAAACAGAAAATGGATATACCTGAAATGACAGTTCAGGAACTTAAACAATTACTCGATACTGGGGCGGATGATTTTGTATTAATTGATGTTCGTAATCCCCATGAGTATGAAATTGCTAAAATTCCAGGTTCGGTGTTAATTCCTTTACCAGATATTGAACAAGGGAAAGGCATTGAACAGGTAAAAGAACTGTTAAATGGTCATCGTTTAATTGCCCATTGTAAATCAGGAATGCGTTCGGGAAAAGCCCTAGGAATTCTCAAAGAAGCCGGAATTTCAGGAACTAATCTTAAAGGTGGTATTCTGGCTTGGAGTCGAGAAATTGATGCTTCAGTTCCCGAATATTAATTAAGGTTGTTTAGAACCAAACCAGTCTCACGAAAAGACAAGAAATGCTGGATTTGAGTCAAAAACTCGTCTTTTTGGTTGAGGCAAACTAGACCAGAACAATCCTAAAAGATTTAGGGTAGGGGAAACTCATGAATTGCCCCTACCCTAACCTAATAGTTTTAGTTATAAAATTGATCAATTAATCTTGACGTTTGCGAAGGCGGCTACCAAGTACAGTCAAGCCGACCAACGCTAAACCAGCAATACTACCGGGTTCAGGAACAGAAACGCCACCAGCCAGAGCCACACCATCATTTCCACATTCTAGGAACAGGTTAGCCATATAGTTATAGTTGCCATCGGCGAGTCCCAAATCCGCTTTATTCAGGCTAAAACCAAGGGTTTGAGAGCCTTTGGCGTTGAAGAACCCAAAATCAAGTCCTTGACCCGTTAAGGCGGCCGCAGATAGACTTTGAATTCCACCCAATTTGTTAGCACCGGAATCAATCACATTTAGGATTGTTCCTTGGCCAAAATAATTATAAGCGGCAGCTTTTGTAGCCAGGTCAGTACCTTGGGTGTTGGCTTTACCCCATCCATAATCGTAATATTGTTTTAAACTGCTGTAGCCATCATTTACACCTGTAACGCTGGCGCCTTTGACATTTCCATATAAACCTGTGGTAGCCACTTGGGAGTCATTGGTTCCCGCAAAACGAACTCCTAATAAGCTCCGTTGACTACTAGCGGTTGTGAAGTTTTTGTTCGTAAAGTTTAAGAATAAATCTCCCCAACCAATATTTTTATCGGCTGCTCCATTCTCAGTCACACCTGTCAAAGGAGTTCCACCATTGAGGGCGACAAAAATATTTTCGCTGGTTTCTTTAATCGCAATTCCTCTAATATTAAAGGCTTCACCGCCAGAGCCATCAGCAAAAGAATCAATTCCGTAGTTCCATTGATTATGTAATTGTCCAGCCATGGCTGGAAGACCATTTACAGAGACTAAACAAAGACTGGCTACTGTGGTTCCGATTAATTTTTTTAGGGTTGAAGTTTTCATAAGTTGACTCCTGGGTGCTTGAGGTTAGGGCTTTTTTCCTTTCGATAAATACACTATAGTTGATAGCTGTTAAAGGAATGATGTTGAAAAATACTTAATTTGTAAAGTATTTATAAAAGGATTGAAACCCTGACGCAAGCGAGGTCAGAAACCGGGTTTCTTCTGAAATATCTAGGGAGAAACCCATATTTTTTGTAGAAACCCGGTTTCTTCTGAAATATCTAGCCAGAAACCCATATTTTTTGTAGAAACCCGGTTTCTTTACGTAAGTCTTCAATCAATACTTTTAGCGATCGCTTGGGTTAAATCCATAATCAGATCATATCGAAAATTATCAGTTAATTGGATTAACAATTGACTAATTGGTTGATGAGAAACCGGAATTTTTTTAATCGCTTCATTGACTAACTTAGAATTGAGTTTCTGGGAAGCCTGATATAATTCTTGAACAATTGATTTTGGCAACAATGATAATACTTCCGGGGTTAATTCAGCCAGATTATTTAATTCTGGTGGAGAACTATTTATCTCGGGTGCATCTTCTTCATAGATAAAACTAACTCCCAAATATTCAGAAATTTTTTTAAATAACAGATCTACCCGAAAAGGTTTTCTGATAAAATCATCACATCCTGCTGATAAAAACACCGATTGATCCTGTTGTAATGCACTGGCGGTTAAAGCAATAATAACAGTTGATTGACCTGGGGGTAAATGCTGTTTAATTCTGCGGGTGGTTTCATAACCATCCATAATCGGCATTCGCATATCCATAAAAATCAAATCCGGTTGCCAATTTTCCCAAATTGTAATTGCTTCTTGACCATTTCCCGCTTCTCTTAATTGAAATCCCAAGGGTTTTAAAACCTTAATCACTAACTGTCGATTTGTCCAATTATCATCAACTACTAAAATCCGATAACTGGGTTGATTAGGTGCTAAACCGATGACTCTTTGGGGCATTTCTTGACAACTAACATCGGAAAAAATAGCTAATTTAGCTTGAATATAAAATCGAAAAATTGTACCTTTTCCTACTTGACTACTAACGGTAATTTCTCCTCCCATTAATTCTACAAACTGTTTGCTAATCGATAATCCTAATCCGGTTCCTTGTTGAGATTTACGTCCGGTTTCCGTTTGGATAAAGGGTTGAAAAAGTAACTCTAATTCCTCTGGACAAATCCCTGACCCCGTATCTTCAATTTCAAAGCTCAGTAAAACTTGATTAGAAGAAATTCTATTATTTAAAGGTTTAACTTTCAAATTAATACATCCTTTATTGGTGAATTTAATTGAATTTCCCAATAAATTAATTAATACCTGTCGTAATTTACTTTCATCGGTTTCAATATATTCAGCAAAACCCAAGTCAGAAATAATATTAAACTCTAAACCCTTAGATTTTGCTTTAAAAGCTAACATATCTTTAATTGAATTAAGGAGAGAGGGTAAATCAAATTTAGAGGGATTTAATACAATTTGTCCGGCTTCAATTTTAGACATTTCTAAAACATCATTAATTAAATTTAATAGATGTTCACCACTGCGACCAATAATGTCTAAATGTTCTTGATGTTCCGCCAATAAAACCTGGGGATTTCGCTTTAAATCCCGTTCCATTAGTTGCGTAAATCCCAAAATAGCATTCATCGGGGTTCGCAATTCATGACTCATGCGGGCGAGAAATTCACTCTTAGCACGGTTGGCAGTTTCTGCGGCTTCTTTGGCTTGTTGTAAGGCAATTTCAGCTTGTTTGCGATCGCCAATATCCCGAACAATTGCACAACCATATTCCCGATTATTATATTCTAAATAACTCAGAGTAATTTCCACACTAATTTCTTGACCTGTTTTGGTTAAATGAACGGATTCAAAAGTAAAAGAACCCTGTTGTTTTAACTCCTCCCAAGAAATCGGCCAGGCGTCCTCCAGGGCTTGGGGATCAATATCCTTAACCCGCATTTTCAATAATGCTTCTCGGGAATATCCCAACGCATTACAAGCGGCTTCATTCACATCAAAAAAATGGGCTTTAGAATCTGTAAATAAGAAATAATCTCTGGATTTTTCAATAGAAAATTGAGTTAATCTTAACTTTTCATCAATTTCTTTTCGTTCTGTAATATCCTCAATTACCCCCAAAATCCCAATCACATTTCCATCAGAATCCTGCATGGGAATGCGACTAATATCTAGCCATAATTTTCGGCCATCAGCAGAAAGTTTTTGTTTAGGTGCAATCAAGTGCATTTCCGCTTGTTTTGAAGCCATTACCCGCCGATCTTGGGCGCGAAAAAAGTCCCCAATTTTAGGGTCAGAAAATAGATCATAGTCAGTTTTTCCGATCACATATTCTGGACTTTCTAACTGTGCCGCTTCCGCCCAATTTGTATTACATCCTCTAAAGACTAAATTTGTATCTTTCCAAAAGACTTGCTGGGGAATATTATTTAAAATTAAACGTAAATATTCTTCCCGCTCTTTAATATTTTCCTCGGCTAATTTGCGCTGGGTAATATTCTGGATTTGACCCATAACAGAATGAGGTTTGCCCTGAGCATCTAAACGCAAATAACCATTAACAATCGCATAAACCCAGTGTCCTTGTTTATGTTGATAACGTTTTTCTAGTTGAAATTGGGATATTTTTTGAGTAATTAACTGATGGAAAGATTCAAAACTAATGCTTTGATCATCAGGATGGGTAATTTGATTAAATTGAAATTCGATTAATTCAGCTTGAGAATACCCCACAAACTTAGAAAACGAAGAATTGACTTCTAAAAACTTCCCCTCAAAGGAAATTTCTGCCATGCCAATGGGTGATAAATGGAACAAGTCTCGCCAATGGGATTGACTTTCTTGGAGTGCCGTTTTCAGTTGCTGACGAGCTTTAATTTCCGTCGTAAGTTGTTGTTGTAATACTTGGATTTGTGACGCTTTGGAATTTTTCATAATTGATTACCTTCATCTAATTTTTTCGGTAATGTAAAATAGAATGTGGTGCCAATTCCCCATTCTGATTCTAACCAAATTTTTCCTTGATGACGTTCAACTATTTTTTTACAAATCGCTAATCCTACACCGCTACCAGGATAGTCTTGATAAGTATGAAGACGCTGAAAAACTTGAAAAATCCGATCAAAGTTTTCGGGTTTAATGCCGATGCCATTATCTTCCACCCTAAATAGCCATTCTTGGGGTTTTTCCTGAACAGAAATTACAATTTTAGGCTGAATATTAGGACGTTGATATTTAATCCCATTGCCAATTAAATTTTGAAATAATTGCCCCAGTTGAATCCGATCTGCCCTGAGAGTGGGTAGGGTATCGTGAGTAATAATAGCACAACTTTCTTCAATAACACTATGTAAATCACCTAAAGATTTTCTGAAAATTTCTTGACAGTCGGTGATTTCAAAATGACGTTTTTTGGTTCCGACTCGACTATATTCCAGTAAGTTTTGGATTAGTTCTTGCATTCTAATCCCTTCTTCTAAAATTGGGGTGACATATTCCTCAGCTTCCTGTTCTAAATTGATTTCGGATTTTAATGCTAATAATAATTCTGCAAATCCGGTAATCGTTTGTAAAGGTTGCTGTAAATCGTGAGAAACGATATAGGAAAATTCTTCTAATTCTCGATTGGAACGCTGTAACTCTTGGTTTAACTGCTCTAGTTTAATATTTTTAGTTTGTAATTGTTGTTGTAAACGGCAAATAGTCAGTTGATTTTCAATCCGGGCAAAAACTTCTTCCACCTGAAAAGGTTTAGTAATATAATCCGCACCTCCAATATTAAAGGCTTTAACTTTATCGAAAACATCATCTAAGGCACTTAAAAAAATCACGGGTATTTCTGCGGTTTCTGCTTGATTTTTCAAACGTTTACAAACTTCATACCCATCCATTTCCGGCATTTTAATATCTAATAAAATTAAATCCGGTGGTTCATGCTTTACTGCCATTAATGCTAAATTTCCATTGATGGCACATTGAACCTCGTAACCTTGTTCACTGAGCGTTTTTGATAATAGCCTTAAATTATCGGGGGTATCATCAACAATTAAAATATGACCTTGACAATCTGACATAAATTTTTTACCAAAAATCTGGGTTGAAAGTCTCGCTTTTTTAGAGGGACTTTTCCAGAATAATCTACTAAAATCCAGTTGGGGAAAAAAATTATTCCAAAGGAATAGGGGTCTAGGACATAGATAGGCGGATCAAATTAAGCCAAAAACCCCTAAATCCCCCTGTTTTATCCAGGGAGATTTGAAAATCTTGACCTGGGATGGCTTTTACTGACCTTCTAAACTGTCCAAGCTGAGGGGAACCATATCGCCTTGAAATGTGAGTCCCAGAAACATTGCTTCTTTGGGTCGGATAATATTGCCTGTTAAAACACAACGTTCCTCCTGTTCGGCAATGGCGGAAATATGGGCGCGGATGTCTTCTCGGGTCAGGGATGGCCGATAATCTCCCGATTTTTGCTGGACATAATTCCAGAGGATGTCTCGAATCAATGCTTGATAGCCTTTATTCTTGGCTAGTCCTTTTAATCTTTCTTTGAGATCCCGTTCTAGGCGAATGCTGGTGACTTCCATATCGGTGGTTGCAGTTCGAGGAAGGGTATACATAATTTTTTCTCCTGGAAAAAGTAGACGTTTGTGTAATATTAGTGTAGTACAAATAACGTCAGATTAAAACTATCTAAATTAAGGTTTAGCTTTCTGGTGTTCGGTGTGTTCTCTATTCCCTATTTTTGATAAATTTCCCAGGGTATTTGAGCCTTTGCCAAGGGTGTTAACTTCTGCTATTGTATTAAAGTCTATACTCAAAAATGCTTCAACCCAACTTGCCGTATTTCTATCTACAATCTTGGCCCCGTCTAGCCAGGGGCGGCAATTTTTCTTCCTCAAGACCTAGACTAAATTCCAAATATAGAGTATTATTATTGATAATTCCCAATTAATACGCTATATTTATTGTTTGGGAAATTTATAGTGCAGAATCTAGGTGTTTGCCCATGTCTCATAATTTAATTCAGGCTGGAGTAATTGTTCCAAGTCAATGGCCCCTAGCCCGTGTCTGGTTGGAAGTTGCTAATTTACTCAGTATCGCACCTCGAAACATTGAGCGCCTAGAATTCTGGCAACACCAAATTTGGGTAAAAATTGAACAGAAAAAAGCCATTTTCGTCAGCTATCGTCGCCTACCCCTCTGGAAAGAAACGGGGTTAGATGCGATTAAAAATTGTAGCGATCGCTCCTACTTAGAGCAACTGGGGGAAATGCTCAGTTTAGAAGTGAAGCAATACCCAACTCAGTATGACTCCACCGTCCTAGAAGCATGGCGGTCTGCCTGGGCGCAAAAATCCCAACAATTAAAACTGGAAGCCCAACGTCAAGCCCAAGAAGAAGAAAGGATCAGACCCCTGCGGGAGCGTCAACAAACGGCTCAACAATGGCATGACGGCTGGAAAACCATTTTACATTATTGTAATACCTTCGATGGCTTAGAGCGTCTAGCCCCGGAACTTCAACAACAAATTCAAGAATTTGCTGACTTACCCCAGGGGGAAACCGCCATGGAACTTTGGCATCAACGGTGGGAAGAATTGACCCATGCCACAGCCTAGGCTATGGGGCTAGGGAATAGGGAATAGGGAATAGGGAATAGGGAATGATTTTCAGGATTTAGAAGTGTCCTAACTGTAATGGGTAGTGCTATAGTGCATCAGGTGTTCTTTTATTTCTAACCCTAACTTCAAAGCCTGATTAATTATGATATCCCCATTAACTATTTCGGAAGCTCAAGCTATTTTAAAGGGCTTTATATGTACAGATGCAATTTCCCCTATTTCTGATTCCGAAAAGGTTAAGATTCAAACCGCGTTATTACTACTTAACCGTGAATCTGAATATCAAATGATTGGCATTTGTGCTGATACCATGGCAGAGGCTTTAAGCGCATTAACAGATTATTTAAAAGCCTTTGAATATTCAATTAATCTCGAAGATCATGCCTTAGAAGCTGTATCGGAAGCGGTCTATTTAAAATTTAATGGTCGCAGTCAAAATTTCTATATTAGTCCCTATTTAGAAAAATATCGGGGGGTTTTAATTTCCTTTCAATCCACAGAAGAAAATGGAATTAATGGAGTATACGGACATTTTCCTTTAGACTTATTTGCTTAAAATCAATAAATTAAGAGCAGGGAACAGGGAACAGGGAACAGGGAACAGGGAACAGGGAACAGGGAACAGGGAACAGGAATATTACCCATTACCCATTACCCATTACCCATTACCCATTACCCATTACCCATTACCCATTACCTATTTAGGTTAAACCACTGCACCAGGAGTGGGTTGAGGGGGTTGGGGAGGTGCGGGTGCGGGTGCGGGTTCATTAGAAACACCGCCATAACTATCCATTACATTGTTGTAAAGTTGGATATACTCTCTAGCGGAATTTTCCCAACTAAAGTTTTGACTCATCGCCCGACGTTGGAGTTCTCGCCATTGATCTTTAAACCGGAAAGCTTCAGAAGCCCGAACCATTGAGGTATAAAAATCCAAGGGTTCATAGCGATCGAAACAGTATCCCGTGCCCTGATAATTAATCGGATCATTATAGGATACCGTATCGACTAAACCGCCCGTCCGTCGAACAATCGGAATACAACCATAACGCATCGCCAACATTTGACTAATGCCGCAGGGTTCAAACCGACTCGGCATAATAAAGGCATCACAACCCGCATAAATCCGCCTTGATAGGGCATCATTAAACAATAATTGCGTCGTCATCCGACCCGGATACCGGGAAGCCATGTGCCATAATTGGGTTTCATAATAGCGATCGCCCGTTCCTAAAACAATCAATTGACAATCGCTATAGGATAGGAATTGATCCATAATTTGAATTACCAAATCAATCCCTTTCTGTTCCACCAATCGAGTTACCATCCCCATTAAAAAAGTATTAGAATTAACTTCTAACCCCACTTCTTCTTGAATGGCAACCTTATTGGCGCGGCGATTTTCCAAACTATCCGCCGTAAACCGTTCTGGAATATAAGGGTCAGTCGCCGGGTTATAGGAATTGGTATCAATTCCATTCAAAATTCCCGTCGTTTTGCCACTGACAAAGGAAAGTAACCCTTCTAAATTTTCCCCATAAGCTGCGGTTTGAATTTGTTCAGCATAGGTCGGTGAAACCGTTGTTACTCGGTCAGCCGCTTGTACTGCCGCCGCCATGGTATTGTGACCTTGCATATACCAAGGACACCAAGTAATTCGTTCCAAATACCAACGCCAAGGCCCTTGATATGCTAAATTATGAATAGTGAAGACTGTGGCAATATCCGGTGTTTCTTGCATCCAGACCGGAATCATTCCCGTATGCCAGTCATGGCAGTGAATGATATGGGGTTTCCAATAATTCCAGGCGAATTCCGCCGCACCACTAGAAAATAAGGTGAACCGCCACTCCTCATCCTCTCCGTAATAAACGCGACGAGGCATAAAAGAGGGATGCCCAAATAAATATAATGGCACATCGGTTTTTGGAAATACCGTTTCAAAGACAGCGAAACGCTGATACATGGCATTTCCCCACCAGATCGGGTCTTTTGGGACTTTGATCTTATCGGCGAGAAAGCCATAATAGGGCATAAAGATGCGAACATCGTGTCCCATTGCCCGCAAAACCTGCGGCAATGCACCGACCACATCTCCCATCCCACCTACTTTTGCTAAAGGTGCCGCTTCTGCGGCGACAAATAGAATTCGCATTTTGATTTTGCGTTCCCTTAGTTGCTCCGTAACGTCATCATACCTCTGGTGGGCATACTATTGAAACGCTTTAATCTAGTTTCGGTAAATTAACGATCTAGGTTAATCAAAAAGGTCATGCCCACTTCAAAAGAATTTCAAAATAGTATTGTATGTTGCAGTTAGCAGTAAATTTCACCGAAATCAACTCAATTAATACTGTAGCTAGAGATTCGGTTATCAATGCTTTTCGCAGGAGATTCAAAAAATGCTTGATCAACTGCTCAATTCTATTTTATCTGGGAGTGGATTTTGCCGGAGATTTACCCGACTTTCCCTCCTGAGTACAACTTTAGCCCTAACTATGGTGGGGGGAGTCGCCTCGGCGAACACCGTCTTAGTTTCACAAAATCCTCCCAGTCCTGACTCAGAAACCGCCGTTGTCCAACGTAATTTTCTCACAGATGGGGTTTACCTCTATGGTGAATCTCCCCAACCCGAACAAATTGGACAATCTTATCTGGTGTTTGAAGTCAAGCAAGGTCAAGTAATTGGGGCGTTTTATATGCCGCGCTCATCTTTTGACTGTTTTACTGGAGTTCCTCAAGGAAGTCATCTGAGTTTAAATATTATTGATAGTTATAGTCAAGAGACTCATTCCTATCAAATTGGTTTGAATAATACGGCGGTTGTCGCCACGGTCGGAGGTCAAGTTAGCGAAAATAATCTAGTTTTAGAAGGATTTCATCGTCTTTCTAATCCTAGTGAAAATGATACTCGGATTTTGAATGAATGTAAAGCCTATCTGAATTAAAAGATTTAGCTGAAACAGTCTCAAACTTAAGGTTTCTGTTTTTCTCGATAAACTCGAATTAATTCTGCACCAATACTAATGGCGATTTCTTCAGGAGTTAGTGCGCCAATTTCTAATCCGATGGGAGCATGAATTTTTTCGAGTTGATGGGGAGAAATTCCAGATTCTTGTAAGTCTTGGTAAACCCAGTTAATTCTTTTTTTGCTACCAATCATTCCAATATATTGATAGGATAAATCCCAATTTAAAATCACCTTTAACGCTTCAATATCATAAATATATCCTCGGTTTACTAAGGCAATATAGAGATTTTCATGGGATGTTAATTGTTGTAAAACATTGCTGACACTTTGATTAAAAATTTGAACCTGGGGAGGAAATCTTTCTGGATGGGTTAACTCAGTCCGAGAGTCTTGGATGATAATTTTAAAGCCAATAAAATCAGCTATTTGAGCCAACTTTTCTCCGACATGACCCGCGCCTATAATTAATAAAGTCGGCGAGGGTTTCAAGGTTTCTATAAAGGTTTGATCGGAGATGACAATGGGGTTATTTTGTGATAGTAAATAGGGAAAAGTTTTATCAAAATAAGTTACAAGAATAACAGATTTTCCTGTTTCTAAATTCTGTAAAATTTTTTCTGTTAATGCGATCGCTTTTTCCCCTGACCATCTTTCTAATAAAACCTGCATTAACCCCCCACAAACCCCCTGAGTTTCCCTTTCAGGAGTGCCGGATAGGTCAATTTCAACTAATTGCTTTTTTCCAGTTTTTAAGACTTCCCCAGCTTGCTGAATGACTTTAAATTCTCCCGCTCCTCCTCCAATTGTATCAAAAGTTCGACCATCGGCACAAATGATCATTTTAGCACCCATTTCCCTCGGGACTGAACCTTTAACCCTGGTGACCGTTGCCACCACCACATCCCCTTGATTTAAAACTTGAATAAGTTGTTGGTAGAATTTAATCATTATAACACAAGAAAGGCAAGTAATCAATAGAAAACTGAATTAATAACTAAGATTAATCACAGATTAAATCAAGGATAATTTTTAGGTAAATTGTCCCTGTTCAATAGCATTTAAAATAGCTTCTGGGGTAGCAGGAGAAGCTAAAAAAACCGAATCCCTTTGACCAAAGGCTGCAATAGCTTCTTTAATCGCTTCTCTGACCGAGATTGCTAACATAAAAGGAGGTTCTCCCACCGCTTTACTACCATAAATTACCCCATCCTGAGCCGCCCGTTTTAATAAGTCAACCTTAAAATTTTTAGGGATTTCTTTAATTGTCGGAATTTTATAGGTACTAGGAGCAAAAGTTTTTAATCTTCCAGACTCATCCCAGACCAATTCTTCCATGGTTAACCATCCCATTCCCTGGACAAAACCTCCTTCTATTTGTCCAATATCAATTAAAGGATTTAAGGATTCTCCCACATCATGAACAATATCCACTTGGCGCAGTTTAAATGTCCCCGTAAATCCATCAATTTCCACTTCACTTACCGCCGCTCCATAGGCATAATAATAGAAGGGTCTACCTTTACCTATTTTGGGGTCATAGTAAATATTAGGAGTCCGATAATAGCCCGTTGTGGATAAACTTACTCGTTGGTTATAAGCTTGTTTAACGACTTGATTAAATTCTATTTTTTGACTAGGATAACTTTGACAATAAATCCAATCTTGCTCAAAGATTAACTCTTGAGGTTCATCCATATTTAACAACTTTGCAGCCACTTTTGATAATCGTTTTTTGAGAATTTCACAGGCATTTTTAATCGCTTGACCATTTAAGTCAGAACTACTAGAAGCAGCCGTAGCCGAGGTATTGGGGACTTTATCCGTACTGGTTGGCATAATTCTAAAACGTTCAATATTGACTCCTAATGCTTGGGAAGCAACCTGTAACATTTTCGTTTGTAAACCCTGACCCATTTCTGTCCCTCCATGATTAAGTTGAATACTCCCATCTAGGTAAATTAAAATTAAAGCTCCTGCTTGATTATATTCGGTTTTGGTAAAAGAAATTCCGAATTTAACCGGAGTAATTGCTAACCCACGTTTTTGATAATTATTATTTTGATTGAATTGTACTGTTTCTATTTTTCGCTGGGCAAAATTTGATTTTAGTTTAACTTCCTCCCAAACCCTTAAAATGCGATTATCAAAAATTTCTTGACCATAATGGGTAGTATTAGTTTCTGCTTCTCCATGATAAAAATTACGTTCTCTAACTAATTCAGGCGGTAAACCTAACTTACGCGCAATTCCATCCATAATTTCCTCAATAATTACCATGCCTTGCGGCCCACCAAACCCCCTAAAAGCCGTATTAGAAACCTTATTAGTTTTCAGGACTTGACCTCTAATTTCTAAGTTAGGAATATAATAACAATTATCCAGATGAAACATCGCCCGTTGTAAAATAGGGAAGGATAAATCCGCACTCCAACCGCCATCGGAATATAAATCAATATCTAGGGCTAAAAGTTGACCTGCTGAGTTAAATCCTACTTGATATTGACCGAAAAAACCATGGCGTTTTCCAGTTATAATCATATCTTGATCTCGTTTGAGTCGAACTCGCGCCGGACGTCCGGTTTTTTGAGCGGCTAAGGCGGCTATAGCTGCGGTAGGATTAGCTTGGGTTTCTTTGCCTCCAAACCCGCCTCCCATGCGTAAACAAGTGACAACTATTTGATTTCTAGGAATGTCTAAAACCTCGGAAATAATCGCTTGAGTTTCACTCGGATGTTGAGTCGAGGAATAGACTTGATAATTGTCTTCCATATTGGGAATAACCCAACTTACTTGAGTTTCTAAATAAAAGTGATCTTGACCTAGAATTTTAATTTCTCCAGTTAAAATAAAATCAGATTCTTGTAAAGCATGGGTGATATTTCCGCGACTCATAATATTTTTATCGGCGTGAACACTATTATTTTTAATTGCGTCTTGAATTGTTAAAATAGGAGTTAAGACTTTATAATCAATTTTTATAGTTTCGGCTGCTTTTTGGGCTGCAATTTCTGTTTCTGCAACTACCCATACTACAGGTTGACCCCAATAGTTAATTTCATCATAAGGTAATAGGACTTCATCATGTTTAATCGTTCCGGTGTTATTATTGCCTTTGATATCATTAGATGTTAAAATAGTAACAAACCCCGGAATAGTATCTAAATTTGAAGCATCAATTTTTAATATTTTAGCTTTAGCATAAGGAGATAATACGGGCCATAAATATAACATTCCGTTGGGTAATCTTTGGTCATCGGTATAAATCGCTTTTCCCGTAACATGACCAACAGCACTTTCATGGGCTTTAAATTTATTATTATCTTCCATATTTTTATCCTTAGATTTGTTGTTGCACGTTGTTGCGCTTGAGCGCAATCTTTTCCTAGTTTTTCCTAGTTCCCAGGGTCTCCCTGGGAATAATAAATTAGAGGCTCCGCCTTGATAGGTGGCAGAGCCACTTTTAGAGCATTTCTAGGTGGAACCTAGAAACGAGATAGGGGAGAAAACTCTAGGAAAAACTTTTCAAACAAATTAGCAACTAATCGTTTTCTATAACTAGCACTTGCTCGTAAATCTGTTAAGGGAGTAAAAGCATTTTTTAGCATAATTTTAGTCTGTTGAATAGTTGCTAAATTCCAAGGTTTTCCGATTAACATAGTTTCAATATTAATCGCTCGGATTGGAATTGCTGCAACTCCACCATAGGCGAGTCTAGCATAAATAATTGTATTATTTGTATCTAAATCTATCGTAAATGCTGCGGAAACAATACTAATATCATCGGTTCCACGTTTTCCGATTTTATAGGATTGACTAAAACGCTTCGCCGCATTTTTAGTAATCGTTTTAGGAATAATAATTGAAACAATCAATTCTTGCTGTTGTAATTGGGTTTGACGATAACCTTGAAAAAATTCAGCAATAGCAATAATTCGTTCTCCGGTTAAACTGGCTAACCTTAGTTGAGCATCTAAAGATAATAAAACCGGGGCTAAATCTCCAATAGGAGAAGCTGTAGCAATATTACCTCCAATAGTAGCACGATTGCGAATTTGTTTACCCGCAAACCAGGTTAACATTTCATCTAAACTCGGAAATATTCCCCTTAATTGTTCTTGAATATAACTCAAAGGAATAGCCGCGCCGATTTCTATAGTCTCTGAATTATGTTGAATTTGTTGGAGTTCTGCAACGGATTCTAAGGAAATTAGGGTAGAAAATTCTTGGCGATGATGACTGATTTCTAAACCTAAATCTGTTCCCCCTGCAATTAATTGAGCTTGAGGATATTGTTGTAAAAGATTTAAAACTTCCCAGAGTTGAATCGGACGGAAAAACTGTTGACAAGAAGTAATATATTTGATAGAATTAATTTGTAAATTAATCTCTTGTAAACGTTGACTAAACTGATCGCAAGCATGGGAGTTATTAACGGCTTCTGCGGCTTTCCTAATCGGTAAATAACCCGTACATCGACATAAATTACCTTCTAAGGATTCATCGTCAACTTGACCATTATAGTAGGCGGCAAATAAACTCATAATAAAGCCCGGGGTACAATAGCCACATTGGGAACCTCCGAAACTAACCATCGCTTCTTGTACCGGATGCAGGCTGTTTTTTCCCACACCTTCAACGGTAATTATTTCTCGCCCTGCCATCGTTGCTAGGGGAATTAAACAACTATTCATTGCTAGATATTGGGGTTGTCCGTCCGCTCCCTGACCAATAACTGCAACGGTACAAGCGCCACAGTCCCCATCCCCGCAACCTTCTTTTGTTCCCACCCGTCCACTACTTCGCAAATAATCTAATAGGGTTAGGGTGGGCGAAAGGTCTTGGATATCGACTTTTTGATTATTAATTGTTAGGCTAAAGGTGTTATTTTGCATAAGCTATAGCAATCCTATTTGAGTTGTATCCAAAATTTGGGATCAAAAGGGAACAGGGAACAGGGAACAGGGAACAGGGAATAGAGAACACCAGATAATACTTCTGGCTGTTTAATATTAGTTATAAATTATTACAACCTATTTGGGATTGCTATATATACCACTACGCATTACAGTTAGAACACTTCTAAGTCCTGAAACCAATTCACTGCTTACTATTCTATTACCTATTACCTATTACCTATTACCTATTCCCTATTCCGGTGTTCCCTATTCCCTATTCCCTGTTCCCTGTTCCCTGTTCCGGTGTTCCCTATTATTTTAAAAATACCAAACCACTATATAAATGAAAAGCATTATCCCAAACACTTTCTGATTTTCGAGATAAATCAATATGGGGTTTAATCCTACCCAGAAATTGAGTATAATCTAATGTGGTTTCGGCAAAAGGTGTAAACTCAGACCAGAGTTGAGCATGAGTTAACAATAAATTTAACTGTTCTTTTAATAAATTCCAATGAATTCTATTAGTATTTTGGGAAGGAGGTACAGTTTCCGGGGAAAATTGACTAAAATCAACTCCTTGTTTAAAATCATAGTTTTGGTCACAAAGTCTTAAAATACAACCCCGTTTAGGCAAGTGTAAATCATAGATTTGTGCATAATCTTGGGTTGTTTCTTTATGACGAAATCGTTCGGATTTGGGACGCCGGGGATCATAATCTAAGGATTCTACAAATAAAGGTAATAATCCCTCAACCCGTTGGGTAACTTCCTGCCAATTAAAAGTCATAGACCCTAATTGCTCTTGTTCATTTTGACAAATAATAGTCGGTTGTGGGGATAAGGTTTGAATAGATTGTATCTGAAAGACAGGGAGTTTTTGAATTTCCGTTAAAGCTACCCAAAATACTGGAATTCCAGCTTCTAGCATTTCTTGACCATAAACCTTTAATTCTCCCATTTCCCCAGTTTTATATAGTCGCCAACCCCGACTTTGTAGCTGCATTCGGGCGGTATAGGGGTCGGTTTTTAACATTCGGGCTAGGGTTTGGGCGGCGATTTGTTTTTTTTCCGGGGCTAAAGGTTCTAAAATTAAAATCCCTAATTCTTGATTTTTCGGGTCAGTTTTAGCTTGAATAATCGCTTCTTGACGTCGATTTTGTTCAATAGTTTCAATTCTTTGTAACCCCTGACGCGCCTGGGAGACAATTTTAGGGTTTGTCGCATCTTTAAGTAATTTACGATAAACCTTTTCGGCGGTTTCTAATTTATCAGTCCCTTCATACCAACGCCCAGCATACAACTGTACCCAAAAATTCTGGGGTTCTTGTTTTTGCAGTTGCTTGAGGAGTTTTGCTGCTTGGCGGTAGTCCTGACGGTCTAGGGCTGCCGCGACTTCTTCGAGTTCTTTCATGGTTTTATAGAAGGGAACAGGGAACACCGGAACACCGGAACAGGCAATAGGCAATAGGCAATAGGCAATAGGCAATAGGGGGAAAAGACTTGATCATCGTGACTGCTATAACTCTTTGCCCTAAAATATTATTGTGCCATTTCTTTTTAAATAAAATCACCTCCTTTGCAATCAACAAAGAAGGTGAAAATTAAGAAAGTTAAATCAGTTTATCGGGGGCAAACGGAAATATTATTAGCATTCAGAACAACTGTTCCAGCGTTTTGCTTTTGAATTAACACGGGGTTGCCTGTATCAGTTTTGATGATTAAAGGACTTAAAGCCAGACATCCTTGAACCAATTCACCCCATTCTTCAACTTTGCGAGTATATTCAGCCCGAATCCGGGGAACATCATCTAAGGTAATACCATTGGGGATTGGAGGTAAGTTAGGGATAAACACGGTGTCAGTAATTACTGCATCACTGGTGATGCTTTTATCAGTCCCTAATTCATAGATAATCGGAAATTTGAAGGCCGAGGGTAGGGTTCTGTCGGGAAAACCTAGGTCGGGTAAGCTGTAATAAATTGGGGGGTCAACCCGTCCACTATCAGGATCTTTGGGTTGATATTTATAATCGAAGTCAGAGGGAACTACAGGTGTCCCAATAGGATTTTGAGCGACAGCAGGTAACTGTGAAGCTACTGCGATTAGGGCGCATAGGCCACCAATCAGTTTAGAATTCATCGTTTTCATCTCCTCAATCTCACCAACGTAAAAATTAACGGACTCTGGACGTACAGTTGATCCTGGTATGATCAACCTTATTCCCATAGGACTCTACAGAACTTTGACATCCTCCCCGCCGTAAACGGACGGGGATTCCTCACACTGCCATCTTTTTAGGATGGTCGCCGAATGGGGTTGACGCTTCGCAGACCGTTGCTACTTTAAAAGTAGTCTTACACTGTCTCCACGTCCGTTTTCAGTCTCGAAATGCCCTCCCGCGACTTGAGTTTAACCTCGTTCACTAAGATAACCTATCTTAACCCAGATTCAGAAAGGGTTTCTACGATCGCCCTGAGTTCGAGTAGGTTTCTATCTCAGATTTGGATAGAGCTACCTGGCAACTCTATCAAATTTTAGTTGGTATATCAAGGGAAAGGGGCTTGGGTTAGAATGGCAGGGGACTATCAAAACTGGAACAGAACTTGAATGGATGGGTCTGAAGGTGTAACAATTCCCTTACCGCCAGAGGGATATAAGTCGGGGTTTGTCGGAATTATTGGTCGCCCGAATGTGGGGAAATCGACATTAATGAATCAGATGGTGGGTCAGAAAATTGCCATTACTTCCCCCGTGGCTCAAACGACGCGCAACCGTTTACGGGGGATTCTGACCACGGCTGAGGCTCAAATTATTTTTGTCGATACCCCCGGAATTCATAAACCCCATCATCAATTGGGTAAGGTGTTGGTACAAAATGCCAAGTCGGCGATTTCGTCCGTTGATGTTCTGTTGTTGGTGGTCGATGGGTCTGTGGAGGCGGGAGGGGGCGATCGCTATATTATTGAGTTACTCGAACAAGTCAAAATTCCGGTAATTCTGGGCATGAATAAACTGGATCAGCAACCGGAAGATACGGTAATTATTGACCGCAGTTATGGCCAACTCTCCCAACCCTACGAATGGCCTGTAGTCAAGTTTTCAGCATTAACTGGCGATGGTGTCAATGATTTGCAACAATTATTAATAGATCGTTTAGATCCTGGCCCCTACTATTATCCCCCGGATTTAGTTACCGATCAACCGGAACGCTTCATTATCGGAGAACTGATTCGAGAACAGATTTTACTCCATACCCGGGAGGAGGTACCCCATTCCGTAGCGATTTCCGTTGACCGGGTGGAGGAAGACCCCAAAATTACTCGAATTTTATCCACGATTCATGTTGAGCGTCCTTCCCAAAAGGGAATTTTAATTGGCCATCAGGGGAGTATGCTGAAAACTATTGGCAGTGATGCCCGCCAACAAATTCAAAAGTTGATTGATGGTAAGGTCTATTTGGAGTTGTTTGTGAAAGTGCAACCGAAATGGCGTCAGTCCCGCAGTCAGTTGGCCGATTTGGGGTATCAGGTTGAATAGTTGTTTTTAGGGGATGGGTGGCATCATCTGTTGAAATCCTAAAACTTTTGGGGTGCAAGCGTCCTCGCTCGGAGCGAACATTTGACGACGGGTTAGGCGCGCAAACCAAAATAAGTTAGGATTAAATCCCTATTTCCGGTATTACTAACTTCGTGAATTTCTCCGGGTTTCACCGCAATACAAACCCCGGGTTTTAAGTCATAATCTGTACCGTCAATACAAATATTTCCTAAACCCGATTCCACAAAAAATACCTCACACATATCAGCATGGGCATGACCACCCGCCACCTGTCCCGGAGCAAAATACGCTTGGGAAAAATTAGTTAAGTGGGGTAAATCCCCTAAACTTAACATGACCTTTTTTTTAATTGCTGGGTTATGGGAAACTTCCTGTTCTGGAATTTGGTTTAAATCTATTATTTTCATAAGTAATATGATAATATGCTCCACATCTATTAATCTATAGTGATAGGTAATTGCTGATTGTTTAATTTTGATAAATCTTAATATTTGTTATGAAAAGTAAACTCAAACTCAAACAAGTATCTGAGGATGCCTTAATTCAGATGCGGCAGGATTTGGTCGCTGAATCTACACTGTGTTTTAATTATATTGTCCTGGTAATTACGGCTTGTTTAATTGCTACCTTTGGATTACTGAGTAATAGTACCGCCGTGATTATTGGGGCGATGTTAGTAGCTCCGATTATGTTACCCCTGCGGGGATTAGCCTTTGGTCTTTTAAAAAGTGATCAAGAATTATCTCGCCGTGGGATAATTTCGATTATCGTGGGAACAGCCGTGGCACTAATATTATCAATGATATTAGGAAAAATAACCGGAATTGAAGATTTTGGATCGGAAGTTTTAGCCCGAACTCAACCGAATTTAATTGACTTAGGAATTGCGGTGGTTGCGGGGGGATTAAGCGGTTTTACGAAAGTAGAAAAGGGGATTAGTGACGCGGTGGCGGGAACCGCAATTGCTGTGGCTTTAATGCCTCCTTTATGTGTAGTTGGTTTAACCTTATCCCAGGGTTATTTTGATTTAAGTTATGGCGCAATATTGCTTTATTTAACCAATTTAATTGGGATTGCTTTAGCTTGTATGATCGTTTTTATTGTGGCGGGTTATTCCCGACTGCGAAAACAATTTGCTTTAACTTTAATTATTGCTTCTATTTTAGCTATTCCTTTAGGAATTAGTTTTTTACAATTTGTAACTCAACTGCGACTACAAACCGATTTAAGGAAAATTTTTGAACAGCAAACCTTAACCGGACAACGGATGGATTTACACGAAACTCATATTAATTGGAAACAAGATCCTCCTAAAGCCTATTTAAAAGTTCGCTCAACCGACCCTGTAACTCCTAAACAAGTCCGTTTAGTTCAAGATTTTATTAATCAAAAAATGAGACATAATTTCGCCTTGGTTTTTTTGGTAGAGGATATTGAACGAGTAGAGGCGGAAAAGGAATAGATATTAACTCTTAATTCCTATTCCTTTGCACCCGATTTCCACCTATTATTAAAAACCACCAAAATTCAGGGGACTAGATACGGGACTACTGAAAACAAAATAAATAATTCCTGACCCTAATAAGGCGATGGCTAAACTAAACAAAATCACCCAACGGTCAGGGGGTTCATAACTATCTTCTTCAATATCTCGACGGACAACAAAATATTGAAACGTCGATAATAATACGGTTAATAAACCAACCCCAGAAAATAATAATCCTAATTTCCAGCCATAGCCCGGGCCAGGGACAGCAATGGGTTGAAACGCGCGCAGACGTAAAATCACCACCCCAAATCCCATTAAACCAACAGCAGTTCGCATCCAAGCCAGATAGGTACGTTCATTGGCTAAATGATCTCGAACCCGGGAGGGATTGAGTTTTTTCGCTTTTGATTATTTTCAGGTTTAGAGTCTGGTAAGTCCATCAATTTAGAGGAGTTAGTTTCGGTATAATCTTCACTTTTCATCGTTTTTTTCAATTTGTGATTGACTGGAGGAATGAATTGCAAATAAGATCGACACATCCCAAGGTAAACCTTCGGTATTTTCACGGATTTTTAAAGCGAGAATACTAAACAGGAGCAGGGGTAAAGAAATCCCTAATACTAAAAATTGCCAATGAACCATCAACCAATTTTTAACTGTGTTTAATTCCAAAAATGGTGACTGGCTGCCATTAAAATTAGACATGATCTATTCCTAAATCTACAGAGTATTAAAAAAGATTAATGGGGCAATAGGGAAATATCAATAACATTAGACTGAACTAATGCCACCATCACCACAGTAAAAGCGGTTGAAGAAAAGACACCCATGGCTAAATCTTTTTTGATATTTCGTTGGGGGGCGGAAGATTCAACCACATTCATAGCTCCATATTGCATGAGTAAAATTCCGACTAAATTAGAGAGTCAATACCCCAAAACAGAGCCAGGAAAAAATAAGTCCTCGGATAATTTACCGAATACAAATCCAAACCCATAGGCAATGGATAAGTTAAAAATTAAATCATTCCACCAGCACAACGGAGACATCATAAAACCTAGAAAAACTAAGATTCCACCAATCATTTTTTTGGACATAAATACCTCTATTGTTTACAGTTTTAACTCAGTTGATCTCTATTTTTATCAAAAAGAATCTAAAAATGCCAAAAAATGGGCATTTGGCCGTTGTCTGGGGGATTGAATCGATTTCTCTAAGGATTTTACATTAATCTTGCGTGAATTTCAATACATTTGTAATTAAATTTCACTTTACAGATTCCCAAGTTAGCCCCATCAGGCTTCCTCGCAGTTGTCTGGGGCGTTTTGAGGAATATCAATCTCCACAATTGACCACTGTGGTTCGGAAAACCATGGACAAATATCTCAGGTCTGACTTTGCTGGGGGTAACCTGACCGGGTACAATCCACCAATCTAGGAATTTGTACTGGGCATTTATGACTGATAACTGATGACTGATGACTGATAACTGATAATTGATGACTGATAACTGAATAACTGAACTCTGAATATTTAGGATAAAATGGGAAACGCAGTCAATCGGAGGATTTGTTAGATGGGATATGCGATCAATGTTGATCAATCTAACTTTGAGCCAGAGGTGATCAAGGTTTCTTATGAAAAACCTGTATTGGTTGACTTTTATGCAACTTGGTGTGGCCCTTGCCAAATTTTAAAACCGATTTTAGAAAAGTTGGTCAAAGAATATGATTTTATTTTAGCAAAAATTGATATTGATCAAAATCCTGAATTAGCTAGTCAATATCAGGTCGAAGGTGTACCCGATGTCAGAATTTTTGAACAAGGGGAAGTGCGTCCGGGTTTTGTCGGTGCATTAACGGAAATTCAAATTCGACAAATCCTAAATCAAATGAGTTTTAAATCTGATTTTGAACGGGATTTAGAAGCTTTAAAAAATGCGATCGCTGATCGAAAATTTCCCCAGGCTAAACAATTACTAGATCAGTTATTTTCTGAATATCCAGATCGCCCGGAAGTGGTGTTAGAAGCGGGTAATTTTTTAATTGTGATTAATCAATTGGAAAATGCCGAAAAGATGTTAAATACAATTCCCGAAGATCAGGGAGAATTTTTCCTCAAAGCTCAAGCATTGAAACAATTAATTCAATTCAAAAAAGATGCGGTTTCTTCTGGAGAGAGTGAACTAGAACAGAATTATGCGAAAGCCTGTCAATTGACTTTAGATAAAGCCTATTCCGAGGCTTTATCTTTGTTTTTAGAGATGGTATCAACCCATCGTAAATTTAAAGATGATGCTGCTAAAAAAGCTATCTTAGCTATTTTTAATTTACTCGGAAATGAACATCCTCTAACCCAAGAATATCGCAAAAAGTTAATGCTAGAATTATATTAGATAGATAGGCAGCGTTTAAGTGGATAATACAACTGGGTATTTTAGATAAATTTTAATATTTATTAATCTTCAAAATCAGTAAAAAACTATGATTTCAGCTCAAAGAAAAGGTCTATTTTTTTTATCAATAGGGTTAAATTTATTGGGTTTTGGTGCAGTTAATTTAGGGGTAAATTCTGCGCTTTCTCCTGTGATCTTAGCGGCTCAACCTCAAAATAATCTGGCTAAACAATTAGTAGGAAAATGGCAAGTTCCTACTAATCTTTCTTCGGGTATTATTTTTACTGAGGATGGCAAGATTTATATATTTGTAACACCGATTGAAGCGATACAATTAGAATACACGATTGATCCGACTTTTAAGCCCGGATTTATGATATTTCGTGATGCTCAAAGAAAAATTGTCGGAACGGCTATTTTTGAATTACAAGAAGATGGGCAACTTCAGTTAGACTTAAATATTAGTGGAGATGAACAACCTGCTATTACTACTTTTAAATCTCAACCGTTGCTATTTAAAAAAACCTCTGAAGACCCTAGAATTGCAACTTCAGTGACCATTAAAACACCGACAGCATTAGAATTAAAAGAACAGGCTGATCGAGATACCCAATTAGAAGCAAAACAATATATTGAAATTATGAATCGAGGCAATCAAGCGAGTTATACTCAGTATAATGTTTTTAGTAATAACTTAGCAGAATTTATTAAAGGTCTGCCTGAAGAAACTAGAAATTATCGCTATAAAATTAGAGTTATTGATCAAAAAAATATGGTTCAATCGGTTGCTGTCGCTAAACGAGATGGATTAAAAAGCTATATTGGAGTGGTTTATATTGAACCTTCACCGATTAGCAATATTAACACAAAATCAATTATTTGTGAGAGTGATCAACCAACTCAAAAAGTTCCTAATCAACCCGTATTATTGGGCAATCAAGCGGTTAATTGTCCGGCGGGATATTCGATAGTAGAAATGTCACCCTATTTATAAGGGCAATTAATCAATTACCCTTACTTTCTATTAACCTATTGCTCAGTATAAATTTAAGACGCAGTAACTTCATTCGTCAAAGGATTTCCCTGCTCAAAATCAGAAAAATTAGCAATTGTTGTCCGGGCAATGTCATCTAAAGCATTTTCAGTAAAAAAGCCTTGATGGGCAGTAATCACAACGTTAGGAAAAGATTGCAGCAATTGAAAGGTATCATCTTGAATAATTGTGGTAGAAAGATCCTCAAAGAAAAGTTTGTCTTCTTCTTCATAAACATCAATGCCAACATAACCAATTTTCTCCGATTTAATCCCTTCAATTACGGCTTTAGTATCAACTAATTTGCCGCGACTGGTATTAATTAACATTACCCCAGATTTCATTTTAGTAATGGTTTCTTGATTAATCAGATGGTGAGTCTCCGCAAATAAAGGACAGTGGAGAGAAATAATATCCGAACGTTGCCAGAGTTCTTCTAAAGAAACATATTCAGCATTTTCTAGGTTCTCAAAATTGGGATTAGGATAAACGTCATACCCCAAAAGATGACAGCCAAATCCCGCCATAATTTGAGCAAAGATCTGCCCAATTTTTCCCGTACCCACCACCCCAACTGTGCAATTATGCAGGTCAAACCCTAACAATCCATCTAAGGCAAAATTATCGTCCCGAACCCGATTATATGCCCGATATAATTTGCGATTGAGCATCATAATTAATCCCACGGCGTGTTCAGCCACCGCATAGGGAGAATACTCCGTGACTCGTACTACTTTAATCCCTAACTCAGCCGCGGTTTTGAGATTAACATTATTAAACCCGGTGCAACGCAGGGCGATTAACTTTGTACCTTGAGATGCTAAAATTTCTAGGGTTTCTGTTCCTAAATCATCATTGACAAAAATACAGACCGCCGGAAATCCCGCCGCTAGTGATGCGGTTTGGGGTTGCAAACGAGCTTCAAAGAAAACCAACTCGTGACCCCCTTGGGAGACTTGATTTTCTAACTCAAGAAATTGACGATCGTAGGACTTGGTACTAAAAACAGCAACTTTCATGGGTAGATTATTAAACTTTACAACATCTTGATAGAATAACAGGTGGCACTCCCTATTTAAGATAAATTATCTGGTTATACAGATTATAGTTAATTTTTCAGAATAGAGGAGTATATTTTTTGTGGAAGAACGAACATACTGGTTAGCTTGGTCACAAATTAATGGGGTAGGCTCCATCTCAATTCAGCGTCTACAACAGCATTTTCAAGGATTAGAATTTGCCTGGCAAGCAACGGTAAACGAGTTACTAGAGGTTGAAGGTTTTGGCAAGCAAACAGCCGAGAAAATTGTCCAACAGCGATCGCAAATTAATCCCCAAGAATTATTAGAACAACATATTGCTAAAAACCCCTGTTTTTGGACTCCTGCTGATACCGAATATCCCCGATTATTATTAGAAATTCCGACTTTTCCTCCGGTTTTATATTATCGGGGAATAGTTGAAACCCTGGAAAATCAAGGGGTTACTCCCATGGTTGCGATTGTGGGAACCCGTACCCCAACAGAATACGGGTGTCGCTGGACTCGTCAAATTAGTACGACCCTAACCCGTCGCGGATTTACGATTGTTTCGGGGATGGCGGCGGGAATTGATACCGAAGCTCACCGCAGTTGTTTGGAGGTGGGAGGACGAACCATTGCGGCGTTAGGAACTGGGGTAGATATTGCCTATCCTAAAGAAAATCGTCAACTTTGTGAACGGGTAATCAATCAAGGATTATTAGTTAGTGAATATCCCTCGGGAACTAAACCTAATCCCCGTCATTTTCCCCAACGAAATCGGATTATTGCGGGGTTAAGTCGGGCTGTTTTTGTGATGGAAGCTCCCCAAAAATCCGGGGCATTAATTACTGCCCATATTGCTAATGAATTCTGTCGAGATGTTTATGTTTTACCGGGTCGTTTGGATGATACAAATTCCCAGGGGTGTTTGAAATTAATTAATGGCGGGGCGAGTTTAATTCCGGTTAATTTAGACGAATTACTCGAACAATTGGGAGCCATGCCACCTTTAGATGAACCTCAACAATTATCTTTATTTGAAATCCCGGTTCAACCTCCAAAATTTATACCCGATTTAGATCCCGAATTATCTAAAGTATTACAAGCTATTTCATCAGAACCCATGGGTTTTGATCAAATTATTGTTAATTTGAATTTAGATGCTGGCAACGTATCAGCAGCATTATTACAATTAGAATTATTAGAATTAGTGGAACAATTGCCCGGAATGCGATATCGAAGATTAGCTTGAAAACAGTAGGGGCAATTCATGAATTATCCCTGCTTTGTCATTTTTTTTACAACTGATGACTGATCACTATTTCGGTTCTTAATTCTCGTAACATTTTGCTGGTTCCTGTATCAATCGCTTTTTGCACCAATTGGGGAATAAGTTCCGTTAGGGATAACTCAGGAAAGGTAGGACTATTAACTGTTTCAGTGTAACCTTGATCAGAAAGTAAGTAAATTTTTAACTGTTGATTTCGATAAATCCAAACTTCAGGAACTCCGATGGCTTCATAGACATCTAAAGTCGTTTTAGAGGTAACATCCGCTTCTATTGCTAAGTCTGGCGGTGGATACTGTTTTAAATCTAAGTTGGTACAACCTTGCACCCGTTGGGCATTCTGAATATAAAAGC
Organism: Oscillatoriales cyanobacterium CG2_30_40_61; assembly: GCA_001873365.1. Lineage (GTDB taxonomy): Bacteria > Cyanobacteriota > Cyanobacteriia > Cyanobacteriales > Microcoleaceae > Planktothrix. The sequence continues at coordinate 82,972 of MNYZ01000016.1, read as the reverse complement.
AAGTATCGGGTTCTATGACCCCATTGGGTGGACGTTTGAGGGTCGTTGAACCAAAATCCTCCCAGTCCCGCCCTTGAATATCTAAAATCGCTTTAACGATATGGGCAATAATCCGATGGGGACGTTCATGCAGTGCCAAAAGGGAAAAAATTTCTAGGGTTCCTCGGTCGTAGGTAACGCGACTGTTGCGTTTTTCTCCCAAGTCGATCAGAATTTGTTCAAAATCTGGCCAGGAGAGGTCAGAAATAGTAATCTGGCTACCCGGAGTGAGTTTAATAGCTTGAATAGGAAAAGTTACACTCATGTTTTTGTCCCCATTTCTGCGTTGTTTCTTCAATTTTGGATCGTTGTAATATAAAATCCCTAAATGTTTGCTACAAACTCCCCCCTTATTAAGGGGGGTTGGGGGGGGATCATCTGTAGCGTTGATAATTGGATTTCATATTATTTCCCTTTACTATTGGCTTTTTTCTTCGCATCCTTAGCCGCTTTTTTAGCCACTTTCTCCGCTTCTAATTTGGCTAACTGTGCTTGTTCTTTTTCCTCTGCTAGTTTATCAAGATAATAATGATAATCCCCTAAATAAACCTGAAACTCTCCATCCCGAATTTCGACAATTTTATTAGCAACTTTAGAAATAAAATACCGATCATGGGAAACAATTAAAACCGTTCCATCATAATGTTGTAGGGCTTCCTCTAACATTTCTTTGGCGGGAATATCTAAATGGTTGGTAGGTTCATCTAAAATTAAGCAATTTACCGGTTGCAGTAATAATTTTGCTAAGGCTAACCGGGCTTTTTCCCCTCCACTTAACGCATTAACCTGTTTTAAAACCGTATCTCCACTAAATAAAAACCGTCCCAATAAAGTCCGAACTTCTTCATTTTTCCAGTCTGGAACTTCATCATGGATGGTATCCATAACGGTTTTTTCTAAATCTAATGCCTCGGCTTGATTCTGTTCAAAATACCCCGGCATCACGTTATGTTCTCCCAAACCCACCTTACCTTCGGTGGGTTCTTCTAAACCCATAATTAAACGCAGTAGGGTGGATTTTCCGCAACCATTCGGCCCTAAAAAGGCAATCCGATCACCCCTTTCTACTAATAAATCCGTCCCTAAAAACAAGACTTTGCTATCATAAAAATGGGTTAAATCTTGAATATTTACCACTTCTCGACCACTTCTCACCGAAGCTGGAAATCTAAATTTTAGAGTCCGAGAAGAAGAAGTGGGGGCTTCAATTCGTTCTATTTTATCCAGTTGTTTTTCTCGGCTTTTAGCTTGGGTACTGCGGGTGGCACTAGCCCGAAATCGTTCTACAAAAGCCTGTTGTTTTTCTAACTCTTTTTGCTGGCGGTCATAGGCACTGAGTTGAGCTAATTCGGCATCTTCTTTTTGTTGTAAATAAGCCGAATAATTCCCTAAATAGGTTTTAGAAACTCCTTGTTCTGTTTCCACAATTTGGGTACAGAGACGATCTAAAAATTCTCGGTCATGGGAAACAATTACCATCGGAGTTGTTAACCCTTTGAGATAAATTTCTAACCACTCAATTGTTTCTAAATCTAAATGGTTAGTCGGTTCATCTAATAATAATAAATCCGGTTCTTGCAGTAAAATTTTACCTAAACTCATACGCATTTGCCAACCGCCACTAAAGGCACTGACTAAGCGATCGCCATCTTCCGACTCAAACCCCATTTCCGGTAATATTTTCTCAATTTGAGACTCTAGGGTATATCCCCCAATGGCTTCAAAATCCCGATGTAAACGATCTAATTTTTTGATTAATTGATCCAACTCCTCTGGACTAGCAGTTTGCATTTCATGTTGCACCTGGGTCAAGGATTCTTGAATTTGATTAGCGGCTGTAAATACCGTCCAAAATTCCTCCCGCACCGTATGGGTCGGGTTAACTTCAAATTCTTGGGTTAAATAGGCAATTTTCAAACTAGCAGGGCGGATAATTTCCCCCGAAGTCGGCTCCATTTCTCCCGCAATAATTTTTAATTGCGTTGATTTTCCTGCCCCATTTACACCCACCAAACCGACGCGATCGCCTGGTTTAACTTCCCAATTCACATCTTTAAGAACTAAACCTGTAGAATAAATTTTACTGATATGCTCAAGCCGTAACATTGCTAATCTCCTTGACTATAATAAGATGAATATTGTCTTAATAAATTGAAGTAAACCTAAATATTTTTAACCTGATTAATTCTATTTTTTAAGGATAAATTTTAAGTCAAAAACTTTTTTAATCCCTTAATTATTAGCTTTGATTCTTACCTCCCTTTACTACTTTTATAGGTTTCCACCGCCTTCTGAATAATTTGTTTAAAATCTTCCGTATCCCAAGGCTTGGTAATACACTTGAAAATATCAGCCGCGGCCAGAGTTGTAGAATCGACATCTAAAGCATCTTCAGAATAACCCGTTAGTAGAATTCTAATCGTATCTGGGAAAAGCTGGGTAACTCGGCTGAAAAACTCAATTCCGGTCATTTCCGGCATACTTTGATCAGAAATAATTACCGCCATTTCCCCTTCGGTGTCGAGAATGCTCATGGCTTTGGTTGGACTATCGGCTCTCAATACCTGAAATTCTCGACGAAATGTCCGATAGAGCAGATCAAGATTATCTTGCTCATCATCAACTACCATGAGTTTCAGTTTGCTTTCAGGCATACTTTTATCTTTATTAAAGAAAACATAAAACTAGATAAAATCCTGGGTTGACTCATCGCAGTTGGGGAAAATCACAAAATCAACTGCTACCCTAATTGTACAAAATCGGGCGAACCTTGATCTGTAAAAATTTACAAAAAAGGCGAGACTCACCAGGAGTTCTCGCACTTTCCGCATCCCGGGCTGACTTAATGGGAGAATCGGCGATCGCACTCATCAAAGCCAAAACTCCTTGAATTACACTGAAACTGGACTGGATGTGGAATTTGCTAATTCAGCTAATCTTTCCTCTTGATCCTTAACAATACAGGCACTGAGTACACTTTCCAAACTTCCTTCTAAAATTGTAGCTAGAGTGAAGTTTTCACCTAAGCGGTGATCCGTAACTCGACTATCTTTATAGTTATAAGTCCGAATTTTTTCGGAACGTGACCCAGTTCCCACCTGGGAACGTCGCATAGAAGTTACGGTTTCCTGTTGTTCCCGCAGTTTTGCCTCATACAACTTGGCGCGTAAAATCTGCATCGCCCGTTCTCGGTTTTTTAGTTGACTCCGTTCTTCCGTACAGAAAATCCGAATCCCCGAAGGTTTATGGAATAGGTCAACGGCCGTTTCCACCTTGTTAACGTTTTGGCCCCCCGCCCCCCCGGAACGAGCCGTGGTCATTTCAATATCCTTGGGATCAATAGCGATTTCCACTTCATCGACTTCAGGCATGATCGCCACCGTTGCCGTAGAAGTATGCACCCGACCGCCCGCTTCAGTTACCGGAACCCTCTGAACCCGATGAACTCCCGCCTCAAACTTGAGTTTACTGTAAACGCTATCCCCTTGGATTTCTAAAATTGCCTCCTTAAAGCCCCCCATATCGGCGACGGACTCACTGACCATACTCACCCGCCAACCCTGAGTTTCCGCATATCGGGTGTACATTCGGACTAAATCCCCAGCCCAAATACTGGCTTCTTCTCCTCCAGTTCCCGCCCGAACTTCCAACATGATGTTTTTATCATCGTTGGGGTCACGGGGCAGTAACAGAACTTTCAGGCGAATTTCAAGCTGACTAATTTTAGCTTCTAACTCCGCCACTTCTAAGGAAGCCATTTCCCGCATTTCCAGGTCATCTCCGGCCTCTTTCATCACTTGACGAGAGCCAAGCAGTTCTTCTTGAGCCGTTTTCCAGTCCTGATAAGCTAAGACAATTTCTTCCATGGAAGAACGCGCCCTAGCCACCCGTTGAAATTCATCCGGGTCAGTGGCCACATCAGGGTCAGCTAAACGCAGGGTTAACTCATTGAAGGTTTGTTCAATTGATTTAAGTTTATCGACAAGATAAGCATCAGCCATAATCTCAGTTGTCCTTTGTCAGTTCGGTAAAGACGCGCTGCCGGCACGTCTCTACTCATAAATTCAAGATTTAGGGAACCTAAATCTGATTCACCGGGCCGGGCACAGGGTGAATTTGCTATGAAATCAACCCTATTAGACCTGGATTTAAAACAGTTAGTTGAAGCAGCGTAAACGCTACGGACAACCAACAACAGACAAACGACAACCTTGCTATTTCTCAGACTGCTTATCGTCGATCATTCCGTATTTGCGCAGGAAGCGCTCAACTCGTCCTTCCGTATCTAGGATTTTTTGATTTCCGGTGTAGAAAGGATGATTTCCTGACCACACATCCACATTAAGTCGAGGCTGGGTAGAACCAACGGTAGTGACTAATTCACCGTTGCAATAGACTTCGGCCTCTGGATACCATTCAGGGTGAATACCAGGTTTAGGCATGGTTTTGACGTTCTAAATTTTACGAGTTGTTAACTAACAATTTTAACACCGGATCATTGCCCGGTGAGACACCGAAACGGTAAACCCATGGGGTTTTAACGTTTGGAGTATTGAGGAGCTTTACGCGCTTTGCGTAAACCATATTTTTTCCGCTCCGTAGCCCGGGGGTCACGGGTTAAGTAACCTTCGGTTTTTAGGGGTTTACGGTTATCGGGGTTGAGTTCACACAAAGCCCGGGCGACACCCAAACGGATAGACTCGGCTTGACCGGTTAAACCACCACCACTGGCATTGACTAAAATATCATAGTCATTTTCTAAGCCCAGGGTTTCTAAGGGAGACTTAGCCGCCGATAGATAGCCCTGGTTGTATTGCAGGTACAAGTCCCCGTCTTTACCATTAATGGTTAATTTACCCGTACCCGGAACGAGGCGAACTCTTGCTACGGAAGATTTACGACGGCCAGTTCCCCAGTAAACGGCACGACCAGTATCAGTTGCTTGCATTAATTACCTCCTGTGGGAATAGTATTGATGATTAAGGTTTCAGGTTGTTGAGCTTGATGGGGATGATCAGGCCCCGCATAGACTTTGAGTTTAGTAAACAGGTTGCGTCCTAAAGCATTTTTGGGTAACATCCCCTTAATCGCCTGCTCAATAATTCGTTCTGGAATACGGGCTTGCAATTTTTCAAAGGTTTCAATTTTCATCCCACCCGGTCTACCGGAGTGACGGCGATACAGTTTTTGACTGCGTTTTTTACCTGTGACTTCAATTTTTTCCGCATTGATAATAATTACAAAGTCACCCGTATCCATGTGAGGGGTGTAAATGGGTTTATTTTTGCCCCGAATAATTCTGGCTACTTCCGTGGCTAAACGGCCCAAACGCTGGTCAGCCGCATCGATGACGTACCATTTGGGTTCCAGGGATGCTTCTGAAGGTAGGAAGGTTTTTGTGGTCATTCTTGATTGTCCTTAAATTTAACAATAAATGGAGTGTTGGTCTTTGAGATGTTGACCCACCCTTGGTGTCCCATCAACCAACGACAAATTTAGGAAAGGTGTCGAACCAAATATCTGGCTCAAAGGGAAACTCTGGATAACCTACCCGCAATAGGCAAAGTCCTGGGGCGGGCGCCGCATATTTAACCAGTTCTCGGCGTTCTTGAGTCCAGATGTCTCGAAACTCCTCTAGGGAGCGTTCGCCGTTACCCACCTGTACCAGTAACCCAACTAACAACCTCATCATCCCGTATAGAAATCCACTGGCTTGTACTTCGATATGGATGAAGGGATTTTGGCGTTGACAACTGACAAACTGTACGTCTACCCAAGCGTGGGGCCGAGAGGTGCCACTCCGTTGAAACGCCGATAAGTGGTGATATCCCACTAACTGTTCTAGGGCGGCTTGGATTAACTTTTCATCTAAGGGGTGATGATAGTAATGCCAACTGAAAGGACGGACAAATAGGTTGGGTCGAGCATCCGTATAGAGGGTGTACCGATATCGACGCCATTTTGCCGAAAACCGAGCGTGCCAGGAGCCAGGAACGGAGGCAGATGCTCGAATCAATACATCCTCAGATAAACGATTATTCAGAATGGTCGCCCAACGATAGTCAGGAATATAGCTAGGGGCATTAAAATGAGCCACCTGCGCCGCCGCATGAACTCCCGTATCGGTGCGACCCGCCGCGTGCAGTGTCACTGGAGCTTGAGTTACCGTGGTGATCGCGGTTTCAATTTCCTGCTGGACTGTCCTCTGATTCGGTTGTCGCTGCCAACCTTGAAAGTGAGTTCCCTGATACTGAATCACTAAAGCAATACGCTGTTGATCCATCACATAAATCAGTTATCAGTCAACAGTTATCAGTTATCAGTTAAGGAGTTATTAGTGATCAGGTAAGAATTTAAAAATAGCTCATTAACTCTTAACTCTTGCACTGATAACTGTTTACTGTTAACTGATAACTGATTACACCAATTCAATAATTGCCATTTCGGCATTATCTCCCCGACGGCTCACGGTTCTAACAATCCGGGTATAACCGCCATTGCGGGAGCCGTATCGTGATGGAGCCGCATCAAATAACGAATGAACCAGTTGTTTGTCATAGATATACCCCATGGCTTGGCGACGGGCTGCTAAGGAGCCGTCTTTGGCCAGGGTAATCATTTTTTCTGCTTCTGATTGTACCGCTTTGGCTCTAACTTTAGTGGTGGTGATTCGGCCATGACGAATCAGTTCTGTAGCCAGCGATCGCAGCAATGCTTTTCGCTGATCAGCAGGTTTGCCCAATTGGGGAACACGACAACGATGACGCATAATTACCTTCTGGTAGAAAATGATTGAGTGGTTTAGTCAGTTATCAGTTATCAGTAAACAGTTATCAGTGTAAGAGTTAATAACCCATGAGATATTTTTAAATTCTTACCTGATGACTGATACAATCGCCACGCTCGGGGGCGTCTTTACAGTGATTACTGATTACTGACCACTGGTTTAGATGCCCTTTCTTGAGGCAGTGTAATTCCTAAGCGTTTTTGTAACGCTTCGATGACTTCCTCCGCAGACTTCTGACCGAAGTTTTTAATTTCTAATAAGTCTTCTTGAGTATAATCTCGTAAGTCTGCGACCGAGTTAATTTGAGCGCGTTTAAGACAGTTATAAGCCCGAACCGATAACTGTAGTTCTTCAATCGGGATTTGACTGGTGGGATCAACATCATCATTCTGGTCACTTTTGATTGATTCCAGGGTGATGTCTTTCAACGGAGTGAACAAGTCCACCAGAATGGTCGCGGATTGGCTGATGGCTTCTTGGGGTGTTAAACTCCCATTTGTCCAAATCTCCATGATCAGGCGGTCTTTTTCTAAAGTTCCACCTACCCGTGCATCCTCAACGGTGTAATTCACTTTCCGTACAGGCATGAACACAGCATCAATTTGGAGAAAATCTACAGCCAGGCCCTCGTCCCGATTGCGCTCCACGGCGTGATACCCAGTTCCCTTATCAACTTGAAATTCCATTTCCAAGGTTGATCCTGGGGATAGGGTAGCGATATATTGGTTTTTGTCTACGACCTCAACTTCTGGAGGCAGTTTAAAATGACCCGCCGTTACCGTCGCTGGGCCTTGAACTTCTAAGCGACCGATTTGTTTTTGGTGGGTATAGCTTTTGAGTACAACTTCTTTTAGGTTCAGCAAGATCTCTAAAACATCTTCCCTGACCCCTTGAATCGTTGCAAACTCATGATTAACATTGGCAAACCGTGCTGATGTAATCGCTGTTCCTTCTAAGTTCGAGAGTAAAACCCGTCTTAGAGCATTGCCAACCGTTGTCCCTTGACCCCGTTCTAACGGTTCTAAGACGAATTTACCGTACTGACTCCGGTCTGTATCAGTGTTCGATTCAATACACTCAATCTTAAACTGCGCCACCGATGGACCTCCCTTCTCCATTGAACCCCAAAATGAATTGACAGTACAAGGCAAAGAATGAAACTAAACGTGAGTATTCATTCTTGCTAAACAAGACGCTAACTTCCAAGTCTTTAACCAAAAGTGAAAGCTGTAGTTAAACGCGACGTCGTTTGGGAGGACGGCAACCATTATGGGGAATTGGAGTAATGTCTCGAATCAAGGTAATTTCTAAACCAGCCCCTTGCAAGGCTCTAATCGCGGTTTCTCTACCTGCACCCGGCCCACTAACCATCACTTCAACCTGACGCATTCCTTGATCATTGGCTCGGCGTCCGGCGTTTTCGGCGGCGGTTTGAGCGGCAAAAGGAGTTCCTTTTTTCGCGCCTTTAAACCCCGTAGACCCCGCAGAAGCCCAGGAAATGACTTCCCCATTAGGATCGGTAATCGTTACAATCGTATTGTTGAAGGTGGATTGAATGTAGGCCAACCCATTCGGGACGTTACGTTTTTGCTTTTTAGGCCCTGTTTTTTTCGTTTGTCGCGCCATAGTAATCTCGTTTACGATTTTCTTTGCGGTGAGTAGAATAGACCTGCGGTGTAGTTAACCAGCAGTTCTTGTAAGTTGAAACGCCTAGCTAAATTATTTCTTAGCTGCCGCTTTTTTCTTACCAGCAACGGTACGGCGAACACCCCGACGGGTTCTAGCGTTCGTCCGGGTGCGTTGACCCCGCACAGGCAGACCTAAACGATGGCGACGACCACGATAAGTACCGATATCCATGAGGCGCTTAATGTTCATCGCCTCCACCCGTCGCAGATCCCCTTCCACCTGATACAGTTGGATGGCTGCCCGTAGGGCTGCAACATCGGCATCATTTAGATCTTTAATGCGGGTATCAGGATTAACACCCGTATCTTTGAGAATTTGTTGAGACCGCGAAAGTCCAATTCCATAAATGTAGGTTAGACCGATTTCAACACGCTTATCTCGTGGAAGGTCTACTCCGGCTATCCGTGCCACAATGAACGTCTCCCTTTAAAATGTACAATCACGACAATGCCTAATTCATGCAGTAAAATGATAGGCAATTAATAGATTCCCAATTTGCTGAATTTCCCGAGGCTTTTGGGCAAGTTGAAGCTACTGTACTCATTTCAACTGCACACTCTTTCTCTTTCCTTGGATATTGGAAGGAATAGGATTGTAGCTACTCTTTAAGACTTCACCAGGGTTGAGACTTTTTCAAGTCTAGGCTTGAATCACAGAGTTTTAATGGGTAAGCGTCTGTTTTTCGGTGTTTCAGCAAGACTCATAATCCGTCCTCCGTGGACGACCACCTTGGGTGTTAACCTTGGCGTTGCTTATGCTTGGGATTAGAACAAATCACCATTACCCGTCCCCGACGACGGATAACACGACACTTTTCACAAATCTTGCGGACTGATGCTCGAACTTTCATGCCAATTAGAGCGACGCTACAACAAATTTATTATTATATCACTGAAAGCTGATTTTTATCTAGTCTAACCCTTAACCTTTGGGATCAGGGGTAAGATTTCCATCTATTTTTTGCGTAGACGATAGGTAATTCTACCTTTGGTCAAGTCATAGGGGGTTAATTCCACTTTGACTCTATCTCCGGGTAAAATCTTAATGTAATTTCTTCGGATTTTTCCCGAGATATGAGCTAAGACATTAAATCCATTATCTAAGTCCACGCGAAACATAGCATTGGGAAGGGATTCAGTGACTGTCCCTTCCATCTCAATCAGATCCTGTTTAGCCAAGTTGTTTTTACCTCAATTCAACAATCTATCCCCTCGATCAAGATGACCGAGATTTGCTCATCTGGTGACACCCAAAAATCCGTATTGCCGATTTAGATGGATTACAAAGATTTCACGGATTAGATTTTTTTAATCCGCGTCATCTGTGTAATCCGTTTAATCCGCGATCCGTATTTCTTAACATATTTTATCAAAAATCGGAGCTTAATCTCTGTTTTTTGTCAATATCTGCGCTTTAATTTTCATTAAAACTCCAGGTAAACCAATCGGTGAGGGAAGCTGTTGACTGAACTCGAAGGAATTACTTCACCCGAATCACTTTCAACTTAGCACTTGTAGCTAGGTTGATTCCTCAAAGGATTTCCAACTTGGCAGACAAGAATTTTTCCTAAGCAGAAACAATCTGTTTCAACTCCTGGGTAATCTCATCCAAGGAACGGTTCCCATTCAGAGATTGGAGTTGATTTCGCTGACCATAATAATCAATTAAGGGAGCCGTTTGTTCCCGATACACTTGTAAACGGTGACGAATAATCTCCTCATGATCATCCTGACGCCCTCTGGCCAATAATCGCTGTACCAGAATCTCATCAGGAACATCAAGGTTAATCACCTTGAGTTCTTCCCCGCTATTTTTAGCTTCGCCGTCTCCCTTGAGTACAATGGCAGCGATAAAATCAGCTTGAGAAATATTCCGAGGAAACCCATCTAAAATCCAACCGTTCTGAGCATCGGACTCCCCAAGACGATGTTCCACCATATCCAAAATCAGTTGATCTGGGACTAATTCACCTTGATCCATGTAGACTTTGGCTTTTTGACCCAGATCGGTTTGTTCACTGACATGGGTGCGCAAAATTTCACCCGTCGAGATATGAGGAATGCCAAAACTCGCAGCCATTATAGCGGCTTGAGTTCCTTTTCCTGCCCCTGGAGGGCCTAAAAAAATCAACCGCACTATCGTTTCACCATCCCTTCATATCGTTGAGAAATCACATAGGTTTGCACCTGTTTAGCCGTATCAATGGCTACCCCGACTAAAATCAGCAGAGATGTAGCTCCAAATCCCCGAAACGTGGGAACTCGTGTGGCACTCTCAACGATAGTGGGGATAATAGCAACCAAGCCTAAAAAGATCGCACCTAAAAAGGTCAATCGATTTAAAACTCGCTCAATATACTCACTCGTAGCCCGACCAGGACGAATCCCAGGAACACTAGCCCCCATTTTCTTGAGGTTCTGTGCCATATCTACAGGATTCATAATTAATGAAGCGTAGAAATAGCTAAAGAACACAATCAGTACCAAATAGAAAGCCGCATACAACCAGGGAGTTGATCCACTAGGAGTTAGAGCCGTAGCTATTTGAACCAGAATGGGATTATTAGTAAATTGAGATAAAGATGCGGGCAAAACTAAAACCGCCGAGGCAAAAATAATCGGCATCACACCCCCTTGATTTAATCGCAGAGGCAAATAGCTGGTTTTTTCTCGGTATAGTTTCCGGCCGACTTGCCGACGGGCAGAAACAATCGGAATCCGACGAGTCCCCTCCTGAACAAAAACAATCCCAACGATCATCGCCAGGAAAACAATTAACAGGAGAATCACCCGACCCACAATGGCTTGATCTCCACTCTGAGCTAATTCTAAGGTCTGACCCAAAGAAGTCGGTAACACCGCTACGATTCCCAGAAAAATCAGTAAGGAGGCCCCGTTGCCAATCCCCCGTTCAGTAATCAGTTCCGAGAGCCACATCACAAACATTGATCCGGCTACCAGGGCTAAAACCACCTGAACTTGGAATAGGAGGCCTGGGCTATTGGCAAAGGGATTAATCCAAATGGAAATCCCCACACTCTGTAACACAGCCCACCCTAAAGCCACATAGCGAGTAATTTGGGAAATTTTCCGGCGTCCGGCTTCTCCCTCATTTTTCTGTAAGTCTTCCAGACTGGGCAAAGCCGCCGTCATCAATTGCATGATGATGGAGGCATTAATATAGGGCAAAATCCCTAGGGCAAAAATTCCCAGAGCCGAAAGTCCACCTCCAGAGAATAAATCGAGGAATCCAATTACTGGGTTATTTTGAATAGCTGCTCTGAAACTAGCCGTATCAATACCAGGAATCGGTAGGAATACACCCACACGCACCAGGAGCAGTAAGCCAATAGTGACTAAAATCCGACCTCTTAGACCAGCAGCTTGTGCCATCTGCAAGAAGGTTTCCTGTGCAGTTGGCGCTTTGTCTCGACTAACGACCATGAAGGACTCCCTCAATCAGTTATCAGTAATCAGTTATCAATAATCAGTTAAGAGTTATTAGTTAAGAGTGATTAGTTAAGAGTTATTAGTCATTAGCCAACAACTATTAACTCTTAACTTTTACACTGATAACTGTTTACTGTTTACGGATAACTGACAAATCCCGCCAGCAGCTTCAATTTTAGTACGGGCTCCTTGAGTAAAGGCAGCCGCTTCTATCCTAAGGGCCACATTGAGTTCCCCATTCCCTAAAATCTTCAGAGGGCCACGACTTGCGGTCAGGAGTCCGGCTTCTAACAGAGAAGCTAGAGTCACCTCTGTATTAGCAGACAGAGATGACAACTGACCTACATTAATCGTAGTGTACTCTTTGCGATTAACTTGAGGGAATCCCTTAAGTTTAGGCAGGCGTCGATACAGAGGGTTTTGACCGCCTTCAAAACCAGGGCGGGTACTGTGACCGGAACGGGAATTCTGACCCCGCATCCCTTTACCACAGCTTGCACCTTGACCAGCAGAGATCCCACGACCTAGGCGACGTCCGCGTTTGCGAGAGCCTGGTTTGGGTATAGCATCGTTGAGTCTCATGATTGCTTATACTTGAACAGTTTCAGATGGACAACGGAATTAAGCATAAAGATGCTCAATGGGGATTCCCCGCTCTTTGGCGACATCGGCAAAGGTGCGTAAGGACTGCAATGCAGAAATCGTAGCCCTGGCGTTATTCAGAGGATTACTAGAACCAAGTTGTTTGGCTAAGATATTCCGAACCCCTGCCAGTTCTAAAACGGTACGGACGGCCCCCCCGGCAATTACCCCCGTCCCAGGAGAAGCGGGACGCATCATTACTTGAGCGCCTCCGCCTTCCCCGTTGATGGGATGGGGAATAGAATTGGATTTGGTTAAGGGAACCTCGATCACGTTTTTGCGACCATCGGCAACGCCTTTTTTAACGGCCCCAATCACATCGGCGGCTTTACCAACACCGACGCCCACTTGACCTTTTTCATTCCCGACGATAACCACAGCCCGGAAGCTGAGTTTTTTACCGCCTTTGACTACTTTGGTGACCCGACGGATTTGTACAACCCGTTCTTGCCACTCGACTTCTTTTTCTTTGGTGCGGCTACCTTTTTTGTTGTTGCGCCGCTGTTGCTGCTGCTCTGCCATAGTTTGAATATCCTGAACAACGTTGATTTGCTGTGATCAGTTATCAGTAATCAGTAATCAGTTAGGTTGTTGTCGTCATTCATGGTTGATTAACAATAACTTCTATTTTATTTGATTGACTGTTTACTGCTTACTGCCTATTTTTAGAAGTCTAATCCAGCTTCTCGGGCTGCATCGGCCAGGGCTTTAACCCGGCCGTGATAAATATATCCGCCCCGATCAAAAACTACCTTTTTGATGCCTTTGGCTACGGCACGTTCGGCAATTAATTGACCGATTTTTACAGAAGCATCACAGGTTGCCCCCGATGAATCTGCGGCTTTAAAACCCGGTTCAACGGTAGAGGCTGCGACTAAAGTGTGATGTTGAGTATCATCAATCACCTGGACGTAGATATGATGGTTGGAACGAAACACGGCTAATCTAGGCCGTTCAGAGGTTCCCACCACCTTGACCCGAACTCGGCGATGACGACGATCACGAGATTCTTGACGAGTTAGTTTCATAGTTTATTTTTTCCCACCCTTACCAGTTTTACCTGCTTTCCGTCTGACCACTTCGCCTTGATAGCGAATCCCTTTGCCTTTATAGGGTTCAGGGGGACGCACGGCACGGACTTTGGCGGCCATATTACCGACAATTTCTTTGTCAATCCCGCTAATGATCACGTTAGTGTTGTTTTCCACGGCAACGCGAATACCTTCCGGGGGGATCATTTCCACGGGTTTGCTATAACCCACGTTTAACACCAGGTTTGTGCCTTGTACCGCAGCCCGATAACCGACCCCTTGGATTTCCAAACGACGTTCAAAGCCACTAGAAACCCCTTCAACCATATTAGAAACCAGGGTTCGACAAAGACCATGACGCTGACGAGCTGTGCGAGACTCGGAAGCCCGTTTGACGTTAACGGTTGCTCCGTCCTGTTCCACCAAAACCTCGGGGGGCAAAACGCGAGACAGTTCACCCTTGGGGCCTTTGACTATAACCTGTTGACCATTAATGGTTAGGGTGACGGCGGGGGGTACAGAAATTGGACGTTTACCAATTCTAGACATAGTTATTTATTTCAATTCTCGAATAGAAAAGGGTTGGATAAGTTCTGATCGCTGTGAGTGACGATTCAGGACATCCCAAAACAGAAGACATGGCCTTGAAACTTGAAACCAGCAAGCCTGACCACTGATCAAAGAACTTTTTACCAAATGTAACAAAGCACTTCACCGCCGACACCCTGGCGTCGGGCTTCTCGGTCAGTCATGACGCCACTGGACGTAGAAATAATTGCTACGCCAATACCACCTAAGACACGAGGGAGTTCTTTACGGTTGCGATACACTCGCAAACCCGGTCGGCTGACTCGCTCTAATTTCTGGATGGTTGGAGCTTTAGTTTTAGAGTTGTACTTGAGAGAGACCACCAAGTATTTTTTAATGCCTTCCTCTGTTTCCTCAAAGTCTCCAATAAAGCCCTCTTGTTTCAGAACTTGGGCTATACTACGAGTCATTCTTGTAGCAGGAATTTGTGTAGTCTGATGCCGCGCCATGCAAGAATTGCGAATGCGCGTCAACATATCCGCAATGGTATCGTTTGCCGCCATAGTTTCCTCGTTACTTTATTACACACCGCTTTCCCGAAAAGGCATTCCCATTTCCTTTAACAAGGCGCGCCCTTCTTCATCGGTTTTTGCTGTGGTGACAATTGAAATATCTAACCCTCGAATTTGATCAATACTGTCATAGCTGATTTCAGGAAAGATCAGTTGTTCTCGGACACCCAAACTGTAGTTACCTCGACCATCAAAACTTTTTCCACTCACACCGCGAAAGTCACGAATCCGAGGTAAAGATAGGTTGATCAGTCGATCTAAGAAGGCATACATCCGTTCTGAACGCAAGGTGACCATTACACCAACGGGCATTCCTTTGCGAACTTTGAATCCGGCGATCGCCTTTTTAGCCCGTGTCACCACGGGTTTTTGTCCGGTAATCACAGCCAATTCACTCAGGGAAGACTCTAATGCTTTGGCATTTTGAGATGCTTCACCTAAACCGCGGTTGATTGTGACCTTAACAATCTTAGGAACCTGATGGACGTTCTCATATTGGAACTGCTCCATCATTTTGGGAACAATTTTGTCCAAGTAGACAGTTTTGAGTTTAGCTACCATAATAAGTTGCTCTTTACTAATCCTGGGCTTTGTCAGGATGGTTGACAATTGGAATTACGAATTACGAATGGGTAATAGGTAATGGGTAATAGGTAATAGAGAATGAACTATTCCCTGTTCCGGTGTTTAATCGATAATCTCACCGGTTTTTTTCAGCATTCTCACCTTACGTCCGTCTTCGGTAAAGGTGTAACACACCCGACTGGCAACGTTTTCTTTGGTGGAATACAGCATCACATTAGAACTGTGAACCGGGGCTTCAAAAGTCATAATCTGACCGGATTCTCCCTCTTGACGAGGTTTAACGTGCTTGGTTCTCACGTTAACATCCTTAACGACGACCTTACTACTCTTGGGAAGAACTCGGATAATTTCTCCGACTTTGCCTTTGTCACTGCCCGTAATCACCTGCACGGTATCACCTTTTTTAACGTGCATTTTATAGCGTTCGGGTTGATTGGATGTGGTTTTTTTGGACATTACAGAACCTCCGGTGCAAGAGAAACAATTTTCGTGAAATTCTTATCCCGTAGTTCTCGGGCTACAGGGCCAAATACACGAGTGCCTCTGGGATTACCGTCTGCGTTGATAATCACAGCCGCATTGTCATCAAACCGAATGCTCATACCACTATCTCGACGTAAACTATGACGAGTACGGACGATTACAGCCCGAACTACATCAGATCTTTTCACCGCCATATTGGGAATAGCATCTTTGACAACCGCAATGATCACATCGCCGATTCCGCCAAAGCGACAGTTACCACCCTTTAAAACGCGAATACACATTAATTTCCGCGCACCGCTATTATCAGCAACATTGAGAATTGTTTGGACTTGAATCATGATCTCCCGTTTTTCTTTCTCAAGTAATACCCAAATCCCTACAGATTGGTTTTGTCATTACCGCTTAGAATTTCGACCACATTCCAGCGTTTTGTTTTACTTAAAGGGCGAGTTTCAGAAATGCGAACCCGATCTCCTTCTTGACATTGGTTGTTCTCGTCGTGGGCTTTATATCGTTTAGTTTTAACGACAATTTTGCCGTATTTAGGATGGGGAGAACGGTTTTCCACCGTTACAACCACCGTTTTATCCATTTTGTTACTAACGACTAAGCCAACTCTTTCTTTTACTGCCATAGCGCAAGTCTGTTCAAAAAGTGAATGGTTAGGGAAATTTAGCCTCAAGAAATCGATTATAAATCTAAATTCTTAAACTATTACTCTCCCTGCAATTGGCGTTCGCGTTCCACCGTTTTTAATTGAGCTAAACGATGACGGGTGTGCTTAAACTCATGGGGTTTTTCTAAATGCCCGGTTGCTTTGAGCAGCCGCAGGTTAGCCAATTGTTTTTTGATGTCTAAGATTTGCTGAGACAGTTCTTCATCATTTAACTGTCTGGCTTCCGCGATTTTAGGAAAAGACATAACAGAGTCCTTGGAGATTGATAGTTAACCGTTAACCATTAACCGTTAACAGCACTTTTATTGAGCTTCTTCGTCAACAGGGCGGGCAATAAATTTGGTTTTAATCGGTAATTTAAACGCCGCTAACCGCATTGCTTCTCGGGCAATTTCTTCGGTAACTCCGGCAATTTCAAATAATACTCGACCGGGTTTAACCACAGCCACCCAATACTCAGGAGCACCTTTACCAGAACCCATACGGGTTTCAGCGGCTCTCATGGTTACGGGCTTATCGGGGAAAATCCGAATCCAAATTTTGCCACCCCGACGAATATAACGAGTCATGGCTCGACGGGCTGCTTCGATTTGGCGAGAGGTAATCCAACAGGGTTCTAAAGCTTGCAGTGCAAAATCACCGAAATTTAGATCATTACCCCGGGTCGCTTGACCTCTCATGCGGCCACGCTGTTGTTTGCGGAATTTTGTTCTTCTGGGACTTAACATGATCGAATCCGATAATCAGTAATAACGTATCCACGCCCACCAGACGGGCTATGGCACATCTGTACCAGTCAATTGATAACAGACAACAATCTTTTTATCCTTCGTTAGAACGGTCGTCATATTTTTGACGACGAGGTTGCCGATTCCGACGGGGTTGAGTTGTCGGTGAATTAGCTAACTCCTCCTGTCCCGGGATAATTTCGCCCTTAAAGACCCAAACTTTAACTCCCAGAATGCCGTAAACTGTCAGCGCCGTGCAGTAGGCGTAGTCAATATCGGCGCGGAGGGTGTGCAAAGGTACTCTGCCTTCGCGAGTCCATTCAGTCCGAGCGATTTCAGCCCCATTTAACCGACCACTGACCTGAATTTTGATGCCTTCAATTCCGGCTTTCTGTGCTCGAGTAATGGCTTGACGGACGACACGACGGAAGGAAACCCGTTTTTCCAGTTGTTGGGCGATATACTCCGCAATCAGGGTGGCATCTGCATCAACTTTGGCAACTTCCACCACGTTGATCCGAATTTGGCGATTATTGCCGAGTTTTTTCTGGAGGCCCAGACGTAGGGTTTCAATTCCTGCCCCCCCACGACCTACGACAACACCCGGTCTGGCGGTATGAATTTCTAGGTCAACTTGATCGGCTTTGCGTTCAATTCTGACTTGGGAAATTCCGGCATTGTTCAATTCCTTGCGAACATACTCCCGAATTGTATGGTCTTCCTGTAACAGTTCAGGATACTGTTTGGAATCCGCAAACCAACGAGATCGATGTTCTTGGGTAATTCCTAACCGAAACCCAATAGGATTAATTTTTTGTCCCATGTTTCAATTCTTTTTTAGAAAAGAGTTTAGAATGTCGTACTCGCGCTTGCTTTGGTGCTGATTATTGTTCCCTACTCCGTGGCTGGAGCTACGGCAACAACAATATGACAAGTCGGCTTTCTAATTTGGTAGGCACGACCCTGGGCGCGAGGTCTAAACCGTTTAATGGTTGGTCCTTGATCCGCGTAGGCTTGGGAAATCACTAAACTGGCTGGATCTAAACCAGAATTGTGTTCTGCGTTAGCAACCGCAGAGCGTAAAACTTTGAGAATTGGCTCACAAGACCGATAGGGCATGAATTCCAAAATAATCAAAGCTTCCCGGTAGGATCGTCCCCGAATTTGATCCAAGACTCGTCTTACCTTATGAGGTGACATCCGAATGTAACGAGCGATCGCCTTTACCTCGGCGCTAGTATCTATAGCCATAGTTCATGTGTCAGTATGTATCCGCATCATCAGTTACCAGTCAAACAATATCGACGGTTAACTTTTAACGGCGGGCTTTTTTGTCACTTTTGGCGTGACCTCGGAAGGTGCGAGTTGGAGCAAATTCTCCTAACTTATGACCGACCATTTGTTCGGTTAGAAACACGGGAACGTGTTGTCTACCGTTATGGACGGCGATCGTATGACCCACCATTTGAGGAATAATCGTCGATGCTCTTGACCAGGTTTTAATTACCTGTTTTTCTCCTTTGGCATTGAGTTTTTCAACTTTGCTCAGGAGATGATCCGCCACAAAAGGGCCTTTTTTAAGTGAACGAGACATAGTTAATTTATTAACCGTGAAGGTGTCAAGGGCGTGCAGTGTTGACTGTTGACCGCATAAACCGTCAACGGCCAACCGACAAGCCGATTAAGTTTGCCGTCCACCTTTACCCCGTTTCGAGGACTTCCGACGACGACGAACAATTAAAGCGGTACTGCGTTTTTTCTGGTTCCGAGTCTTCGCGCCTAGGGCGGGTTTACCCCAAGGAGTAACAGGGCCAGAACGACCGATAGGAGCGCGTCCTTCCCCACCACCATGGGGGTGATCCACAGGGTTCATCACACTACCGCGAACTTCAGGACGACGACCTTTCCAACGCTTCCGACCGGCTTTCCCAATACTGATGTTGCGAGCATCAATATTGCCAACTTGTCCGATGGTGGCGTAAGACCCGGCTGGAATTTTGCGTTGTTCACCCGAAGGTAATTTCAGCGTCACATAGTCCCCTTCTTTCGCTAGGACTTGAGCCGTAGTCCCGGCGGCTCGAACGATTTGTCCCCCTTTACCGGGAATCAATTCAACGTTATGCACGTCTGTCCCTAACGGAATTTTCGATAAGGGCAGGGCATTCCCGATCTCGATCGGAGCATCTGGGCCAGAAACAATCATGGTTCCGACTTTGAGTCCTAACGGATGCAGGATGTAACGCTTTTCCCCATCGGTGTAATACACCAGGGCAATTCGAGCATTGCGGTTGGGATCGTACTCAATCTCAGCGACTTTAGCGAGGATTTCGTGCTTATCCCGAAGAAAATCAACAATTCGATACAGCTTTTTGTGTCCGCCACCCCGATGACGGCAGGTAATCACGCCTCGGTTGTTTCTTCCCTTGTCCCGGTGTTTGGAAGTTGTTAAAGAACGTTCCGGCTCCGAGCGGGTAATTTCTGCAAAATCAGAAACAGTATGTTGGCGAGTACCGGGAGTATAGGGTCGGTATGAACGAATTCCCATGATCTAATCCTTACTAATCAGTAATCAGTGATCATTTATCAGTTATCAGTCAAGAAAAAATGCAAGATTTAATATTTAATTCTCACAATATTTACTGTTTACTGATTACCAACAACTGACTCTACACCCCTGGAAATAAAACTTTCCGCAGAGGCTCCCCATCCTCTAGGGTGATAATTGCCCGTTTGTAGCCTGTTTTAAATCCCACAAATTTACCGACTCGACGACGTTTACGAGGCGGAATATGGGTATTAACAGCTTTGACTTTAACGGGGAATAACAGTTCAATGGCCTGTTTGATCATCGGCTTAGTTGCGTGCCGATCAACATCAAAGGTGAACTGATTGATTTCCATTAACCTCGTGGCTTTTTCGGTAACAATCGGACGCTTCACCAAATCAATCAGATCGCCGGGATCATGTTGCATCTCCGTAAACCTCCTGAATTTTGGCTAGGGCAGCAGCGGTGGTGACAATTTTGTCAGCAGCCAGGACGTCATAAACGTTTAAGCTATCGGACAAGCACATTCTCAATTTGGGGATGTTGCGACCGGACAGATAAATATTGGGTTGTTTCTCTGACAGCACCAGAAGAACTCTAGCTTCGGGTTCAATGCCCCAACGGGTCATCGCTGATACTAGGTCTTTGGTTTTGGGTCGAGAAAACTGATCCGCAAAGTCTTCCACAACAATTAAGTCTTCAGCCCGGCTTTGAAAGGCGGTGCGTAGGGCTAACTGTCTTTCTTTGCGATTCATTTTCTGGGAATAGTCTCTGGGTTTGGGCCCAAAGATTACCCCACCCCCTCGCCATAGTGGGGAACGAATAGAACCGGCTCTAGCGCGACCTGTGCCTTTTTGACGCCAAGGTTTGCGACCGCCCCCGCGAACTTCCGCCCGGGTTTTGGTGCAGGCTGTGCCTTGACGAGCATTGGCTAGTTGCCGGACTACGGCTCTATGAACAATATGACTGGCATTTTCGGGAGATGCGACTTTCAGATCAAGGGTCGCTTCTCCAACGCTTTCACCCTGCCAATTTCGGACTACACAATCAACCATAGTTATCTCCTTGACTACTTACCACCGACGATATTAGCGGGGGCGATGCTCAACAAACCACCGGGCTTGCCAGGAACCGCTCCTTTGACTAACAGGAGGTTACGTTCAGGATCGATACGCACAACAATTAATTTGCGTGTGGTCACTTGGCTGGCTCCATACTGTCCAGCCATGCGTTTTCCAGGATAAACACGGCCAGGAGTGGTTCCAGGGCCGATTGAACCGGGTTGACGATGGTTTTTAGAACCGTGAGCCATGGGGCCCCGTTTGAAGTTATGCCGTTTTTGATAACCGGAGAAGCCACGACCCATACTGGTTCCACTGACATCCACCAGTTGTCCCGGGGTGAAAATATCAGCTTTGAGTTGTTGGCCTAATTGAAAAGATTCGGGTTCGCTGACCCGGTATTCTTTCAGATGACGTACACAGGTGCCGCCGGATTTGGCTAAATGTCCTTGTTCCGCATTGCTGAGATACTTATTGACCTCTTTGTCAGGAGTTTTTTTTGTATTAAGCTTGCGTTTGTTATCAGGAACTTCACCGTATCCCAGTTGGATGGCTGTGTAGCCGTCGGTTTGTTTGGTCTTAATCTGGGTCACAATGCAAGGCCCGGCTTGAATGACGGTGACAGGAATAGCTTTCCCGCTTTCCGCTTCAAAGACTTGGGTCATGCCAACCTTTGTGCCGAGGATACCTACAGACACTTAAACTAGCCTCTCTTTTCTAAGCGTTACATTGACACTCACCGCCCTAAAAGTGCGGTGATTCCAGGGCTGAATCTTGCCTAATCACGACGATTTTAAGGAAGAATCCGCTTGCAACAGACAAACAAGACATTTTTGAAAATGGCTTTCTGATGTTTAAACACACCAAAAATGTATCCCACCATTTAAGGAGGATAAACCTTGGGGAGTTTAGAACAGTTTCAGGCTATCAACAAGTTCTAAGCTGTTGGCAAATCGAGGATTGCCCTCAATACCGCACTTATGTCGCCTGGACTTGAGCAGCAAGCTACTCAGTATCCTTTACTGACGTATGATCTCAAACCCTTTGCCGATTCCTTGGCTGACGCCGAATTTGTTTAGGATTTAAGGTCAGTCGGTTGCTTTTTCCTTACGGACTCGGCTTAACTGATCTACTCCTAATCAATGACTTCTTGGGGGTGAACACCGTTAACGCGATGTCCTCACCACCTCTGAAATTTGGTATTTTAGAAGCTCACAGTATTTGACCGATTAGCGACAATTTTTAATTGTAGGGTAATTTTAACAAACTGTCAATAACCCCTAGGGATTTTGATCGCAATTGTGTCAAAATATCTCAAGCAGAGATTCAGCAAGATGCAGTTAAGAGGTTAATCACCAAGTTATGGCATTAATTACAACAGGAAGTAAGCTGATTAAGGATTTAGAAACATACGGAGCTTTAGGAATGTATGTTCCCCTGGAAGGGGGGTTTGAAGGACGGTATCGTCGTCGGTTGCGTGCCCATGGCTATACAACCTATAACCTAAGCGCCAGGGGTTTAGGAGATTTAGCGGCTTATTTAACCGGGGTGCATGGGGTTCGTCCTCCCCATTTAGGCAAGAAAAGCAGTGGGAATGAAGCCGCTGTTGGTAATATTTATTATGTTCCCCCGATTTTAAATACACAATTAGATCAACTTCCACCCAAATCAAAAGGTTTAATCCTGTGGATTATTGAAGGTCATATTCTATCGAGTCAAGAAGTCGCGTTTCTGACTCAGTTACCCCAACAAGATCCCCGGGTCAAGTTAGTGGTGGAAATGGGTGGAGCCAGGGTTGTCCAATGGACACCACTCAAGGATGTAAATGTTGCGGCTTGAACACTGTGATTAATTTTGAGCTTAATTTCAGGCTGAATGAGTTGGGTGAACACCCAACTTATTTTTTTAACAAAAACGCTGCGATCAATCAATCAAAAGATGACTCTAAAACCCTGGTTCTTGTGTCACCATAGAAAGTGTGAACACTTATAATTCCCCTTTAACAGCTTTACAACAGGGTAACTGGTTCAAACTGATTTGCGGAGCCAGTTATCAACATTTGCCTGCGATCCGAAATTTAACCTTAGCCTACACCTTAGCCGGGGCGGACTGTATCGATGTAGCTGCTGACCCGGCGGTGATTACAGTAGCTCAAGAAGCCTTAAACCAAGCTGAATTGCTGGGTAAACAGGCTCAAAACCTGGGGTTTGGCTATCGCTATCGTCCTTGGCTCATGGTCAGTCTCAATGATGGTGAAGACCCCCATTTTCGTAAGGCCCAGTTCGAGGCGACTGCTTGTCCTGAAAGTTGTTGGCGACCGTGTGAAACGGTTTGTCCAACGGGAGCGATCGGGTTTTCCCCGACCAAATCCGGTGTTATTGATGAATTGTGCTATGGTTGCGGACGCTGTATTCCTATTTGTCCAGCCGATCTGATTTATGCTCGGTCTTATGTTTTTCGCCCCGATGAAATTGCACCATTGGTATTACAAACCGGGGTAGATGCGTTAGAAATTCATACTCAAATTGGACGAGAAAGGGATTTTCAACGACTATGGAATAGTATCCAACCCGATTTAGAAAAACTCAAACTGGTGGCAATTAGTTGCCCTGACGGTGATGGTGTGGTCGAATATCTGAAAACCCTATCTGAAATTATTACACCCTTAAATTGTCCCTTAATTTGGCAAACCGATGGCCGACCGATGAGTGGAGATATTGGGGCGGGGACAACGTTGGCAAGTGTAAAACTGTGCCAAAAAATTTTGGCGGCAAATTTACCGGGATATGTACAGCTTGCGGGTGGCACAAACGATTATACTGTAGCCAAGCTCAAATCCCTTGGGCTTTTACAGCCAACAGTTATAGATGATCCTGTGCTTAACCCCGTTTTTCCCAATCCTGATCAACAAACTCAGACCATCGGTAGAAAACAGTTACGGTCAGTTAATTCTAGTCATCAGGTGGCGGGTGTCGCCTATGGAAGCTATGCCCGTGTTTTGTTGTCACCCCTGTTGGAACAGTTGGAATCCAGATTCACTCTCGAACCTCAAAGGGTGACTTTTCAACAGCAGGAAACCCCAACCGACAGACCTCAACCCCAGAAGCAGATACTGTCCCCCATCGAGACTCGCCCTAGCCTATCTGTACTCGAAGCAAACCCGGAGTTGCTCTGGCAAGCAGTTGGTAAAGCCTCAACCCTTGTCTCCCAAATTAAATCATTTATCAGTGACCAGTAATCATTTATCAGTGAATACAACAAAAATTTGTACTGATAAAAACTCATAAATAACTGCTAAAATATGACTGATTCATCACTGTTTACTGATAAGAGTATGCAAATTACAGACGACCTGAACAAATTACTCTCCATTGTTCCTGATGAGATTCGGCAGAATTTGCAACAGCATCCCCAACGCGACAGTCTGATTGAGATTGTGATGGATTTGGGGCGTCTTCCAGAGGCTCGTTTTCCCTCCAAAGCCGAATATCTCTCGACTATCCCGGTCTCCTTGGAGGATCTGGAACATTGTATTTTGCAAATTGGGGAATTTAGCGGGGATAACCGAGCCGGAATTGAGCAAACCTTACATCGAATTAGCGCAATCCGCAACCGCACAGGAAAGATAATTGGTTTAACCTGTCGGGTGGGTCGAGCCATCTTTGGCAAAATTGGCATGATTCGAGATTTAGTAGAAACAGGTCAATCGATCCTGTTACTGGGTCGTCCGGGGGTGGGAAAAACCACAGCATTGCGAGAAATTACCCGTGTGTTAGCAGATGAATTAGAAAAACGGGTAGTAATTATTGATACCTCTAATGAAATTGCTGGGGATGGAGATATCCCCCATCCCGCCATTGGACGGGCGCGTCGGATGCAGGTGGCTCGTCCTGAACTGCAACATCAAGTTATGATTGAGGCCGTGGAGAACCATATGCCCGAGGTGATCGTAATTGATGAGATTGGCACAGAACTAGAGGCTTTGGCCGCGCGAACCATTGCCGAACGGGGGGTACAGTTAATTGGTACGGCCCACGGGAATCGAATTGAGAACTTGATGAAAAACCCCACCCTGGCCGATTTGATTGGAGGCATTCAAGCGGTGACCTTGGGGGATGATGAGGCTCGACGTCGAGGTTCTCAAAAGACGGTATTAGAGCGTAAAGCCCCGCCTACCTTTGATGTGGCCGTGGAAATGTTGGAACAGCAACGATGGGTTGTACATGAATCCGTGGCGACTACGATTGATCATTTGTTGCGCGGAATG
This sequence comes from Oscillatoriales cyanobacterium CG2_30_40_61, assembly GCA_001873365.1. Lineage (GTDB taxonomy): Bacteria > Cyanobacteriota > Cyanobacteriia > Cyanobacteriales > Microcoleaceae > Planktothrix. The sequence goes on along the minus strand of MNYZ01000016.1, from coordinate 57,887 downwards.
CAACCGATTTTGCAAATCAGAACCATGAATGATGCGGGTGAAGTCGAAGTTTTTGAAGAACGATATACTCCCGTTAACCCCATTCCCAGTTCTGGACGCTCAACAATGAAATCCCGTGAACCTGTGGCCACAATGCCTGTTGTTCGGGGGTTGCGCGGTTCAGGGAAAATGATGCCTTTACCTATGGAAAATCCGGCCCCGGAATCTCAATATTTTGAACAACTCCTAGAACAGTCTTTGTCTGGGGTGATCCCTCTACACCCCGATGAGGAATTTCCCTTAATTCCTAAACTGGGCGATGGTTCACCGTTAAGTATTTATCCTTATGGGGTTCCTCGTCATCAAATTGAACAGGTGATCCAAATGTTGTCTTTACCTGTGATTTTGACGAAGGATATTGATAGTGCGGATGTGGTGTTGGCGTTGCGATCGCATATTAGAAATCAATCCAAAATCCGTCATGTTGCGAAAACTCGTCAAGTGCCGATTCATACGATAAAATCACCGAACAGCCATCAAATTGCCCGAGCTCTGCGACGTCTGTTACAAATGGAAGATCCCAGTACCCCAGAAATTGCGGATTTGAATTTGTTTGCGGCTAGTGGTTCTTCCGATGAAATCGAAGCCTTAGAAGAAGCCCGTTTAGCGGTGGAACAAATTGTGATTCCCAAAGGACAACCTGTGGAATTACTGCCTCGGTCTCCCCAAGTCAGAAAAATGCAGCATGAATTAGTAGAACATTATCGCCTGAAATCCAATAGTTTTGGGGAAGAACCCAACCGTCGTTTAAGAATTTATCCCGCCTAAACTCAGTTATCAGTCATCAGTTAACAGTTAACAGTTAACAGTTATTAGTTGGCAGTTATTAGTTAGCAGTTATTAGTTAATAACTGATAACTCTTGAACTGATAACTGATGACTGTTAACTGATGACTGATTTTGATTCCCTCTTAAACTGATAACTGATTACTGATAACTGATTACTGATTACTCTATGGAACCTGAACTACTAGAACTTTTTATTAAGCTGATTACAAGTCAAACCGGGTTATCTATTCGCTTTCAGGACTACGGTGTACTAGCCGAAAAAATCAAGATCAGAGTTAAATTTTTAAAGCTACCCCATCCTCAAAGTTACTTAAATTTATTAAGTAGCAATAGTTCCCAAAGTCGAGAGGAATGGAAACAATTAATTCCTTTAATTACAACAATAGAAACTTATTTTTTTAGAGATCAAGGTCAAATTAATCTTTTACGAAAGATTGTTTTACCCGAATTAATTGCATCGCGACAGAATACGAAAAGTCTAACCCTTTGGAGTGCCGGTTGTTCGACGGGAGAAGAACCCTATACCCTGTCTATTTTACTTCAACAGTTAATCCCAGACTGGGGAAGTTGGAACCTTCAGATTTTGGGAACTGATGTGAATGAAGAAGCCTTAAAAAAAGCCAGTCAAGGCTTATATACGGCTTGGTCTTTCCGTATGGTTGACTTAGAACTGAGAAATCGATATTTTGTACAAAAAAGAGAGGATTGGAAAATTAATTCATTAATTCAAAGTCCGGTGAAATTTTTTAATTTGAATTTAGTTAAAGACGCCTATTGTTATCCTGATTATACCCCAATTCAAGATGTGGATTTAATTATTTGTCGAAACGTTTTTGTTTATTTTGAAAAACACTATATTAATCAAGTAGTTTCTAAGTTTTTTGATGTTTTAAAACCAGGAGGCTATTTAATTACTGGTCATGCGGAATTACAAGGGACAGAAAGCATGGAAAAATTTGAATCAAAAATTTATCCCGAGTCCATGATTTATCAACGACCGATAGGTTTATTCAAAGAATCCTTAACTCCACCCAAAAACTTGATCGGCGATCGGGATTATCGTTGGGATAATTTATTGTATTCTGCTCAAAACCATCAGGAGCAACACCCAAAAATCAACCAAAAAGAGCATCATCAATCCGAAGTTGTGAAGTTACCTCAAAAAAGCCTAGAAGAAGCAAAAAGATATTTTAAAAATAAACAGTATCAAGCCGCTATTCAAAAAGCTGAACAATTTCTTCAAACCCCTAATTATTATTTAAAAAATCCCGATTTGACCAGCGCAGAAAAAAAACAAAGAAACGAAAATTATAACCTAAAATCCGCCACTAAATTTGATGCTTATTATTTATTAGCACAAGCATGGGCAAATCTAGGAGAATATGAACAAGCTATATCCTGCTGTAAAAAAGCGATTGAAATAGATTCTTTATCGATCTTACCTTATTATTTACTCTTGCATATCGCTCAGGAACAGGAGGATTTGGTCGGGGCAAAATTATTGTCCAAACGAATCATTTATCTGCTTCCCTCCTCAATTCCAGCCTATCTGGAACTGGCATCAATTTATGAACAAGAAAAAGATCACACCAGAGCAGCTAAAATGTATAGTACAGCTTTAGCTCTACTCAAATCCTTACCTCCGACAATCAAAATTGAACATTGGGAAGGAGTGATGGCTAAGGATTTAATTGTTTTTCTGGAAAATAAACATTTAGCTATTGACTGTTGATGATTGGCTGTTTACTGATAAATTTTTACTGATAACTGATTATGGCTTATTTAATTTTTACACTGAAGTCTATGTGTTATGCAATTATGGCTTCCGTGGTTGAAGAAATTTTTTTCCTACCCGAATTAACTCCAATTCCCTCCGCACCTGCTGATTTAGTAGGTTTAATTAATTTGCGAGGGGAGTTACTTCCCGTGATTGATTTAACCATTAGATTAGGCTATCCTGAGCCGAATTATGCGGTATCAGATAGCGTGATTATTTTAAGATTTAATCACATTAGACTCGGAATTATTGTCACTCAAGTTTCCGAAGTTAAAACAATTAATACCGATGTCATTAAAACTGAATTAACTGATAACTTTCAACGGTCATTTGATCAGCTTCACCCTTCCTATTATCTGCAAGGTGTGGCTCAAGTTGATGAACATTTGGTGATGATTTTAAATCCAGAAACCCTGATCCAATATATTACTCACTCTCTCCCAGATTTTAATTTAGAAGAAATAAATCTCGAAGATCATCAACCCCATATCCAGGGAGATTCCTCCAGAAAACACAACCTAAAAAAAGTACAAAATTATATTTTCTCTCCTAATTCCACCCCAGAAGAACGGATAATTTTTCAACAACGAGCTAAAAATTTAAGACGTTCTATTGATAGCCAAGATTTTGCCGGGTTAGTTCCTTTAGCCGTGATTTGTTTAAATGGAGAATATTTTGGGGTTAACTTAGAAATTATCCGAGAATTTACAGACATTCATCATGTCACACCAATTCCTTGTACTCCTCCTCATATTGTGGGAAATATGAACTTACGCGGAGAAATATTAACCTTAGTAAATATTCGGGGCTTAGTAAATTTGCCTTTACAAACCTCCCAGGTATTCTCTAAGGCTATGATTGTTAAAATTAATGATATTGTGGCTGGAATTATAGTAGAAGGAATTTTTGATGTCATATACTTAAAAGAGTCGGAGATTAAAACCATTCCCACGGCGGTTCATCTCAAACAGGATGAATACTTACAGGGGACAGCCTTCTATCAAGATAAAATCATGAGTATTCTGAATGTAGCAAAAATCATGACTCAAGGGGAATTATTTGTTGATCAAGAAGTTTAATCTACCGATTCATGCCCCCTTGACAAATTTTATAGTCAACCTAAAAAAAATATATGTTTAACGATTTAAAACTAAGGGAAAAATTACTATTAGGATATAGCATACCTGTGCTTTTATTCATGGGACTAACCGGGTTAGTTTATGCCAATATCAATCAGGTATCCACGATTTTCAAAGAAGCTGAACGAGTTCAAGAAGTGATTTTGAAAGTCAACGAAATAGATCGGGGTTCTCAAGGGATGATTCGCAGCCTCAGAGGATACATCGGCCTGAGAAATAAAGAATTTATTAATGAATATAATGCCTCTTTAATTGCCTATCGGGAAGCCTCGAAAGCCCTAGAATCTTTAGTTTATCGTCCCGAGCAAAAACAACGCTTAGAAACACTAAATAACTTAGTGAATCAGTATGATCAAATCAGCCAGCAGGCTTTTGTACTGATTAATCAAGGAAAATTACCTGAAGCGATTGAAAAAGCCAAAATGGGGACTCAGTATGTGGAAGATTTTGATCGGATTAGCACTGAATTTACGACAACGGAAGCCAATATTTTAAATCAGGAAAGAACCAAAACAAAAGAAGCCCTAGAAGGGTTATTATATTTGTTAGTAATTGGAGCATTTCTAATTTTAGTTACGGTTGTAATTACTGCTTTATTAATTGCGGTTAATATTAGCGGAACTATCCATCAAGCCACCCAAGTGATAGCCACTTCTTCCACCGAAATTGCCGCTACCCTCGCGGAACAAGAGCGAACAGCAAATCAACAGGCAGGTTCTGTACATGAAACCACAGCAACCATGGATGAATTGAGTGCTTCATCTAAATCAACGGCAGAACAAGCTGAGTCAGCAACCTATGGAGCCCGACAGGCTTTAGGATTAACAGAAGCAGGAAAAGAAGCGGTCAATAGTACCTTAGAAGGCATGGAAAATCTTCAGCAAAAAGTTGAAGCGATCGCCCAACAAATTATCCATTTAAGTGAACAAACAAACCAAATTGGGAATATTTCTGAATTGGTCAGTGATCTAGCTAATCAAACAAATATGTTAGCCCTAAATGCTTCAGTAGAAGCGGTTAGAGCCGGACAACATGGGAAAGGATTTGCAGTTGTCGCCACCGAAATCAGAAAACTAGCGGATGAAAGTAAAAAATCTGCTTTTAGAATTAATACCCTGGTTGCGAATATTCTAACTGCAATTAATTCAACGGTAATGGCAACGGAAGCAGGAACAAAAACTGTCATATATAATGCAAAACTAACCCGAGAAACGGCGGATACTTTTACTGGAGTTTCCGAAGCCGTGAATAATGTGGTCTTGAATAATCAGCAAATTTCCCTTAATGTTAAACAACAAGCGATCGCGATTGCACAGGTTTTAGATGCAATGAATGCTTTAAGTCAGGGCGTCGGTGAAACAGCTAATGGATTAAGTCAAGCTAAAATAGGAATGGAAAAATTAAATGAAGTCGCGTTAAACTTAAATTCAATTGTTTAATACAGAAATTGTAGCCAGTATTAACCAAACAAAACAAGGGGTTAAAAAGTTAAATAAAACTGCAAAAAATCTCCAAACTCTGGTTTAATCGGTCAAAATTGGATGCAAGTTACAGGATCAAAAAATTATGATGATTGAAGATGACGAACTCCGGGAAGTTTTTAAAACCGCTAGTGAAGAACATTTACAGAATTTAGATGAGGGATTGTTATATCTGGAAAAAAATCCCCATGATCCGGCTAAACTGGAAGAATTATTACGAGAAGCCCATAGTCTCAAAGGAGATGCGGGGATGTTAGGGGTTAAGGATGTTGCCACTTTAGCCCATCAAATTGAACATTTATTAGGCGGCTTAAAACGTCAGGAAACGACTCTCACGGTGGATTTAGTAGATCGGATTTCCTATGGTATTGATGCGATTCGTCAGTTGGTTTATGCGGCGGTTACAGGAGAACCCTGTGAGATTAATGCTTTTCATAGTTTAGCCTATCTGATGGGAGCCAAACCCGAAACACCTACCAACGCAATTTCAGCCATACCGACATTACCCCCAGAACCTGCGCCCCCCGCCTCCGGTGCCCCCGAACCTGCCTCCGGTGCCCCCGAACCTGCCCCCGAACCTGCCCCCGAACCAGATGAAACGGCTATTCTGGTGACGACCGTGGCCGAGCCGATGAATGCTACAGCTCCGGTGAAAACCGATCGCGACTCTACTTATAAAATCGAAACCATTCGAGTCCCTACCCGGAATTTAGATGGGTTAATGACTCAAACGGGGGAATTAACCGTTACTAAAATTCGGATAGCCCATCGGTTAAATGAAATTGAAGACCTGGTAAGTTTATGGGAAGAATGGAGTCGAGATGCTTTTGTAAATCGGTTTGTGGTTCATGACCTAGAAAATAATCTTAATCGTCATGTTTCTGGAAAAGGAACCATGGGGCAATTGCAAAATTATTATCATCGCAGTACGGAACGTTTAGAACAGTTAGGAACTTTAATTAATCAACTTAGAAATACTTTTTCTGAAGATATAGCCCGTTTAGATATTATTAGCGATGAACTCGAAGATGGGGTTAGAACCTTACGTTTATTACCCCTATCAACTATTTTTAATTTGTTTCCGCGCATGGTACGGGATTTAGCTCGGCAACAGGGAAAAGAAATTGAATTAGTGATTTCTGGTGGAGAAACCCGTGCGGATAAACGGATTTTAGAAGAAATGAAAGATCCGTTGATGCACATTTTAAGAAATGCGATTGATCATGGGATTGAAACCCCAGAAGAACGGAAAAAATTAGGGAAATTGGCGATCGCCAAAATCGAGTTGCGTGGGTATCAAACCGCGACCCATATTGTCTTAGAAGTTTGTGATGATGGTCGAGGATTAGATATCGAAAAAATCAAACAAACTGCTTTAAAACGGGGAATTTGTCAGTCGGAAGAATTATTAGGAATGACTGTGCAACAAATCCATGGCTTAATTTTTGCCCCAGGTTTTACCACCCGAACTGTGGTGACACAAGTATCGGGACGGGGGGTAGGAATGGATGTGGTGCGAACCAATGTTGAACGTTTAAAAGGTATTATTCAAGTTGAATCTTCCCCAAATCAGGGTTGTTTATTTCGGATTCAATTAGGAACTACCTTAGCAACAGCCCATGTTTTAATTGTATCAGTTCAAGGGATTTCCTATGCCATTCCCGTGGAATTTGTCCAAATGACGCGACTGGTTCAGGCGAATGAAATTTTTGCCATTGAAGGTCGAGAAACCATTGTTTTTGAAGATCAACCGATTTCCGTAGCTCAACTAGCTGATTTATTAGAAATTCGTTGGACTCCTGCTCAATTTCAACTGCAATCTGCGGTGACTAAAGAATCAAAATCTCAAGTTTCGATGTCCCCATCTTTTATGCAAAGAAATCCCAATTCTGTAACGATGGATGCGGCTTCACCCTGCATTATTTTAAAAGTAGGGGAAGAAAAATTAGGATTGTTTGTTGATGCTTTAATTGATGAGCAGGATGTGGTTTTAAAACCCCAAAGCCAATTATTAAAACGGGTCAGAAATGTGGCGGGAGCTACGATTTTAGGCACGGGGGAAGTCTGTATTATTTTAAGTCCTCAAGATTTAATTAAATCCATTCGCAAACAGGCGGGTGTGATTAGTTCCCCCGTCGCCCGCTCAAGTTTAAGGATTCAGGAGCAGGAGAATTCCCCCGTTAAACCGGTGATTTTATTAGTAGAAGATTCGATCGCGACTCGGACTCAAGAAAAACGAATTTTAGAAGCCGCTGGTTATGAAGTGGTGACCGCCGTGGATGGATCAGATGGGTTTAATAAACTCAGCACTCGTTCTTTTGATGCGGTGGTTTCGGACATCCAGATGCCTAATTTGGATGGGTTAAGTTTAGTCACCAAAATTAGACAAAATCAGGAATATAGTGAACTACCGATTATTCTGGTGACTTCTCTAGCTTCCGATGAAGATAAACGCAAAGGCGCGGAAGTCGGGGCAAATGCCCATATTACTAAGGCGTCTTTCAATCAAGAAGTTCTGATAGAAACTCTCAAAAGATTAGTATAATTAGGAACACCCCACATCCCACAAGTGACTCACTGTAAAATGCCAATTCGAGTTCTCCTAGTTGAAGATTCGGCTGTTGCTTTAATTATTCTAAAACGAATTTTATCAACTTCCACCGAGATTAGTGTTGTAGGAACGGCTCGAACCGGAAAGGAAGCATTAACATTAGTGCCCACGGTGCAACCGGATGTGATTTGTACGGATTTTCATATGCCCCAAATGAACGGACTGGAATTTATCCAGGAAGTCATGGTAATTTATCCTCGTCCGATTTTGGTGATCAGTGCTTCGGTTCAATCCGATGATACTCAAAATGTTTTTCAACTGTTAAATGCCGGGGCTATTGATGTGTTTCCCAAACCCAAAACGGGTTTAGCTTCCGATTATGAATTGATCGGACAGGAGTTAATTCAAAAAATTAAAGTGCTTGCGGGTGTCAAAGTTTTTACTAAACATCGTAAATCCCAACCCCCGGTCAGTGACAACCGCCTGTCTATGACTCCCCCTGCACCCATAAACAGAACCATTTTGTCTTCACCCCCACCCTGGACGACTGAATCTCCAAGGGTTTTGCCTCTATCTTCTAAAACGATTAAAATGCTGGCGATTGGTGCATCAACGGGTGGCCCCCAAGCCTTACATACAATTTTGACACAATTTCCTAGTAATTTTCCCGTTCCTATTGTTTGTGTTCAGCATATTAGTGAAGGCTTTCTACCTGGGCTAGTCAGTTGGTTAAATGGGGAATGCCATTTATCAATTAAAATCGCCATGGTCGGCGAACTTCCCCAGGCGGGCTCGGTTTATTTTGCCCCAGACGGACACCATTTAGAATTTAGCCGCACGGGTCGGTTTTCCTATTCAAATGCACCTCCATTGGCTGGTCATCGTCCGGCGGTGACAAAAACTTTAGAGTCCGTTGCTGAGTGTTATGGTTCTAGTGCGGTGGGGATTTTGTTAACCGGAATGGGACGGGATGGGGCCGATGGCATGAAAGCTATTTCCGATCAGGGTGGGTTAACAATTGCCCAAAACCAAGACAGTTGTGTGGTCTTTGGAATGCCCGCAGAGGCGATCGCTTTAGGTGCAGCCCAACATATTCTATCAGTTAATGACATTGCCCCTTTTATTCTGAATCGGGTAAAGGGGTTAATTTAAGGGGTGTTGACTAGGATTAATCTATTTTTGAATTAAGGACTATGAAAATGCAGTTGAAGTTGAATTTAAAACCGGAAGTCAATCGTCAGAATCGCTTTTTAAACCTAAGCAAAGTTTTGGGTTTAATTGGAGGACTATCTTTAGTTAATTTTCCGGCTTTAGCGCAAATTAATCTGGCTACTTTGACGGATATTATTGGTAATAATAATCAAGTATTTATTGAAGATCAAGTGGCTGAAGTTAAGGAAAAAGCGACATTAGGACAGGAAATTAGAACTGAAAAAGCTCGCGCTCAAATTGATTTTAATACGGGTGCTAATGGCAGAATGGCGGAAAATTCTAAGATTACGGTCGGTCAATGTGCGGAAGTCCAAGAAGGAGTTTTAATTGCTTCTGGCCCTGCTAATGGTTGTATTTTAGGGTTTGCCACCGGAGTTCAAGGTACAACCTATGTGTTAAATGTTGATAAAAATAATCAAACTAATGTTAGTACGGGAACGATTCGGGTTTTAGAAGGTAAAATTCTCTTATCATCACCAAATGATCCGAATAATCCTAACCCGATCACTATTGAGGCAGGGCAAAAAGTTTCTAGTTTAACGTCTAATTTAAAGTTGTCTCAAATTTCGATTCAACGCATGACTAAACAAGAATATGAGACGATCATTACAGGGCCATTATTCCAAGGGTTTAAAACTCCCCTACTCAATCAAGATAAAATTAACGATGTTTGTAAAGTTCTCTATGGTAATTGTCGCCCTCTAGGGGGAGAAAAGCCTGTTCGGGGTTTATGGTAATAATCAGTGTAGAGACGTGCCATGGCACGTCTCTACAATTAATCAATTTCTTGTTCTAAAACATTGGCGATTGCTTGTTTAGCTGTTTCATTAAATTCTCGAATATTCACAGGATTTAATAATAAAATTGCTAAAATCATACCCACAGCTTGTACTGCAAAAACTGAACCATAGGCTAGGAAAGGAACCTCAAATATTGCCCGTCCTAAATCTAAAATTACTCCCCCTAAAACCGTGGCTAATCCCCGGGCCATGGCTTGAGCTAAACCCCAAGCTCCAATAAAGGTTCCGGCGGTTTCAGCTAAGGTTAAATCTAACATTAAATTAATTGCTCCCGCCGTCAAAATTCCCGAATTGAAACCAAATAATAATAACGCCCCTTTCAAAAATCCAGTATCAGCATAAAAACCCGCCACAATCAAAAATAATAAACAAATTGAGACTCCGATACAACCGATTTTAACCGTATTTTTTTTACCAAACCGGGAAATAATTAAAAATCCGGTTGACGCAATTCCGACTAAAGTTCCTATCCCAAAAAACGCATTTAATTTAGTAGTTTCAGAAACACACATTCCAAACACTTCACCCCCGTATGGTTCTAACACTGCATCCTGCATAAATAAGCTAATAGTCATTACCAATAAAAAGCTAAAAAACAACCCGGTTTGGCGGCTGGCGGTGAGAACTTTAAGGGCGCGACTAAAGGTAATTTGATCTTCTCTTTCAAGAATGGTTGAGCGCAATTTGTAGCGAGAAAATTTGCGTTCAATACCAATAGTTGCTAGAAACGATAAACCAATTACAATTAATGGGATGATAATAAATAACAAATTAACAGAGGCTTGTAATTGAGGTAAATTTGTTGCTATTGGTGTGGTGATGGGATTATCAACTATCAGATCTGCACCACAAAGTTCGGGACGATCAAGAATTCTGGAACTAATAATCGCTCCAATCACAATTCCCACCATCAACATTGACCAAACAATACTGACTAATTTAGAACGATTATTTTCATCGGAAATATCAAATAATAGGGCAGTAAAGGGTGTGGAACTTGCACTTAAAGCTAAACCATATCCGGCAAAAATTAATGCCAATAAAACTGCCCATAAATAGGCAATTCCATTGAATCCATTACTTTGAATACTCGCACCTAATGGCCAAACCACTTGCAGGGCTAAAAATGCCATACTGGTAAATAAAATTAACCCAATCCAAACATAACTACTACGATGATATCCCCATAACGGTTTGGCGTCGGACATCTGACCAAACCAGACCCTAGCCGGGGAGACAAATTGGTGCATGGCGATCGCCCCCGCCGCCACAAACGCTGGAACTTTTAACTCATCAATCATAATTCGGTTAATTACTCCCAGGGTCAACAAAGACATAATCCCTAATCCCATTTGAAACAGACCTAAGCGAAACATGGTCAATAAGTTAATCGAGGGTAAGGGTTGACCATTGGGGGGATCGGTCGATGGTAATTGATCCGAGGAATCACTATTTTTCATAGAATATGAGTTGATACAACAAAAGGAAAAACTAATCTTTGACAATTCCGATTAAAGTTTAGACAAAACTCTGACCTATGATTATAATAGAATGAATTCTCCTTTAGACCGTTTAAAGGAATTTAGGGCTGTTTCTCCCATCCACAAGACCTTAGATCTGATTATGTTAAGTGTCAAGACTGTTATTTTAGAAAAATCGGGTTGTATTTACTACGTAAAAACTATGAGGAATATGATTGAGGAATGACTAATAAAACAGAAAAAGCACTTTTTCTTATTGGTGGATTAAGCGATGATGATTTACATTGGGTTGTCAATAAAGCCAAGCTAGAAATAATTCCCCCTGGGGAAAGGCTAATTTATGAAGGACGTCCGATTAATGCGTTATATTTTGTATTAAGTGGATTGTTAAGTGTGGTAATCGGTGCAAATGAGGATCGAGAATTAGCCCAAATTATTAAAGGAGAAGTGGTAGGAGAAATTTCTTTTATTGACAGTCGGCCACCTTTAGCAACGGTGAAAGCCTTGGAAACTACTCAAGTTTTAGCAATTTCTCGATTTGAACTCAATAGTAAATTACACAGTGATGCTAAATTTGCAGCCCGATTTTATCAAGGTTTATCTCTGTGTTTAGCTAGTCGAATGCGGGGCACTATTCGTCGTTTAGGATATACTGATTTCATAGAAATAGAAGATCAACCCGAAACCGATGAATTTAGTCAACATACCCAGGAATTTCTAGCCTTAGCTCAAGCAAAATTTAACTGGCTAGTTGAAAGTTTAAAAGTCACATAGGGCTGAAGGACTTGAATTCTGTTGTTAATAGAGCTTAGTCCTTAGTCGAAGTAACCCACTTCCAAAAAGGATGGGTATTCCCCTGTTTAAGAATTTTAAACACCTGCTGTTCTAAACGTTTTTGATAGGCGGGAGAAACTCCGAACAAAATATTGCGACTATGCCAAACTAATGTGGCTGTTGTTGTGCCAATACATAACCCCAAACCCATAGCAGCAAGACGGTTATAGGCTAAACCATAGCGAACGGCTGACCAAGTAAAATGAGCTTGCCAAAGGACTATTTCTGCTCGTAGTGCCCATAAACTCAAAGGTGCAATAGTAATCCAAAAAAAACCGATTATTAGCCATCGGCTATAAACAGTAATTTGGTGCATTTTTTGGACTTGGCGCTTAAAATTTGCATCATCTGGATCAGGATTTTGTTCCATTTATACCTCCTATTTTGAATTTATGAATCAAATTGTTGAGCATAAAATTGGGCATAGCGATCGCCTTTTTCTAATAGCTGTTGATGGGTTCCTGATTCCACAATTTTACCCTGTTCTAATACTAAAATCCGAGTTGCCCGTCTAACGGTGGCTAAACGGTGGGCAATGATAAACACGGTTCGCTCCTGCATTAATCGTTCTAAGGCTTCTTGAACTAGGGCTTCTGACTCGGAATCTAGGGCGGATGTGGCTTCATCTAAAATTAAGATTCTAGGGTCTAATAATACGGCCCTGGCGATCGCAATTCTTTGTCGTTGTCCCCCCGACAAATTAACGCCACGTTCCCCAACAAGGGTTTGATATCCATTAGGAAACTGCATAATAAAAGCATGGGCATTAGCAATTTTTGCTGCATTTTCCACGTCTTTTAAATCATAATAGGATTGACCAAAGGCAATATTTTGAGCAATGGTTCCCGAAAATAAAGTAATATCTTGGGGGACAATGCCAATTTGTCGCCGGAGACTTTTTAAGGTGACATCCTGAATATCAATATCATCAATTTTAATCGTTCCTGATTGGCGGTCATAAAATCGAGGTAACAGAGTAACTAAGGTGGTTTTTCCGGCCCCTGACGGCCCCACCAAAGCCACCATTTCCCCCGATTTAACAAATAAGTTCAAATTTTCTAAAACGGGTTTATTATCTTCCTGGCTTTGGGAAAAATCGGTTTTAGGATAGGTAAAACTAACGTTAGAATATTCGACTTTTCCGGTGACATGGGGTAAAATAAAAGCACCGGTTTTTTCAATAACAGTTGGCTGCACATCTAAGAGTTCAAAAATGCGATCACATGAAGCCTGACCCTGTTTAAAATCACTATAATTACTGGTAGTTAATGATATGGGATCGATTAATAATGCCACCGCGGCCACATAACTAATAAATCCGCCCCCAGTTAAATTCCCCTGGGAAATTTGCCATCCCCCCAAAAAGAATAATAAAATCACGCTCATGGCTTCTAAAAAGCCTACAACTACAAATTGTAAAGCCTTAATTTGTTCGGCTAAATATTTAGCTTTGCGGTTTTGTTCGGCTTCGATACTAAAGCGATTAATTTCATAATCTTCGGCGGCAAATGCTTGGACTAAACGAATACCACTAAAGACTTCCGTTAATAAAGATGCTAAATTAGAAACTCGGTTTTGACTATGGCGAGTAAAGGTTAATAATTTTTCTCCAAACCAACCAATTAATACCGCCATAAATGGGGCTATAATTAAAGTAGCTAGGGTTAATTGCCAGTTAAGATAAATCATATATCCCAAAACTACAATTAACTGCAAAATACAGGGGATAAACTGATGGAAAAATTTATTAATCACTTCCCCAATTCGGTCAATATCTTCCGTCAGACGATAGGCGAGATCTCCAGTTTTTGCGGTTTCAAAATACCCAATATTCAGTTGTTGTAAATGACGATATACCTGTTTTCTTAATTCCAAAACAATCGTTAAAGCCGCTCTAGCCATCAAGGTATCTTGACCGTATTGTACCGCTCCTCTGACTAAGAAAACCACCGCAGCTACTCCTGCTAATTGAGCAATGGCGCTCACATCTCCCCGACCAATATAACCCGCCATTTGTCCTGCTAACCAGGCTAATAACGGCCAAAATACGGTAAAAGCAATCGTACAAACTAAGGCTTTAGTAATCGTTTGACCTTGGGTACGAATATAGGGAATTAATTTTTTGTAACTAGAGGGTTGTTTTTGTTTCAAGTTGCGATCGCCAAAATACTTTTTTTAACAGGACTTACGCACCCAACCAAAGAAACCGGGTTTTTTTACGAAAATACTTCGTTTTAACCAACAGATTCTCTAAAAAACCCGGTTTCTGAGGCCCCATGCGTAAGTCCTATTTAAGTTATCATATTTTGGTATTATAGTTTAACGATTTTATTTAAAGCTGACCCGCCTGAAAAACCTGCAAAGCGGTTAAACTTAATTCTGGAAAAATTCGCGATTCAATCCGTTGATCGTCTCGAAATTGTTGGACTTGATACTCTCCTTCCATAAGCTGGTAAACAGAAAGAGTCGGTTGTTTAGGAGTGCCAATAAATCGTCTTCCCCCCAGCCCTAAATAATCCACAATCCAGTATTCATCAATTCCCAAAAGTTCGTATTCTTCTAGTTTTAACGCATAATCATCACTCCAATTAGTAGAAACAACTTCTACAACTAAAGGGATAGAATTACCTTGAGTAATAATTGATTCTTTTTCCCATCGAGGATTATTATTAACCTGTTTTTCATCAATAATAATCAAATCTGGTTCATACCCAGACTGATCACGAACAGATTTAATCAGACATTCTTTAGGAATAAAATAGGGAAGTTTGAGTCGTCTGATTTCAAAGTTAAGTTCAGCGATCAAAAAACCAGCAATTCGTGAATGTTTGCCCGTGGGTTTAGGCATTTCTATAATAGCTCCATTATGTAATTCATAGTGACATCCTGAATTTTCTGGATACCAAGTAATAAACTCATCAAAGGTTACGGTTTTGGGGATAGCTTGAATCATAGAAAAATCCTAGTTGTAATATCTATTTTTTGGAATTAACTCAATTTGGGGTTAGTTTTTCACTCAATTAGGATTATTATATTGGTAATAAATTGCCCAAATTGCCATCGCCCTTAAATAGTGACTGGCGCGGAAAGTTCCGGCGGCGGTAATTGCTTCTGGAGTGCGAAATTGTAACCCATTTTCATAGATTTGTTTAACCACAACTTCGGTTAATTCCCATGCTTCCGCTTTCATTCCCATTTGTAGGAAAAAGGCAGCTAAACCAAAATTAATTCCTGTCCAAACTTCTAAGGGGTGAGTATCTTTCGGGTTAACAGCTTCTCCATTGGGTCTAACTCCATTGGCGGCTCCAAATTGTCCGTTATGAAACTTTTTAAAACAGGAATCATAAACGGTTTTTAAAGCTGAAATTGTGCAATCAGCAGGAACAATATCCGGTAATTCTAATAGTTTAGCATAGAATTGACCACATAATTGATCCGTCATCACCACATCGGAACCGCTACCACTATCTAAACGATAATATTCACCATTCCAGAGGGTTTTATGATACAAAGGTTTAGCCGTTTCTAACCAAGTTTGATAGAGGGGAATCACCGTATTAGGGGAAGGTGTAACGGTTTCTTTTTCTAACAGTTTTCCCATGGCAATCATTGCTTCTAGTGCGGCTAACCATAAGCCTCCACAATAGGCACTAATTCCCTGTAATTTCCAATCATCAAAAGTTTGATCCGGTGCGCCACTATTTTCGGGAATAGAATCTTGATCAAGATCAAAAGTTTTCAGATAATTGATAGTTTCAACCATAGCTGACCAACAATCTTTTAAAAACTCATAATCCGTTGCACCTGTTAATAGAAAATCTCGATAAACTTGTAGGACAAAATCACAGGGTAAATCCTTCCATAAATTACAATCTTGATAACTGGTATAATTAGTTTTTTCCCAGGGATGTTCATTCGGCGCGCCCAAATCGTGGGGGGTTGCACCCACGGCTTTTCTAATCGCTGAAGCCTGATTATAACCAATAATTCGCGGGGTATTATCCCCTTGAGAAACTGCGCGGGAATAGGCAATTAAGATAGATTTTTCTAACTCCGGCCACAACATTAATAGAGAAAATGATCCATATAATCGGACATCTAAACTTTCATACCAGCGATAATCTAAACATTCTAAAACTCCAAATTGTCCCATGGGATCACGTTCATCCGCCGCGCTCCAAATCGCGCCCCCATCGGTTAATAAATATAACTCATTAAACAGTGCCATTTTAAACAAATTCGGTAAATCTTGACGCTGTAAAATTGGGTTTTGCCAAAGTTCAATATTTTCTCGCCAGGTGTCAGAATGTTTCATCGCCGTGCGAATCATTGACCAAGCATTGCGACCATTGCGACCAAAAAAATCAGTATAACGACGATAATAATTAATTCCCGATGCAAATTCAGTAATCGGTAAATCCCAAGCTAAATAAAAGGGAATTTTTCTGGTTTTTCCTGGTCTAATTGTAAATTTAACCGCTAAAGCCACTGCAATTCGTTCACCGACCTTGGCTGGTTGATCATTTTCTTGGTCTAAAAGTGTGCCATCTTCTGAAAAACATTGCCAAATATCTTCCCCATTTCCTGTGGGGTTCCAACGGGTTTGATCATACACTTCAACGGCGGGATTTGTAATAGTTGCGATCGCAATTTGTCCGTCTCCTTCCTGCACATCTTCATTGACGCTTAAGCGAGTCATCAAACACCCTATGCGGTGAAAATCTTCTACTAAATGATTACAACATCCGGCACTATTTCCCCAGTTTGGTTGATATTCATATACCGGACTGCCATCATCTCTAACCTTCACTTCTGGACTAGCTAAACTATTAGTAAACCAGCCGATAGTATTTTCCCAAGTTAATAATATACTTAATGTAATCGGTTCATCCGTGGGGTTATGGGCAGTCCATTCAAAAACTGCGATCGGATAACTACTTTCTTGATAGTTTTTTGCCCAAACTGGAGAAAATTGTTCACAACTTAATTGGGCGGAAAAAACATTTTCATAAACAAACCAACTGCGGGGATATAAAGCATGATAGGTTCCATTTTCTTGTTGATTTGGATACCAATTCCACGCCGATAAACTTCCATCTTCAGGGGATTCTGTTGATAAGGCATAAGCTTTTTTCTTGCCATTTATTTCTTCATAAACGCTAAATTGACAGGCGGGAAGTGTCTTAAAAATATGTTCCCCCCCGTCCAAATGCCAAAGGTTGAAATCACCCCGAGAAGACCGTCCAATACAACCCGCACCCAACCCACCTAAAGGCATTCCGTGCCAAGGGCCATCATCTAAATTACTGGCGTAGCGGACGGTATACGGTTTTTCCCACCCTAAACCAATGGGGCGACTCCAAGTAGACTCAGGAATATTGTTAATAGGGCTAGAATGGGTCATGGGGTTAAGGGATAATGCTATTTTAATAAAACTAAATTCCCCGTTTGGGATGTTTTGAATTTTCTCACAATTGAGTTGAATAAGCAAGGGCAATTTTATTCCCGCAGTCTTTTTTTATGATAAAAAATCCATAATTCTGCTAGATAATAAAATACAATAATCCCAATTAAACTGGCATTCAAATCAACGATACTGAAGGTACGATGGGGTAAATAAATTTGTGAGATTTCTTCAGCAATGGTTACCAGGGTAAATAAAAATGGCCCTAGGGGAATGAAAATCTGATCAATTATAATCTTTTTTCCTCCTAAAGCTAAATGGCTTAAAAAAGAGGCTATTCCATATAAAATAAAATGTCCATAGATATCATAATTAGGAATTTTCCCTAAGAAATTGTAGGGTAAATTTCCCCCATTGGCTGTAATTACAATTAAAAATAATAACATAAAATAGAGAAAAAAAGCAACTTGCCAAGGTTTTTTACCTGATTTTTTCATAGTTTTAAAAGTTGTGATTAGGTGATTAGGCCTTATTTCTAAGATATAAGGCCTAACACTTAACAACACTTCCTATTTCATTACTTCCGCAAATTTCGGGATATAATTCTATCTGTAGGGCTAATTCATGAATTACCCCTACATAGGTCAGTCCTGTATTTAATTTATTTGGCTTCTTTCCAATTTTGTCCAGCGTGAATATCTACAACTAAAGGAACACTTAAGGGAAGCACTTGTTCCATAATTGTTTTAATTTGTGGTTGAATTTCTTCCCATTCCGTTTCGGGAATTTCAAAGACTAATTCATCATGAACTTGTAACACTAATTGAGATTGATATTGGCTTAAAAGTTGATGTACTTGTACCATAGCCATTTTAATAATATCAGCACTGGAACCCTGTATGGGGGCGTTAGCAGCGGCTCTTAATAGTTGGGAATCATTTTGACCTATTTTTTTCTTTAATTGGGTTAAATCAATCTCATTAATATCAACTCCTTTTAAGGTTTGAAGACTATCTCCTTGGAAATCAAAATAACGTCTTCTTCCCAATATAGTTTCTACATATCCTTGAGAAATTGCTTGTTTTTTCACCCTTTCTAAATAGGCAAAAACCTGAGAATACCGTTGATTAAATCGTTCAATAAATATCTTACCTTCCGTACTACTAACTTTTGCTTCCCGGGCGAACCTTTGCGCCCCCATCCCATAAATAACGCCAAAATTAATTGTTTTTCCTAACCGTCTTTCCTCTGGAGTTACGGTTTCTTTTTCAAATAATAACTTAGCGGTAACGGTATGCACATCTTGATTATTTTGATAGGCTGCTAATAAAATTGGTTCCTGACTTAAATGGGCTAAAATTCTCAGTTCAATTTGAGAATAGTCGGCTGACACTAATAACCAGTTTGGTTCAGTAATAAATGCTTTTCTAATTTTACTAGAAAATTCAGTTTTAATCGGAATATTTTGTAAATTAGGATTAGAAGAAGATAACCTTCCTGTGGCGGTAATAGTTTGGTTAAAACTGGTATGAATGCGTTGGTTTTCATCGACTAATGTGGGTAAAGCATCGACATAGGTTGACTTGAGTTTGGCTAAGGTTCGATGTTCTAATATGATATCAATAATCGGATGATCTCCTTGTAATTTTTCTAAAACATTCACATCCGTTGAATATCCGGTTTTGATTTGTCGGGTTTTTTTTGTATTTAATTCTAAGGTTTCAAATAAGAGTTTACTCAGTTGTTTGGGAGAAGCTAAATTAAATTTTTCTCCCGCTACTTGATAGGCTTGAATTTCCGTAATTTCTAACTGTTTATCTAATTGTTCGGCTAAGGTTTGCAAATATTCAATATCCAGATGCACCCCCCCATATTCCATATCAGCTAAAACCACTTCTAAGGGCTGTTCAACGTCCGTTAGCAGTTTGATTAATTGGGGTTTGTCGATTAATTCTGCTTTAATTTTATCAACTAATTGAAAGGTGACATAAACCTGCATTCCGCAATATTCGGCTACTTGAGCAATATTAATATCGGCGATAGTTTTTCCTTTGGGAACTAATTCATTATAACTCGGTGCTGTTAATTCTGAACCTAAATATTTGCGAGTTAAATCAATTAAATTATGAGTATTTTCAGGATTTAAGATGTAACTTGCTAACATCGGATCAAAGACAACGCCTTTTAATTCTATTCCATGAACTCTAAAAATTAATCGATCATATTTAGCATTTTGAAAGGTTTTCGGATAGCGATCGCTTTCTAAAATTGGACGTAAAATATTTAAAGTTTCCGCTTTATCTAAATTAGTTCCTTGGGTATGATTTAAAGGAATATAAGCCACATCCGTTGGTGCTGTTCCCCAACAACAACCAATTCCAACTAATTCGGCTTCTCTGGGTTCTAAAGAGGTGGTTTCCGTATCCCAAGCCACGGGATAATTAACATCAGTATGATTTTGTAAAATAGCAACTAACTGTTCTAAGGCTTCCGGGGTTTGAATTAAATGCAATTTAAGTTTAGATGCGGGATTATTTGCTATTTTTTGTTGTTGATAAACTTCCGTTTCTTCTTTGGTAAAAAAACTGGTATCTTCTTCTATATTAATTGAATCTTCTGATTTTTGTACTTGAATATTACCCTTAAATTGTTTTTGAATTTGATTAATTTTATCTAAAAATGTTTGCAATTGTAAATGTTCTAAAATTGGTTGAATTTTAGCTTGATCAAACCCTTGTAATTTAAAATCTTCTAAACCAACTTCTAAGGGTACATCTTGAATAATGCGCGCTAAGGTTTGAGAATGATCAGCATCCGGTTTTCCTTCTTCTAATTTCTTGCGAGTAGCTCCTTTAATATCTTCAATATTGGCATAGATATTTTCTAAAGAATGATATTCTCCTAATAATTTAACCGCCGTAGTTTTCCCAATACCTTTTACCCCGGGAATATTATCAGATTTATCCCCACATAATGCCTTATAATCAATTACTTGATGGGGATAAATTTGTAATTTCTGATAGACCTGTTCAGCTAAAAATTCCGTAGGGTTGCTACCTTTACCCGGTTCTAAATGTAAAACACTAATATTTTTTTCAATATCAATTAACTGAAATAAATCCTGATCTCCCGATAGGATTTTAACTCGATAGTTTTCCTGACTTCCCCTATAAGATAACGTCCCTAAAATATCATCAGCTTCATAACCTGGGGCGGTAATAATTGTTAGGTCAAAGGCTTGTAATAATAGTTTTAAATTCTCTACATCCTCAATAAAATCTTCAGGGGTTTCCGTCCGATCTGCTTTATAATTTTCATCAGCCTCATGGCGAAAAGTGGGCTGTTTTAAGTCAAATGCGATCGCTAAATAATCGGGTTTATGACTCGCCATCACATCCAATAAGGACTTAAAAAACCCGAAACAAACACTGGTAGGAATACCCGTTGAGGTGCGTAAACCCCCTTGGCGACTTTTGCCAAAGGCATAATAGGAGCGAAACGCCAACGAATGACCATCAACTAAAAGCAAAAGGGGATATTCCAACACTGTTTTAATACCAACTGCAACACAATTCCTATTTTAAACCATAGAAACCGGGTTTCTTGATCCTACGCGATCGCCGTCAAAAGAAGTTACAATTATAAAGACGCCATAACTCCAACTCTTAAGTAGGAGAAAAATATGCAAATTCAACGCAACAATGAAATGGGAAAAGTTTTCGCCACTCTAACAATTACTAACCGCGCCGACCAAATTCGAGCAGAAGATGGGACAATTTTACTAGAGCAAATTCGCTCAATTACCCTCAAAAATGTATTAGTAGACACGGGTGCAACTACCCTATGTTTACCAGAAGATGCGATCGCCAAACTGGGGCTAAAACTCCTAAAAGAAGTAGACGTAGCCACCGCCATGGGTATTGGTAAAGCCCGAATTTTCCAAGATGCCAAAATATCAATGTTTGAGCGGGAAGGAACATTTGAGTGCTTAGAATTACCAGGAGGTAAAGATGCTCTTTTAGGAGTCATACCTTTAGAAGCTTTGGGGTTAGAAATTGACTTAAAAAATCAAACACTGAAGGCGTTACCCATCAGTCCAACAGAAACTTATTTAACGATTTTGTAACAGAAGAAGGAGGAAGCAATTAAGAACGTCCTAACATAGAAAATTGGGCTAAAGCCCAACAACAAAAAAAGCCCCTCGATGGTTAGGCAAGGGGTTTAAGAAAAGATATAATTAAACCGGATTAAGACTCAGCACCTTGGGGTAACAACTCCCGACTGGTGGTACTTTGGAACACCACCACTTGAGCATTTTCATCCACATCAACCATCGCCGTATCCCCTTCTTTGATCCGTCCAGACAGAATTTCTTCTGCTAAACTATCTTCGAGTAACCGCATAATTGCCCGACGCAGAGGACGGGCCCCGTAGCTGGGGTTGTAGCCTTCTTCCACTAACCGTTCTTTGAATTTCTCCGTCACTTCCAAGGTAATGCCTTTTTCGATCAAGCGTCCGAAGACTTCTTTTAACATGATCACGGCAATTTCCTTGACTTCTTCCTTATTCAACTGACGGAAGACAATAATTTCATCCAAACGGTTGAGGAACTCAGGACGGAAATATTGTTTGAGTTCTTCATTAACCAAGTTGCGGATACGGTTATATTGGGCATCGTTTTCGTTTTCCGAGAACTCGAAGCCCAAACCACCGCCACCTTTTTCGATCACCTTCGACCCAATATTAGACGTCATAATGATCAAGGTATTCTTGAAGTCCACCGTCCGACCTTTAGCATCGGTCAAACGACCATCTTCTAAGATTTGCAGCAACATATTGAAGACGTCGGGGTGGGCTTTTTCGATTTCATCGAATAGCACCACCGTATAGGGACGCCGACGCACCGCTTCCGTCAGTTGTCCGCCTTCGTTGTAGCCCACATAGCCTGGAGGCGACCCAATTAACTTAGAAACCGTGTGGCGTTCCATGTATTCGGACATATCCAAGCGGATCATCGCTTCTTCTGACCCGAAGAAATAGGACGCCAACGCCTTAGTTAATTCGGTTTTACCCACCCCAGTCGGCCCAGAGAAGATAAAACTGGCGATCGGTCGGTTGGGGTTCTTCAGACCCACCCGGGCGCGACGAATGGCACGGGAAACGGCTTTAACGGCTTCATCCTGACCAATTAAGCGTTGGTGCAGGGTTCCTTCCATGTTCAGCAGTTTCTCGGACTCAGACTCGGTGAGTTTGTTCACCGGAACCCCTGTCCAACTGGCGACAATTTGGGCGATGTCTTCTTCGGTGACAATGGGGCTATCGTCTTCGCCACGGGTAGTTTCGGCTTTCTTGGTTTGACTAATGGTGCGAATTTGGCTCTTAATTTCCATTTCCCGATCGCGCAATTCTCCCGCCCGATCAAAGTCCTGGGAACGCACCGCCTCGTCTTTTTCCTTCAGGACTTGGCGCAGTTCTTTGTCCAATTCCTTCGCCGCCGGAGGCAGTTGGGAATTGATTAAACGCACCCGGGAACCCGCTTCATCCATTAAGTCAATGGCTTTATCGGGTAAATAGCGATCGCTAATATACCGATCCGAGAGTTTAGCCGCCGCTTCGAGAGCCTCATCGGAGATTTTCAGTTTATGGTGTTGCTCATAACGTTCGCGCAACCCAAACAGAATTTCAATGGTTTCAGAAACCGAAGGTTCACCGACCATCACCGGTTGGAACCGACGTTCGAGGGCCGCATCCCGTTCAATATGTTTGCGGTATTCATCCAAGGTAGTCGCCCCGATGCACTGCAACTCGCCCCGGGCCAAGGCTGGTTTGAGGATATTCGCCGCATCGATCGCCCCTTCGGCTGCCCCGGCCCCGATCAGGGTGTGGACTTCATCAATTACCAGGATGACATTTCCGGCTGACCGGATCTCATCCATGATTTTTTTCAAACGTTCTTCAAATTCCCCGCGATATTTGGTTCCAGCGACTAGCAACCCAATATCTAAGGTAACCACCCGTTTGTCTTCCAAAATATCGGGAATATCGTTCGTAGCAATGCGTTGGGCTAAGCCTTCTGCAATAGCGGTTTTACCCACCCCCGGTTCCCCAATTAACACCGGGTTATTTTTAGTCCGCCGACCCAGAATTTGGATCACCCGTTCAATTTCTTTCTGGCGACCGACCACCGGATCAAGTTTACCTTCGGCGGCCATTTGGGTTAGATTTGAGCCAAACTCATCTAAGGTTGGGGTCTTGGTGCGGCTGTTACTGCCTCCGGCGGCAACTTCCGCCGTTTCACCCAACATCCGAATCACCTGAGTCCGAACTTTCGAGAGGTCAACTCCCAAGTTTTCCAAAACTCGAGCGGCCACCCCTTCCCCTTCCCGAATCAGACCGAGAAGTAAGTGTTCCGTGCCAATATAGTTATGTCCCAGTTGGCGCGCTTCTTCGAGAGATAGTTCTAGGACTCTTTTGGCGCGAGGGGTAAACGGAATCTCGACGGCGACAAACCCCGAACCCCGACCAATAATTTTTTCCACCTCGATCCGGGCATCTTTGAGATTGACTCCCATTGATTTCAGGACTTTGGCGGCAACGCCCGTCCCTTCCCCGATCAGACCCAGGAGGATCTGTTCAGTTCCCACGAAGTTATGTCCCAGGCGGCGTGCTTCCTCCTGGGCTAACATGATGACTTTAATGGCTTTTTCTGTGAAGCGTTCAAACATAGCTAATTCCCATCACCTGCTGCTTACCCGTTACGCTAATTTTAGCGTGAGACTTCTAACTTCGGAAAAATTAAAAAGTTGACTCGAAAATGAAAGGGTTCATTTCGGCACTTTAATTTCTCGCTGAATTCGTTTCTAGGTGGGTGTTACCGGGTCTGGCTGCCCATAGGAATAGTTTCCCAAATTGGCTTTGACCTACAACTTACCCTAGAGATTTTTGTAAAATTGATTGGGCAGGATATTCCCTGGGATTTGAGTGTGTTTGATCAGGTTAGATCGAACAACTGACTCAAGGGTGAGTCCCAATCTTTATTCCTGCTCTTGAACTATTAAGATCAAGATAGGGGTCAAGATTTCAATACAAATAGCTTAACCTAAATTGAATTTTGATTCTGTATAGGGGTTGTCTCTCTCCAAGCCGATTAGTTTCAATTGGGAATCAATTAACGATGGATTCTAGCATAGGGAGAGTGGTGGCACCGATACAAACTTGCAGCAAAACCTTAAAATGTTCCAAGGACTGCAACTATATCCACCAATAACCTGTTAACCTGTCTCTTGTCTCAACTCTTTCAAGCCTGGGACGCATCTTCACTGACTAATAAAGGATAGGTATAGATATGTCAGACCCTGGAATTCTTACTATTATTTCCCGTGAAATCCTGGACTCGCGCGGACGCCCGACCCTCGAAGCCGAGGTCTACCTTGATAACGGAGCCTATGGACACGCTCAAGTTCCCAGTGGAGCCTCTACGGGAAGTTTTGAAGCCCATGAACTTCGAGATGGCGATAAAAGCCGTTATGGGGGTAAAGGGGTGCTGACGGCCGTTAAAAACATCAACGAGGTGATCGCCCCAGCCCTGAACGGAGTTAGCGCCCTGGAACAAACGGTCATTGACCAAATCATGCTCGATCTCGATGGTACGCCCAATAAAAGCAATTTGGGAGCTAATGCCATCCTGGGTGTCTCCCTGGCCGTCGCTAAAGCCGCCGCTGAAACCGTGGGTTTACCCCTCTACCGTTATTTAGGTGGCCCGATTGCTAATGTCCTGCCCGTGCCCCTAATGAATGTAATCAACGGAGGCTCCCACGCCGCTAATAACGTTGATATTCAGGAATTTATGATCGTCCCCATTGGCGCTCCGACCTTCAAAGAAGCCCTACGCTGGGGGGCGGAGGTTTTTGTTTCCCTGAGTGATGTGCTCAAACAAAAAGGACTTTTGGGCGGAGTCGGGGATGAAGGTGGTTTTGCTCCTAACCTGGGCTCTAATCAAGAAGCCTTGGATATTTTGATCCAAGCGATTGAAATTGCGGGTTATCAACCCGGTGAACAGATTTCCCTGGCCCTGGATGTGGCTGCCAATGAATTCTACAAAGATGGAGTTTACACCTATGATGGTCAACCCCATAGTGGAGATCAACTGATTGAGTATCTGAGTCAATTAACTGATCAATATCCGATTATTTCCATTGAGGACGGTCTTCAAGAGGATGAATGGGACAGTTGGCAATCCCTGACTCAGAAACTTGGTGGTAAAATTCAACTGGTGGGAGATGACTTATTTGTTACTAACCCCACCCGTTTAAAAAGAGGCATTGAGCAGAAAGTTGCGAATTCGATTCTGATCAAACTAAATCAAATTGGTTCTCTGTCAGAAACCTTGGAAACCGTTGACATGGCGACCCGCAATGGTTACACTTCCGTTATTAGTCACCGTTCTGGGGAAACTGAAGATACTACAATTTCAGACCTGGCTGTGGCGACCCGAGCCGGACAAATTAAAACTGGTTCTCTGTGTCGGAGTGAACGCATTGCTAAATATAACCGTTTATTACGGATTGAAGACGAACTCGGCGCTCAAGCCGTTTATGCTGGAGCCGTTGGTTTAGGCCCCCGATTCTCTAAATAATTGGGGTTAGGTTTGAGGATGATTGACAAAACTTGTTAAATCGTTGTAAAACTTACGACTCAACCTGGAATTCTATGAAATAAAATGGCACAATAGAAGAAGCGGAGACGTATGTTTCCGTTCACTCCTCACACCACACTCCGCCTGGACTTTTGTTCGGGCGGTTTCTTGATCTTAGCAATTCCACTTAATTGCATCGCCGATGAATCTCGACTATCAACAATTGTTCAACAGAAGATCCTTTTGCGGTAAGATTGGGTGAGGTTCCGCTAAACCAAGCCCAGGTCAGCACCTGAACCTGAAAAGACGGGGGATCAGCCCTTAGTGTTTAAGGGTTAGGGAGACAAAAAACCGGCAAAAATTTAACAGAAAAATTCATTTCTGTTATGCCTTCGTCTGTTGTCAGACAGTCAGTAGACGTAAGGATTAAACTTCTTGTAGACGCGATCACATGGAACCAGTTAAATTTACCCTTAACTCAATGCTAATCTCGTCTTGCACACAAGAATCCTTCGTGAGATACTTTGTTATTTCCGATGGGACTGTCAAATTTGATAGGGTCTGTTATATATAAGGATTTCTAGGGATGTCCAACGCCGTACCAGTTACTGATGCTAGTTTTAAAGAAGATGTACTTGATAGCCCAATCCCGGTGTTAGTGGATTTTTGGGCTCCTTGGTGTGGGCCTTGTCGTATGGTTGCACCAGTTGTAGATGAAATTGCAGACCAATATATTGGACAGGTCAAAGTAGTCAAGATTAATACAGATGAAAATCCTAATACTGCTAGTCAGTATGGAATTCGCAGTATTCCCACCCTGATGATTTTCAAAGGGGGTCAACGAGTGGATATGGTTGTAGGTGCTATTCCTAAAACGACTTTAGCAACTACTTTAGAGAAGTATCTTTGATTGGTGCTAATGGCTACAACCCTTTAATTGTTGTTGCACCCAATTGATAACTCTACTCAAAAACTTACTTGAAAAAGTAGGCAGCAAGTCGGTTATATAGGAGTTATTTTCGATTCCTTTGAAAGTGATACTTGAACCTCAAGCTGATTATTCACGGGTATTGCGCCTTGGAACCTTGGCTCTAGGGCGCTTTGTTTTAGCTGATAAATTTTATGAACTCCTCAGATATTAGTTTGGCGGTAGATTCTCTACAAGCGGATATTATCCAGTTGGTGGATAAATTGCCGAATTTAAAACATAAAAAATGGATTTCCCGATCGCTTTCTAGTCTAGTTCGGATGGCTGGAGAGGAGTTTGAGACTCTGGACTGGAAAATTATTTCAGCTTCTTTATTGGACTTGGAGCGGGGGTTTGAGATTTTTTATCCCTATCGCCATGTTCGCAAAATTTGTATTTTTGGTTCGGCTCGCATTCGGTGCGATACCCCGGAATATCAAATGGCGGCGGATTTTGCTCGATATGTCACCCAGCAGGGTTTTATGGTGTTAACCGGGGGTGGGGGTGGTATTATGCAGGCGGGAAATGAGGGGGCGGGTCTGGATTTATCTTTTGGCTTAAATATTCAACTTCCCTTTGAACAATCTTCAAATCCTTATATTCAAGGGAATAAAAAAGCGATTATGTTTAAGTATTTTTTCACGCGCAAGTTATTCTTTCTGCGTGAAAGTGATGCTTTAGCGATGTTTCCTGGTGGTTTTGGCACTTTAGATGAAACTTTTGAATGTTTAACTTTAATTCAAACCGGAAAATTCGGCCCAGCCCCGTTAATTTTGGTGGATCGTCCGGGGGGAGATTATTGGTATGACCTGAATAAATTTATTCATAAACAATTGCTAAATCGGGGATTGATTTCACCGGATGATCCGAGTTTTTATACAATTACCGATGATCTGTCCGTTGCTTGTGAAGCGATCGCCAGTTTCTATCGTGTTTATCATTCTAGCCGCTATGTTAAAGATCAGTATGTGATGCGGTTAAAATCCGAATTGTCCGAGCAACAAGTGGAACAACTAAATACGGAGTTTCACGATTTACTATCTAAAGGAAGGATTGAGAAAACCCAAACCTTACCGGAAGAAATGGGCGATGATACGCAAGAACTACCCCGTTTAATCTTCCATTTTAATCAACGTCGAGTAGGGCGATTGTATCAAATGATTTATAGGATTAATAGCATGGGTGCTACTTCCCCAGAAGCCGCTCATCCAGAGCAGAAGTAGCAGGGGGAGCACCGGGAGGCACCGGGGAGCACCGGGAGGCAGGGGAGGTAAACTTTTGTTATTACCCATTCGTAATTCGTAATTCGTAATTACCCATTACCCATTACCCATTACCCATTACCTGTTCCGGTGTTCCGGTGTTCCGGTGTTCCGGTGTTCCCTTTTTGAACACAACTCAAATAGGATTGCTATAGATGAATAATTTGTTTGAATTTGAACAGGATTTTGTGGAATCTTTGCGGTGTATTCCGATGATTATGCGGTATAAATTAGATAGTTGTGGAGTTAAGTTAAAATTGGAACATTGGAATAAATTTAGTCAGGAGGATCGTCAACAGTTAGTTAATAATTCGATTAATACACCGGAAGAAATTACAGCTTATAGGAATTTATTGTATGAATTAGCTGAACAATATACAAATATTCCTCTCAAGGATTTACCAATTGATGAGCAACCGCTTTGGTTAGAAATAAAAAAAATACCTGATACTGTACAACAAAAAGCCGAGGAAATTGGGGTTAATGTCACCTTAAAACAATGGCAAGATTTAAGTCCTTTACAGCGATTCGCTTTACTAAAACTTAGCCGTCCTAGCCATGAAAACAAAAACTTTTTACCCGCTTTAAGGGAATTTAAAATTTTAGAAAACGGCCTATAGATTTTTTTTATTAAAATATAAACTCCCTTTTTAACTTCATCTGTTAAACTTAAATTAGTTTTGCGACTCCCACACCCATTCCATTAAACTTCAGGGCAGTTTTTTATGGCACACAGTATAAAATCCACGATGCCCCCGCTCGATTCTGTTGTTGATGAAGATGAAGATGAATCGAATTTAGATTATTTCTATGATGATCCGGGCACTCCTCCGGGCACATTAGATGTGGAAGCCGATGATCCACCCCCGGAAATGGTTTTAATTGATTATAGCGATGAAATGGCAACTCGTTTAACCTTAAAAACACCGGAGGAATGTGCACCTTATTTAGATACTCATTCTGTCTCTTGGTTGGATATTTTAGGGTTAGGAAATCAAGACACTTGGGATCGGATGGCGAAGGTATTTAATTTACATCCCATTGCCTTAGAAGATGTGGTGAATGTTCCCCAACGTCCTAAAGTAGTAGAATATGATGGTCAATTGGTGATTGTGGCTTGGATGATCATGATCAAACCCGGAGAAGATCCCTTACATAAAGAACAGGTTAGTATTATTTTAGGAAAAAATTATTTACTTACGGTGCAGGAAGAAGCGGAATATGATTGTTTACAACCTGTGCGCGATCGCATTCGTTATAATCAAGGAATTATTCGTAAACAAGGGGCTGATTATTTAGCCTATGCCATTTTAGATGCAATTATTGATGGATTTTTCCCGGTATTAGAAGAATATGGAGATATTTTAGAAGACTTAGAAGACAAGGTTGTATTTAATCCTGTACCTAAAGATCTGGCTAAAATTTATAGTATTCGTCGGGATTTATTTACCCTGCGACGAGCAATTTGGGCGCAACGGGAAGCGATTAATGTATTAATTCGAGATGGAAGTGATTTAATTAGTCCGGAAGTTCGGGTTTATTTCCGAGATTGTTATGATCATACTATTTTAGTTCTGGATATGGTGGAAAGCTATCGAGAATTATCCTCGGATTTAATGGGAATTTATATGTCTACGATGAGCAATAAAATGAATGAAATCATGAAATTGCTTACCGTTATTTCGACTATTTTTATTCCCTTAACCTTTGTGGCTGGGGTCTATGGGATGAATTTTAATCCAGAAAATTCTCCTTGGAATATGCCGGAACTCAATTGGTATTGGGGTTATCCTGTCTGTTTAGGAATGATGTTTTTCATCGCTTTAGGGTTATTTTTCTTCTTCTGGAAACGCGGTTGGTTTAATAATCTTTCCGATCCTCAAGATCAAGATAAAATAACGTAGTAAGCCCTTTAGGGCTAAGAGGTATGAACGCCTGACTACTTTCTTTTTTCTCTTTCTCAACTGGGGTGGGGCGGGTTAACAAAGATTATTTGTGGGATTTGTCAGATTGTACAGAACCCGCCCCTACGGATTTTACCGAATGTCGGGGAGGGTTCGCCGGGATTTTTGTGAATAATAATTAACCTTTCTCAATCCTAACAATTATTGAAGATTAGTCGTGCCAACATTTTTTTTTACCATTAACATATCGGCAAACTAACTTTTCTACAATGATATGTTTCTTGATTTCATTCTGCTTCTTCGTGTCTTCGTGTCTTCGTGGTTCCCTCTACAGTTTCAAATTAGAGTTTAATTGTTTCCATTTTTCTATCAATTTCATCAGGGTTTCAGTGAGATTAAATTAATATAACGCTTGCATTTTGTTTTAAAATGTGCTAATAAAACATCAATCAACTAGAGTTTTCACGCAGAAACCATGCAAGCGCAAAACTTCAAACAAAAATTTAAGCAAACGGTACAAACCTTCGTCGCCTCAGACTTACCAGGTTTGTATGGGAGTCTGCTGTTGAGAACTTCTAGCGTTGTCACCTGTCTAGCCCTAGTAACAGCATATCCCCTAGTAGTACAGGCCGCCGCCATTGGAGAATGGAAAATTGACCCCAACACCGGAATAGCCCTGGTTCCCCTGGTTCCACCACCAGGGAACGAATAACGGAGGCTCTGCCTCCAGTGAAAACAAAACAGCAGGCGGAGCCTGCAAGAAGGCATTGCTAGGTGGAACCTAGCAACGAGGGACGAGGGAAATTTGCAAAGTGTAACCGCCTGGGTTAGAATCTCCCTCGATACCGAATTAACTTGTTTACTGGTTGCCTAAACCCATCCTTGCCATCCATGATCGAAAAAATCAAACCCAATCTAGTTTTGACTGTGGGAGTTGCGACACTGCTGGTCGGAGGTGGGATTGCAGCTTACTACGGTTTAGTTTCGCGTAAATTTTTAGAAGGTGTTCCCCTGGGTGCGAATGTTGTCCCCCAGGAAGCAATGGTGGCGGTATCTCTCTCCACAAATCCCCAACAATGGGACAAATTAAAGCAATACGGCACAGTTCAATCTCAGGTGGCGTTGCAAGATATTCTCAAGGGTTGGCAAAGTCGGGTATTTACAGACAATGGCTATGATTATCAACAGGATATTCAGCCATGGGTCAGTCAGGAAGTCATGATTGCCTCTCTACCAAATTCTAGCTTGATTTCTGGGAATGCTCCCACCCCGGATGCTTCCACCCCCATAAATCAACAGGCGATGGTGATGGTATTTCCGATTGCTAACCCCACCAAAGCTAAAGAATTATTATCACGACCGAGAACACTACAACAGGGTCAAACTACTCAGCGCTCTTATCGAGGAGTTGATATTATTGAAACCCAGGGAAATCCTAAACAGAATTATTCGATCGCCGTCCTGGGACAAGATTTTTTAGTTGTTACTACCGATCCGAATGCAACTGAACGGGTAATTGATGCTTATAGAGGTTCGGATTCCTTAGCGAAAACCCCAGGATATGCTGCTAGTTTAGAAAAGATTAAAACCCCTAATAGTTTTGCTCAAGTTTACCTGAATATTCCCGTCGCCACAAAGATTGCCTCCTACCGTTCTCCTAATCCGATTCCTGATAAAAATTTAGAACAGGTACAACAACATCAAGGATTAGCTACTAATATTAATTTGGAATCTCAGGGCGTAGGTTTAAAATCCGTATCTTGGTTAAAACCTAACAGTCAGAAAAAATTTACCGTTGAAAATAAAGCTCAAGAGATTCTGAAGCGGATTCCAGAAAATACATTAATCATGGTTTCTGGAAGTAATTTAAAACGGGTTTGGGAAGATTATACTCAGGGTGCAAATGCTAATCCGATAGCGCCCTTGAATCCTCAAGTTTTGAGTTCTAGTTTTAAATCGGCGACGGGGATGGAGTTAGAAAAAGATGTTCTGAATTGGATGGGGGGCGAGTTTTCTTTATCTTTGATTCCGGCTAATCCAAATCCGAGAGCCTTAGAACGATTTGTGGCGGGGTTAGTATTAATGGTGAAGGTTTCCGATCGCGATGCGGCGGATAAAGCTTTAACCCAGTTAGATGAGGTGATGAAAAATCAGAAATTTAAGGTGAGTGAAACTAAAGTTAAGGAGCAATCGGTGGTGCAATGGGTATCTCCCTTTGGGGGATTTATGGTAACTCGTGGTTGGTTAGAATCCGATGTGGCTTTTGTCACTTTGGGGGGGGCTGTAGCGGATCAAATTGTGCCTTTACCTCAAGCTGCAATCACCGCTAATCCGCTATTTCAGCAAACTGTTCCCACTACATTCAACCCCAATAATGGTAACTTTTTTATGAATGTTGAACGGGTGTTTGATCCGAATGTTAAAACTCTATCTTTACCTCAACTTCCCCCGGATCAAAAGTTATGGATTGATGCGATTCAATCAATTGGATTAACTACTGCAATTTTAGGCGATCGCACTAGCCGTTATGATATTTTTGTGAAAATTAAAACTCCTAGCCCTCAACTTCCTGCAACTGCAACCCCCAAAACGAAACCTTAAATACTATGTTTTTAGCATGAAATTAGATCCCCCTAAATCCCCCTTGAAAAGGGGGACTTTAACAGTTTTATTATTTCCTTGAAAATGGTGACTTTGAAGGTTTTATTCCCCCCTTTTTAAGGGGGAATTTTACGGTTTTATTATTTCCTTGAAAATGGTGACTTTGAAGGTTTTATTCCCCCCTTTTTAAGGGGGTTAGGGGGGATCTGGTCTAGGAATAAAATACTTAAAAATGGTGACTTTGACGGTTTTATTATTCCCTCCTAGATCACAGGATGCAATAATTCTAAGCGAAATTCTTGGCGATTTTCAGCCTTTAAATAACGCTGTTGAAGTGATTGCCATTTTTGCCAAGATTCATACTGACTTTCTGCTAAAAGATTGATCAAAGTCGGGAGTTTAGAGTTAATTTTTGAGAAGATTTTATCAGCTATTTTTTCCATCAAAACCATACCATCTTGAATATCTCCTAAATGTTCTTGAATGGCTTTGATATCTTCTAAATAAGTTGAATATTTAGGGCTATAAAAATTAGTAAACAAACTCATTTGATAACGAATTTTCTTCGCTTGCTTTCTTAAATCATGCAAAGATTCTCCCTGTTGATGTAAGATGATTTCTAAGGTTTCTGAAGTAATTTCAGCAGAATTAGCTGGATCTTGATTGATTCCTACTTGCCAACCCGGATGCAGGAATAAATGACTAATTTGGGGAAGTAATAAATCCGGTAAAACTTGATCAATAGGAAGTTTTTCCAAAGTCGTAAAACTAGGTTCTTTTATCCAATCTTGTAAATCTTCTTTCAAGTTTTGATATATTTTATGTTCTAAAGTCCATGCCACAACTCGAAAAGCTTTGTGACGTTGTTTGACCCAATCCATTAATACTTTATCTACAATTTCTTGTTCCGATGGCGGTAATTGAGAATAATAGGTATTTTGTAATATTTCTAATAAAACATCTAAATCTCTCAATTTTCCCAAACGACGGGCAATTCTACCGATTTTTTCATCCTCGGCCGATTCGGGTAATTTTAATACGGGAGCAAACCCAACTACCGCAGATCTTAACCGTCGCATTCCGACCCGCATTTGATGTAATTCTTCAGGATCATGATCTTTTAAAACTTCAGACTCATGACTAATAACTTTTTCTAGGTGTTTCTGAATAGCTTTTACCGCCCAATATCCTAAAGTTTGGGTTTGAGGATTAGTTGTTGTTTCCATGATAAACACCTCAAGATTTTAATTAATACCTGTTTTATTATAACAATCTTAAATAGTTTTTTACAGAGAATTTAAGATTGTTATAATATGGTATTTAGTCATTAATTACACTGTTTTGTAATTGCGTGACTAACCGCTTAATTTGGGTATAGGCTTGCCCAGAAGATAGTGTTCCTTGGGTTTCTAAGCTAAAAATTTGGCTAATATCCATCACAAAACCTTGCAATTGAACTTGATCCGATACAGGAGAAATCTGAGTTTCCCAATGATCAATCTGAGTCTGATCAAAAAAATCTGGGGCTGATCTCATAGTTATATCCAAACCCTGGGAATTTTATTGCTATTGTTTATTTTACTATCAAATTGAGATTTTAAACTAAAAATTAATTAAAGTCAAGGGATTGAATTTTGATATTTTTTTACAAAAGTTATAATTTGTTTAAATCTTTATTCTCGCAAAAATTTAAACAAAAATTAACTCTGAGATTAACTAGATTTAACTAAATTTATATAGTAAAAGGTCGGTCATATCATATATAGTGAGATTGATTTAGTCATTCTGTCCTAGGACTAGCCCTTTTAGCCCTCCATCCAGAGTTACAAATTTAATCAGGTTTAAAGCAAAACCATGTAAAAACTCGAATCAATTAACTCCATGTCACTCAATGAATTTATTGTTTATGCTTGTCCTCGGGGAGAATTAGCGGAACAAATAGAAATTTTTTATCAAGAAAGTCTGGAATTATGCGGATTAAATGCCGCCCATAATTATATGCCCCATTGTACCTTAACTGGATTTTTTCAAGATCAAGAATCACAAATTTTTACCTATATTCAAGCCCTGGAAACCGCTTATAATACCGCCCAATTAACGGCGATCCCTTTAAGAATTAATGTAACTAAAATGACGTTTCAATCAACTTGGCATGGTTTGGAATTACAAGCCCCAAGTATTCTATTATTAATGATTCATTTTAGTGAATTAGTTAATTCACCGACTCGTTTAGGAGCTTTGCGATTAAAAACTTGGCTACATTTGAGTTTAGCCTATGAATTTCAACCCGAACACGCTGGAAAATTAAAAGATTTAGCTCAAAACCGAATTAATCCCTACGCGCAAGTAGATTGGGAATTAAGGTTTTATCAGAGACATCCCGATCATTCCTGGACTTGTCATCAATGTTGGCAATTAACACCCTAGATTTCCGATAATTTTTATCCCTTGATTTATCCGTCAATTTGATTCATAATAAATACAATGCTTTATCCCTTGACCAATGCCCAATTTTAGAAAAATTACCCACGTTATTTACGATTTAGACGGTTTACTGTTAGATACGGAACCTCTTCATACTAAAGTTAATCAAATTGTTGCTAACTATTATGGCAAAACCATTGATCATGCCCTTAGTTGTAAAGTTAGGGGGAGAAAATCCCATGATTCGGTAAAACTCTTAATTCAAGAGTTAGAATTATCCGTAACTGTTGAACAATTCTTGGAACGAAAAGATGCAATTATTTATCAATTGTATCCCCAGGTTTTACCCTTAGATGGAGCGGTTTTTCTCACCCAACATCTGGCGGCTCATAATATTCCCCAAGCGATCGCCACCAGTTCAGGAAATCGCCCTTTTACCGCAAAAACCCAAAGTCATCAACAATGGTTTTCCCTATTTCAATCTATTGTTAGAGGCGATGATCCTGAACTAAAAAATGGCAAACCAGCACCGGATATTTTCCTATTAGTAGCTCAACGTTTGGGGGCAAAACCCGAAAACTGCTTAGTATTTGAAGATGCCTTGGCGGGCGTTTGTGCGGCTCGGGCTGCGGGGATGTCCGTAATCGCAGTTCCCGCGGCCGATATGGATCAATCTCTTTACCAAGAAGCCGATCAAATTCTTAATTCTCTGAGTGAATTTGAACCAGAATTATGGCAGTTACCCAAGTTTTAATTAATAATTCCACGATTAGATGATTAAGGTAAAATCGCGATCGCAATTTTCCTATTTTCCCTAATTTTTCCCAGAAAATTTAGTATTTTTAGATGATCTAAAACAATCTTAACCTTTTTTTAACTTGACACATCAAATTTTTTTGATATAATCTAAAGATCCCTAACTATAAATGTCACGGGGGAGATTTTATGACTCCTAGACTACTCAAATCGCCCAGTTCTCTAAAAACCTTCGTTTTAGCCGTTGGGACTGCTACCTTGCTTTTAGCTTGTGCTCAGGGTCAAACCAAACAGGTCAAACAAACAAAACCTATTCTGATTGATGGTTCTAGTACAGTTTATCCGATTACAGCAGCCATTGTTAAAGAATACAATGCTCAAAGTCCTGCTGAAAATCTCGATGTTAAAGTTGATTTCTCAGGAACCGGAGGAGGGTTTAGAAAATTTTGTGCAGGGGAAACCGATATTAGTAATGCGTCTCGACCCATCCTAAAAGCAGAAATAGAAGTTTGTAAAAAAAACAATATTTCCTATCTGGAATTACCCGTTGCTTTTGATGCCTTAACGATTGTTGTTAACCCTAAAAATACCTGGGCAAATGATATCACTGTTGCGGAGTTAAAGAAACTTTGGGAACCCCAAGCCGAGGGAAAAATTAAAACTTGGAATCAAATTCGTGCCTCTTGGCCGAATCAACCGATTAATCTCTATGGCCCCGGCAGAGATTCAGGAACCTTTGATTATTTTACCGCCGCAGTTGTGGGAGAAGAAAAAGCCAGCCGCAATGATTATCAAGGCAGTGAAGATGATGAAATCATTGCTAAAGGAGTGATGAATGATCCCAATGGACTTGGCTATTTTGGCTATGCTTATTATCAGGAAAGACCAAGGGATTTAAAAGCCTTAGCCGTGGATAATCAGAAAGGTTCAGGGCCGATAATACCATCATCTAATGCCACGGAAATTGAAAACTATCGCCCCCTAGCTCGCCCCCTGTTTATCTATGTGAATGCGGTGGCGGCTCAAGATAATCCGGCGATGAATAATTTTCTGGATTTCTATATGCAAAAAGCCCCTAAAGCTGTTAAAAATGTAGGTTATATTGCCTTTGAACCCGATGACTATCTAAAGCTCTATCGTAACTTTCATAAAACCAAAGTGGGGACGGTATTCGGGGGAAAATCGGAGTTTAACTTAACCCTTGATGAAGTGTTAGTCAAACGGGCAGAATACTAAATTTTTTAGGAGGTTTAATGAGTGTAAATTCACCTAAAGTTAATCCATCGGCGGTGCAAGCGGGGGGGAAACTGAGTGTTTTTGAAAAATACCTAACGGTTTGGGTATTTTTATGTATTATTGGTGGGATTATTTTAGGGCGTTTATTCCCTGGAGTTGCTGTTACTTTAGACTCGATGAGCGTCTATCAAATCTCGATTCCGATTGCCATTTGCCTGTTTTTTATGATGTATCCCATCATGGTAAAAATTGATTTTACCCAGGCTGCCAACGCCGTCCGCGCCCCTAAACCCGTATTACTAACTTTAGTTGTAAATTGGTTAATTAAACCCTTTACAATGGTAGTATTTTCTCAGTTCTTTTTAGGCTGGTTATTTCGTCCTTTAATTACGGGGACAGAATTGATCGGAGGTCAGGAAGTTTCCTTGGCAAATTCCTATATTGCCGGAACTATTTTATTAGGAATTGCTCCCTGTACCGCGATGGTTTTGATGTGGGGTTATCTGTGTTATGGGAATCAAGGTCATACTTTAGTGATGGTGGCGGTTAATTCCTTAGCGATGTTATTTTTATATGCACCGTTAGGGCGGTGGTTACTAGCAGCTAATGATTTAACTGTTCCTTGGTTAACGATTTTTTTATCGGTTGTAATCTATGTGGGATTACCTTTAGCCGCCGGAATGTATAGTCGCCATTGGATTTTTAAACATAAGGGTAAGGCTTGGTTTGAACGGGAATTTCTGCATTATTTAAGCCCCGTTGCCATATCCGCACTGTTAATTACTTTGGTGTTACTGTTTGCCTTTAAAGGGGAATTAATTGTTAATAATCCCTTTCATATTCTGTTAATTGCCGTGCCTTTATTTATCCAAACCAATTTTATCTTTTTGATTAGCTATTTGATCGCTTTAAAAATGAAAATGTCCTATGAAGATGCGGCTCCGGCGGCATTAATTGGGGCGAGTAATCATTTTGAAGTGGCGATCGCCACAGCCGTAACATTATTTGGATTAAATTCCGGCGCGGCTTTAGCAACAGTTGTGGGGGTATTAATTGAAGTTCCAGTGATGTTAATGTTGGTTGAACTTTGCAAAAAAACTGCCTTTTGGTTTCCCAGAGAACCAGAAAAAGCCAGTTTATTTGATCCGCGTTGTGTTAAGGGTTAAATCAATAAATACCCTGATTTGTTAGATAATTTACCTATTCTAAACATTGGAGATTGACCATGAAAAAAGTGATGTTTGTTTGCAAAAGAAATTCTTGCCGTTCTCAAATGGCCGAAGGATTTGCTAGAACTTTAGGGGCGGGAAAAATAGCCGTCACCAGTTCTGGTTTAGAAGCCAGCCGAGTGCATCCTACGGCAATTAAAGTGATGGATGAAATCGGAATTGATATTACTAATCAAACCTCCGACCCCTTAAGTAATTTCCAGGCAGAAGATTATGATGCGGTGATTTCTCTATGCGGTTGTGGGGTAAACTTACCAGAAGCCTGGGTAATTCGAGAGGTATTTGAAGATTGGCAATTAGATGATCCCGACGGACAACCTTTAGAAACCTTTCATCGAGTTAGAGATGAAATTAAAGACAGAGTTCAAACCTTAATTGATAGTTTGAATTAATCAGGACTTACGCACAAGACCAAAGAAACCGGGTTTCTGGCCCTAATTTTGCGGATGAAATCTAAGTTTCTCGTTCACCAAACCCGGTTTGGTGCGTGAGTCCTATTATATTACCCATTACCCATTACCTATTACTTAATATATGTCTAATCATCCACCCCGAATTTTATTTTTATACGGTTCCTTAAGAGGACGTTCTTATAGTCGTTTATTAGCGGAAGAAGCGGCTTTAATTATTCAGGATTTTGGTGCAGAAGTGCGGTTTTTTGACCCCCGAGAATTACCAATTTATGGAAGCGTACCGGATACTCACCCCAAAGTTCAGGAGTTACGGGAATTGAGTTTGTGGTCTGAGGGCCAAGTCTGGTCGAGTCCCGAACTCCATGGCCAAATTAGTGGGATTATGAAAAATCAAATTGATTGGATTCCTCTGACCATGGGGGCGATCCGACCCACCCAGGGCCGAACTTTGGCGGTGATGCAGGTCTGTGGGGGTTCCCAGTCTTTTAATGCGGTGAATACCCTGCGAATTTTGGGGCGCTGGATGCGGATGTTTACCATTCCTAATCAGTCTTCGGTGGCTAAAGCTTATCAGGAGTTCGATGAGGATGGGGTGATGAAGGATTCTCCCTATCGCGATCGCGTGGTTGATGTGATGGAGGAACTTTATAAATTTACATTGTTATTAAGAGGACAGGCTGATTATTTAAGCGATCGCTATAGTGAAAGAAAGGAAAAAGGAGTTCAGGAAACTATGATTGATCTTGGTAAAACAATTAATCGGGTTTATGGTAATCAGCTCTAAATTATAAAGAATTGAAACTTTTACTTGTGACTTGCCGTAAGAGGACTTAGTATAAATCCTGTGGTTTTCGTGAACTTTCAATTACAATAATCCTGCTGGTGGGACGGAAACAATAAAATATGGAGGCCCTAAAGAGCCTACTACATTAATCTTTCAATTACAATAATCCTGCTGGTGGGACGGAAACAATAAAATATGGAGGCCCTAAAGAGCCTACTACATTAATCTTTCAATTACAATAATCCCGGTTGCGGGACGGAAACATATCCGAGTAGAATCAAAAACAATCTACGGGGAATTTTTAAATTGTCTATGCTGAAAGTTCATATTATTGGTTTAGGAAGGTCGGGAAATGCTGCCGCCCGGTTGTTGAAATTGCAAGGATGGGATGTGATTTTAAGCGATCGCAATTCCTCCCCAACCCTAGAAACCCAAAAACAACAATTAGAAACCGAAGGAATTCAAGTTGAATTAGGACATACTTTTCAACCCGATATTTCCCTGGATTTAATTGTTGTCAGTCCTGGAGTTCCTTGGGATAGTCCGGGGTTAAAAGTCGCCCGAAATTTAGGCATAGAAACCATCGGAGAACTAGAATTAGCCTGGCGAAATCTGCGACATTTGGCCTGGGTTTGTATTACGGGAACCAACGGCAAAACTACAACCACCGCCCTCACTACCGCAATTTTTCAAGCCGCAGGTTTAAACGCTCCCGCCTGTGGAAATATTGGTTATGCGGCCTGTGAATTAGCCTTACAAGAATATCAAGGAACTGAAAAACCCCTAGATTGGGTAATTGCAGAAGTCAGTAGTTATCAAATCGAATCCTCCTCAACCTTAGCCCCTAAAATTGCCATTTGGACGACCTTCACCCCCGATCATTTGAGTCGTCATTACACCTTAGAACGTTATTATGATATTAAAGCCAAATTACTCTATCAATCCCAAATACAAATCATTAATGGGGATGATCCCTATTTAAGAGAAACCGCGAATCAACGCTGGCTTTCCGCCTATTGGACAAGTGTTTTAGGGCGAGAAAAATTAGTTTCCAATCCCGAATTAGGATTTTATATTGATAATAATTGGGTCAGGCAAAATGGAGATAAAATAGTTCAAGCGGATGCCTTAAAAATGGTCGGAAGTCATAATCAACAAAATCTCCTCATGTCAGTTGCCGCCGCGCGATTAGCCGGAATAGAAACTCCAGCAATTAGTCAGGCGGTTTCTGATTTTCCAGGAGTTGCCCATCGTTTAGAACATATTCTAAATTGGCAAGGAATTGACTGGATTAATGATAGTAAAGCCACCAATTATGACGCAGCCGAAGTGGGATTATCAGCCGTTAATGCTCCCGTGATTTTAATAGCCGGAGGAGAAGCAAAACAAGGAGAAGATCGGGCTTGGATCAATCAAATTAAATCAAAAGCCGTTTCAGTATTATTAATTGGAAATGCAGCCCCAGCCTTTGCCAAAAGGTTAAAAGAAGAAAATTACTCTAACTTTGAAATCGTGGAAACCATGGAAAAAGCGATTATTAGATCCTCTGAAATTGCTCCAAAATTAGGCGCGAAAGTAGTATTATTGTCTCCCGCCTGTGCCAGTTTTGATCAATATCAAAGTTTTGAACATCGGGGTGAGCATTTCCGCCAGTTATGTTTAGAATTACAATCAGGACAGGTTTAGATTATCCCTTAGAGAAGATTAAAAATTAATAGATAAACCGCCATTACCAGCCAATATCTATTAATAATCTTCTTAGTGTCCTTGTGCCTTTGTGGTTGTTTAAATATCCGTATTTGTTAGAATAAATGAGTGCAATTTATGAAATTCTCAGCCCTATTACTCATCCTTTTAAGTATTGTTTGTTTGCAGTCCTGTGTTAAAACTGAACCTCAACAAAAGACCGAACAATCCTTAGAAATGGCTCCTCCTCCCCTTGATCCCTTAACCCTATATGATCAAAAACAAGCGGATTATTTAACGGATACCGCTAAATTAATTGCGGGAATGAAAGTTGATCCTAAAAGTCAATTTTATCCCCTAACTCAATCTAAATTTTGGGTTAATTATCATGGTTTTATTGAGCCAGCTTGGTCAAAACTAGAAAAAGAACAACTTGCAAAAGTTAGCCAATGGTCTAAACAGGAACTAGATAGGATTAATCAATCCAATCCTCGAATTTTTTATCCCTTTAGTGGGCCGGATTTCTTATATGCTAATTTATTTTTTCCAACGGCTCAAGAATATTTGTTGGTCGCTTTAGAACCCGTGGGAACAATGCCCAATTTCAAGGAATTATCAGAAAGTCAGCGTCATCAAAAATTGGGAGATGTGAAAAACTCCCTTTATTCTTTGCTTCAGTTTAGCTTTTTTCAAACCAAAGAAATGAAGTCTGATTTATCTAATCAAGGAGTTTTACCTTTAATTTTATTATTTATGGCGAGGACAAATAATAGAATTTTAGAGTTAGAATATATTGGATTAGATCAAGATGCTAAAGTTCAAAAATTTGAAAAAGGCATGATTCCTGGGGTGAA
Organism: Oscillatoriales cyanobacterium CG2_30_40_61; assembly: GCA_001873365.1. GTDB lineage: Bacteria > Cyanobacteriota > Cyanobacteriia > Cyanobacteriales > Microcoleaceae > Planktothrix. Next base: position 15,629 of record MNYZ01000016.1, on the reverse strand, counting down.
AATTGATTTTGTTCCGCCTGGGGAAAAAGAACCCCGAACTTTATATTATTTTTCCGCCGATATTTCCGATGACGGCTTGAAAAAAACACCCCAATTCAGCAAATTTATCAAACAAATTGAGCAACCCGTTACCTATCTTAAAGCGGCATCCTATTTAATGCACAGACCCGCTTTTGCCGAAATTCGAGAGTTAATTCTGGCTCAAAGTCAAGCGATTTTACAGGATGATTCGGGGATTCCCCTTAACTTTTTTGCAGAAAAACAATGGAATTTAAACTTTTTTGGAACCTATACCACCCCAATTTCTTTATTTAGTGTTCGGTATCAACCGGATTTAAGGAAAGTTTATCAAAGCAATGCTGTGAAACCGCTTAATTTTGGGGTGGGTTATAAGTTTGGGGTGAATCAATCTAATATGATGTTAGCAACCAAAAAGCCAAAACCCTAATCATAATTTGATCAGAAGTTCAGATAATAATAATCTTGTAGGTTGGGTTTTTCAAATTAACCAAACCTACAAAGAAATATCTAGGGTATGGTTTGAAATACTTGATTTTCTAGCCAAATACCGATTAATTTATCTAAAATTCAAGGATGCTTCGTTACACAGATTAACAGAACTTAAATCCGTAGATGTTCCATCTTCATATTCAGCACGAACATCAAAGATACAACCCGCATCTGAACCGCCATAGTCGGCTTGATCCCACTGAAAATCCAGTTTATCACGATCAGCAATTGCTTCTGAGATCGAATTATCACCTCATTCCTCTTGATCTGGGGCTGAGATATACACACCCGTCATCAATTTACCACTATTATTAATCACTGAAATGGTAATCACATCAGCTAAAGAACTCAAAGCCGTTAAACCAATTAGGGGCAAAGATAGACAAGTAGAAACAACAATTCGACTGACAAAATTATTAGCCATTGTTCTACAATCTTTTAAGATTGATTATTTTTCTATGAGACATTGTACATCACAAAAGCGAATAAAATGATCAAGAGAAAACAAAGTTTTTAAAGAGTTGAAGTTTTTTCAGAAATCCAGCTTAAATAACTTACCGAACCTTTGATAATCGGTAAAGCAATAATTTCGGGTACTTTATAGGAGTGCAGTTGTTTAATTCTTATTTCTAAATCTTCAAACTGTCTCAGATCGGTTTTAATGATTAATTGCCATTCATCCTCCCGGCATAATTTTGATTCCCAGGTATAAATAGAATGAATTGGCATTAAACTCACGCAGGCGGCTAGTTTTTCTTCCACTAACACTTGAGCAATTGTTTCTGCTTCTGAACGAGAACTTGCCGTAACCAAAACTACAATATAATCTGTTACCATTGATGTGCTGTTAAATCTTAATTTTAATTATCTTAACTCAACTGCACAGTTTTGAGTATGACCTTGATATAAATTAGAGCAGGTTGTTGCTAAATCCAGATAAAGTTTTAAAGATTGCGGTAATTGTGCCCCTTGGAATTGAGTATTTTCAATGCTTGCTCCCAATAATGAAGCATCTCTTAAATCCGCATCTCTCAAGTCCGCCTGTGATAATTTTGCCCAGTTTAAATTTGCCCACATTAGACTCGCCTGTTCTAAATTAGCTCCGGTTAAATCGGCTTTTGTTAACCGGATACCCCGCATTTGTGCTTGACTTAGATTAGCATTAATTAGGGTGGCTTCCTCTAAATCAGCCCCATTCATTCTAGCTTCATGAAGATTCACCCCATCCAGATTAACTCGACTTAATTTAATTCCATTTAAGTAGGCTTTTTGTAAATTAACTCCCGTTAATTCCGCCCCCAATAAATTAGCACCACTGAGTTTTGCCGAAACTAAATTCGCCCATTTTAAGTTAACTCCGGTTAAATTTGTTTCTCTTAAATTCGAGAATTGTAAGTTAGCCGAGCATAAATTAGCATGGGGTAAGCTGGCACTTCTTAAATTAGCTCCGGCTAAAGTTGCACCGCTTAAATTAGCATTAGGAAGTTTGGCTTTAACTAAAAAAGTCCCCGTCAAATTGGCTTTAGTTAGGTTAGCATCGCCTAATTTTGCCTCATTCATTTTGGCATAACTCAAATTCGCTCGATGCAAACAGGCTCCATTTAATTTAACCCGACTTAGGAAAGCTCGGCTCAAGTTTGCTCCGGTTAAATTAGCTCTGGAAAGGTTAACCCCAATCAAAATTACCCCCGATAGGTCTGCACCTTCGAGGTCTACCTCCGTAAAATATTTTTCCCCTCCTTCGTATTCTCTGAGTAGGCGACTGACTTGCATGGCTATCTCACTCCGGTTATTTGGGTTGGTATTTTTAATATAACCGTAAATCTTCAGAAAGTTTTTATATTTTTGTGTTTAACATTTGTTAATAATTGGCTTTTGGCAATCTGGTTATTTTCTTTGGGGGGTTTGATATTGTCAGTATATATTACTTTTAAATTGTATAATGATTAAAAATGCCATAATTTTTGAAAAGGGACTTAATTTTGTTATCCGGCTTTTGTACAATATCAATATCTCCACTAAAATGCTAAAGTTCTAATTGCTTCTATAATGTCCTGTTGATTCACTCAGAGCCAGATTTGAGATGCCTAATTCACCGAATCCCAATTCTGAATCGATTGTACGTCCACGACGACGGTTAAGGCGGATTTTGTTTTGGGGTGGCGTGGGATGCGGAGTCACGCTGTTAACCCTAGGAACAACCGCTAGTTGGCTAATTAGATATCGATTAGCCCCCATCATTAGTAATGTTTTAGAAGGGATTCTACAACGGCCTGCTGATGTGGGCCCGGTTGAACGAATTACCCTAAATAGTATTCGTTTTGGTCACTCATCCATTCCCGCTACAGTCACCGATACAGATAGGGCGGAAGTGGTAGCCGTTGAAGTTAATTTCTCTCTTTTATCCTTATTTAAACCAAAAGTTCAACTGGATATTACCCTAGTTAATCCTAATATTTATATTGAACAAAATTCATCGGAAAACTGGATTGATACTAAACTTAAATTAGATCCAAATCCCGCAGTTACATTGGTTTTTAGAACCATTGGAATTGAAAATGCTCAAATTAATTTAATGCCCTACGCGCTTTTAAAAGCCAAAGCAAAGCCGATTGTTATTGCGGTGGATCAAATCAAAGCTAATTTAACCGAAGATCAGCAGCAAATTCAAGCGGATTTAAAGGGAAAATTTGCCGAAACAGGTACTTTTGCGATCAAAGCCGATGCTTTATTAGAAACAGGAAAAGTTAATGCTCAAATTCAAGCTAATAGTTTGGATTTAAGTCATTTAGCTTGGTTTGTAGAAACTCCGGGGATTTCAATTAAACAGGGAAGACTCAATACAAATTTAAACGTTAAATTAAATAATTATCAACCCTTAGATATTAAAGGAACACTGAATTTAGAACAAGTTAAAGTTGCGGTTGATAGTCTGCCTCAACCAGTTAATCTGAGTCAGGCTAAATTGCGCTTTTCAGGAACTCAATTGATCATTGATCAGTTGAATACTACTATGGGAGATTTAGCACTAGGATTAACCGGATCGGTTTTAACTAATTCTGATTTAGACTTAGCTAAAACTCAAGTTAATTTAGCAGCTAATTTACAACCTGTGCAAGTTTCAACCCTGTTAAAAACCGTAGAAACAATTCAGGGAAAACCTTTAACTCTACCCTTTCCTATTACGGGAGAATTGAAAGCTAATCTTAACCTAAAAGGAAATTTAAACAGTCCTAAACTTTCGGGGACTATCGCCACCACTAAACAAACTTTATTAGATCGCGTTTATTTCGATAATATTCAAACTAATTTTAATATTTTAACTAAATTTGACCCAAATTTCAAGATTTTAGCCGATCCAATTATTGAGATTCAAAATCTATTAATTCAACCTTCTCTTGGAGGGTTAGTAACCGGAAAAGGAGAAATTAAATTAGCAGGATTGACGGGTTTATTAGCACCCCCGACTAAACCCCAGACAAAGATTGATCCAAAAATACTTGCGAAATTACCCCCAAATTCTCAGATTTCACAAGCAAAAACCGAACTAAATCCGATTGTTAAATTAGATTTTAATGTTAATGATATTCCGGTGGATGCGATCGCTAAATCCTATGAATTTACACCAGGTTTTAAGATTGGAAACCTATCCGCAAATGGTCAAATTTCTGGGGATTTAGAAAACTTAAAAGCTGATACTCAATTCTCCCTACCTTCAGCTATTTATCCAATTTCAGGGGAAGCTCAACTTTCAGGAAATACAGCAAAAGCACAGATTAAAATTGCTGAGGGAAATCTTAATATTATTGCTCAACCAACTAATAATCAGATTTGGAATGCTGAGATAATAGCTAATCAACTTTCCCTGACTCCCTTAGTCGATTTAGGTCTATTATTTGCTGTAATTCCTGATCAGACTAAACAACAAATTCAATCTATTGATTTAACCGATGGTCAGTTAAATTTAGTCGCCAAGTTATCAGCAAATTTGCCAGATTTTTCCCTCAATAGTTTAAAAGCAGATAGTCAAATTCAACTTAATTTTCAGAATAGCACAATTAAGGCGATCGCCAAACTCCAAAACGGACTCCTACAAACGGATTTTTCTAGCGATAATTTAGCCCTACCTCGATTAATTAATATTGGATTACCCTTTGCCAACTTAAGCGATGCTCTCACCTCTCAAATTCAGAGTTTAGATATCAGTCAAGGAAGTTTACAAATTGATGGATTTCTATCCGGTAAAATCGATAATTTTAGCCCTAATAACTTTACTGGAAACGCTAAAACAGTTATTAATTTAGGTAAATTAGGGGGAATTATTACCGCCAATAGTCAACTAAATCAAGGACAATTTCAAGGACAACTTAACGCCCAGGAAATTCAGTTAAATCCTTGGATTAATTTAGGCTTAACCCTGGCTAATTTACCTGCAAACCTTCAGAATCGAATTCAAACCTTAGACTTTCGTAATAGTCGTTTAACCGGAGAAGGAAATATTAACGGAAATTTAACTAATTTTAATCTTAATACTCTGATTGCTACGGGATTAGCACAGGTTAATTTAGGAAATTTTGGCGGAATTATTAACGCCGAAGGACAGTTAGCCAATAATCAATTAACAGGTCAAGTAATCACCGATCAAATTCCTCTACAACCCCTGATTAATTTAGGATTACCCTTAGCCAATTTACAACCGAGTTTAGTTGCTGAAATTAACGCCTTAAACTTCTCAGGAGGATTCCTACAAGGGTTAGCAAAATTTAGGGGAAATTTAACTGATTTTTCCCCTAATAATTTAATCGCTAACCTCGATGGAAAAGTCAATTTAGGTCGAGATGGAGGTGTGGTTTTAGCAACCGGAGAAACTCGACAAGGACAATGGAAAGCAGCAGTTAAGGGAGATCAAATTGCTTTAGGTCGTTTCTCTCAATTAGTCGAATCTCAAATCCCTGCTAATCTGCGTCAAAATGGACTATTACAGCAAGTAGAAAATATGCCCTTATTACGAGGATTATTAAACACTGAAATTATAGGAGAAGGAAATATTGCCTCCTTTAATCCTAAGACCATACAAGCATTAGGTCAATTACGACTCACAGAATTACCGATTATTAAACAACCTTTTGAAGCCATTGCTAGTTGGAATGGTCGGGAAATTAATATTAAAAAAGCCGAAACTCAAGGATTTTCAACCGATGGCTTAATTGGGGTAGAATTTCAAGGTAATGGTATCCCCCAATTATCTAATTTAAACCTAAATGTTCGGGCTGATAATTTTGATTTACAATCCCCCTTAGTCCAAAATTTATTAACGGTTTTACCCTTAGAAATCACCACGGGAGAAAGTGCTTTAGTGGCGGGAATTGTTGATTTTAATGGTAAGTTAACGGGTACTCCTTCGGCTTTAAATCTAAACGGAAATTTAAGATTAAATAACTTTGCTGTTCGAGATGTCACCTTTGAATCAATTCTAGCAGGAACTGTGAATATTATTCCGAATCAAAAGGTTAATATTGCCCTAGCTGGACAACGGGATAAAATAGAATTAGCTTTAGATGATCAATATTTACCGACTTCCTTTTTAGTCCAACGGAATGATAGTCTATTGGTCGGAAAATCCCAAGGGAATAATTTAGAGATTAATTTAGATGACTTTCCTCTACAAACTTTAAGTTTATCTCCCTTAGCTGAATTAGAAATTGGACTATTAAAAGGCATCGCATCGGGACAATTAACCGTCTCTAATTTAGCCAGTTTTGATATTAATAAAATAGGTGTTATCGGAAATATTGCCATTCAGAAACCAATTTTAGGCTATATTGAAACTGATTTATTCTTAGGAAATTTCAGTTATCAAAATGGGATTGCTAAGTTAACCGATGCTGAATTAAGCAAAGGAATGACTGAGATTTTAATTAATGGTCAAGCCAATATTTCTGACATTTTAGCTAGTATTTCTACACCTCAAACCCAGAATTTATCCACCGTATCGAATCAATTTGAAGGTACAATTAAAATCCCCCAAGGGAGTTTACAGGACGTTTTAACCGCCCTCAAAATCTTTAATTTAGCAGATTTTGGTCGGGGATTAACTTCCCCCAACTATGGAATAGCTGCCGATGTCAAGCCTGTTCCCGTCGGTTTACCCCCTACTGCTACGTTATTTGAACAATTACAACACTTAGAAGAAATTAGACGAATTTTACAACAATCCCTGGCAGAAATTGCCGACCAACCCTTACCACCTTTACAGGATTTAGAAGGAAAATTTACCGGAGAAATTGGCTTTCAAGGTTCAATTCAAGGAGGAATTAATGCAACAGCAACCATCAAAGGTCAAGATTGGAATTATGGCAAATATACCGCCGATCAGTTTCTATTAGAAGCAAATTTTGCAGATAATTTAGTGCGAGTTGAACCCATACAATTGCGTGCTGGATCGGCATTATATGATTTTCGCGGACAGTTAAATTTAGCCAATCAACAAACCTCCGGTCAGTTTCGGGGCAAAAATATCCGCTTAGAAGAAATTGAAAAAATTGTCGATTTACCGAATGTGGATTTAACCGGACAATTGAATGTTCGAGCGAGTATTGCTGGCACTTTAGAGAATCCCCAATCCTCGGGGGAATTAACCTTATTAGAAGCAACGGTTAATGATGAACCAATTCAAGAAGCTCAAAGCAGTTTTAGTTATAATAATGCTCGACTAAGATTTGGAGGTAATTTGTTAGTTACTGAAACCGATCCTATTGCTTTTAGAGGGACTTTACCCTTTCAATTACCCTTTGCAAAAGTTTATCCAGAAAGTGATGTAGTGGATGTCCGAGTTGATATTAAAGATCAAGGATTAGCGGTAATCAATTTACTCAATCCTGAGTTAAATTGGCAGGAAGGAAAAGGATTAGTTCAATTAAGAATTAGTGGTAGTTTGCAACAACCAGAAACTGGAGGAATTAAACTCGATCTGAAACCAGAAGGATTATTTAAAATTCAAGATGCCGTTTTAATCGCTCGCAGTTTAGAACAGTCAATTGTAGGATTAAGTGGAACTGCTGTATTTATAGGCGATCGCATTCAAGTTAAAGATATTGAAGGGGATTTACAAGGAGATAAAGGAACCGGACATATCCGCTTAAATGGGGTTTTACCCGTATCTTATCTCTTAGATGAAAATGACCCGGATCGGTCAAATCCTCTACAATTAGACCTAGAACAATTAACCCTTAATTTACCCGAACTCTATCAAGGAAATGCTGACGGTGCTATTATTATTAAAGGCACAGTCTTAAAACCAAAATTAGGAGGGGAAGTCATATTAAGTCAAGGAAAAGTGACTTTACCTTCGGAACAAACTGCCACCTTACCCACAGATACGATTAGTACAACTCAACCTCCTATTGATGTTAGTTTAAATGGATTAAAATTAACATTAGGTGATAATATTCAAGTCATGACTCCCCCGATTTTAAATGCACCTTTAATTAATTTTAATGCCCAAGGAACAATTGAATTAAATGGAAGTTTAGCCAGTCTTGATAATATTCGTCCTGAAGGAAATATTGACTTAACTGGGGGACAGGTGAATCTTTATACCAGTCAATTAAGATTAGATCGAGGCTATCCCCAACGGGCAATATTTGTACCTTCCCAGGGATTAGATCCGATTTTAGATGTGCGTTTAATCACCCGTGTTCCTGAAACTTTAAGGTTTGTTTCTCCCCCTTCAGGTTTTCCGGCGGAACAAACCGAAGCCTTGAGTCCTTCTCGGTTTGGAACCGTTAGAACTATTCGTATTACCGCCATTGTTCGCGGCCCGGCTTCAGAAATTAATGATATTATTAAGTTACAAAGTTCTCCGTCCCGTTCTCAAAATGAATTGGTGGCTTTATTGGGGGGAAGTGTGATTCAAGGCATCCAAGATGATAGTACATTAGTATTAGCAAATATTGCCAGTACCGGATTATTTGGTAAACTCCAACAGAATGTGATTAACGCCACGGGATTAACAGAATTTAGGATTTATCCCTCACGGGTAGCCGAACGCGGTTCCAAGGGCACAGCTTCCGCTTTAGGAGTGGGAATTGAAGTTGGTTTAGATGTGACTGATAATGCTTATGTGTCTTTAAGTCGGGTCTTAGCTGCGGATCAACCGTTTCAATTTAATATTAATTATCGTCTCAATGATAATATATTGTTGCGGGGAGTTACGAATTTTAGGAATGAAAGTGAAATTCGGTTTGAATATGAAACGAGGTTTTAAATAATGGGTAATAGGTAATAGGTAATAGGTAATGGGTTTTGGGTTTTGGGTTTTGGGTAATAGGAAAAAATAGAGTTAACACCCTGGGATGTTCTAATTGCTAGGCGTGACTGCTATAATAACTTGTTGACAAGAGTTTTTAAGTCGAAATAGTCTGGTTTCAAACGATAAACTTTGAGCAACCCTTCTGAGGGAATGGGAGGAGAATTGGCGATCGCTTTTTCCATTTTTTCAATTACAGATTCAGGAACTTGACGTTGGCGATTTTGATTCCGCAGCTTGCAAATTTCTATGGGCGTTTCTAATACCCAAGCAATCCAAGATCGAGGGATTTCAGGATGAATTAAGGCAGTTTTTTTTAATATATCAAGTCGCCAAGGTCGATAAGCATTGGTCGCATCATAAATAATTGGTTGAGAAGATGCGATCGCCTTTTCCATTTCTTGCAATACTTTTTGTTCAATTTCTAACCAATTCCCCTGAATAATTTCATCCCCATAAAGTTGTTCTCGAATTCGATCTGTAGAAATAATTAAACCCTGGGTAAGATCCGCAAGCTGTTGAGCAACCGTTGACTTTCCCGAACCCGGAATACCTACCATAAAATGACAAATCATATTGAATAAAATTAAAAATTTTTGCTTAAAAAATAGATTTATAAGTGTTATTATTTTAGGATAAATTGCCGGAGAGTTACTAAGATCATTAATTAAACCTTATTAAAAACTCATTAACAGTAATAATTTTAATATTTTCAAAAGGATTTAATACCAATAAATCTTGATCTCCTGTAATAATCAAGTCAGCTTTCCCACTTACTGCTAATTCCAAGAATTTATTGTCTTTAGCATCTCGACAAATAGTAATTGTTTCAGTAACATTCACTATTTCTGCTTTTTGTCGTAAACTTCCAATAAAATTCAACCTTTTTTCTAAAGATACATATTTATCAAATTTAGGACGAATAAAAGTTTGATAAATTTCGACAAAAGTGCTGTCAGACATTAAGAGAATTTGGCTTTCAGTAACTTGATCAAAAACCTGTTGGGCTTTTGATGCTGATAACAATAAACCACTAATAAAAATATTTGTATCTAATACAATTCTAAGTTTATTCATCTTCTAATAACTCGGCTAAAATTTCGGGAGTTAAACCATTAACTTTAGCTTCTTTTCTCACTTGTTTAACAATCTCATCAAAATCAGATGGCTTTAATAATTCTTTTAGAATTAGGCTACAAACCCAAGTTGCTTCTTCTTGTTTATTACTATCCGCTTCCTGGTAAAGTTTCGCTACTTCACTATCAACTTTAATCGTAATTGCTTCCATTTGTTACTCCTGATTTTATCTAAATTAAAATCTGTCTTTATTATATATTATTTCGGCCATCAAGATAACTCACAGAAAACTGCATTCTGTTTTGAGGAAATTGGCCCGGACAATTAAAATTTGTTGCGGCTTCTGCTTTGGGAATGGGTAAAAAGGTTAATGCTGCTATCCCGTAGAGTAGGGTAGATAGGGAAAAAGCCTGAAATTTATTGAGTTTAGTCATCTTGTTGATAGTAATACATTGAACAGGGAAACTATATCATAAATTGATCGGTATTTGAGGGGATTTTAATATTACTAATAATATTTAAAAAATTTCAAAATAGGGGAAGACATTCTATTCTATCTTGATACTAATTCTCAAATAAACCTTCAGCAATTAAAATTAACTGCTCCATTGTCTTAGGATTAAAAATTTATAATCAGCTAGATTTATATTTGAAGGTTAAATAAACATTGATAGCTGTCGCCCTTGAATGATTCAGAATAAATCGAAAAGTCTACCTCTACCAGTATCCTGACAGCCCATATAAGTACGGAGAAACGGCGAAGGAGGACGCTTTTCCTGCGAATACCAGGGAGTACGATGGTTACACAGGTAGCGATCGCAAATTCCCTGTTTTACTCCCATCTGCAAATATTCCCAAAGCGAAGGATACTTAGGTTTCACCACCTGCTCAGAAACTTAAGAAAATCGATCAAAGGTGCTGCAATCAATGTTATTTTAGAACAGGTAAACCTCCCAAAAGCTCTGGTCGTCCTTATCGATCCACAAACTAAGGAATTGACAACTTGTTGAGTGGTAACTAAACAATTGTCGCTGTAGGCTTTTGGAACGAACAGCATAAACCAATTGTTGTAGAAATCAAGCGAATGGACAGTTTAACCGATAATGTTTTGAACCAATGGGATCAGGCATTTCGACCATTGGGAAAAAGTCTGGATGAATTTGCCAAAATCAGCTTTTCCATTTTACACTATAATTAATTACCAGCACCACTGGAAAAAAACGAATATGGAAGAACTACTTACCCTCAAAGAACTGCTGCACCAAGGCAATATAACAGAAGCTTTGTTAATTGTAGAAGAATTAGAAGAAATGAGCAAATCTGATAAATTGAATAAAATATTTAGCTATGGAATTATTTTACTTCTGCACCTGATTAAGCAATCTGCTGAAAACCGCACAACTAGGTCTTGGAATCTTTCTATTCGTAATTCTGTCAAGCAAATTCAACGTACTAATGCTCGTGAAAAAGCCAAAGGAACCTATATGAGTGAAGCAGAATTAGTAACAACCCTAGAAGATGCTTATGATTTGGCATTGGAAAAAGCAGCCATCGAAGCTTTTGAAGGTCAATATGAAGCAGAAGGATTAAGTCAATTAGTCCAACGAGAGGAGGTTATAAAAAAGGCAATGAATTTAATCTGGGAACGAGAAATAGATACATAACTTATATCCCATACAGTTTATTATTATATAGAAATAACTTGAAACTGATTAGAGGAAATTAAATTTATATCAATTCCGTTTAATCGCGCTAGTTCTTCTCCGGTATTGGTTAAACTAATAATAGCGGTATTTCCCTGTTGATTTAGGGTAAGTTGATCAAAGGTTAATCCTTTACTGAGTCCTAGGGAATCTAACTCTATATTAAAGTCAAGAATTAAGTCGCTTCCGCTATTAATTTCTAAGACAAATATATCTTGACCTGCTCCTCCAATTAAGGTATCATTTCCGGTATCTCCCCATAACAGATCATTCCCAATTCCTCCTATTAAAGAATCATTCCCGCTTCCACCATAAAGAGTGTCATTTCCAGCACATCCATCTAAAATATCTGTACCCTCATTTCCGAATAGCAAATCTTGATCATCTCCTCCACAAATACTGTCATTTCCAATATCTCCAAATAGAATATCTGCACCTTGTTCACCTTTGAGAATATCCTGACCTTGACCTCCAAATAAACTATCATCTCCCGACCCACCATCGAGAAAATCATCTTCTGAATTTCCGAATAAAATATCGTTACCTTCACCACCCATTAAGATATCATTTCCCAAGTTTCCAAATAGTAAATCATCGCCTTCATTCCCTTGTAAGGTATCATTATCTTTACCTCCATAAAGGGTATCATTCCCTAAATCTCCCTGGATAAAATCATTATTGCGATCGCCAAATAGCAAATCATTATCTTCATTTCCTTGCAAAATATCATTATTTTCTCCCCCATATTGGGTATCGTCTCCTAACCCTCCTATCAGAAGATCTGCTCCCTGATTTCCAAATAGTAAATCATTGCCATTGTCGCCATTTAAGTTATCTGCTCCCGCCATTCCTATCAGAGTATCATCTCCTTCAAAACCGATGATTTGATCATTAAAATTACTTCCAATTAAGTGATCATTTCCTGCTTGACCATCAAAGGTTTGTTCGACAGGATTTTGTGTTTTTAATGGGTCTATATTGGGCGTAGGAAATTGATCACACAGACATTTATCTTCACCAATAGGACTTGGTGTTGGACTTGGTGTTGGACTTGGTGTTGGGGTCGGACTTGGTGTTGGACTTGGTGTTGGACTTGGTGTTGGACTTGGTGTTGGGGTCGGACTTGGTGTTGGACTTGGAGTTGGACTCGGACTTGGTGCGGGAGTTGGACTCGGAGTTGGTGTGACCGTTGGTGCGGGAGTTGGACTCGGAGTTGGTGTGACCGTTGGTGCGGGAGTTGGACTCGGAGTTGGTGCGACCGTTGGTGCGGGAGTCACAACTGAAAACTCATAAGCACCACTATCAATTATTGCTGTACCATTTTGATCACCATCCGTTGGGCGAGGTTGACCGAGTTGATCCGTTGTGGGTGAATTATTGTTATTTCCCGTATCAATAGCGGGACTTCCTGTTAATAAAGGCTGAACTAATACCCCATTAATAGTTTGCAAATCTCCCAATAAAGCATCAGCAACCAATTGAATATTAGGAGTTGCTTTTGTATCATCAGGATTTAATTCATTAGTTTGAATATTACCACCACCATCACTATATTCAGTTCCGGTATGGTGTTTGACATTCCAAGGATTTCCCCCATTATTAGCAAAATTTTTAGATAAAATCGTGTTAGTTAAGGTAACATTTGTACCGCATCCCCAAAATCCACCCCCTTGAAATCCTGCATAATTATTAGCAATTGTTGTATTAATAATATTGGTTAAATTAGTACCATTGGCGAGGGTAATTGCAGCACCTAAACCACTATTACCATCAATAGACTCAGCCCGATTTCCTGAAAAAGTGCTATTTGTAATGTTAGTTGGTGAAATTTCACCAATCCATAAACCGCCCCCTTGACTATAGGCTCGATTATTAGCAATTGTTGTATTATTTAGGGTTAATTTTGCATTTCTAGAACGCAATCCTCCCCCTAAAGAATCGCCTTTATTATTGGTTTGAATTGTATTATTAATAATCGTACTATTTTCCACAATAATTTTATCGGGGGGATAAGCAAATAGAAATAATCCTCCCCCCTGTCCAGAACCCGAATTTCCATCAAATACCGAGTTATTAATTCTAATAATTCCACCAGTTGAACCTGGCCCAAAACTGCTTCCCGATGCGTTTGCACCGTCGGTATAAATAGCTCCACCTGCACCATAATAGTTAGTTGAACCATTAGGAACCGTACCACCCGGAACGGAAGTATTGTTAATAAATTTGGAATTATCAACAGTTAAATTACCTAATAAATGATTAATTGCACCACCATTTATTCCCTGATTATTGGTAAATTCACTATTAGTAACTGTCAGAGAACCTGCACTTTTTGTGGCGATCGCACCTCCCCCCCTTTCGCTCCCCCCTAATGTGCCATTATTATTATTGAATTTGCTATTAATAACAACTGTATTACTCTTGAAACCCGTATATATTCCGCCTCCAAATTCAGCGATATTATTATTAATTTCACTATCTTCTAAAGTAAGGTTTGTTGAACCTTGCATCCTAATTCCTCCTCCCGCCCCCGCTTCATCAATTCCCTGGGCTTTTCCATTAGCAATAATCAGGTTTTTTAGAGTTGTATTGGTGGGTTGAAATTGGTTATCAACTTGCAGTTCAAATACGCGAAATTGGTTTTCTCCACTAATGGTAATAAGAGTTGGAACTGCACCCGCAATCATTCCATCAATAGTAATACTTTTATTGATATTTAATTGACTACTGGTGAGTTTAATGGTAGGATTAGGTAGACTAGCTAATGTTGAATCAAATTGAATAATATCCCCAGGTTGAGCTTGAGCGATCGCATCTCTTAAAGAACCAATCCCATTATCATTTAAGTTAGTAACAATCAAGTTTGCCATTTTATTTCATCCTCAATTTATAAAATTTTAACAATATTTTATCCTTAAAAATAATACAAAAATTTGTTTCATTTTTAAGGATAAATCAAACCTTAGTTAGGGTTAAAAGCCAAAATAATAAAATCTTCCGAGGTCAGTAAATTAGGATTAAATCCTTTTAGTGTAGCTAAAACTTCTCCCGTAGTTTGAACTTGAATTAAAGTGTTATTTTCGACCTGGGTAAATTCTAATTTTTCCCAAGTCAATCCTCCTGTTAAACCGATAAAATCTTCCCCATTGGTAAAGTCATCAATCCAATTATTACCTTGATTTTCTCCTAAGCTAAAGGTATCTATTCCTTTCCCTCCCCATAATAAATTATCTCCTAAATCTCCACTAATAAAATCATCTCCATCTCCCCCTAAAAGCGTATCATTTGCTTGACCGCCATAGAGAGTATCATTACCTGTTCTTCCCTTTAATAAATCATTCCCTAAATTACCAAAAATTAGGTCATTATCTTCACCTCCACAAATCGTGTCATTATCCTGACCCGCATATATAGTATCGTTTCCAGCACCTCCTTCTAATAAATCATCTCCCTGATTTCCAAATAAAATATCGTTGTCTTCATTTCCAACTAAGGTATCATTTCCTAAATCTCCAAAAAGCGTATCATTTCCTTGATTTCCCCAAACTAAATCATTTCCTTGACCTCCATAAATAATATCATCTCCATTCCCTCCTTGAAGGTTGTCATCTCCTAAATTTCCCCAAATAATATCCTGACCTTCTTCCCCTAAAACAAAGTCATTTCCCTGTCCTCCATAAATACTATCATTTCCCAAATCTCCGGTTATATAATCATCCCCTTGATTTCCAAATAAAATATCATTTCCAAACCCCCCATCTAAATTGTCATTTCCTTCTAAACCATAGAGAATATCATCACTATCTTGACCTAAAATCCCATCGGCTTCAGGTGTCCCTAACCCATTCGTTTGTTTAGGGTCAAAAATAGTATTAACAACAGGATTTTTAGCAGGTATGATATTAGAAATATCGATACATTGATCTTGCAGCTCAAGTCCGCTTATTCCCCCTGGTGCGGGAGTTGGACTCGGAGTTGGTGCGACCGTTGGTGCGGGAGTTGGACTCGGAGTTGGTGCGACCGTTGGTGCG
>MNYZ01000034.1 GCA_001873365.1 Oscillatoriales cyanobacterium CG2_30_40_61 | reverse complement strand
ACAAAATCAAAAACCGCGATCGCAATCTCCCCCAGAAACATCCCAAACTCAAAATCAATCAACAATTATCAATATAATAGAAGCACCCGAATTAACAACCTTTTACGATCGCACCTCAGAATTAACCACCCTCAAACAATGGATATTAGAAGACCATACTCGCTTAATTACCATTTATGGATTAAGTGGAATAGGAAAAAGTGCGATCGCCCTTAAACTTATCGAAGAAATTAATACACAATTCGATTATATTATCTGGAAAAGTCTTAATAATATTCCTACGCTTTCAACGCTACAAACCGAACTCAAACAATTCTTTTCTCAATCTCAACAAACCCCCTTATCTACAGTTATTGATTATTTTCGTAACTCTCGCTGTTTAGTGATTCTTGATGACCTACAGGATATTTTAAAAAGTGGTGAATTAGCAGGTCAATACTTACCAGAATATGAAGATTATAGTAAATTTTTCAAACAAATTGCCACATCTCCCCATCAAAGTTGTTTAATTCTTCTGAGTTGGACAAAACCTATAGAAATCGCCAATTTAAAAATAGAGAATAGATCCACACAAACCTTAAATCTCAAAGGTTTAGGAGAAGAAGCAACCGAAATACTCAGAGAAAAAGGATTAATTGATCAGGAAAACTGGTTAGAATTAATTACCCTATATCAAGGTAATCCTAGATGGTTAAAAATTATCGCTTCAACAATTATTGAACTGTTTAATGGTAGTTTTTCCCTGTTTTTAACTGAACAAAATGATATCTATTTAGGGGATTTAGAACCCAGCTTAGAATCTCACTTAGAGCGTTTATCTGAATCCGAAAAAACAGTAATTAATTGGTTAGCAACTCAAGATCAACCTGTGAATATTTCCCAAAAACCTGCTAATATTGAATTATCCAAACCTCAATTCTGGCAAGCAATACAATCATTAATCAGACGTAATTTAATTGAAAAAGTCGAAGCAGAAGGGCGATCGCTATTTCGATTAAATCCAATTTTCCCATGCTATATTAAATACAAGATTAGATGAAAATGTATTTAATATTAGTCAGTAATTCAAATAATCATCAATATTAAACACCTAAAAACGCCCCCCTTTCGGAGAGCATTTTTGTTCACTCTTTACTAATCATGCGGACAAAAGGACTTGAACCTTCACATCTTTACGATACTAGAACCTAAATCTAGCGCGTCTACCAATTCCGCCATGTCCGCTTTTATTTTTCAATATTGTATCCTAGCACAGATCCGCAGAATTTAACATTAATAATTTGATTTTACCCGATCGGCCACTGCTTCAATAGCTTGCAGAAGTTGGATATTATTCCAACCTAGGGCTAAATAAGCAGCGATCGCAGCCCCTCCAGCCCCCACCCCTTCCTTCACATAACCCTGTTCATAGGCCCGCAGTTGGGGATAAACCGAGGTAGAAAAATTCAGTTGCGTGGCTAATAGGGGGACATTTCCCACCAGTTGGGCCAAACCAACCGTATCCCCCGTGGTATCTTCAGCGACCCAACGGGTTGTTCCCACCACCACCCGATCATCACGCCAAGGAATATGATATTCAGAGGCGATCGCCTCTACCAAACCATAAACCGCTAACATCTGAGTTCCACCCGCCAACAGCACCCCCACAGTACGACTAGCCGCCAAAGTCATTCCCGCCACCACAATTTGCATCGGATCACCGACAGCGGCCACCAACTCGAACGGATCAATCCCGATCCCCGATAACGGCCAAAATCCGGCTTGTTGTAATCCTTCGGTGGCGATCGCTAATTTTTGGCCATGATTACACCGGGGATGACTACTATTTACCTTATCCATCGCAGAAATTCCTAACCCCAGCAACACCCCTAAGGCCGTAGTCGTTCCGCCCACCACACATTCCGATAAAATTAGATAACTATTTTGGGCATCCAGGGCCATCCGTTCACCCCAGATCAACCCCTGCTCAAACAGATGCTTGACAGTCCCTAAAGTCATAGCCGAACCCGATGTCACACATCCGGCGGCAACCCCCCCCAAGTCAATTGTAGGAACCGCAGGAGCAACGGATAATCCCGCATTAAACAGATATAAAGGACATTTTAAGGATTCCACCACAGCCCGGGAAATCAACACCGGAGAAGCCCCCGCATCTAAGGGCGGTAAGGGATACTGGGGATGGGGTTGGGGGCCGTTGTAGAGAAACTCAGCATCCGCAACGGCCGTATATTGTCGAGAGTCAGGGGTAGCTCCGGCGGCGGAAATCCCTGGAATTAAAGCTGTGGCGGTAAATCCCAACACACAAGCAAATACAGGTTGAGTTCCTTGATAGCGGTGTAACCACTGATTTCCTTGATCGAACTGGGCATAAACTCGAACTGTCATAGATAATAGGGGGAGAGGTGAGAAACAACCGTGGCTTCAGTGATCGTTAGAGGATTTGGGCAGAAAATAGGCTAAGATAACGATTGCTGTACTACCAAAATACAGGTTTCAACTGTATTAAATAAACAGAGAATCTTCTCTGAGCAGCCACTCATCTACAACCCAAATGACATCTAACCAAGCGTCTGACCGTCTTAAACAAAATAAGGTTATTGGGTAAATATTTTCCCCTAGTGTTACTCGTAATCTAATAAAACTTGTACCCATTTGGGAGGGCGAGGAATGGGACTATTGAGACGATCTAATAATAATAACGAGACTAGATGAACTACAAATAAATAGACAATACTATTAATTAAAATCATTAGAACAGCCAGCACCTGCACAAACATTAAACTCGGTTGAGCTAAAATCCCCAATTTAATAAAAATCCAGTCCGCCATCGCAGTAATTTGGATCGTAGCGTAGGCCCACAAATTCCTTCCCAGCAGAATGGAAAGTAACCAATACTTAAAGAAAAAACCAATCGCAACAATTAAAGAACCCGTCCCAATGGACATCCACCAAGGAGATTTGCGTTTCCACATTCCCCCCAAAACCACCCCTAACCAACCATAAGGAATTACAAAGACAATACTGCGAGTTGGCCCCATTAATACCGATAATAATAAAAATGAAGCCACGGCTCCCATAACCGCAGCTCGTTTTCCCCAGCGTAAATATAATAAGGCCATGGGCAAGGAGAAGAACAGCCGCAGCACTGGCCCCATGGGAAAATAATAATTAACAAACCAAATCAAACTCGCAGCACTAGCCAGAAAAGCCGTTTCCACCAGAATTAAAGATTTGGGAGAGGAATCACTCATGCAATAGGGAATAAAAAATGGGGAATGGGCAACTGCTAGAATTAAGATCAGACTAATATCCGTTCTAGGGCATGGACATCGGGAATACTCAAAATATCCCGCTCCCGATGAATTAATCCTTTTTTCTCTAATTTACTCAGAACCCGAGTCACCGTTTCCCGGGCTAGACCACTCAAACCACTCAATTCCCGATGGGGCAGATTTGGAATTTGTGTCCCTCCTTGATCTGAAGTTGTACCTTGGCCTTCGGCTAGAAACAGCAGAATATCAGCCACCCGGGAGGTACTATCAGATTCGCGTAGTCTCAGACGTCGATTCACCTGACGTAAACGCCGGCCCATTAATTGAGCCAGTCGCATTCCCGCCTTGGGTTCGGTGGTGATCAACTCCACAAAATCCTGAGCCGGCATATTCCCAATTAAGGTTGGTGCTAATGTAATCACATCGGTGGAGCGGGGGACTTCATCAAGTGCTGCCATTTCTCCAAATAGTTCACCCTTACCCAAAATATTCAGCGTTACTTCTTTACCATCCAAATTATAGGTACGAATTTTGACCCAACCGTCCAGAATAAAATAAACCGAACTTCCCCAGTCATTTTCTAACAAAATCACTTGGTTGGCTGGATGGTTTCGACCCACAATATGAGAGGTTGCTTTATCCGCCGCCTCCGGTGGCAAGCCTTGAAAGAAAGGCGTTGAGCAGATCATCTTGTGGATATCAGAGTGATTGTCACGGGAGAAATACCGATCTTCCATGAGGCTGTGATAATACTATAAATTCGCATTGAGCAACGAGCTAATCAAGAGATGGAGTTATCAGTTAATTGTACCCAAAGCAGAATTAGGATTCTTTATGGGTCAATTACCCTAAAATTTCCCGATGATTGTTAACTCGGATTCCGCCTAGTATTAATGACAACACCGAATCAAAAATTACTAGACAGTTTTATATTTTAGAGCTATTACGACATAAAAAAGTTAAACTGGTTTAGTTTTTAACAATATTGGCTCCGGCGGGTCAGGAGCCGATTCATCGATCTCAAGTTAGCTCCTTGGTTCCTTCGTGCCCAGCCTAACATATTATGGAGATAACCACTGCTTTAATCAAGGGAATCCTTGAGATTGAGCAATTGTCAAGTGGAAAACCCACAGAACGGATCAACTTTGTCCCATTGTTAGAACGATATATTGAGGGGGTTCAGCCTTGAATGTTCACAAAAGTCAGATTCAAGCACTCATCACCGAAATTGACGAGGTTCTCAGTCAGCCCAACTTGCGTTTACCCTGGGTTGTCTTTGGCGAAACCGTAACACGCTCCCGTCAAGTCCTAGAGCGTGTCCGCAAGTATTTGATTTTTCTGACCGAACAAGCAGACGAGCAGGCTCCCCTCTCGCCGATGGAGACGAATCAGCCCTCTATCTCCCCCGGAACCCGAGAACCCCTGTGGCAAGCAATTCGACGGGAAATGATTTATTTGCGCAGCCATTTGACCCAGCCCCTTCAGGATGAGATTGATCATTTGCGTACCGAACAACGCAATTTGATTCAGGAAATTCAACAATTAGAAGCCCGAAAAGCCCAAGCCCTAGGTCAAGTCCCACCGTCACCCTATCAACAACAAATCAGTCGTGAATTTTTGCAAGAGTTCATGACTCGACTACAAGATAGTCTGATTCATAACGTCACTGAAACCCTAAACCATATTGAAACCCGATTTTTAGATTCAGTTTTATTAACCGAGACTCCCTCCCTCCCGCCTTCGGAACGGTTCGACACACCCCCAGCCTCCCTCTCTAATCTGACTCCAGCCCAACGTCTCGAACAAATGCGACAGTTACAGGCCGAATCCGATCATTTGTTGATCACCTTAGATTCAAGTCTAAGCGTCATTTTTGAAGCCTTGCAACGAAACCTGCAAACCTATTCTGATTCCCTGGGACAAAGCCTAGAACGGATGCACAGTTTGGGGAAACAGGGGGAAGTCATGTTTACCACTTTAATCAACCAATTAGCCCAACAGGTCGGTCAAGAAACCTCTTCCTATTTACAATCTTCGTTACAATTAACTGAATCTGAATCGGAAACCCCATCCCCAACGGTGGATTTACCCTCTCCTGAGTCTGTCGTTTCTTCACCTGGGGATTTTTCCTCCGCTTTTGAGGGCTTCTTTCCCTATGCGGGGGCAGAAGTTCCTCAACAACGGAATTCTACAATCCCTGGGGATCGGGATATCGAGGAGGAACAAGAATTTAAGATTACTGCTCAATTCGAGGTTGAGTCCGACGAAAAACTCTCCCTATCCTCTGTTGCCAGGATTGAGGATCAGTTAGATATCATGACCGAGGGGTCTCTTTCTCTCGATTGGGATGATTCGGAGCAGTCCCTGGTCGAACCCTCTACCCCCGATTCAGAATTAGAAAGTCTGTTTGATCAGCCGACCCAGACAGAATCCCCTGGTATGGTCAGGACTCCCACCCCAGATGGGGATTTATTTGGCGATGATTTTGATCTAATTCAGGTTTTGGATCACGATATTTCTAATCAGATTCAGGAATCTGCAACCGTAGAGAATCATACAGAAGTCGATTTAGATCCAGAAGATTTATTTGCTGATTTAGAAATAGAAACAACAAAAATTGAAGCCCTAGAACCAGAGAATCTTAACACCGAATCCTTAGACGAAACGGCCGGTTTCTTGAGCTTAAATAGCTTAGATATATTCGGTCAACCGGAGCAAAATGTCCCGATAGAATCGGACTTTTCCTTAACCGCAGATGTTCTTGATCCTGTATCCTTAGAGTCGGAAAACTTATTTACACCAGAAGTTGAATTAGTCTCTCCCCTAATCGATGAAATCACCGATTCCTCTTTCGCTGATACAGCCAATTCCTTGGAAGAAACCTTGGCCGATTTAAGTGATGTTTTTGAAGAACCCACCTTTGAGGAGGTTCCTTCGGTCAATTCCGGTGTGGTCTCGGCGAGAACCCAACAAGAACTCACAGGCATCGCCAGTCCCCTGGTGTCTTCTCCTGACCCTATTCAGAACAAAACCGTAAATTTAGAAAAGGATATCTATATTCAAGCTTCACCGGATGAAAATTTACTTCCCATAGATTTCAGTGACGATAGTCAAGAAGTGGATTCTCGTTTATTAATTGATCGCAATACTTTAGAACATTTAGAGGCTGATCTATTTAATTTAGAACAACCTGAAACCCCGGCAATTCCCAAACAAACTTCCCTAAAATCTACTCCTGCTCAACCTCAATTCCCCCGGCAAAATTCACCCACCAAACCAGTTATCAAAGTAGCTCAACCCGAAGAAACGATAACTTTTGAAGATTTATTTAGAGATATGGGAATGGAGCTTAGTTCAGATCAATCAGTCCCATCTATTTCCGTTGAATCCCAGAATCAACCCTCGGCAGCAAAGCAAAATACATCAACTACAGGATTGTCAGATTTAACTTTAGATGATGTTTTCAATACTTTTAATCTAGCCGAGGAAGAAAGCCGGAATTGGGACAATGAACAGGAGGGAGATTCACTCAATCTTGAAGCACTAAGTCAGGAGTTTTTAAAAAATTGATCATCGGGATACTTGATAACTGATTATGACTCAATGGTATTTAGGAGTTGATGTCGGAACAACCGGAATATCCGCGGCATTGTTGCATCGTCAAACCCAGAAAATTTATCCGATTTATTGGCAAGCCGAACAGACAGAACTTTCTGAAGTTGAGGATATTCCCTTTACTTTTCGGCTTCCTTCTCAGGTTTACTATTTAGACCCCCACCAGGATACAACTCAAGGTCTTGTCCAACGGTTTAAACCCTTATTAAATTTGGCTATTCCCTATGATAAATCGACTGATTCCCCTGAATTAATCGGGCTTCCCATCATTCAGTGGTCAGAGCAACAAACCCTGCCCTTGCGGGGATTTCGACAGGCTTGGACAGCCTTATTATCCACATTACATCCGGGTCGAGTCAGAAGCGATCACCGAATTTACCCCGGCCGCTCCCCAAACCGGGGAACTGCTCCGCTCATAGCTTTACCGAATCTGTATACTGTGGGTGCAGTCGGCCTCGATGCGGTGGAATTTCAGCAGGGGTTAAATTGTTTAGATGGGGTGGTTTTAGGCTGTTCCACGGCTTCGACAGACGCCTATCGTTTCAATCTTAGGGAAGCGGTATTAGCAGCCGGAATTGTTCAACATCCGGAACAAATTTTTATAATTGAGGATGCGATCGCCACCCTATTATATCAATTCTATCTCCATCCTCCCGATCCCAATAGCACGATTTTAATTATTAATATCGGTGCGACCACCACGGAAATCGCTGTCGCAAAACTTCCCCAAGATTTAACCGAGTTTACCGCTTCTCAAGTTGTTTGTACTCATTTAGCCTATGCTGGAGATGCCTTAAATCAGGATATTATCACTCAACTATTAATTCAGTCTCAGGGTTCACCCTTCCCAGAATTTTATATTAGGGATTTAGAATTTCCTCAACCCGGACATCCTGATTTAGTCAAACGTTATCGTTTAAAACAGATTTTACACAGTGATCCTGCGGGTTTAAAGCTATTAGAAATTGCCGAAACTTTAAAATTTGAACTGCAACAACGCGATCGCTATACCTTAACTTTAAATAACCATGCTTGGGAGATTTCCCAAAAGGATTTAGAACCAAAGATTTTTATTCCCTTTATCCAACAGTTAAATCAAGAACTTAACCATCTTTTCAGTGATCAGGGAATTTCTCCGATTAGAATTACTCAAGCTATTTGTACCGGAGGAAATGGAACTTGGCCTACCTTGAGCCGTTGGTTACGCCAAAAGTTACCCAATGCGTTGATCACCCAAGATAGTCCCCATGCTCAATATAATAGCGATAATAATTATTCCCATTGTAGTCGGTTAGCTTGGGGTTTAGCCCTATTGCCCCTTTATTTTCCAGTCTTGGATCTATCTCGACATCAGTACAGTGATTATTTTCTTTTAGCAGAACTTTTACGAGTCTTTAAAGAACAACCTTTATCTTTATCAGAGGTTTATCAACTCCTAGAAAATCGTGGAGTAAATACCCGTTCTGTTTCCGAGAGAATTCGAGCTATTCTCAAGGGAAAATTACCATCGGGTTTAATTCCCTCCCCTTCCGATACAATTTGGTTAACAGTAGAATCTCAAAATCATCCTGATTATCAAGGGTTACTCGAAGGATCATTATTTTATCAAGATGTGGACAATAATTATTTTCTCAGTTTAGATCGTGCCGACCTCACCCGAAAATATTTAGCACAATTAAGTCTAAATTCCCTACAAAATTGGGAAGAACCATTAATCAGTTATCACCTGATCAGTTATCAGTTATCAGTGAAAAAAATAAAATCTTGATTTTGGGGATTAAAAAGTACCGAGGGGGGATTGACAAAACCCGCGGCTGGGACTACAATATTATAAGGGCGAGTGCGTACATACTCTTGATTATTTAGTCAACATTAGAGATATAGCAACCGCGCCTAGCTATTAGGACTACTTATCGGCTGTCATTACCGCAGAGAGGGCAGTAATCCATGTCAATAGCGTTATGGCGACTGCTATATCGGCAAAAATTCTTTGTGTCTTTGTGGTTAAATTAGTTTTGACCCCGGCAAAAATCCCCAATAACTGATTTATGAACTTACCGAATTGGATTACCGTTTCTCGTTTGTTCGGAATCCCATTTTTACTATATTACTTACATGATCCAACTATTACTAATCGTTGGATTTGTTTAGGAATTTTTTTAATAGTAGCCAGTACCGATTGGTTAGATGGATATTTAGCCAGAAAACTCAATCAAGTTACGGATTTAGGAAAATTTCTTGATCCCTTAGTAGATAAATTATTAGTTTTCGCGCCCTTACTGGCCCTAATTGAGTTAGGACAAATTCCCGCTTGGGGAGTATTTTTAATCCTAGCACGGGAATTAACTATTGCCGGATGGAGAGTCAATCAAACTAAAATTTCTGGCGCGAATATTTGGGGTAAATTAAAAACAGTTAGTCAAATTTTAGCGATCGCCTTCCTAATATCACCCTTACCTGAACCTTGGCAAACTCCCAGCCTAATTCTATTCTGGATCGCCGTCGGATTAACCCTGATTTCCGGTTTAATCTATCTAATCCCTCAACCTTCCGTAAAATCAAGTCTCGAAAATATCAAAACCTAAAACAATCAAAAAGCCCAATCTTCCCCACCACCCATTACAGATTTAAGCTGATTACCCAGATTAAAATCTGTGAAATCCGTGAAATCCGCTTAAATCCGTGATCCCGATTACCCATTAAATATGGGGCGACAAAAGCCACCCCATACTCAAACTATAAATTAGTAATCAGGATCTTAGTA
This sequence comes from Oscillatoriales cyanobacterium CG2_30_40_61, assembly GCA_001873365.1. GTDB lineage: Bacteria > Cyanobacteriota > Cyanobacteriia > Cyanobacteriales > Microcoleaceae > Planktothrix. The sequence continues at coordinate 2,318 of MNYZ01000034.1, read as the reverse complement.
GTCGAAATCGCCACCCATACCAGCGCCAGCACCAGCAGGAGCGCCGTCTTTAGGTTCAGGTTTGTCAGCAACGATACACTCAGTTGTTAACACCATTCCAGCGATAGAAGCCGCGTTTTGCAGAGCAGAGCGGGTCACTTTAGCCGGGTCAACAATCCCCGCTTCAAACATATCCACAAACTCGTTAGAAGCCGCGTTGTAACCAACGTTGAAGTCTTTTTCTTTGACTCGTTCGGCTACCACAGCGCCGTTAACGCCTGCGTTTTCAGCAATTCGTTTCAGAGGCGCAGCCAAGGCACGGGACACAATTAAGGCTCCGGTTAAGGCTTCATGGGTCAGGTTAGCATTAGCCCATTCTTCCAGTTGAGGAGCTAAGTGGGCTAAAGTTGTCCCACCACCAGGAACAATACCTTCTTCAACGGCCGCTTTCGTGGCGTTGATGGCATCTTCCAGACGCAGCTTGCGATCTTTCATTTCGGTTTCGGTAGCTGCACCCACTTTGATCACAGCCACGCCACCAGCTAATTTAGCCAAGCGTTCTTGGAGTTTTTCCCGGTCATAGGAAGATTCAGTTTCTTCCATTTGACGGCGAATTTGCTCACAACGGGTTTTAACAGGAACTTCATTGCCTTCAGCAACAATAGTGGTGTTATCTTTGGTCAGGGTGATCCGACGGGCTTTACCGAGCATATCCAGCTTGGTGTTTTCCAGTTTCAGACCAGCATCTTCGGTGATTAATTGACCACCAGTTAAGACGGCGATATCTTCTAACATCGCTTTCCGGCGATCGCCAAACCCAGGCGCTTTCACCGCAGCCACATTCAGCACACCGCGCAGACGGTTAACAACCAAAGTTGCTAAGGCTTCTTTTTCGATATCTTCAGCGATAATCACCAAAGGACGACCAGAACGGGCGACTTGCTCAAGAACAGGAACTAAGTCCTGAACTAAGGTGATTTTTTTATCGGTAATTAACAGATAGGGTTCTTCCAGAACCGCTTCCATCCGTTCGGTATCGGTGGCGAAGTAGGGGGAGATATAGCCTTTGTCAAAGCGCATCCCTTCGGTAATTTCTAATTCGGTGGTCATGGATTTTCCTTCTTCCAAGGAAATCACCCCTTCTTTACCGACTTTATCCATGGCCGAAGCAATCATTTTACCGACTTCTTCGTCGTTTCCGGCGGAGATGGAACCGACCTGAGCGATCGCTTTGGAATCTTCCACTTGGCGAGCGTGTTCGGCGATTTTTTCCACTAAAAAGGTCGTGGCTTTATCAATACCGCGTTTCAGTTCAATGGGGTTAGCACCCGCAGCCACGTTCCGCAGACCTTCTTTGACCATAGCGTGGGCTAGAACCGTTGCAGTGGTGGTTCCGTCGCCAGCCGCATCGTTGGTTTTGGAAGCGGCTTGACGAATCAAGGCAACTCCAGTATTTTCGATGTTATCTTCTAGTTCAATTTCTTTAGCAATGGTGACGCCATCATTCACAATTTGGGGCGCACCAAATTTTTTTTCTAGGACAACGTTGCGACCTTTGGGGCCAAGAGTCACGGCAACGGCTTCCGCCAGGATATCCATACCACGCTCTAGGGCGCGACGAGCATTTTCGTTGTAAATAATACGTTTAGCCATGTTTTGTCTTCAGGTTTTAGGTTGATAATAGAATTGAATTACTGAATCTGGGGTTTTAACTTTGTAGATCGGATGACAATTTGTGGTGTACGATCTAAGGTTAAAAACAACGATTAGTTGACGATCGCTAGGATGTCTTTTTCTGCTAACAGAACATATTCATCGCTGCCGAGTTTGACATCCGTACCCGCGTATTTGGAGTAGAGAACTTTGTCACCGACGCTGACTTCTAGTTCACAGCGAGAACCATCTTCATTGCGTTTGCCAGGGCCAACTGCCACAACTTCGCCCACTTGGGGTTTTTCTTTGGCGTTGTCAGGTAGAAAAATTCCACCTGCGGTTTTTTCTTCAGATGCACTAACTTTAACAAAAACGCGCTCACCAAGGGGTTTAACGGTTGATACGCTTAGAGATACAGCAGCCATTTATTAGCCTCCACTTTATATAAATATTTGGCGATCGGAGTTTGATGATTTCCTTTGATGAATTCAAATTAGCACTCTCGACTCCTGAGTGCTAATTTACCGAAAAAAGCCTCCCCATTGCAACAGTCTAAGTTGTACGGGTTCCCGAACCAGGGGGCACCGGGAGTAGGAGGAGAGGGGGAGCAGGGCAGGGCTGTTTCATTCTTTGTAGGGGCCATCCCCCCGTGGTTGCCCCCATCCCCCCGTGGTTGCCCCCATCCC
>MNYZ01000099.1 GCA_001873365.1 Oscillatoriales cyanobacterium CG2_30_40_61 | reverse complement strand
CGGTGATGTTTCTACTTCAGTAGTAGTTTCATCAACAATAACTTCCGGTGATGTTTCTACTTCAGTAGTAGTTTCATCAACAATAACTTCTGATTCTGTTTCTACTTCAGTAGTAGTTTCATCAACAATAACTTCTGATTCTGTTTCTACTTCAGTAGTAGTTTCATCAACAATAACTTCCGGTGATGTTTCTGATTCTAAATCAGAATCATCTGTGAGTAAACCATCAAGCTCATCGACTAACGAAGCGAGATCATCCTCAATTTCTGGAAGTGGATCTTCTGGGGTAATATAAGGTTTAGCATAGGCAATTAATCCTTCACCTAAATCAGAAGTTCGCCAGTCTTTTGCTGGGTTAATAACTTCATCTAAATGAACAGCTTTTCCCGTTGCTCCTCGGACTTGAAAAATAATATCATTGTAGTCTTTATCGGTATTTCCATCTACTCGTAAATCCTCCATCACGAAGGTATTTCCATCGCCAGTAACATCAGCAATTTGTCCGACATTAAATCCATCTTCAGGATTAGCAGTTGCTAAGGAAAATAGAGGACGCAGCGCATCTTCTGCATCAGGATTGTGAAAAATTTGGGCGACTTTTCCATTAGGAACTAACATAATTGCAAACTGATCTCCAGCTTGCATATTGAAAGTTTTTACACCCTGATATTCACCTTGGTTCCAATCAACTTCGTTAGATAATTCTCCACTGAATTTAGCTCCTTCAGTAGCATCATAAATCACAATATGACCCAATTCCGAGTTACTTAAAGCTCGACTAGCTGCTTCTTGAATAAATTCCGATGAACCGGGTTCAAATTGTTCCATCCCATCTAAACTGAAGATGGCTAATTGTCCTTTATATTTCCCACCATCAAATAGATAATCAATTCCAACTTCTCCATTTTCCCCAACGGTAAACACTCCTGAATCAAATTCAAAGTTAGGTGTTGAGGTGGCGATCGCATCTACGACATCAACTTGACTTTCTGCTTGTATTGGTTCAGTTGGTGTCAATTCTGTTGTGGTTTCTTCTGAAGCAGTTTGATTATCGGTTTCTAGCTCAGTTTCGCTATTAAGTTGTTCACCGTTAACCTCAGATTCAGGTGGTAATTCAGTTTGATTTTGGATTGATAAATCTTCAGTATTTTCAGTGACATCTAAAGTATTTTCTTGTGGGGTTTCTGTGTTACTATCTGAAGAATTATCTTCAGAGTGATTGGATTCATCTAATGAAATTGAAGCTACTTGATCCGGATCTAATTTTGAAACACTGTTATCGGTTTGATCAACTTGCGAAGCTACATCAGCAGTTGTTTCTTCAGTAACTGTATCTGTTAAGTTTAATGATGTTTCACTGTCTGGATTTTCAGAGATATTGCTTTCTTCAGTAATTTCAGCAACCGGATTAAAGTCTTGAGTTTCTAATAGTTTTGGATCGGTTTCAGCTACATTTTCCGGGTTTTGAGGATCTTCTGGAGAGGGTGTATCAAGGGTGTCTAAATCTTCCCCAACTAAGTCCTGACTTTGATCAGTAATATCTTGATCTGAGTCTAACTGAGTAACAAAAGATATTTCTTCCAGGTCGTCATCCGCTAAGACATCTGGGATTTCCTCTGGGTGTATCGCTAAATCTTCACCACCATCTGTAATATCCCCTTCGTCTGTTGAGATCTCGAATTCATCATCCAGGGGTGTTACCAGTTCTACATTAACCGGATCAGGTGTATCGTCCCCACCATCAATAAAACCACTCGGTGTCAGGATCGGTTCAAGAACAAAAGACTGCTGATGCTGCGGAGCACGAGAACCAAAAAAGCCTTTTCGGGAAGCCATAGATACACCTGAAAGATCAGAGCAAGTAAAAAACCAACGAATTATTCCCCAAAAACCTTATTTGAAGGCATTTGAGTGAAAACTAAAGCCAGATTTAAACTATCTTATAATCTAAATCAGTAATATTGATTTTGTCAAGTCTTTCACTTGCATAAATTATACTTATCTTTCTGCGGGAGTCCATCAAGGGAGCCTCTAACATCTTGTCCCCCCCTTCCCAAGGGGGGCCAGGGGGGATCTTCTTTTTGTCCCCCCCTTCCCAAGGGGGGCTAGGGGGGATCTTCTTTTTGTCCCCCCCCTTCCCAAGGGGGGCTAGGGGGGATCTTCTTTTTGTCCCCCCCTTCCCAAGGGGGGCTAGGGGGGATCTTCTTTGAATAATCTAGGTTCCGATCCCCCCAACCCCCCTTGAGAAGGGGGGCTTTAAGAAAGTGCGATCGCTTCTAAATCTGACAACCTTTCCCGATATACTAAAAAGAGAATTTCAACCAGAGTGCCTCTTTTTAGCCCATGAAATCCTCTAAATGGCGATTAGGTCTGATTATTACCTTCACCCTAACCAGTGCCTCTATCTCCGCTCAAGCTCAAATCATCCCTGATGCGACCTTACCGATAAATTCTACGGTCACTCAGCAACAAAACCGTTTTCAAATCGACGGGGGAACACCTGGGGGAACAAATCTGTTTCATAGTTTCCGTGAGTTTTCCTTACCTACGGGTACGGAAGCATTTTTCAATAATTCCACGGAAATCGTCAATATTATTACTCGTGTCACGGGTGGAAGGGTTTCTAACCTGGATGGACTGATTCGAGCCAATGGCATCGCTAACTTATTTTTAATTAACCCGAACGGGATTGTTTTTGGCCCCAATGCTCGCCTTGATATTGGGGGCTCGTTTTTGGGTAGCACGGCTGAAAGTCTTTTATTCAATGATGGTAGCGAATTCAGTGCCACTAATCCCCAAGCTCCACCCCTGCTGACTATCAATGTTCCGATTGGGTTGCAATATGGGTCAAATCCAGCCAGCATCGTTGTGCAATCTTCTCAAGTATCAACAGAGGATGGTCTGGGAGGGCTACGAGTCGGGACAGGAAAGGTTTTAAGTCTAGCCGCTCACTCAAATTAGATAATGCCTTTTTACTGGCTCCCGGTGGTCGAATTGAATTAGAGGGTTTGGCAGAATCAGGAGTTGTAGGATTGAGTCCAGAGGGACATTTGAGTTTTCCCAGTGGAGTGAGCAGAGCTAATATACTGTTGACCAATGGCACAGAAGTTAATGTTCGGGGTGAAATGGGGGGTGATATTGCTGTAACGGCTGGAAATCTGACATTAATATTTTGGCTCCAACTATTAGATTAGATAATAGTCAATTGACGGCTGAAACCAATACTGGTGATTTTGGTAACATCGGTATTCAAACTGAAGATATCCGCTTGCGAAATAACAGCAACATTACAACCAATGCTCAGGGTTCTGCTCGTGGCGGTAATATTGTTATCAATACGGAAAAAATAACGACTTTAGAAAATAGTGATATTACAGCTAATGCAGTCAGGGGAAATGGCGGACGAGTTGTGATTAATGCTCAAGGAATCTTTGCAACAGGTTATCGAGAACAACAAAATCCGAGAACCAGCGATATTACAGCAACCAGTGATTTAGGGACAGAATTTAACGGTACAGTTGAGATTAAGATTCCAATTGTTGATCCTGTATTCCTGTTCCTTTTTGTCCTGAAATATAGCAATTCTCAATAATCTCTTGACTTTTATTGAGTCCTAGATCCCCCCTAACCCCCCTTTCCAAGGGGGGAACCGGATTTAAAGTCTCCATTGGAAAGGGGGATTTAGAGGGATCTAACTTTAAAAACACTTAACCCGACTTTAGAGTTAGAAATATCGGTTTCAATTGTTAGTTTATAGTCTTTTCCAGGCTGTAAAGATGGATTAAATGGATAATCAATTGTAATCACTCCTTTTGCATCCGGTGTAACTGTTTTTGCTGGTATTGTTCTCTCTCCTATCCCGTCTGAACTTCCACTATAAACCAGACGAACAATATAATTTGTTGCGCTTTCAACTGCATACCAAGAAAATTCAGGTCTGTCACTTTCTAAAGTAGAATAATTTTTAGGACTAACAAATGAAAATTAAACTAAAAAAAGTTAATGCAATTTTGAGTTTCATGGAATTTCTCTAGCCTCCCTTAAACGTTGGATGGCGATCGTTTGCCAAATCTTAACCTCTATTTTATTCCCAGAGTCAGCTTTTAAACAAGCCTGCCATTCCTGTAAAGATTCAGTTTTCTGATTTTTAGCTTCTAACACCTGAGCTAATAAACAATGGCTATCCCGGCGTTTTTCATCGAGTTTAATCGCTTTTCGTAGATTAAATTCAGCCCGATCATATTCAGTTTCCATCCAATAAGCCCAGCCTAAGTTTTTGTGTAAAGCAGCTTTAACATTGGTTTTATCTGTTTTCTTTAAACCCTGCAAACTTAATTCAATTCCTGTTGCTGGATCACCTTTTAAAATTTGTAACCGAGCTAAATCACTCCGAGCATAAACCCCAACGGGTTGATCCGACTGCATTGCTAACTTATATTGAATTTCTGCCTGTTGAAAATTTCCTATATCATCATAGAGTCCCCCTAAATTATAATGAGCAACATAATTTAGGGGATCGATTTTTATTGCTTTTTGATAATTTTTTTGAGCGCATTCAAAATCGTTATCTTTGTTACAAATTAATCCCAGATTATTATATATTCTAGCAGCATTTTTATTAAAAATCAAGGCTTTCTCAAGATAAAATTTAGCTTGGGTGGAGTCTCCTTTTTCAAGAAATTCTAGGCTTTTCTGATAATAATAATTAGCAATATGGGGTTTGGATAAATGAAAGATGATACTTCCGGTTATGCTTAAAGTTATCGAAACGGCAAAGAAAACTTTAAATTGCTCAGACTGAATCACTTGATCGGTGAAACGTTCAATTTGCTTACGGCGTAAATTATAGGGGGTTAAATATTTTAAAATTTCCCTAGCATTATGGGGTCTATTATAGGATTCTGGTTCCATTAACCAATCAATATAATCAGCAAAAGCATTAGAGATTTTAGGTGCTTGATTTCGCCAAATAAGTTGACCCGTTTTTAAGTCTTTGGGAAGTTCTAGGGGAGATATTCCTGTTAGTAAATGCACAAATGTACGCCCCAAAGCAAAAAAATCTGATTGCAGCACCGCCTGTCCATTCATCTGTTCTGGGGGAGAATAACCCCCGGAAATAACGGTGGTAACATTGCTTAAATTAATTTTTGCTAAATGGGTCACTGTCATTTCCCTAACAGTTCCAAAGTCAATTAATGCTAAACTATGATCGGGTTTACAAATAATATTGGCAGGTTTAATATCTCGATGAAAAAATCTTTTTTTGTGTAAAATATCTAAAATTTCACAGATTTGTCTTAACCACTTTAAAGCTAAATTTTCTGAAATGGGAGCATGGTTAATTAACCAAGTTTCTAAATTTTCCCCTGCTATTTTTTCCATGACCAAACAGTAAATCCGACGAGAACTTCCCGTAGGTTTGATCTTAAAAAATCCGCCCCTCTCAACTTTAGGAATACCGGGATGATCCAATTCTCTTAAAATCGATGCTTCTCGAAAAAATAGATCTACAAGTTCAGGATCATCATATTTTAAGACTTTCATAACTTTTGAATTTCCCTGATCATCTATTTCAAAGATATCCGTTGAATAGCGAGGATCAAGGGTTCGTAAAGGTTTAAGCAGGCGATAACGTCCTTGCAATAATAGAGGAGTTTCGCAGGATTGACAAAACTGCAAGGACTTGGGGTTTTCACGGGATTTACATTCGGGGTTAATACAGTAGTTCACACATTTATTTGATATTTATAAAGGAGATAATTGATGTTGTTTGATATACTTTTGAATTAGGGGTTGTAAGCCAAATAGGACTTCGTTACCCGGTTGATGTTGGATTTTTTCAACTAGCGATCGCCCTAATAAAGATTCCAAGGGTTCCAAGATTTTAGATAAACTCAAAAAATCATCTGATTTTTCTTGTAAATCTTTCAGGGATAAGGGTTTACCTGCTTCAGCTAAACAAAATAAAATCTGTTTTTGGGTATCGGAAAGGCGATAAAATTGATTGTCTAAAATTTCTCTAAATCCTTCTTTAATCACAATAGTGCGGTGTTTTAAAAAATTCCCAATTTCTCCCTGAAAAAGATCAATAATCATCAGAGATAATAACTTTAAAGCCAAGGGATTTCCACCATAATCATGAACCATTTCTTGCCAATGGGTCGCGCTTCCTTTTAAACCTTGTTCTTGTAAAAGTTTCCCTACTTCTTCAGCATTTAGACCTTCGAGAAAAAACTGATGAACTTGAGAGGATAATTGGGCAGATAAACTAATTCCTCTGATTTTTTCCTGGCTAATAACTACTAAACAACTTTGATGTTTACTTTCTCCCACTAATTCAAAAAATAGTCCGTAGTCGTCATATCCAGGAATATATTTTCCTGAACTGCCACTTTGCAAAATGTGTTCAGCATCATCGAGAATAATCAGACAGGGAGAGGAGTTAAGCTGTTCTATAACTAGGGATATTTTGCCTTCAATGGACTCAGGAATATCAATTTCATTGTTCAGAAATTCTAGCAGTTTTGTTAGCAGATCGGATAGGGAAGGTGTGTTTTTGAGCGATCGCCAAAATAAACAATAAGACTGATTTTGCAGAATTTGACCGAGTTTAACTATTAACCTAGTTTTACCGATCCCACCCATACCTTGTATGGCTAAAAGTCTACATTGTTGTTGTAATATCTGGTTTTTTAGCAAAGTTAGTTGTTGTTGGCGTCCATGAAACCCAGAGAGTTTAGGGGCTTCACCCCAGTCATTCTTAAAGCAATTGGGATCGGTTGTCTCAGGTAAAACAGTCTGATATTCCTGGTAACGAGACATCAGGAATTTTTGCAGTTTCGCCATTTTCACCGGGCCTCTTCCTGCGATTTCAAACTTATCATAGACTTGGCTCAGGCGCTGGCGTACTGCTGAAGCCTGAATTTTAATGTGTTCAGCGATCTCTGGAATATCATAACCTTGGGTGATCAAAGCCATGACTTCCCATTCTGATCGGGAAATTTTCCGTTGTTTGGCTTCCTGCTGTAGAAACGCTTCCAATTTTAAATCAGTTTTTCCGATCATTCTCATCCTTTTTTAACTTTTACCCTGGAACCTTTGTGATTATTATAACCTGTCTTGCCAGCATCTGTTTGTATTTGGCTAATTATATCTGATTTATGTCAGTTGAGCAGCTAAAAAAGATTGATAGTTTTTCCGGGCTAGGGGCTCAGAGGGAACAGCTTTTCTCATTAAAATTACCCCATCTCTAAAATCAATAATCCCGTATTCTTGATTAGCGGTTAATTGTTCAATCCGTTGATTAATTTCTTTGAGGGCATCGCGATCGCCTGAAAATGCCATACCATATTTTTTTAATTGCCATAAATCCGCTAAAATATAGTCAACAGAAATCACCTCGCCCGCATCATTTCTTAACTGATATAACGGAAATCTTAATATTTCTCGACGACCCGATAAATGCGGTACAATATAAGTCGTGGTGGCGACACTGGCATCAGCAGGAATGGCATCTATTAATGGTCTAAATTGAGCAACGTGCGACCACTGAGTTGTCACCGGAATATAAACCCAAGGATCAACCGAATCAGGAATAATAAAATAGAGGCTACGATGGGGATTTGATGTGAAACTAAAGAATAACGATAACCCCATACAAAATAACCAAAATCGACGAAATTTGACCGAGGGTAAAGCTACCTTTGCTCCCGAAATTTCTCCTGATTCGTGGTTTAATTGTCGGTCAGACTGTTCTTGTAACTGTTTTTGACGATTTCCCCACCATAAAATTGTCCCATAAAACAACCCTGGAACCACCGTTAAGGCATAACGAATCGTAATTGATAATACCGATTCTCCCTTGGCCATAAATAGCTTTAATAAGGGAAAACCCGCGATCATCCAAGAAGCGGGGGCAATAGCGGGAATAAAAGCTAATGGCAACCATTGACCTAATAAATATTTTAATGTTCCGCCAAAAGGTGTAAAAATTTCTGTAATTAATCTGCCGGGATTACTAATAATTCCCCAAAGAATTTCTAAGGTTGAAGCCTTATCTCCGTCGGCATATTGACCAAACCTTTCTATCATAAACCGTTCGGAAATATCAGCCGAAAATAAGGGCATAATTAAATTAGTTAGGGCTAAAATATAACCAAAACTCAGTAGACAAACGATCGCGCCCTGAAGGGGATGACGTTTACTCAAAATTAGGTAAACCCCAACCCCAAATAAAATAATTCCTGAATCCTCCCGCACCATTAAAATTAAAACCGCACAGATCCAAAATAGCCACCACCAGCGTTTTTCCATCGCTAGTAGCGCAGTGAACATAAATAATGGAATTTGACAGATATCATGGAAATTGCTTAGGGTGGGGCCGATCACCGCATTAGCCCCATAAAAGCTGACACTGATTAAAGCGGCTAAGGGGGGTTCTAAATGCTGACGAGCTAGGAGATAAAGCACCAGTCCCGCGACGGTAATTAATGTTACCTGTAATACCGAGAGGGTAACCGGGGAAGGAAATAGCGCGTAAAGGGGTAACCAAAGTAATAAAGCTGGGGTGAAATGCTGTCCTAAACGATGGTAACTAACACTGGGAAATTCCCCCTGGTGGACAACATTGGTGGATAAAGCAGAAGATAGGGAACTTTGAAAAAAACGTCCCTGAGCACCATTCCAAAACACTTGATTAAAAATGCCCTGGTCATAGGAGGCATAAAAACTAAAGTAACGGTGTAGAGTTAGGCTTAAACAAATGATAAAAAATGCGATCGCCACTCCTACGACCAATTTCAATGACGAATTTTTCTGCCAGTTTTGCCAGCTTAGGAACATTTTGGATCTACCTAAATTTTTTCGACGGTTATCAATACCCCCAGACACTCAAGACGGGTGAGGGACATCAAATCACAATCACGGAATAGTCTACCATTCTCTTTCGGCTTTCGGAGTTGGCGCGATCCCCCAACAAAAATCAAATCTAAAGAAGATGTTAAATTACACTATAAATAAATGCAGTTGCCCATGTACTATCCTTCTTCCTTCAGAGACGGTGAAAATAGTTTACCGCACCTGCTCAAAACCCATGAAATGCAGGTCTTTCCCGAAAAACAGTCCCCGTCTCCATTCGTCCGGTTGCAACTTCTTTTATTTGTAGATCAGCGTCCTAGCTCCCAAGAGCGAATTCGGCGAATTCGGGATTTCCTAGAGGAGTTAAAGACTCAAGATGAATTTGAACTTCAGATTATTGATGTCGGTGAACAGCCCTATTTGGCTGAACATTTTAAACTGATAGCCACACCCACCCTAATCAAAGTCCATCCCGAGCCTCGACAGGTGCTGGCGGGAAGTGATTTAGTGGCTCAACTGGAACACTGGTGGCTCCGTTGGAAACAAACGACGGAGTTATTGGAGTTAGATGAGCAACAGCCTTCTACTTTGAATTCCGCCTATCCGGGGACTAATTCGGTTAATGCGGTGGCCCATGTTACTGAATTAATTAAACTCAGTGATCAGATATTTCACCTACAACAAGAAAAGGAACTTTTACAACAACAATTACAGTTTAAAGATCGAATTATAGAAATTCTAGCCCATGATTTGCGGAGTCCTCTAACCGCGACTTCCTTAGCCATAGAAACTTTATCTTCTGAGCAAGTTACTCCAGCTTTGAAGGTGCGTTTGATTCAACAGGCTCGCGCTCAAATTCAGATTATTGATCGGATGATTACGGATATTTTACAAACCTCCAATAGTCCTAATATTCGCTTACAAATTCAACCGAATCAGTTAGAATTAACCACTTTTCTAAACCAAATTTTAGCGGAGTTAGATTCGCAGTTTCAGTCTAAATCGTTGAATCTAAAAACCGATATTCCCCATGATACCCCTAGGGTTTATGCTGATTCAGAACGGATTCGACAAGTGATTGTTAATTTATTGGATAATGCAATTAAATATACTCCCCGGGGCGGTACCTTGGAAGTGAGTGTGTTACACCGCACCAGTCAAAAAGTGCAGGTGAGTATTGCCGATAGTGGGCCAGGAATCCCCCAAGAAAATCGCGATCGCATTTTTCAAGAAGGTTTTCGTTTAGCCCGGGATGAAGATCAAGATGGTTATGGAATTGGTTTATCACTGTGTAAAAAAATTATTGTTGCTCACTACGGAAATATCTGGGTCGATTCTAGTTCCACCCGAGGCAGTTGTTTTCACTTTACCTTACCTGTTGTATATAATTAATCGGAACCACAAAGACACTAAGACACTAAGAAAGAGAGTAGATATTGAGCATTTAGAAATTATTTTTCAAAGCTGCAATAATTTTTTTATTGGCTTTAGGAAAAGTGAATTTATCAATTTCATCTAATGTTACCCAGCGAATTTCATCGGATTCTAAGGGTTGAGGTTCCCCGCTAATATAATCACATTGATAAACATTTAATGTAACTTTAAAATTAGTATAAGTGTGTTCAATTGTGATTAAATGCTCTTTAACTTCTATTTCAATTGCTAATTCTTCTTGAATTTCTCGTTTAATACAATCTTCTAGGGTTTCCCCCGGTTCTAATTTTCCTCCGGGAAATTCCCACAGTCCTCCTAAGAAACCCTCAGCCCGTCGTTTATCAATTAAAATTTGTTTTTGTTGATTCCAAATCACACCAACACCAATAATTTTATGGGGTAAGGGAGAGGAGATTTCACGCATAGGAATTTGGGATTGAAGATTAAGGTTCAAACATCAAGGTTAATCACTATTCTTCAGGGGATTTTTCAGTCATGGCGAGCGATTTTTCAAATGCCATTCTTTGTTCAGCATTGCGAAGAAAATAGCCACTAATCATTGCCGACGCTAGGAGTCGTCCCAAATGTTCGCGACTGGTGGTTACTGTAATCCCAAAATGTTCTGAAGGTAAATTGCCTAATAATCCTAAAATATTCCTTTCCATGACTTGGAAGACTTCCGCAGAATTGGGTTTAGACAGTTGAGAAACCGTATCAGGACTCATGGACTGGACATATTGCCACAATAGGTTTCCCAGTTCTCCCGTTTCTTCCTGGAAAAATTCTGAATTGCGCTTAGATCGATCGTTCATGTTCATCTACTCCGTTATAGCAAGAGTTTTCTTAGATCTCAACCTGATATCGGGTCGGTTTGTCAGTAGTCCCGATCCGGCTTAGGTTTTAGGATATTGGGCTAGGACTGCAATAGGAATAATAGGTATCTCCCTATATCTTAATGGATTTTAAGCGGTTGAACAGTTAGACTGTATATTCTAGTCTGTGAAAACACGGATTAATCAGTATTAATCACCCGCAAAACCCATGACTGTTGAAATCAAAGTTACTTCTATTGTTTGTCAAGCCTGTGCCAATACGGTGACTAAAGCTATTCAATCTTTAGATGCTGAGGCTGATATTAAAATTGATTTAGAGACAAAAATGGTCAATATTAATGGTAAACCCTCGGAAACCGCCATTAAAGAAGCAATTATTGCCGTGGGTCATACCGTAGAATAATAATTAACTTACGTAGTCAGCCCTTTAGGGCTTCATTCCCCTAATAAATTTGGGGACTAAGCCCTGAATGGCTTACTAATACTAAATTTGGGGGTTACACAAGCAAATTTGGCTACGATTCGCTACCCTGGACTTAGGAGCAAAATATTTCCGATTTCAGTCATAGATTAGTAATTAGACTCAAAAGCAGGAGATCATTTTCCCTTACAGGCGAGGCTATTTACAATTTAAGTAAAATCATGACTCAGGAATTTCATATTTCCGTAACTCCGGTTGGAGACAATCAATATTTGGTGCGAACCGAAAAAGTCGCATCCGGTGTCCCTTTGGCTGAAGAACAAGTTAAATGGCCGGTGGATGAATGGTTGGCCCAAGCCCGTCAATTGATGAATGATCCCCTGTTAGGGGTCTTAGAAGGCCAAAGGGTTCGCCGTTCTCGGGGTTTGAGTCAAACCATTGACCCTCAATCTACCACTGATCCGCCCCTATTAAGCTTAGTCGAATTGGGTCAACAGCTTTATCATGGCTTATTCCAAGGCACATTACACGATAGCTGGACTTGCGCCCAAGCGATCGCTCAAAATCGCCAGGAACTATTACAATTACGCTTAGGCTTAAAAGGCAAACGCTTATCAAGTTTACCCTGGGAAGTATTACACGCCGCCGACCGTCCCATAGCCACGGGAACAGATGTGGTATTTTCCCGTTACCAACCCGGAATGAGTTCTACTCTCCAAACCCAGGTTAGAAAACCCAATCAACCCTTAAAAATTTTAATTGCTATTGCTGCACCCACCGACCAAGACACCCTACAACTCAAGCGGGAAGTGTTGCATTTACAAGAAGAATTGCGACGGGAAAATAGACGCAGTAACGGCAATTTTGTCGAACCCCCAACCCCGGATATTCAACTCACAATTTTAGAACAACCTGACCGAGAACAACTCACCCAAGCTTTAGAACAAGGGGAATATCAAGTCTTTCATTATGCCGGACATAGTAATTTAGGAGTGTCCGGCGGAGAATTATATTTAGTTAGTCGTCGCACCGGATTAACCGAAACTCTAAATGGCGATGATTTAGCCGGATTATTAGTTAATAATGGCGTGCAAATGGTGGTATTAAATTCCTGTCGGGGAGCATATCAAAATATACCGAATGTTAGTGATGATTCTGCTCAGTTAAATTTAGCTGAATATGCCGTTAAGCGCGGTATTCCAGGGGTGTTAGCCATGGCGGAACGGATTCCCGATGATGTAGCACTCACCTTAACTAGATTATTATATAGAAATCTTAATCAAGGTTATCCGATTGATTTAAGTTTAAGTCGAGCTAGACAAGGATTAATTTCGGCCTATGGTTCCGATCAATTATATTGGGCATTACCTATTTTATATTTACATCGAGAATTTAATGGGTATTTAACGGCGAGTAAAACTAATAATTATATTCTGGAAGAACAGGAATTTCTACCTTTACTTTCTGCTTCAACAGAACAAGAGTCCCAGCCAAAATCTACTACTAAAACTCTATTATTATCCGAACTGGATAACATGAATGATGATCATATCGAAGACCTATTAGATGATATCGTTTGTGAGGATAATTTAGATAATGATTCCGATGATCTTGACTTTATTGGAGATTTTCTAAATCAATCAAAAGTTGAAAATTCTCCCACAAAAACCGAATCAATAGCCGATTTAGGATTAGAAAAACCTATTTTTTCTGCTTTAAATTCACCTTCAAAACCAATTATAAATAACTCCTCAAACTCTGATTCTAAAACCTTTTTATCGGGTTTAAGTGCCGTTAATTTATTTAAGGGAAAACGATTATTCTGGTTTCTACCATTTTTCCTAATTCCCTTGGGTTTTGGGGCTTTGTGGTGGCAAAATATGGCTTTACAATCGAAAAATTCATTAGAGACGCGCCATGGCGCGTCTCTAACTGATCAACCTCAAGCAACGGATTTAAACACAGCAAATACGGATTATGTTTTAGGAATTGCTGTTGATCAATTTTATCAAAGAAATCTCTTAGCCGCAGAAGAAGCAACTACGGAATTATTAGATAGAGGAGCTTTACAAAAAGCTAAATCCGCCTTAGCTGCGGTACAGTTTCAAGATTTGAATAATCCGATAATTAATTTTCTACATGGTCGGTTAGCTTGGCAATCAATTCAACTGGGAAGTACGGAATATAAAATTGATGATGTCCGACGCCATTGGGCAAAAGCAGTGCAACAAAATCCTGATAATATTGAATATAAAAATGCCTTGGGTTTTGCCTATTATACCGAAGGAAAGTTAGAAAATGCCTATCAAGTTTGGATGCAAGTTTTAGAGATTAATGAACCCGCTTTATCAGGAAATATTAAACCTGGAACTGCGAATAATATTCAATCGGAAGTTAAACAACACGATAAGTTAAATGCTTATGCAGGTATAGCTTTGGTTTGGTGGAAATTTGCTCAAACTTTGCCCAGTAAAGAACAAGATTTTATGTTAAGTAAAGCGGTTAAATTTAGTAATAAAGTCCTCAGTGAAGCTCCGAATCAATTTCAACCCAATGAACTCTCTGAAAATTGGATGTGGTCTAAGGAGTTAATTCGAGATTGGCAATTATTACAAGAAGAAAAGTAGGTAAGTAATAGGTAATGGGTAATACTTCGACTTCGCTCAGTAACAGGGTAATAGGTAATGGGTAATGGGTAATATAGGAATCCGCGTCGAGGTTGTAACATTTTAATACTGACATAAAACAGCCAGAAGTATTATCGGGTGTTCCTTGTTCCCTATTCCCTATTCCCTATTCCCTATTCCCTATTCCCTATTCCCTATTCCCTGTTCCCTGTTCCCTGCTATATTAGGGTTTCTGCAATTGAAATTCTTGACAAATAGATTTAGAATCAATCCCACTTTGATATTCACAGGAGAATTTTTCCTGACACCATTTTTTAATATTAACTTCCTCTAATTTAATCTGATTAGAACAGGAAGGTTGAATCACCTGACTCACCAAAGCCAATATAATAGTTCGGGTTACATCCAGTCCTGTTTTTAGCCACAATTCACGATTTGCGGGCACTCCAGTTTCTTTTACCGTTTCCACATCGACCCAAATTCCATGAGAACCTAACATAATTTGAGCCATCCATTTAGCCCGAGGTAAATGGGTGGGAGAGGTAATTAATTTAACATGACGAGAGTGCCATTGACTCAAAATAGGTTGACTATAAAAAAAGTTATCAAACGTAGAACTGGCGCATTTTTCCAGCCAAACTTTTTGGGTCGGAGCCTGTTCCCGTTGAAATAATTTTAAAATACAAGGATCATCCGAGCCCGTTGAAATTAAAATAGGAATTTGGGGATTTTGTTTGGCGAGTTCCGTCACATACATTTCCCGTTTAATACTTCCCCCCAAGACAAAAAATGTATCTACCGGGGATTGGGATGCGGCAGAAAGTTTCTGGAATTGATGCCAAACACTACTCGAAAACGTGATTAATAGAATAATCATGATCAAGAGTAGAATTTTTAGGTAGAATTTATGTTTAAATTGTAACTGTTGCCAATTCATCTGGGAGTACCTGAACTAATTAAAGGTGGCTCTATCATTTAAAACCAATCTCCTATGAATATTATCAATCCTGTGGTCATGGCTCGTCTATTTTATTGTACGTTATTCTTAGGTCTGGGACTCAATCCAGACTTGAGTTTGGCTCAAAATAATTTGACTCAAGCCCAACCTAAATATAAATATCCCCAAGAAATTGTCAATGCCTATATTAGCGGTTGTAGTCAACGGAGTATTCAAGAAGGTTTAACCCAACAACAGGCAAAAATTGTTTGTCAGTGTACAATTAATCAATTTCAATCTCAATATAGTTTTGAGCAATTTATAAAAATTTATACTCAAGCTCAAAAGGCGAAGGAATCTCCCGATGAGTTTGTAGATGTCGGGATAGAATGTGCGGAAAAATTACTAAAATAAACTGATTATCAAGGTTATTTGTTGACAATCAAACTATCATTTTTTTACTAATTATTTATCTGCTATGATTCAGCCTACACTCAAGCATTCCCTGCGAGAAAAGTTGAATATTTCTCGTTTTGCTATTGCATATCCTCGAATTACCATTGGGTTTTGGATGGTGGTGATTGTGGCAGGAATCATGGCTTTTAGTAGTCTCAAATATGCCCTATTTCCCGAAGTGACTTTTCCGGTAGTTGTGGTCAGCAGCACTGCCCCCATTTCCACCGCAACCGAGACAGAATTAAACCTAACTTTACCTATTGAAACCGAGGTCAAATCAATTCCGGGGGTCTATGATTTACGTTCATCTACCTATGCAGGTCGCAGTATTATTAGTTTAGCCTTTTTAGTCGGAACCTCCTTAGAATCCTCAACAAATCAGGTGGAAACAGTTTTAAAAAATATTCAATTTCCGACTAAAACCGATTATAATATTATTCCTTTAAACTTAAATGAATCAACAGCCATTACCTACGCAATTCAAAGTGAAACCCAAACCTTAAAAGAATTAACTACGATTGCTAAAGCGGAAATTCTGCCTCAAATTCAAGCCCTACCCGGAGTTTTAAAAGTGAATCTATTAGGGGATGGGTTAAGTCGGGAAGCAAAAAAAGATATTGCCTCTTTATCGAGTTCTCAAACCTTAATTCAAGACCCTCCCACCTTAGTTAGATATAATGGGGAAAATGTCTTAGCATTTCAAGTAGTAAAACGCAGTAAGGGGAATACATTGGAAGTAGTTAATCAAGTTGAGAATACAATTAATAGTATACAACAAAACTTAACCAATGTCAAGATTATTTTAGCAGAAACCCAAGCTGATTATATCAAAAAAGCCACCCATTCTACTATTAATGAATTATTCTTAGCTGTTATTTTAGCTATGGCGGTTGTTTACCCCTTTTTAAGAAATTTTAGAGCCACTTTAATTACTGCTTTAGCTATTCCAACTTCTTTATTAGGAACCTGCATTGTGATGGCAATTGCTGGATTTAACTTAGAAACAATAACCTTATTAGCCTTAGCTTTAGTAATTGGAATTGTGGTTGATGATGCTATTGTTGATGTGGAGAATATTGCTCGATTAATTGATGCTGGAGAAACGCCCCGAGCAGCAGCCATAAAAGGAACTAATGAAATTGGCTTAACTGTAACCGCTTCTACCTTAACCATTGTAGCAGTCTTTCTCCCCGTTGGCTTTATGGGAGATGCGTTAGGACAGTTTTTTAAACCCTTTGCGCTAACCATTTCTTCGGCGGTTTTAATATCCCTATTAGTCGCTCGAACCCTATCCCCGGTTTTAGCAGTATATTGGTTAAAACCCGTTAAAAATAGACCTAAAAATTATACAGCCAAACCCCATCCAATTACTGAAACTTATCGCCGAGTATTGCAATGGTCACTCACCCACCGGAAACGAGTTATTCTAATTGCTATTTTTAGTTTTATTACAGGTTTAGCCTTAATTCCTTTTGTCCCCCAAGGATTTTTACCGCGACTCGATAGGGGAGAATTTGTGATTAATTATTCCTATCCTCTCCCGCAAATTTCTAATCTTCAACGTAGAGACGAGCCACGGCGCGTCTCCTCCTCCAACCCGGACGAGCCAGAGCACGTCTCATCTCCCTCCAGTGATATGTTTCAACAGCCAGGAGCTTTTGATTGGTTAACTGATTTATCGAGAAATCCCATTCAACTTTTTTTAAGAAAAACTCGCACAACAGCCACAAAAATAGAAGCGGTTATTTTAAACACTCCCGATGTGGAAAAAGCTCTAACAATTATTGGAATTAAAGGACAACCGAATCGAGGGAGAATTTATGTTAAACTAAAAAATAATCGTCAATTAACAACTTTAGAAGCTCAAGATCAAATTCGTTCCAATTTACCGCCAATTGATAACGTTACGGTCAGTGTTGAAGATATTCAATTTGTGGAAACTGGGGATGAAAAACCCGTGCAAATTGTGTTAGTAGGAGAAGACATTAATCTGTTAACCAATACAGCCAAAACCCTGCAAGAAAAAGTAGCAAAATTACCCGGTTTTGTCGATGTTCGAGCAACGGGAGAAAATAATACATCTAATAATATTAATCAAATTGAACGATTTAATGGTCAACGGGCGACTTATATTACGGCAAATTTAAGCCAAGGTCAATTATTAGGAGATGCGACTAATCAAGTAATTGAAATTGCTCAACCCTTAATTCCTAATGGAATTACCTTAAAATTAACCGGAGATTCCGCTAGAATTGGTCAAGTTTTAAATAGCTTTCTAGTTACGCTTTTATTTTCGGTGGTTTGTATGTTAGGGTTACTATTCTTATTATTTGGTCGTTGGGTGGAACCCGCAGTGGTGGGGTTAACCCTGCCCTTATCTTTAGTTGGAGCAATGTTAGCTTTATTAATTACCCAAAGTGATTTCGGAATTATCTCTTTAATTGGGTTAATTTTCCTGTTAGGATTATTAGATAAAAATGTGTTATTATTGATGGATTATATTAACCAATTGCGTCAAAAAGGCATGGGTCGAAATCAGGCAATTATTGAGACCGGAGTTGTCCGTTTAAGACCAATTATGATGACCACCACTTCCACGGTTTTAGGAATGTTACCAATTGCGTTAGGATTAGGGGCAGGGGCAGAATTAAGACAACCAATGGCCGTTGCGATTATTGGTGGGTTAATTACTTCTACTCTATTAAGTTTAATTGTTGTTCCGGTTTTAAATACGTTTTTAGAAGATGAAGGATTGAAGATTAAAAACCGATTTAAGAAACTGGGTTTATGGAAATAAACCACAAAGACACTAAGACACTAAGATATAATGAAAGTATTTGTAACGGGTGGGACAGGATTTATTGGGGCGAATCTAGTTAGATGTTTGTTAGAAAAGGGCTATGAAGTTCGGGTTTTAGTTCGTCCTGAGAGTAATTTAGATAATCTGAAAAGTTTAGACGTTGAAATTGTTCCAGGAAGTTTAATTGATTCTAACTTATCTCAATCTTTAAAAGGCTGTCAAGTTTTGTTTCATTGTGCCGCTCATTATTCCCTTTGGCAACGGGATAGATTATTATTAGAACAATATAATATTATCGGAACTCGTAATATTTTAGCCGCCGCCAGACAAGCAGGAATTGAACGAACTGTTTATACCAGTTCCGTTGCTGCAATTGGGGTAAAACCCGGAGTTGCTGTTAATGAAACCTATCAAAGTCCGGTGGAGAATTTAGTTGGATATTATAAAAAATCAAAATATTGGGCAGAACAGGAAGCCCAAAATGCGGTAAAATTAGGTCAGGATATTATCATTGTTAATCCCAGTACGCCCATTGGCCCTTGGGATATTAAACCCACACCCACCGGGGATTTAATTTTACGCTTTCTGCGCCGACAAATGCCCGCCTATGTGAATACCGGATTAAATTTTATTGATGTTAGAGATGTTGCTCAAGGTCATTTACTCGCCATGGAAAAAGGCAAAACTGGAGAGCGTTATATTTTAGGTCATCAAAATTTAACCTTAAAACAATTTTTAGATTTATTATCAGAAGTAACCGGATTACCCGCCCCCACAAAAACCATCCCAGTTTGGCTTCCCTGGGGCATGGCTTGGGTAGATGAAATGATTTTAGCTAATTTAGGAAAAAAACCTTCTATTCCCTTAGATGGCGTTAGAATGTCCAGACAACCCATGTATTATAATGCTTCCAAAGCGGTTCAAGAATTGGGTTTACCTCAATCTGCAATTAAAACCGCCTTGAAAGATGCCATTAATTGGTTTATGTTAACAGTTGACCGTTGACAGGTAAGGGCGGGTGTAGTCAGATATTTTTTAATGAATTGAAATCTTGATAAACCCGCCCCTACAAATCCGCAAAATCCGTGAAATCCATCTAAATCCGTAATCTAAAAGGAGAAAAATGGCCATTCAAATTGAACAAGCAATCACCGTTGGTAAATATTTATTGATGCAACGGTTAATGGGGCGAAAAAAATTCCCCCTGGTGTTGATGTTAGAACCTTTATTTCGCTGTAATTTAGCCTGTTCTGGCTGTGGTAAAATTCAACATCCTCAAGAAATTCTTAAGCAAAATTTAAGCCCAGAAGACTGTTTTAAAGCCGTGGAAGAATGTGGCGCACCCGTGGTTTCAATTCCCGGGGGCGAACCTTTATTACATCCCCAAATTGATCAAATTGTTCAGGGGTTAGTAGCTCGAAAAAAATTTGTTTATTTATGTACTAATGGAATTTTACTCGAAAAAAGTTTAGACAA
Source organism: Oscillatoriales cyanobacterium CG2_30_40_61 (assembly GCA_001873365.1). Classification (GTDB taxonomy): domain Bacteria; phylum Cyanobacteriota; class Cyanobacteriia; order Cyanobacteriales; family Microcoleaceae; genus Planktothrix. The sequence continues at coordinate 64,501 of MNYZ01000099.1, read as the reverse complement.
ATTTAAACCTTCTCCCTATTTAACCTTTAGTGTGCATTTAGATGGATTAAAAGCAGATCATGATCGTTGTGTAGACCGAGAAGGTGTTTTTGAAATCGCAGTTCAAGCGATTAAAATAGCAAAATCAAAAGGATTTAGAGTTACAACTAATACAACGGTATTTGCCGGAACTCAGCCCGAAACAATGCAGAAATTTCTTGATTTTTTGGAAAGTTTGAATTTAGATGGAATGATGATTTCCCCCGGTTATAGTTATGAATGGGCCCCCGACCAAGAACATTTCTTAAAACGGGAACAAACTAAAGCATTATTCCGTGAAATTCTATCGCCCTATCACTCGGGGAAAAAGAAATGGAATTTTAATCATAATCCTTTATTCTTGGATTTTTTAATTGGAAAAGAAGACTATGATTGTACCCCATGGGGAAGTCCGAGTTATAGTGTTTTAGGATGGCAAAAACCCTGTTATTTATTGAATGAAGGGTATTATTCCAGCTATCAAGAATTATTGGAAAAAACCGACTGGGAACAATACGGAAAATCCAGTGGTAATCCTAAATGTGTAGATTGCATGGTTCACTGTGGTTATGAACCCACGGCGGCCGTAGAAGCGATGAAACTGGAAAATATGGGCCGCTCCCTGGGGGCTTTGTTTTAATCAGAGCTAATCACCGTCCTAAATATACCCTCATTTACACACTGCCTGCTTTTTCTCTAAATTGCCCCTAATCATGGGGTTACATCCGCAAATTAGCCTGATTCCAACTCTATGGATTCTAAAAAAAATGTAAAGATTTGTTAATTTAGGGCATTTTGTAAAATAGACTACAGAATGTTCTGTTATATTAGAAATTGAAGACAAAAACAGCCTATTACTTTTTAGGCTATTCATTCAGGAGAACAAACTTATGGGTACTCAAGATCAAGCTCGGGCGTTAATGATGCGTCATCACCACACCATCAAAAATCGTCAACAGTCCTTACTTAACCGGGTTTCCGATCAAGTTGGTGTAGAACCTGGCGATATATCGACGATTCAAGGCAAACCTAGCGCCCATTCTGCGAGCAGCTATGACCGCAGTAACGCCGCCATGAGTTAGGAAGATTAATAATTGCAATCTTTCTTAATATTTTAGTTAAGCAAATTTTAGTTCAAAAACCTTTCAATCTTAAACACAGGAGAAACAAATTATGAATACTCAAAATCAAGCTCGGGCTTTAATGATGCGTCATCATCAAGTGATTAAAAATCGTCAACAATCCATGTTAAATCGGGTTTCTGACGAAGTGGGTACGGAACCCGGTGATATCTCAACCATTCAAGGTAAACCCAGTGCCAATTCTGTTAGCAACTATGACCGTGGCAACGGGATGATTTAGGCGAGTTAAATACAATATTAAGCTCAAAAAAACATTCAATTTTAAACACAGGAGAGACCAATTATGGATACTCAAAATCAAGCTCGGGCGTTAATGATGCGTCATCATCAAGCGATCAAAAACCGTCAACAATCCCTCCTCAACCGCATCGCTGATGAAGTCGGCATTGAACCCGGAGATTATCGGACAACAATTCAAGGTAAACCGACAGACAGCGCGAGCAGCTATGACCGCAGTGGCTCATCCATGAGTTAATTGAGTTGTCAATCAGATAACTGTAAATTCACCATCAATTAATCAATGCCCCCGCTTTCAAGATCGCAAGTGGGGATATTTTTATGGTTGAGGTCTTGATATAATCCCTTGTCAGTAATAGTGCAAACACAAGGGGAAATCATGACAGATTGGACAGTGATTGAGGGTGGGGTGACTGCCCCTAGAGGGTATCGGGCATCGGGAATTACGGCCGGGTTGAAAGCATCGGGATTACCGGATTTAGCCTTAATTGTCTCCGATGTAGATGCGATCGCAGCCGGAGTATTTACCACCAGTCAAGTTAGAGCCGCCTGTGTTGATTATTGTCGTCAACAACTCCAAACCAAACCCAGCGCCAAAGCCATTTTATGTAATTCAGGGCAAGCTAATGCCGCCACCGGAGCAGCCGGTTGGACAGATGCGGTAGACTCGGCCCAAGCTCTGGCTCAAGTCTTAAATATTGCACCGGAATCGATTTTACTAGCTTCTACCGGAGTTATCGGTCAACGGATTAAAATGGATATCCTCAAGGCAGGAATTCCCAAGTTAGTCGAGGAATTGTCAGAGAATGGTAACGCGGCTGTAGCCAAAGCAATTATGACCACGGATTTAGTCCCGAAAACCATTGCCTTAGAAACCATGTTTGGCGATCGCCCCGTGAGAGTCGGGGGAATTTGTAAAGGGTCGGGGATGATTCACCCCAATATGGCGACGATGTTAGCTTTTGTCACCTGCGATGCGGTGGTTTCCCCTCCCCTCTGGCAAGAAATGTTAAGCCGTGTGGCTAACCGGAGTTTTAACCAAGTTACTGTTGATGGTGATACCAGTACCAATGATTGTTTAATTGCCTTAGCCAATGGTGCGTCCCGGACTCCGGCAATTACGGGTATGGGGCCAGAAGCGGAAAAATTAGAAGGGATGTTAACAGCCGTTTGTGAATATTTGGCCAAGGCGATCGCGCGAGATGGAGAAGGAGCCACCTGTTTAATTGAAGTTCAAGTTTCCGGGGCCCAGGATGAAGCCTCGGCTTGTAAAGTGGCTAAAACCATTGTCGGTTCGTCTTTGGTGAAGTCCGCCATTTTTGGTGATGATCCCAACTGGGGAAGAATTGCCGCGGCGGCGGGACGGGCGGGAGTCCATTTTGACCAAAATGATTTAGAAATCAAATTAGGGGATTTTGTTTTAATGCAGCAGGGTCAACCCCTAGCTTTTGATCGCAATGCAGCGAATGAGTATTTAAAGCAAGCTAAAATAGGAGCATATCTCAAAGAAGATACGGTATTAATTTCCGTTAAAATCGGCAACGGCTCCGGCGTGGGCAAAGCCTGGGGATGCGATTTAAGTTATGACTATGTAAAAATTAACGCGGAATACACCACTTAATCAGTTATCAGTCAACAGTTATCAGTTATCAGTTGATAGCAACCGCGCCAGGGCTGTTAGGACTACCTATCGGCTGTCATTACCGCGAAAGCGGTAATTTTCCCCATTACCCATTACCCATTACCTATTACCTATTACCTATTACCTATTACCCATTACCTATTACTGATTACTGATTACTGTTTCCTGTTCATATTTTGGTTCTAAGTTAACTAAAGATGGTGTTAGGTAAAAGGGATAGGTGATAGAAGAATTAAGCTGAATATGATTAACAATTAAGCCAATACAAGGCATTCGATAAGTATTCAGTTGATCTAAAGTTTGCTGAAAAACTGTTTTATGAGTCTTATGGACGGTGGCGACTAAAATCAAACCATCCAAATGTTCTGCTAAAAATATAGTATCGGTATATTCATGTAATTCTGGAGTGTCATAAATCACTAAATCATAACTATCTTGCAGGGTTTCAATCACTTTTTGCATTTGTTCTGAACCCAATAATTTAAAGGTATTAGCGTAGGGAACTCCGGCTGTTAAAACAAATAGAGTTTCTGCTAAAGGTGTTCTTTGAATCACAGAACTCGGTGTGCTTTTTTGCATTAATAAATCACTAAGTCCCTTTTGATTAGATACTCCTAAAACCGTATGCAGTTGGGGATAACGTAAATTAGCATCTACTAACAAAACCCGCTGGCCCATATTCGCAATAGTTTGAGCTAAATGTAACGCAATAGTTGATTTTCCATCCTTAGATTCGGCTGAACAAATGGCAATCGAACGAATTAAAGAATCAGCATATAAAAATCTAACATTAGCATAAACTTGATCAAAAGCACCCAAAAACTGAGCCATTTTTTCCAACATTCGGCGGTTGGATTTTGCCAATTTTGGACTTCTGAGATCAACAGAAACAGCAAAATTATTATGGCGAGGAATCTCCCCTAAAACCGGAAATTGAATCAGATCTTCTAAATCCTCCCGGGTATAAAAAATATTGCGGAATCTTTCTAACAAAAGTGATAATAAAACACCCAAAGCCAGACCCGCCCCCACCACCATAATCAGCTTTTTCATCGGCCCCTCAGCTTCAGAAGAAACCGGTTTTCCTTTGGCATTCAAGAGAATACTAGGTTGAGAAATAACCTCCCAAGGAACGTTATTTTGAGCCGCTTCAATGCGTAATTTTTCTCGCTCGTCTAAAAATAAATTCAATCGTTTATTAGTTAAATCAAGTTGTTGTTGAATTTCAGTATATTGACGAACGACACTGGGAAATATGTGGGCTTGTTGATTTAAAGTATTCAGTGCATTATTTAACCCTTGTAGCCTAACCTCTAAGGATTTCATTAGACTATTCGTATTTACCAGTTGTACAATTAAACTTTGACGAATTGAGGTTTGAAAAGCCATGACCGAAGAATTATTTTCTAATTGTGAGGCTTTTTCTCCCAGAACTTTTTTATTTTCTGCTTCTAATAATCGTGATAAATTAACCTGTTGTTCTTTTAATTGTTGAAGTTCTGGACTATTAGAATTAAAAGTAGCTGATTGAACTGCAATTTGAGTTTCAACTGCCATCAAACTATCTAATATTTGTTTACGAAATGGACTTTCACTTAAGGCAGAAGCGGCGACGGCTTCATCGGGATTCAGTGATAATTGTTCTTGAAGATGTTGATATAAAACTTTCTGTTCTTGCAGTTGCCTTTCGGTTTCTTGACTCTGATTTTGTAAAGTCCGAATTTGTTCATATAAAGCCTGACCGCCTTGGGTCGGCTCTAATAATTCATACTCCTGTTGAATTTTTTCTAATCTACCTCGATAGTCATCGACTCTTGTTTGCAATAAAGGCAGTTGTTCATCAATAAATTTCACCCCTTGACTAATCCGAGATTTGCGCTCATCCAAACTGTATTTTAAATATTTTTCTTTGGTTTTCTCTAAAACAAATAGGATTTCTTTTTGGTCTTCTCCCTTATAGAGAACTTCTAAAATTTTAGTTTTATCCAGGGGGCTTTTACCATTGGATACCCGGCCTAATTTTAATTTATCTGCTAAAGTTTCCGCCGTTATTTTAGGATAACGAGTCTGGACTTGTTTAGCAATATTATTTAAAACTTCAGGACTGGTTAAAATCAGAATTTGAGTCGGATAATCTAAGGTAAAAAATTTATCACTGACTTGTCCATCAGAACGAGTAAAGGTTAAAGGGTCTGATAGTTTTTGTTCACTGGTAATAGGTTCAACTAACAGTTGAAAGTTGCCTTTATAAACCGAGGGTAACTGTGCTTTAATAAAAGGTAATCCCGAAAAAGTAGTAATCCCTGCTACCCCAATAATCAAAAACACCTTGCGTTTTAAGGTTCGCAGTAAGGGACGAATACCCGGACGTCTAGTTTTTGTTTCCCCTAGGGGTTGTTGATCTTCAAGAACTGCTATTTCTTGCTGCATAGTGATTTAATACCCTTGTTATATAAAGTTACTTAATCGGTGTGGTCAACCCGGGCTGGAGTTTTTTCTCCACCTTTAAAATCATTTGACATAACTTAGACAATTTAATCAAGAATAATCAATGGATAAAACTTTTGGGAATTATAGTTCATTTTCAGAACGCCTTTAGGAATTACTCAGGGTTTTTACTGATAACTTTACTTAGTCGGGATGAAAATTTCAAATAACCGATAAAAGGTAAAGACGTTCTGAATCGGCTGTAACAATGAAGAACCACCATCACCCAGTCTAGTTACCAAAGATCGACGGACAATAATCACATCATTATTTTGTAATACGGGATTATTCTCCTGGGCATTTCCTAATTCAAAATCCACATCAATAGTTCTTCTAGTTACCGAACCATTGGGGTTAAGACGAATTAATTCAACAGACCTCTTATTAGCTCGGGTGTTCTCAAATCCCCCCGCCGATAATAAAGCTTGATTTAAAGGACGATTAGGGGGAATTTGAATCAAACCAGGACTTTTAACTTCCCCAACCACATTTACCGTGATTGTTGATGGAGAAAAGCTGGCGGAAGCAATTTCCTGTAAGTCAGTCGCAGCAATATCCTTAGCCGTGGGGACAATGATCGTATCTCCCTCCTGTAAAAAGACATCTTGGTTGATATCTCCCGACTGCAACAATTCCCAAAGATTGATGGTTGTGGTTTGTACCCCAGTTCTGGTGATCCTCTGGACTTCAATATTACGAATATCGGCCACATTGGTAATCCCCCCAGCCGTTTGTAATGCCCGGGTAATAGTTGGTAAATTGGTTGTGACGGCTACTGCGGTGTTACCAGTGCCCGTATTGGTTCCACCCCCTTGTTGACTTAGGGAATAAGCCCCCGGACGAAATACAGCCCCGACAATCACCACCTGAATCGATTGACTCGGCGGCGCAGCCAAACTAGAAGAAGCGATTTGGCGCATTTGTTCGGAGTTAAAACCCGTCATGGTCGGAACAAAAATACTATCCCCGTCCCTGAGAATCGGATCTTGCATCAGGTTTCCCTGCTCTAATAACTCCGCTAAATTCAAAGTCACAATCGGTTGTTGCGGAGTCGCCCGTCGCAGTTGCACTAAACTTAAATCCGCCGCTTGAGTTAGACCTCCAGCTATTTTAATCGCCTGGGTCAGTCGAGCAAATTGTTGATCTCCGGCTAAATTATAGGAACCCGGACGATAGACTTCACCCGCGATCGCAATCTGTACGGGACGAGATGCGGTTAAATTAACCGTGACGATCGGTTGTCGCAGGATAGAGGAATAGAGTTTAGTAATCAATTTTTGAGTTTCCACCAGGGTTAAACCCACAACGGCTAAAGGCCCAATCCCTTGAAGACTAATCGTGCCATCGGCGAGAACCGATTGTTCACCCCCATATCGTTCTACCCCAAAAACATCCACCCGAATCCGATCGCCCACTCCTAAAAGATAGGGAAAATCTCGAACTGGATTTTCTGCAACGGGTTGTTGTTTAGGCGGCAAAGGATTAATTAAACGGGTAGGTTGGGCTTGTAGGGGCAACGCAGAGATCGGGGGAACTCCTAAAACTAAAATTAGGGGAGTTAGGGCGAAGCAAACACAGCGAACGAACATATAATTATTAAACGCTAATTCTAAATAGAAGGGACTTAAACCCAATCATATTACTTCTAGTTATTTTTCAGAGTTTTTGGCTCTGGTCTTGATCTGCTCTGGTTAACCTAGTATATGGGCATTCTGGAAGCCTGGATTCTTGTATTCTAACTAACAATTCTCAACAATTGAAGATCCAGAAAATAGAATAACTCTCCTTATTCAGAAAAATTGTAAATATTTAGTAAAGCTATTGTCAAAAGGGAACATTTAGCCTTTAAGTTTCCGAGGTGCAGAAGATAGGATAGGCTTTTAAGATCTCTACCTCAAGTTTTAGATATGATTTTAGCAATGATACTTACCGCAGGACTAACGCTGATTTCCCTAGCTTTGGCTATCCCAGTTTCAGTGTTTTTTACCGAATGTCTGGCAGCATTAATTAAAAAGCCCCCCTCAGATCAGAAAGTGGCGGGGATTGATCCTAAGATTGCTGTGTTAATTCCAGCCCACAACGAAGCATCAGGAATCGGAGCTACCTTAAATACTATTTTACCCCAAATTAATGTTAGAAAAAGTATTGTCGTGATTGCCGATAACTGCACCGATGAAACGGCCGATATTGCCCGGCAATTAGGAACAACGGTTTTAGAACGCCATGATTTAGTACATCGTGGTAAGGGCTACGCCTTGGATTATGGTTTAAAGTTTTTAGCTGAAAATCCCCCCGATGTTGTGGTCATGATTGATGCCGATTGTCACATTGAACCCGGTACTATCTCTAAAATTGCTCAAAAGGCGATGAGTAAACGGCGACCCGTACAATCGACTTATTTAATGGCAACCCCCCAAAATCCGACTCCCAAAGATTCCATTTCTGCCTTTGCCTTTTTAGTCAAAAACTCAGTTCGTCCTCAAGGAATCGCTCAATTAGGGTGTCCCTGTGTTCTCACCGGCACGGGCATGGCCTTTCCCTGGTCAATGATTAGTAAAGTTTCCCTAGCCAGTGCTAATATCGTGGAAGATATGCAGCTTGGGATTGATTTAGCCCTATTGGGAGCCTCCCCCATATTTTGTCAAGAGGCTAAAGTTATTGGGGTTTTACCCGCCCAAGAACAAGTGGCTAAAACCCAAAGAACTCGCTGGGAACACGGACACTTAAAAACTTTATGTACTCAAGTTCCGCGCCTGCTTGCGGCTTCTATTCGTCTCAAACGCCGAGATTTACTAATCATGGCCCTAGACCTCTGTGTTCCTCCCTTAGCCTTTTTAGTCATATTATGGGCAATAGTCTTAGTTCCCAGTGTCTTAATGGCTATCTTCAATCTCAGCCTTTTCCCCTTGCAATGCCTGAGCGTTCAAGGAATTATGTTATTAACCGCAATTCTAATCACCTGGGTTAATTTTGGCCGTTCGATCATGTCCCTGAAAACCCTATTGAGTATTCCCCTTTATATTCTCTGGAAATTGCCTATGTATTTGGGATTCTTTAAAAAACCTCAACAGGAATGGGTCAGAACCCAACGGGATATTGTGTTATCCTAACTCCCTTTAGACCCGCTATCCACAAGCATGAAAGTCGCTTATCTCGTTAATCAATATCCCAAGGTCAGTCATAGTTTTATTCGCCGTGAAATCAAGGCCATTGAAGCCCAAGGAGTAGAGATTCGGCGTTTCTCAATTCGGTCTTTAGAGTCAGAATTGATCGATCAAGAGGATTTAGAAGAATATCAAAAAACTCAGTTTATTCTCAATGTCGGAATTGGGGGTTTATTGTGGAATTTCTTCCGAGTTTTATTGACTCATCCCCAAAGGTTTTGGCGTGCGGTAGGACTGACTTTAAAATTGGGTTGGGGTTCAGAACGGGGTATTCTGCTGCACTTTGTCTATCTGGCTGAAGCCTGTGTTTTATTACATTGGTTATCTGAAGCTAAGATAGAACATCTTCATGTTCATTTTGGGACTAATTCTACAACCGTCGCCCTGCTCTGTCATGCCCTAGGGGGGCCACCCTATAGTTTTACCATCCATGGGCCAGAGGAATTTGATCAACCCCAAGCGATCGCACTCCCTGAAAAAATTAAACGGGCTAAATTTGTCGTAGCTATTAGTTCTTTTGGGAAAAGTCAGATCCAGCGCTGGTGTGATTATCAAGATTGGTCAAAAATTCATATTGTTCATTGTGGTGTTGATCCCCTATTTTTGGATCATAGTTTTGTGCCTTTACCTTCGGAACCTCGTTTTGTTTGTGTCGGTCGTTTAAGTGAACAAAAAGGTCATTTAATCTTAATTGAAGCCCTTAGTCAACTCGTAGCCATGGGCTTAAAGTGTAAACTGATCTTTGTGGGTGATGGCTCCCTAAGAAATCAGATTGAACAATTAATTGATACCCTAGAATTAAATAACTATATTGAGATTACGGGCTGGGCTACCAATACCCAAGTCCAACAACAGATTTTAGCCTCCCAGGTGTTTGTTTTACCCAGTTTTGCCGAAGGGTTGCCCGTGGTTTTGATGGAAGCATTCGCCCTATCTCGTCCGGTAATTAGTACCTATATTGCGGGTATTCCTGAATTAGTTGAACCCGGGAAAAATGGTTGGTTAGTTCCGGCCGGATCTTTAGAAGATTTAACCCTCGCCCTGAAAACCGCCCTCACGACTCCGCTTGAGGAGTTAACCGCCATGGGAAAACACGGTGCGGCTAAGGTAGCTGAAGATCATAATATTAATATTGAAGTCCAAAAACTGATCGATTTGTTTAGCAGTCATTGATAGGGGAAAAAATCCACCTCAATGCTGGGATTTAGGATCAAGGGGTTGACAAACTCTAAAAAGCTATGTTATATTAATCAATTGTGCGGGCGATTAGCACAGTGGTAGCGCACTTCCTTCACACGGAAGGGGTCGTGGGTTCAAATCCCGCATCGCCCATTAATTTAGTTGTCGATTGCCAGATTATTTGTCCGTGGTGACAGATTCTTGTCCGGCAGTTGATACAGCAAAAAGTTAATTATCAAGTATCTGAATCTTTTTTTCAGTAAATAAGCGGTTGTGCATTTAAACTGATCAGGACTTACGCAGTTACGCTGTATGTAGCGTACTAATGGGTTAGCGATGCCGACAGGCGGCGGTACTGCCATCACGCTCGTAACTCAAACGAGATCGCTTTAACAGGACAACCTCTTAAAGTCCCCCAATTTTGGGGGATTTAGGGGGCAAATATCGCTGCTTTAGAAATAGTCTCTAAAACTGCTGATCAATCCTTCATAATCTTAGCATTCTAAACAGTATACATTTCAAGCAATCTAGCCCCCTAGCCCCCAACATTGGGGGGAAAATAAATAATTAGGACTTTTTAGGGCGATTGCTATTATCATTGGTATGCGATCGCATACTTAATAGTTAACTCCTATGAATCATGCTACACACAATACTATTGTTAACTTTATTTGGAATATCGCTGATGATGTCCTGCGGGATGTCTATGTGCGGGGGAAATACCGAGATGTTATTCTCCCGATGACGGTTTTGCGGCGTTTAGATTGTTTATTAGAACCCACTAAAGATCAGGTACTTGAGCTTTATCAAAAACTCGAAGAAGGGAATTTTGGTGATACTGCGATCGCCCAACAATTACCGACAAAATCAGGTTATGTTTTTTATAATAAATCTAAATTTACCTTAAAAAGTTTACTGGATTTTCCTAGCCAAATTCGGGTAAATTTTGAGAATTATTTAGATGGATTTAGCGATAATGTACAGGAAATTATTAGTAAATTTAAGTTAAGAAATCAACTAGAAACCTTAGAAGAAAGTAATCGGCTTTTTTCCTTGGTTGATAAATTTGTTTCTAATCAAATTAACCTTAGTTCTGAACCTGTTAAAAATGAAGCTGGAGAAATTATCTATGAAGGGTTAACTAACCTGGATATGGGTTCGGTATTTGAAGAATTGATTCGCAGGTTTAATGAAGAAAATAACGAAGAAGCGGGGGAACACTTCACACCCCGCGACATTATTCAATTAATGGTTAATTTGATATTTTTACCGATTGAAAATCAGATCCAAAGCACAACTTATTTAGTTTATGATGATGCTTGCGGCTCTGGGGGAATGTTAACCGAATCAGAAGCTTTTATTCAAGAGTTAGCAGAAAAGACGGGTAAAAAAGTCAAAATTGAATTATATGGTCAGGAAGTGAACCCGGAAACCTATGCTATTTGTAAATCGGATATGTTAATTAAGGGTCGAGATCCTGAAAAGATTCGCTTTGCTTCTACGATTTCTAATGACTATTTTTCCGATCTTCAGTTTGATTTTATGTTAGCAAATCCTCCCTATGGTAAGTCATGGAGTGTGGATCAGGATGCTATTTTTGATGGTAAGAAAAAGGAAGTAAAAGACCGCCGTTTTGCGGTTGAACATCCGGGTTTACCTTCTGGAGAAAAACTCAATCTTTTACCCCGAAGTAGTGACGGACAGTTATTATTTTTGGTGAATATGCTTTCTAAAATGAAGCAATCAACTCCTTTAGGAAGTCGGATTGCAATTGTTCATAATGGTTCGGCTTTATTTACGGGGGATGCGGGAAGCGGGGAAAGTAATATTAGGCGCTGGATTATTGAAAATGATTGGTTAGAATGTATTGTTGGTTTGCCTTTAAATATGTTCTATAATACGGGTATTGCCACTTATATTTGGGTTTTGTCTAACCGGAAATCGGAACACCGGAAAGGGAAAGTACAGTTAATAGATGGGACTAAGTGGTATGGGAAATTACGAAAGAATTTAGGAAAGAAGAATTGCGAGTTAACGCAAGCCGATATTGAACGAATTACAGCAACTTTTTTAGCCTTTGAAAATACAGAAGAATCTAAAATTTTTGATAATGAAGATTTTGGCTTTCATAAGATAACGGTTGACCGTCCTTTGCGGTTAAGATTTCAGGTGACACCTGAACGGATAAAGCAGTTTCAGGAGACAGCACAACCGAAACTTTATCCAATTTTAGGCACTTTAAAGGATTTATTTGGCGGTGAAATTCATAATGATTTTAACCAGGTTAAGCAGGTTTTGGAGAAGGCGTTAAAGGTGGATGAAATTAAGTTAACCAAATCTGAGATTAAGTTGATTTATGATACTTTTACGGAGAAAGATGAAACCGCCGAACCTGTGATTAAGAAAAAGACTAAGGAAGGGATAATTTATGAACCAGATTCTGAGTTAAGAGATACTGAAAGTGTACCACTTAAAGAAAGGATTGAGGACTATTTTACCCGTGAGGTTTTGCCCCATGTCCCCGATGCTTGGATTGATTATGATAAAATAGTAAGGGGTTATGAAATTTCGTTTACTAAGTATTTTTATCAGTTTAAGCCGTTACGAAGTTTGGAGGAAATAGCGGCGGATATTTTAGCATTAGAAGCCGCAACCGAGGGAGTTTTACATCAGATTGTCAGTGAGTAACAAAAAGAGGAGTAATTTATGTTTGAAATCATTCTCAATTCAGAACAAGAAAAGTTATTACAAGAACAGTTAGAGACAGGAAAATATAAAAATCCTGATGAGGTAATTACTGATGCTTTAAAAGCTTTAGCAGAAAAACAACAGCTTAATCAACCTCAGCCACCAGTAACAATTCTTTCAGGAGAAGCCGCCCAAAGTTTACTAGAAATGAAAGTTAAAATGATGCAGGAAATTCAAAATAATTATCGACCTGATCCACATAAACAAGCTTTAGCGAAAGAGTTTATTGCTTTGTGTAAAGAAACGCAAGCTTTACACGCTGATAATCCTTTGACTGAAAAAGAAATTGCTGAAGAAATTGATGCTTATAGGAGAGGAGAATGAAACATTATCCAAATTATAAAGATTCGGGTGTAGATTGGTTAGGCAAAATTCCTGAACATTGGGAAGTTATGCCAGCATTTGCAGTGTTTAAAGAACAATGTTTACGAAACAAAAATTTAGTAGAAAAGAACCTCCTTTCTTTGAGCTATGGAAGAATTATAAAAAAAGATTTTGAAAGCAATTATGGTTTGCTTCCCGAATCTTTTGAAACCTATCAAATTGTTAACCCTGGTAATATAATTCTTAGGCTAACAGATTTACAAAATGATAAAAAAAGTTTAAGAGTGGGTATTGTTAAAGAAAAAGGAATAATCACTTCTGCGTATCTTTGCTTAAATACTCAACATATTTATGCTGAATATGCTTATAAATTATTGCATAATTATGACATATTAAAAGTTTTTTATAATATGGGAAGTGGTATTAGGCAAAACATGAATTTTAAAGACCTAAAAAGGCTTCCTATTTTAGTCCCCCCTCCTGAAGAACAAAAAGCAATAGTATTTTTTATTGATAATGAATCCGAAAAAATTGATCTTGCGATCGCCCAAATAGAAAAAGAAATAGAACTTATCCAAGAATACCGTACTACCCTAATTTCCGATGCTGTCACCGGAAAAATAGATGTTAGGGGGTTTGCACTGGTGTCAACTTAACACTCAAAGTAGGGGAGTTTGCAGAAAATTTTTTGATCGGATTTATAGTCTTTGATCCCCCCTAACCCCCCTTAGCAAGGGGGGGATAGGATTTTCAAGTCCCCCTTTTTAAGGGAGGAAAGGAGATCAAAGTCCTCCTTTTTGAGGAGTAAAGAAGATCAAAGTCCTTTTTTTTGAGTGATGAAAAGAGATCAAAGTCCCCCTTTTTAAGGGGGATTTAGGGGGATCTAATCTCGGCTATAATCATAAATTTTCAGCTTAAGTTGATACTCCTTGGGGGGTTTAACAATACCAACGATACAGGAAATTCCCCCAAACCTCCCGAACTTGCGACAATGTAGCCAATATTTATAAACACAGCCTACAATTGTATTAACCCAGTCTGCATAAAACCATACCTACTATGACTCCTCTGCAAATTTCCTTACCCGAATCATTACAGCAATTTATTGACCAACAAGTTAGGGAAGGTAGTTACAACAACACCGATGAATACATCTATCACCTAATTTTAGAAGACCAAAAACGCAATGCTAAACAGCAATTAGAAGAAATGTTAATAGCAGGTTTAGACAGTGGCGACCCCATAGAAATAACGGACGACTGGTGGGAAAACAAACGCGCTGAATTAATCCAAAACTTGCCCCAGTCTTAAACATGAATAGACGCATTTTTATTACTCCCAAAGCTAACCAGGATTTAGACGATCTCTTTAACTACCTTAATCAAAATAATCCCGATGTTGCTTTACGCTTTTTTGATGCTACCCGCCAAACTATCGCCCAACTCGCACAAACTCCAGGTATAGGCAGCCCATATCAACTTAATAACCAACGTCTAGCAGGTTTGCGTAAACGAGGAGTTAAACGTTTTGAAAAATACCTAATTTTTTATCTTTCCCAAGATGATTTGCTTTCAGTAGTGCGAATCATTCATGCCGCCCGTGATTTACCCGCAATTCTGGAACTAGAATAAAAATATCCCTTCTACTCTAATTATATGACCTCAACTGACACTTCCGAAAAAGGCTTAGAAACCCTAATCGAAAAAAGCCTAATTGAAACCTCCCATTATCTCAAAGGTCAACCCAATGATTACGATCGCATTTATTGTATCGATAAAACCAAACTCCTGCAATTTCTCCGCCATACCCAACCCCAAGAAATCGCTAAACTCGAAACCAAATATCAAGCAAAATTTGAACAAAAACTCTTGCAACGCATCTCCGACCAAATTAAAATAAAAGGTATTATTGATATCCTGCGAAACGGGATTAAAGCCGATGAAGTTAGCCTCACTCTCTATTATAAAAAACCAGACTCCCAACTCAACCCCCAAGCTATCCAACACTACAACGACAATATTTTTTCTGTGACTCGCCAACTGCAATACAGCGACGATAGAAAACGCCTTTCCCTCGATATGGGAATTTTTATTAATGGCTTACCCGTGATTACTTTTGAACTCAAAAATAACTTAACTAAACAAAATGTACAAGATGCTATCAAACAATATCAAAAAGACCGCGACCCCAAGGAAACTTTATTTAGTTTTGCCCGTTGTTTAGTTCATTTTGCCGTTGATGATGAACTAATTTTTATGACGACCGAACTCAAAGGAGATAAAACTATTTTTCTTCCCTTTAATAAAGGTCAAAAATCCGAACAAAACCTAGTTTTTCCCGATAGTGCTGGCAACCCCATCAACCCCAACGGACTCAAAACCGATTATCTCTGGAAAGAAATTCTAACTAAATCTAGCCTAAGTAATATTATTGAAAAATACGTTCATATTGTTAAAGAAAAAGCCGACGGAAAACCAGAGAAAAAGAAATTAATATTCCCCCGTTACCACCAACTCGACGCAGTAAGGCAACTTTTAAGCGATGTTAAAGTTAATGGTATCGGTAAACGGTATTTAATTCAACATTCCGCAGGCTCAGGTAAAAGTAACTCTATTAGTTGGCTGAGTCATCAACTCGTAGAACTTACCGATACTAACGATATTAACACAATTTTTGATTCTATTATTGTAGTTACAGATCGGATAGTTTTAGATAAACAAATCCGCGATAATATTAAACAATTTGCCCAGGTTAAAGGCGTTGTTGAAGCTATCACAGAAGGAAGTAAACAACTAAAACAAGCCTTAGAAGAAGGCAAAAAAATTATTATTACAACGGTTTTTAAATTTGCTTATATTGTCAAAGAAATTCAGTCCTTAGCTAGTCAACGATTTGCCATTATTATTGATGAAGCTCACTCTAGCCAAAGCGGAAGTACCGCAGCCCAAATGAGTGCGGCATTGAGTAAAGAAATAGGGGAAGAAGAAGAAACCACCGAAGATAGAATTATTAGGATTATTGAAGAACAAAAACTGTGCAATAATGCCAGTTATTTTGCTTTTACCGCCACACCCAAAAATAAAACCTTAGAAACCTTCGGGGTGCAAAATCCCACGGATAATAAATTTTATCCATTTCATAATTATTCGATGAAACAAGCCATTGAGGAAGAATTTATTCTTGATATTTTACAAAATTATACCACTTATAACAGCTATTATAAAATTCAGAAAAAGATAGAAGATGACCCCCAATTCGATACCAAACGAGCCAAGAAAAAGCTGAAAAAATATGTAGAAGGACATCCCCACGCCATCCGCCAAAAGACAGAAATTATGATCGATCACTTTAGGGATGAAGTGATTAGTCAACGGAAAATTAACGGACAAGCGAAAGCAATGGTAGTTACAAATGGTATTGAAAGCGCCATTCGTTATAAACTCGCCTTTGATGCCTATTTAACAGAAATTGCCTCTCCTTATAAAACAATTGTTGCTTTTTCGGGGAGTAAAGAAGTTGATGGAAAATTAGAAACTGAATCCTCTATGAATGGTTTTCCGAGTAAAGATATCCCCGATGAATTTAAAAAAAATGAATATCGCTTTTTAATTGTAGCTGACAAATATCAAACTGGATTTGATCAACCTTTATTACACACCATGTATGTTGATAAAACCATCGCCGATATTAAAGCAGTGCAAACATTATCCCGCCTTAACCGTGCCTATAAACCCGATAAAAAAGATACATTTATTCTTGATTTTGTTAACTCAGCCGATACCATTCAAGCCGCCTTTGACCCTTTCTATAAAACCACTATTCTCAGCGAAGAAACTGACCTAAACCGCCTCAATGATTTACAAGACGCCCTCGACGCCTATCAAGTTTATTCTGAAGATCAAGTTAATGAATTAATGGATTTATTTATTAAGGGTGTAGACCGCGATCAACTTGACCCGATTCTGAATGAATGTCAACAGACTTTTAAAGACGAATTAGACGAAAATGAACAAGCAGATTTTAAGAAAAAAGCTAAATTATTTGTACGAAATTATGAGTTTATGGTACAAATTCGCCATTTCCGTAATCCCTATTGGGAAAGTTTAAAAACCTTTCTGAAGTTACTTGTAAATAAACTCCCTAGCCTGAATGATGCTGATTTATCTAAAGGGATTTTAGAAAGTATTGATATGGAGAGTTACCGAGTAGAAAGGCAAACAACCCTAGCTATTCAGCTTGAAGGTAGCGTAGAAATTGCCCCCCCGCCACCCGATACCAGTGGTAGCAAATATGATCCTAATATTGATATACTTAGTAATATTATTCAAGATTTTAATAACCGCTTTGGGAATATTGATTGGATAGAAAAAGATCAAGTGCGACAATTATTATTTGAAGACTTACCCGCAAAAATTAGTCAAGATGAAGAATATCAAAACGCCAAACAATATTCCGACCGTCAAAATGCTAAAATTACCTTTGATAAAAAGTTAGTCGATAAGTTTCAAGACTTTATCTTCGACCATACAGAAGCCTATCGCAAGTTTACCAATGATCCCGATTTTAAAGCCTGGTTGAGTGAGACACTGTTTAAAATGGACTATGACAAGAAGACAGCTTAAACAGGACTTACGCACCCATTAAGGGGGGAACAGGAATTCAAAGTCCCCCTTGGGAAGGGGGATTTAGGGGGATCTAATCTCGGCTATAATCAGAGGTTTTCGGCTTAAGTTGACACCCATGACGGCCGTTCGCCCCTACTAGATATGGTTGTTTTGCGTAAGTCCTGTATTTTTTAAAAAACCGGGTTTCTCAGTCTCTCCTTGCTTAAGGCTCAATTCTGCGTTTTAACCGTTCTCCTAATCGGAGAATTTGGCAAGCTAAAATTGCCGCTCCAAAACCATTATCAATATTCACTACTCCTACCCCCGGGGAACAGGAATTCAAAGTCCCCCTTGGGAAGGGGGATTTAGGGGGATCTAATCTCGGCTATAATCAGAGGTTTTCGGCTTAAGTTGACACCCATGACGGCCGTTCGCCCCTACTAGATATGGTTGTTTTGCGTAAGTCCTGTATTTTTTAAAAAACCGGGTTTCTCAGTCTCTCCTTGCTTAAGGCTCAATTCTGCGTTTTAACCGTTCTCCTAATCGGAGAATTTGGCAAGCTAAAATTGCCGCTCCAAAACCATTATCAATATTCACTACTCCTACCCCCGTAGCGCAGGAATTCAACATGGTTAATAGGGGGGCTAACCCATTAAAACTAGCTCCATAACCAACGCTAGTGGGCACCGCAATCACCGGACAATCGGCTAACCCTCCCACCACCGTCGGTAAGGCGCCTTCCATCCCAGCCACCACAATTAATACATCCGCATCGGCTATCATCGGCCAATGACTCAGTAACCGATGAATTCCGGCCACTCCCACATCCGATAACCGTTTAACCTGAAAACCCGATAGGGTAGCAGTGATGGCGGCTTCTTCGGCCACGGGTAAATCGGCGGTTCCGGCTGTTAAAATTGTGATGATTCCTTTAGAATTAGCCGGGGGAATTATATCAGGTTGAATCGCACAAATTTTAGCAATTTCGTAATACTGTAAATCGGGGATTTGGGTTTGCAATTCTTGATAAATATGGGGTTCAATTCGAGTTGCCATAACTACCGGATTTCGCTCACGCATTACCTCGATAATCTTAATAATTTGTTCCGGGGTTTTATTTAATCCCCAAATCACTTCCGGAAATCCGGTTCTTAATTTGCGATGATGGTCAATGCGAGCAAAATCTCCGACGGGTTCAAAATCAAAGTATTTGATTTTATCTAGGGCATCATTGGGGGTAATTTCACCAGATGCCACCGATTCAAATAACTGTTGTAAGGCTTCAGGATTCATCAGGATTTAAACAAATTATTCAGCAATTTTGAGTTCATACAAATTCCAAAAGCCTCCCCCCAAGGGTGTGTATTCAATACCTTCAACCCGATCTCGGATAGCTTCAAAGCCAAGGGGATTAACCATATATAATAGGGGCAGTTCCTCGGAGATAATTTTCTGTGCTTTTCCATAGAGTTCTTGCCGTTTTTTCAGATCAAATTCTTGGGAAGCTTGCACAAATAAATTATCCACTTGTTTTTCCCAATCGGAAACTTGCCAATCGGTAATCCCGGTTTCCCCGGGTTGCGGCCCTTGATTAAAGGTGTGTAACCTTCCATTCACTGACCAAATATTATAACCCCCGTGAGGTTCAATTCCTCCCCCGCTAAATCCTCCTAAATAAACATCCCAATTCCGAGAACTGGAAAGACGTTCGACTAAGGTATTAAAGCTGAGAAATAATAAATCAACTTGAATCCCTATTTTACCCAGATCTTGATTAATTTGGGTTGCCATTTGTTCGCGAATCTTTTTCCCCGCACTGGTTAAGAGAGTAAAGCGAACCTGATTACCGTCACTATCAAGTAATTGTCCTTGATCATTATACTTAAATCCGGCATCAATTAGAATTTGTCTGGCTTTTTCGGGATTATAGGTATAGGTTTTTAATCCTGCTTCTGGGGATAAATAAAAGGGGCTTTGGACTGGAATGGGGGAATGTTGAAGCTCTCCTAATCCCAAATAAAAATTATTTTTCATCGCCTCGCGATTAATCCCATAATAAACCGCCTGTCGAAAGGCTTTATTATTAAACCATTTAGATTTAATTGGATCAACAAAGGGTTTTCCTTGGGGATTTTTCCCCCGATTCATATTTAATGACATAAACACAGTTCCCATATCGGGGCCAGAATTATAAATAGTATATTTTCCTCGTTTTTCTTCGGGTTTTAATAGGGGAAATGTTTCCGGTTGCAGGGTTAAAGTATCTAAGGAACCGGAACGAAAATCTAATAATTGAGTATCGGTACTTTCAATAATTTGCCAAACAATTTCTTCAATATAGGGTTGGGGATTTCCCTGGTTATCTTTGCGCCAATAATAGGGATTTTTTTCTAAAATTACCCGTTGATAGGGAGTATAACTTTTGATTCTATATTGACCATTTCCGACAATATCTTGGGGGTTGGTATCGGTGCCCCAGGTGGTTAAAAATTTGGGGTTTCCCTCACTATCGGTTTCGGTAATTGAGTCTTTTAAAATGTGGGCGGGTAAAATACTTAATCCGGCTACATATTGTAAAAAGGGTGCAAAGGGTTCGGAAACAGCAAACTCCACCCGACGATTATCTAATTTTTTGACCGTAGGAAAGCTGCGACTTTTTCCCACTCGTAAAATATCTTTAAAACTGGTAGGAATTTTATCGTTTAAATAAATATCATTATAGGTAAAAATAATATCATCCACGGTGAATGGCTTGCCATCTGACCACTTTAACCCTTCTTTTAAAGTAATAATAATTTTTTGTTTATCATCAGAAATTTCCCATCCTTCAGCTAACCCGGATTTAGGAATTAATTCCCCAGTTACGGGGTCGTCTTGAATTAACGGGTCATACAAATAACCAAAGACCGTATAGGCAGATTGACTCAGGGGCGGATTAAAGGTGGCTGGGCCGCTGGGCGTGGCTACCACCAACCGAGACGGAATTTGGGATTGAGCCGTACTACAGGCGCTCAGAACCAGGGCTAAGAGGATGAATAGGGTCTTTTGGAACCAATGGGTTTTGAATAGAATCATGTTACAAAAACTGGCTGATTTCTATAGCAATCTTAAATCATTTTTGAAAAAAACTGTAGGGGCAAGGCTAGGACTTTGAACTCCGGTTTCCCCTTTTTTAAGGGGGGGTTAGGGGGGATAAACGCTTAGAGAAAATCAAGGGAATTTAGGTTTTCTCCCCTACTTTCAGCTTTGATTTTAACGGTTATTTGTATTCGGAATTTATGCAGTGAATTTGATCAAAAATTCCATGATCTTTAAAAAATTTATCTTTAATAGGACTTACGCACCAAACCGGGTTTATGAACGATAAGTCTCGATTTTATCCGCCAAATCACCAGCTAGAAACCCGGTTTCTTTGGTCTTGTGCGTAAGTCCTGTTTAATATTATTCTATCCCCTAGAATAAATATTCCCAGAAATTTTATTTTAATTAATTTTTTCTAATAAAGCCACTGCATAGGCGGCAATTCCTTCTTCTCGACCCACCGGGCCTAATTTTTCGTTGGTGGTGGCTTTCACCCCAATTTGATCGGAATTGAGGTTTAAGGTGGTGGCAAGGCGATCGCACATTCCGCTAATATGGGGTTTTAATTTAGGACGTTCTGCTACAATTACGGAGTCAATATTTCCGATTTTCCAACCTCGATCTAATATTAGTTGATTTACCTGTTTTAAGAGGACTAAACTATCCGCCCCCGCCCATTTTTCATCGGTTGGGGGGAAATAATGCCCAATATCTCCTAAACTTAATGCCCCTAACATGGCATCCATAATGGCATGGGTCAAAACATCCGCATCACTATGTCCTAATAATCCGAATTCATGGTCAATTTTAATTCCTCCTAAAATTAATGCCCGTCCGGGGACTAATTTATGAATATCATAACCATTACCAATGCGAATGTTCATCGGATATTTTTTCCTATTAAAATTAATACAGTTTCTAATTTTACCATGAATAGGTAATATCAAGTCCACCTTTGGGCTTTAACCAAAACTTGAGAAGAAATTTAAGAATAGTTTAAAAATAGGTTAAATTTCTTCTCCTTGATTCCACTAGAAAAACGTTTATGATCCAGAATGATAGGGTTGAACAGACTTAACAGAAACATGAGGAGATTGAGAAGCCGCAACACAAAAAAAAGTAAATAAAATTAAAAATATACTAACTACATAACTCAAACCAATCACGGCATAGGAATTAGTCATATTGTTACGAAAACATTTGAACACTAAGACATTAGGAAGCAGGGTTTTCATCATAGCAACCTCCATGGGATTAACCTTAATAATAGTTGACACTTAAACCGCAATAATCTTAGCACAAATCGCCCCCATCGGGTAATTTTAGCGTTGTTCTAGTAGATGGCTCTCTGGACTAATTTTAATTTTGATCGAAGTTCGTTTAGATTAAACGAAATAGAATAGAAACAGTATTGACTAATAAGAGGACTTTTTGAATGTTATTTTGTAGCTATCGTCATCCGAAAAAGGTAGCAAGATTTTAGTATAAAGTTTTGGTGTTTAAAGCCTGCGTGCGCTTGAATTTAGACACCAAAACCCCGCACCTTTTTTGATTAACTCTATATGGATTGCGAGATCGACTGTGAGTAAACTGGCATGATAGAAACTACAAGACTATCATACCACAATAATCGCCAACTCACCTAATAAAATATGAACACCGCGGCGGGTGATAGCTGTATCCCTTCTATTCACTCACCAAAAAAGATGCAAAATCCGGTAAATTCACCCAAGTTCCAGTTGCATTAGATTCCTGGGTTAAATCCATTAACAGTTGAGAATAAACCCCTTCTTTGAGCGAAGGAATTAAACTTGTTCCCCCTTCAATTCCTGCTATCCATTGGTCAATTACTCGTAGCAAAGGAGCAATCCGACCATCGGGATAAATTCGGGGAAATTCTAAGGATTTGGGGATAGAAATTTC
This sequence comes from Oscillatoriales cyanobacterium CG2_30_40_61, assembly GCA_001873365.1. GTDB lineage: Bacteria > Cyanobacteriota > Cyanobacteriia > Cyanobacteriales > Microcoleaceae > Planktothrix. Next base: position 41,952 of record MNYZ01000099.1, on the reverse strand, counting down.
ACTTAAAGCTTGCCCCTTTTGACTCCCCCATAATCGAAATCCATGCACATAATCCTGTTGATTATCACTACCTAAAATTAATGTACCTTCACTACCATAAACTTCTACCCAATGTCCCCGTCCTTGGTAAGTAACAGAACTTAAACAAATTTGACAGGGAGTGCCATCATTTAGTTCTAAAATTAGGGTACAAATATCATCGGCATCAACGGTTTTTAATTCTCCCCCAGCTTCAGGGTCAGGACGCAAAGTAATCGAAGTATTCAGTTGTCCACAGAGGCGTTTAATTGAGCCAAATAACCAAGAAATATAATCAAAACTATGGGAACCAATTGCCCCTAATACGCCGCCACCTTTGTCTTTTTGAGCATACCAATTCCAGGGGCGAGTCTCATCGGCACGACTAGAAACTAACCAATCAATTTTGATTAATCTTTTCTGTCCTACATAATTTTTAGCCAACAGTTGAGATAAATGTTGCCAAGCGGGAATAAACCGAAATTCAAAATCTAAGCTGGTAATACAACCTTTAGATTGGGCGAGGTGATAGAGATATTTTGCCTCTGAAACTGTTAGAGCCGTAGGTTTTTCTAATAACAGATGTTTACCCGCATTCAAGGCTATTTTAGCCATATCAAAATGCAGAAAAGGCGGGGTAGAAATCGCAACTCCTTGGACTTCAGATAAAGCACAAATCTCCTCAATACTGTTACAAGCATGGGGAATATTATGGCTAGAGGCGATCGCTTTGGCTTTTTCTAAATCCCGATGATAAACTGCAACTACTTGGGTTTTAGGATGGTCTTGAAAGGCAGGAATATGAACTTTTTTACCAAATCCTGTCCCAATCACAGCGATGCCAATTTTTTTGTCGGTCGTCATGGTTTCTCCTGCTCAAAAAAGTGTCAGTTTCTGCGATTAGTTTTTATAGCAGTTGTGCCTGATAATCAGAATATCAACCGATGCTCAAACTGGTGAATTATTTTCTGGCGTTGTTCTGGCTTTCCCTGCTATAATTTCATCGGTATTATATCTACCCAAGTTACACTTTCACCTGAGCTTCTTGAGCCACAATCTCGACTTCATCCTCTGCTAATTGTTTTAATAACATTTCAACTTCACTCCCCCCTAAACGACCTAATGCCTGGGCAACCCGATAACGAATTTGCCAATCTGAATTTGTCACAAAAGGAATTAATAAAGCCACTGCCCTTCTGTCTCCTAATTCTCCTAAAGCACTAATAGCAACGGTTTGAATTAAACTATTATTATCTTGAAGTGCTGTTTCTAATAATTCAAAAGCCCGAGGTTCTTCGATGACTCCCACCGCCGCCACAATACTCAGTTTAACTAACCATTCTGGCGTAGTATTATAGAGGTTTTGTAAATCATCAAAGGCGTCCTTAAGTTTTAAAGCCCCCAACGCATCCGCCGCCGCTGCTTGTACATCAATTTCGGGATCATTTAATAAGTGATGGTGTAGGATTTGATAGGAGGTTTCTAAATTCTGCTCTCCCAAAGTTGCCATCTGACTTACCGCCGCATATCGTACCCGACTATTACTATCCTTAATCGGGGCTTGAATTAACTCAAAAGCGATCGCCGGGGGTAAGTTTCGGAGTTGATTGACACCGATTAAGCGATCGCCAAAATCACTAGAACTTAACAACTGCTGAACAGATTCAGGGGTAATTGTCATAAAAATTAAGGTTTTGAATTAAAGACTCTAAAGGGTTTTGAATTGATCTGGATAATATCATATTACTTGATGTGAATAGATCAATATTTTCTGGGATTAAAATTTGCCAAAACCCAGTAAATATCCGAGTCGAAACCCCCTGTCTTGACCCGCGTAATTTTTATTAACAACATCCGATCAGATTTTAACTCTTTGCCGTTGCCATCACCCGCAGAATATCACCACAGGTGAGAATCCCAATCACCTTACCCGCATCATCCACCACAGGTAAACGATGAATGCGCTTTTCATTCAATAACCGGGCGGCATCGGATAAAGATTTATGGGGAGTAATGCTAATAATCGGCGCCTGAGTCATCACTTCTCCTACGGTTTGACCTAATGCCTTATGCAATTCCTGTTCATACCGGGAAAAGTTTTCCAGGTAAATAATACTATCAAAGAAAGTAATATAAGTGGGTGGAATCACACCGCTTTCTTGCCACATCAAATCCGTCCCCGAGATCAAACCCACCAAATGACCGGATTCGTTGACCACAGGTAAACAACCAATATGTTTTTCCACCATCAGTTGCAGCGCTTCTCTGAGTGGCATCTCTGGCCCAACCAGAATTGGATTCGGGGTCATCACCTCAGCAACAGTCTTAGGCATGATTTCTGTGTGTTTGTTAAACTTACCAATCCCGATCATATCAGTTATTAGCTCCCCTGACAGCCGGATCTCAAGCTCAGACAAAAATCCGTCCTATCAGGCTACTAAGCCTATTGAGGTTAGGACGGAGCTTGATTCCCCTATTTTTGGGGAAATTGGATTGGACAGCAATTGTCCAACTTATTCAGGACTAGATTCGGAAGTAGGATAACGAATTTGTTCAGCTTCGGGACAATCTTCAGAAATTGGTAGATCAAAATAGCACTTAGGAACAGAGGCCAACTTCTGACTAATTGATCCAATACTTTCTATACGGATCATTTCTTCCCAAGAACAAACCTCATCCTCCTCATCCGTCTCATAACGTAGCGTGACCAGATCTCCCTCAATATCTGTAATTCTAGCTTTCTCAATCCAACGTTGCTGATCTCGTAAGAAAATAGAGACTTCCCGACCGTCACAACAAAGCTGATAAATCTTGCGATGTAGCATTTTTTACTTTTCCTGAGAAGTTCGCTGGCTGATCGGAATTTACCCTGTCAACCTAAGTATTTAAGGTTTAGCAGGATACCTAAGTACCTGGGATTATACCGGATGACAAGGTGATCAGTCTAGTTAAAACCGTTGTCTTTATATTTTAACGCCTAAGATAGATTTAGCCTAAGAAATTTAGTCTGTACTGACTTCTTTTCGGTTTAGGGCATCTAGTATAGGACTTCAATCCAGTTGGAGTTGGCACCAGCCATAAATTTGCCCTAGTCTCGAACACCGTTGGCGATCGCACTTCGCAGACATCAGACAATAAACCTGTTAAACTTTTCGCCAGAAAGTTATAGTGTTAGGAAAAAGTGTCCTGTTAAAACCGTTGAATCCAATCATCAACCGTTAGATCTGACCAAAGGTTAAGGTTATTTTTATTGTTCAACTAAACTGCAATCAAAATTTGTCAAGGAGAGGATAGTATTTTCATGGTTTATGCAGAATATTTAGGTCAACCTTCTATTTTTGAATTAGCCCGTACCGGGGACTTCAGGGCAATTAACGATTTAATTAATACCTATCTTCGACCCGAAGGAATCTCAGCGAGGGTCGCCCCCCCTGATCATAAAGGCTGTTTACCCGTCCTGGTTGAATTCCAACAAGAACCCATAGCCGAAAGCATTGTTAAATTTATCTGTCACTTACTGTGGAAACTCAACGCCCCTAACCTAGCAGGAGTAAAAATTGCCGCCCGGTATCAAGGAGATGGGGAGATTCTCTGGAAACAGTCGGTGCGGCTAGTGACCCCAGCTAATCGAGGGTATCGAGGACAGGGATACCGACGGTGGTTAAAACCCGACTGGATTAAGTTTAAAACCCTGCGGTTAATGTTTATGATGGGTTCGGCCGTTTCTGCCTTTGTCTTAGGCTGTTGGGTGAGTTACTACGAAGTCAACGCCCAACAACTGCCCCTATCCAACCCCCAACCCCAGATAGCGATGGTCCCACCGCCCTCTAAACGCCCCGATACCGTCCAAGCTGCCCTAGAAGTGGTTCCAGTGGTTCAACACCAAGAGGTGAAAAACCCCCAAGATCCCACGGTAACTTTAGTATTTGGGGGAGATGTCACCCTCTCCGATCACGTTGAAAATGTGATTGGGACAAACTACTCCCTACCCTTTGCCCAACTCCCCGAATATCGGGACGCCGATGTGGCGATGGTGAATTTAGAAAATCCCCTCACCCGTTCCACCCTGCGCCGTCCCAACAAACAATTTAATTTTAAAGCTGACCCAGAAGCAGTTCAGGTTTTAACTCAAGGTGGAATTGATCTTGTCAATCTCGCCAATAATCATACGATGGATTATGAGGAACCCGGGCTAGTGGAAACCATGGCCACTTTAGACCAAGCTGGAATTAAGGCTGTGGGAGCAGGTCGAGATCTTAAAGAGGCTCGTCGCCCCTCGATTATTGAAGTTAAAGGTCAACGGATTGCCTATTTCGGCTATTATGACGCTGACTTTCACGCCGCCACCGATAGTTTGGCGGGAACCAATCCCCGTTATGATGAGCGGGTCGCCGCCGATATTAAAGCCATTCGCGATCAGGTGGATTGGGTAGTGGTCAACTACCATTGGGGGGTAGAACTGGCGGAATATCCGGGGGACTGGCAAATTGACCTAGCCCGATTTACCATTGACCAGGGAGCCGATGTGGTGATTGGTCATCATCCCCATACCCTACAGGGTGCAGAAATTTATAAAGGTCGGCCAATTGTTTACTCCCTAGGAAATTTTATTTTTGGGGGAAATAGTCGCAAAGACTATGACACGGCTGTGGTCAGGGTGGCTTTAAACGCTAATCGTCAAATGAAGGTGGAGTTTTTACCCGTAGAAGTTACCCAATATCAAGCTCGGGTGATCTCCACTCCCAAGGGTGAGGAGATTATTAAACGGGTGGGGCGACTCTCCCAAATTTTTGATCAACCCATGCACTCCGGGGTGGTTTTAGACACTCCACCACGGCAAATTCAACGGGCTGATACCACCTTAACCCCAACCCTAGAAACACCTGTGCCCTTAGTGAAGGAAACCGAGCCTCCCAGTCCACCAACGGTCACGGAGATTGTCCCGTCGGCACCGCCGAAAACCCTGTTTTCCGAACCCATGCAGGCTCCAGTTTTTCGGGAGTCGGGGTCTAGGTCACAGACTGAATCCTCCCTATCCCCTAAACTGGATGGCAATGCCCAAACTAAGGAGGATCTCAAACCCTATATTGATCAACCTTTTATTAAAGATCCGTTTATTTCCTTACCCTCTTTTCCCCAAACCCCTAGACCTAACACCCAAAGTTATCAGGGTTCCTCCTCACCGATCTCCTTTCAAATTGCCATTCCTAAACCGGAATCCCTAGCAACGGAGTCGGAGGGTTCGGTCTCAAGTCGAGGGCGGGGAAATCACCCTAGGATTGATCTTCCTCTCAAACATTGGGAATTTGATCAAGCCCTAGGCTAAGATCCCCTGAGTGCATTTGTTCAACTGTCCAAAGTTTATTTATTCCTAACTATTACTGTGTTTGCGATCGCACTGAAACCCCATCAACAATATAAAACCTACGTCCTGTCTGACCCGGCTACCCAGTCGGTCTTGGAAGTTGTACCCGAACGGGGCGGAATCATTACCCGTTGGCAAGTCGGGGGTCAGGATTTACTGTATTTGGATAGTGAACGGTTTGCTAATCCTGAGTTAACGGTACGGGGCGGAATCCCGATTTTATTCCCCATTTGTGGTAATTTACCCGATGATACCTACACCTATCAGGGTCAAAAGTATCACCTCAAACAACATGGTTTTGCTCGAAATTTGCCCTGGACAGTAGTACAACAGGAGACAAATCAGGGGGCTGCGATTACCTTGGTCTTGCAAAGTAATCCCCAAACCCGGTCGGTTTATCCCTTTGATTTTGAAGTGGAATTTACCTATACCCTCAAAGCTAATTCTTTACGGATTTTCCAGCGCTATACCAACCTTTGCGGGACAACCGATAGTTTACCCGCCCAGACTATGCCCTTTTCCACGGGGTTACATCCCTATTTTTTAACTTTGGATAAGGAGCAGTTGGCTTTTGAAATTCCAGCCATGCAGTATCGAGATCAACGTAGCCAGAAAAACCATGTGTTCACCGGGCGCTTTGATCCTTTGGAGGAGGAAATAGACGGCCTGTTTAATCCCCTAACCGGGTTGGCCACCACTACCTTTGATCATAGTCGTCGTTCTAAAATTATTATGGGCTATAGTTCCGACTATTCTAGTGTGGTCTATTGGACACTCAAGGGCAAGGATTACTATTGTTTGGAACCTTGGACGGCCCCTCGCAATGCGATGAATACGGGAAAATTATTGACCTATCTCAAACCCGGAGCCAGTTGTGAGATGCTCGTCCACCTGAATGCAACATTTTTTTAATAAACCCCTTGCCAACCCCAAAGTGTTGTGTTACTATTAGAAACTGTGCGTGAGAAAAGGAAAAACACGCGGGTCGCTAACTCAATGGTAGAGTACTCGGCTTTTAACCGATTTGTTCCGGGTTCGAGCCCCGGGCGACCCATTTTTTAATATTGAATTTGCTACTAAAATTGAAGTTCTTTATCTGTAGCCATGAGATTGAAGCCCTGAAGGGCTTACTACAATTTTGAAGCCCTGCCCCTAAAAAAATAACAAATTTCTGATCAGAGCCACCGGAAATTACCAAATTGTCCTAATATTATTTTAATTAGTTACGACCTCGGAACAAATTAACAAAACAACGACTTAGGAGGCAATTTTATGGCGCTCGTACCCATGCGGCTTTTGCTGGATCATGCGGCTGAAAACGATTATGGACTTCCTGCATACAATGTGAATAACATGGAGCAGATCCAAGCCATTATGCAGGCTGCTCAAGAAACTAATAGCCCTGTGATTTTGCAAGCTTCTCGCGGTGCTCGTCAATATGCTGGTGAAAGCTTCCTGCGCCACTTGATTTTAGCGGCGGTGGAAACCTATCCCCACATCCCCATTGCCATGCACCAAGACCACGGCAACTCCCCCGCCACCTGCTATTCTGCCATGCGTCATGGCTTTACCAGTGTGATGATGGATGGTTCCCTCGAAGCCGATGGTAAAACCCCTGCCAGCTTTGAATATAACGTGGCTGTCACCTCGGAAGTGGTGAAAGTGGCTCACTCCATTGGGGTTAGCGTTGAAGGCGAACTGGGTTGTTTAGGTTCCCTGGAAACCATGCAAGGTGACAAAGAAGATGGTCACGGTGCTGAAGGGAAATTGACCATGGAACAGTTATTAACTGACCCTGATCAAGCCGTTGAATTCGTAGAACGTACCCAAGTAGATGCTTTAGCGATCGCTATTGGCACCAGTCACGGGGCTTACAAATTCACCCGGAAACCCACCGGAGAAATTCTGGCCATTAGCCGCATTGAAGAAATTCACCGCCGTTTACCGAATACTCATTTGGTGATGCACGGTTCTTCTTCTGTTCCTGAAGATTTGTTAGAAATCATCAACAAATACGGCGGTCAGATCCCTGAAACCTACGGTGTTCCTGTGGAAGAAATCCAAAAAGGAATTAAGAGCGGTGTCCGTAAAGTTAATATTGATACTGACAACCGTTTAGCGATTACCGCAGCCTTTCGGGAAGCGGCTTTCTCAGATCCTTCTAACTTTGATCCTCGTCACTTCCTGAAACCTTCTATTAAATATATGAAGAAAGTTTGTGCGGATCGTTATAATCAATTCGGTTCTGCTGGTAATGCAGATAAGATCAAAGTTCAAACTTTAGATGAGTTTGCTGCTAAATACGCTAAAGGTGAATTGAGTGCTACTACTAAAACGGCTGTTGCTGTTTAATTAGACCCTCAATTTTTGTATTAAACCGTCTAAGTTAATTGATTAAAAGCCTGGTTTCTTGAAAAAGAAGCTGGGTTTTTTATTCTGTCCTGTATGAGCAATTATAACCTTAATGCAAACTCATTCCCTATTCCCTATTCCCTGTTCCCTGTTCCCTGTTCCGGTGTTCCCTGTTCCCTGTATATTTAACTATTCTGCAAAACGATATCCTTTGCCATAAACCGTATGAATCAGGGGTGTTTCTCCATTAATTTCAATTTTTCTTCTTAACAGGCGAATTTGGGCGGCTAATACATTGCTGCTTGGTTGTTCACCCTCTCCCCAGAGATGGTGATGGATTTGCTCATGGGTTAATAACTGTCCGGGGGAGCGCATCAAATACCCTAAAAGTTGACTTTCCTTTTCCGATAAATCAATGATTCGTCCTCCTCGATAGGCGAGTTGATTATCGGGGTCTAATTCTAAGTCTAAGACCTGCAAACGGTTAGAATTAATCGGGGAAGATTCTAGGACTTGATAACGACGGAGGAGGGCACGAACTCGGGCTAATAATTCCCGTAATTCAAAGGGTTTCATTAAATAGTCATCTGCGCCCGCGTCTAGTCCTTGAACTCGGTCATCTAGGGTATCCTTTGCGGTTAAAAATAGAATGGGGGTTTGATCGGAATGCGATCGCAATTCCTGACAAATTTCTAAACCGGATTTTTGGGGTAACATCCAATCTAAAATTAATAAATTATAAGGATTTTTACGGGCTAAATCACAACCTGAATTTCCATCTATTGCAATATCAACCCTATATCCTTCACGGGTTAATACCCGACTCAAAGGTTCTGTTAATTCGACTTCATCATCAACTAATAAAATTCGCATAATTAGTAATAGTATCTCAGAATAAAGTTAATACAATTAACAATAATTTTCCCAAAATCAGGGTCTGTAGGGGCGGGTTCAAATAAATCTATAATATCCACAAATAACTTACTAAAACCCGCCCATAAACTCAACATAATTTATAATCAATTCAATATTAAGCCTGGGTGGGACGGGTTTTGAACAGTTATTTTTGGGAAACATAACTTTTTACAGAACCCGCCCCTACAATTGATCACAAAACCCCTTCAAAAGTGCATAATTTCCGGTTCTAAATAAGCAGCATTAATCCATTCTTGCATAGCTGGAAGTGCCCAAATAGTTTCAACATAATCTTGTTCAATTTCTCCCAACTTCACATCATAGGTAACAAATCGAGAAACAATCGGGGCAAACATGGCATCTGCAATAGTAAAATTTCCGAATAAAAATTCACCGCGAGAACCATATTTTTCTCGGCATTCTCGCCAAATTGAGGTAATTCGATCAATATCGTTTTGTACGTCCGGTTTCATTCCTTCTCTGGGGTAACGAGTCCGACAATTCATTGGCATTTGTTGCCTTAAATTAGTAAATCCGGCGTGCATTTCATAACTGACACAACGAGCATAAGTTCGGGCTTCTAATTCTCGAGGCCATAAATCATGAATAAAATTTTCAGCGATATATTCACAAATAGCTAGGGATTCCCATACCGTTAAATCTCCATCTAATAAGACCGGAACTTTTCCCGACGGAGAATAGCGCCTGATTTCCTTATAGGTGGTTGGAATTCCTAAATCAATCAAAATTTCCGAAAAATTAACTCCGGCTTGCTTCAGAAGTAACCAAGGACGCAACGACCAAGAAGAATAATTTTTATTGCCAATCACCAGAGTTAACTGTCCCATAATCTGGTAAATAAAAGTTAAGGTAATTATTGCAGTTTTATCAGATACCGAATTTTCGGCCAACTGTATTAATAAATCCTATATCCCTCATTTCTCATCTTTATGATCACCGTAGCACTACCTAAAGGCGCTTTATTGATAGATACTATCCGGCTTCTGCAAGCCGTCGGACTTGATTTTAGTGCTTTTTTAGATCCCAGCAATCGACAACTTCAAATTCATGATCCCACCCAAACGGCTAAGGCGTTATTAGTGCGGGCGCAAGATGTCCCGGTTTATGTGGAATATGGTCAGGCCCAGTTAGGGATTGTCGGTTATGATGTCCTGCGGGAGAAAAAGCCTCAAGTGGCTTCTCTGGTTGATCTCAAGTTTGGCAAGTGCCGGATGTCGGTTGCGGTTAAACAATCAAGTCCCTATCAAATTCCGGTAGAATTACCGCCCCATAGTCGGGTAGCTTCTAAATTTGTCCACTGTGCCAGCGAGTATTTTGAGAGTTTGGATTTACCTGTAGAAATTATACCACTCTATGGTTCCGTTGAATTGGGGCCGATTACGGGAATGTCTGAAGCGATTGTGGATTTAGTTTCTACGGGTAAAACATTACAGCAAAATGGATTAACAGAAATTGAGGTTTTATTTGAAAGTACCGCCTACTTAATTGCTCATCCGTTAAGTTATCGTTTGAATACGGGTGGACTGAAAGATTTAATTACTCAAATCCAAGAACAATTAACAGTTATCAGATAACTATTAGAGACGTGCCCTAGCGCAGCGATGCCGTAGGCTATTGGCGCGTCTCTACACTGATATACAGACTGAAAAGTGATTACTTTTAACTCTTACACTGATAACTAATAACTGATTAAAATGACTAGCCTAATTTCTCCTAATAATAATCCTCAAGAACAGAACTCCCGTGAGACAGATTGGCGCTTACTCCTACGGGTTGCTGAGTATGCGAAACGCAATCAAAGGTTATTAATTTTGTGCTTGATTTTATTAATTCCCCTATCGGTTTCTGGTGCAGTTCAACCGATTATAGTCGGACAAGCAATTTCTCTGATTCGTCAAGAACCAACTACCCATCCTTGGCTCAGAGAAATGTCTGTATCCGATGGATTGAATGTTTTAGCAATTATTCTTTTAGTTACCATTTTAGTTAGATTTTTATTGCAGGCAATTCAAGGATATTGGGTACAAAAAATTGGTCAACAAATCACGACGGATATTAGAAATGATTTGTTTGATCATGTTACCTCCTTAGCGGTTAAATTTTTCGATCGCACTCCCGTAGGACGATTAATTACCCGTTTAACCAGTGATGTTGATGCCTTGGGGGATGTATTTTCTACGGGGGCGATTGGGATTATTAATGATTTATTTTCCATTTTAGTCATTGCCATTTTAATGTTTATGATGCAATGGAAATTAGCATTAATTTTAGTCTTGATGATGGTTCCGGTAACGGCTATAATTGTTTATTTTCAACAACAATACCGAAAAGCTAATTATAAATCCAGAGACGAACTTTCTAATCTTAATTCCCAGCTTCAAGAAAATATGGTAGGAATTGGGGTAGTACAATTATTTCGCCGAGAAAGATTTAATTCTGAATTATTTCGGGCTACGAATCTGCGGTATATTAAAGCAGTAGATCAGACTATTTTTTACGATTCGGCGGTATCCGCAACTTTGGAATGGATTGCCTTAATTGCCATTGGGGTTGTTTTGTGGTTTGGCGGTCAGCAAGTTGTAGAAAATGAATTGACTTTTGGGACGTTATCAACTTTTATTTTATATGCCCAACGATTATTTGATCCCCTGCGACAATTTGCGGAAAAATTCACCGCTATTCAATCTGGATTAACTGCAATTGAACGGATTAATAATATTCTCAATGAACCGATAGAAATTCAAGATCTAGATCAAATTACTGCCCATCTTTCCAGCTTAGATTCTGATGATCATAACTGGGTACAAATGGGAGAAATTCGGTTTGAAAATGTTTGGTTTGCCTATAAAGATGATGACTATGTGATCAAAAACTTAAATTTAACCATTCGTCCCGGGGAAAAAGTAGCCTTAGTCGGGCCAACGGGAGCCGGAAAAAGTACGATTATTCGGCTATTGTGTCGATTATATGAACCAACTCAAGGCCGAATTTTAGTTGATGGGATTGATATTAGAGAGTTACGTCAAACCGAACTTAGACGTCATATTGGGGTAATTTTACAGGATGGTTTTTTATTCGCTGGAGATGTTAAAAGTAATATTACCCTGGGAGAATCCTATAGTTTTGAAGACATTCAACAGGCGGCGAAAAGTACGAATGTAAATGATTTTATTGAACAGTTACCCCAAGGATATAATACGGAACTTCGAGAACGGGGAACTAATTTATCCAGTGGTCAAAAACAACTCTTAGCCTTTGCCCGGGCGGCGATTCGGAATCCTCAAATTTTAGTTTTAGATGAAGCTACGGCTAATTTAGATGTGGGAACGGAAGTTTTAATTCAAGAAGCCTTAGAACGTCTGTTAACAGAACGTACGGCGATTATTATTGCTCACCGTCTTTCAACGATTAGAAATGTGGATCGAATTTTAGTATTAAAACGGGGTCAATTAGTGGAGTCGGGAAATCATGACGAATTACTTCAACAAAATGGATTATATGCCAGTTTATATAACTTGCAAATGTTGACAATATAGATCACAGATTTAAAGGGATTTCACGGATTTCACGGATTTTAATTTGTGTCATCTTCTTAAATCTGTGATGGGTAACTGGTAACTGATAACTGATTTAGATGTCAGTTGCTGGAGTGGTTAGGGGTTTATTTAACTCAATTGGAGGTTGATTTGATATTTCTGGAGTGGGGGGCGGTTCTGGGGACGGTTGATCGGGTTCAACGGGGGGCTGTACCTGTTCCACCGGAGGTTCGTAGGTTTCGGCGGGGGGTTGATATTCCGGTTGTGGTGGGGGGGGATTTAACCATTGTTGCCAATCTTGGATCTGGGCTTGAGCTTGGGAATAGGCGGTGCTTTGGGGGGGAATTTTCTTTAAGATTCCAATGGCGCCGGGAAGATCATAGGTGGATTGATCTAGGCCCAATTGCAATAGATTTTGACCCCATTGATCGATTAGTTGCTCAACCCGACTCCTTAACTTACTGGAATTGGAGACTTGATTGGCCATTCTAATCGCTGCCACATAGGAGTCTGGGGTTCCGGGGGAAGCCAGAACTTCTGAATTGCGAAGGTTTTCGGCATCTCGGAGTTGGCTTTTCCACTGGCTAATTTTGGTTTTGGCGGTGTTGTATAATACGATACCAGAGTTGATTTGTTGGGCTTGGGAAATGGCCTCAGCATAATTGCCTTCGGCTGCTAACTGTTCCGCCCGATCTAAAATGGGCTGATATTCTAATCTCTGACTGCGATCTGTCCATTGACTAATCTGATTTTGAGCGGTTTCATAGAGGGTGCGTCCTCGACCAATTTTTTGAGCTTGGGCGATCGCTTGTTTCAGAGAATCGGCATCGCCAAAACTGGCCAACTGTTCCGCCGTATCTAATAACGGTCTATCTTCAATTTCTTCGATCCGCCTGATCCAACTCACCATTTCAGTTTTAGCCTCGTTGCCTCGGGGGTTGGAGGCCGGGATAGTTTGAACTTGGGCAATGGCGGCCCGCAGGTCACTGACACCGCCGGGTTGGGCTAATTGTCGCGCCCGTTCTATGGTAGCAACATCGGCAATGGAGTCTTGCCAATTGCGAATATAGGATTGAGCTTTTTGATAAAGGGGCCGATCTTGACCAATTTTTTGAGCTTGGGCGATCGCATCTTTTAAACCCGCCACCGTATCTAATAAAGCCGGAACATTAGCTTTTGCTAAGACCGTAAAATCCTTAACATTTTCTTGTAAATTCGCACTACCGGGAATTTTATTGGCGATATTAATTGCTTCTTGCCAGTTGCCATTTTTGAGGGTTTCTTCTGCCAAATTCATCATTTTATTGGCGACGGTGGTAATTTCTTTTTGTCCGGCTTCTTTTAAATAACTTTCAGTAGATAGTTGTTCAATTAACTTAGTTGCTTCTATCCAACTGTCTAAACTGCTCTCTGCAATTAAACCCCTAGCTTTAGCTAATTTTTGGCTATCTTCCCGGGTAATCGCAATCAAATCCGTCAGTTCTTGATATTTTGTAGTTGCCCAATAATTATTCCCTAAATTCAATAATAAAGTTGCTTCTTTGAACGCCGAATTTAACTTTTCTTGGCGCATTAATTCCTCAGATTTTTGATAGGTTTCTTCGGCTTTATCCCAAATAGAATTCCATTGGTCAATCCGTTTAGAAACTTCGGCGGCGGCGGGAGTATGTTCCTGGGTTTTTTCGGCGGCGGCGATGGCTTCTGAAAGTTGTCCGGCTTGAAACATTTCCTCAGCCAAATTCAGAATATCCATTGACCATTTTTCAATTTGGCGATTAATTTCCGGGCGCAGGGGATGATCTTTCGATAAACTATTAACTAAATCAATAGCTACTAATAAGTCTGGAACGGTTTGTTTATTGGCGGCGGATTCTGCACAATATAAACGTAGGGAAGCCGAAGCTACGGGCCAGAAAATTTTAGGACAATTGGGTAAGGCGGGCAAACGGAACAACAGAGTCATCGCTAAGACCCCAATTCCCCCCGGAACTAAAATCAATAGTGCTAAGACCAGGGGAACCAGCTTAACTGGAATAGTTTTAGGAAAAACAAAGGGTTGGCGTTTTTTGGGTTGAGGAGAAGATGACCCTTGAGGCGGTTGATAAAGAACCATCTGGCCGGCTGTTTCGGTTAATGCAGGGGAATTAGGTGTTTCATCGGCCGTTGGTTGTGGGGTATTCCGGGCCTCCAAGCTCGTGCAAAGTTCTTTCAGCCATTCCGCACGACTTTTTCTCACCAGGGAACGAATCGGAATTTGCGGCGAACTCCCTGAAACCGTAGCATTAGAAGATTGGCTTTGACTTTGTTCTTGTTGGTTTTCGCTCATTACAATTAACTCAAACGGCTTCAAGCAAACTAGGATTCTAACCCCATTCAAGACCAGGGAAACACTATGGGCTTCTTGGGTGTTATAGCATTACACAGACTCAAACAGCAAGGGGATCGAGGGATTTGGGAACCACGGCTCATCCGGTGACTGCGCCAACGGACTACAGGGGTTTACGGATTCAGGCATATTTGATTTCAGCTTAATCAAAAGTCAACCGGGGAAATTAATTCGGTTTAACCTGAACAGTTTGGAGTTCTTGGAGTTGACAATCACCCAGCCGATTTATAATAGCAGAGTTGATCTCTTTTTGATCATTTTCCCAACTTATAACTCTATTTCTAAACTGAATTTTTCCGGGGTTATAGGGATGCCAAATTTTTTCTATTTTCCTTAAATCTTCACAAGGAAGTTTAGCAATATCCCTTTTTTTTAATTCAACGGGCTCGGAATATTTAGGATTTTTGCCTAAAGCTAATAACATCACCCGATAGGTTTGTCTTTCTGCTTTGGTAAATTGTTTGGCAGATAATAAATAGGCTAATCGTTCATAATCGGGTTTGACCTTAGTTTTTTCGGACACTGTAGCCGTCCTAGCTATTCCCATCACTAAAGATGTAATTGATGCGATTAAACCTAAGATTACAATTGCCTTTTCTCGATTACCCATTTTCAATTAAAGTTAATTCGTTGTTGGGGTTGAACCCTAATTGCAAAAATTATAAACCCTGAATCCACTCTTGACACAAATTAAATTTAGGCTAGGGTAAAAACCATCCAATATTTACAGGACTTACGCACAAGACCAAAGAAACCGGGTTTCTGGCCGGTGATTTTGCGGATGAAATCGAGATTTCTCGTTCACCAAACCCGGTTTGGTGCGTAAGTCCTAATTTAGTTAAAGTTGTTGTAATTTTTGATAACGTCCTAATGCTAACAAGGGAAAATAATGTTGATAGTAATGATATTTGATATAAAAATGACCGGGAAATCCAGTTCCGGTAAATTCAGATTCATCCCAGCGACCATCAGATAGTTGGGTGGAAATTAAATAGTTAATTCCTTTTTGAATTACCTCCAGTTTATCAGATCCCGTCGCCATTAAACCAATTAACGCCCAAGCAGTTTGTGAAGCGGTACTAACGCCCTTTCCTTTTAATTTAGGATCATTATAACTCTGGCAAGTTTCCCCCCAACCTCCATCAATATTTTGACAACTGACTAACCAATTTGCGCCCCTTTCTATTAAGGGGTTAAGAGAAGTATAACCCCAACTTTTATAAATCGGATTAATTACTGCTAAAGCTGATAATACTCCACTGGTTCCATAAATATAATTAACTCCCCAACGCCCGAACCAACTCCCATCGGTTTCCTGTTCCTGTTTTAAATAGGAAATCGCCCGTTCAATGGCTGTTTTAAAAGTTTGAATTTTTAATTGAAATTCTGAAGAATTAGGATCTAATTCTCCTAACATTTCAATCACTCTCGCCGTCACATCCGCCGTATTAGGATCAATCATAGCTTTTAAATCCCCATAGGGAATTCCATTAATCCATTCCTGATCATTATCAATATCAAAAGCCGCCCAACCTCCGGCTTTACACTGCATTGAGATCATCCAATCAATCCCTCTAATAATTGTTGCTATTTTTAAGGATTCATCAGCAATTTTAGCTTGATTTAATGCCATAACTACCACGGCAGAATCATCTAAATCGGGATAAAATCGATTTGCAAATTCAAACGCCCATCCCCCAGGTTTTCCCTGTTTATTTTTAATTATCCAATCTCCATAATCTAAAATTTGTTGACCAATTAACCACTCTGAACTTTTTACAATAGCATCGTTATTAGGGGCAATTCCTGATTCAATTAAAGCTCGAACAACCCAAGCTGTATCCCAAACCGGAGATATACAGGCTTGCATCCGATAACTTTCTTCTGTTTCTATAGCAAAATTATCTATAGCTTTTAAACCCCGTTGAATTGTCGGATCAGATACGGAATAATTTAAGCATTTTAAGGCTAATAAAGAATTTAACATGGCTGGAATAATCCCGGCCCAATCTCCAGTTACTTCTTGTCGTTCCAAAATCCATTTTTCCGCGGCTTGTAACCCTGGTTCCCGTAGGGGAACAAGATTAAAATTTTCGGCAAATTTTAAAATATTATCTAACTCGATAAATATATCTGTCCAATCGTTATTTTTAGGCAGTTCAAATACTGCATTTTCTCGTCCTCCCACATATAATTCATCTAAATTAATGCTAGAATCAAACCGAAAAACTGGTTTTTTATCAAATACAATTAATAGAGGAACCGTACTACTTCTAGCCCAACTAGACATTTCATAAATCGTAAAGGGAGAACCTTCGGGTAACAACATAATCCCAGGAGGAATTGAGGGAATTCCGCGCCATTCATAACACCCAATTAAGGCTAAATGTAGCTTAGTAAAAATCCTAGTTTTAGTAATTCCTCCCCGTGCTAAAATGAATTGTTTGGCTTTAATTAAAGCATAATCTGTTTCAGATACCCCCAATATTTTTAACGCCATATAGGCTTCAACGGTGGTACTAAGTTCTCCTCCATCCCCATAGAATAATTCCCAACCGCCATGATCTCGTTGTTGCGAACGTAGGTAGGTTTCGGCTTTAGATAAAGGCCGAGTTTTATCGGTTCCCCAAATCTTGTGTAAAAGGATAATTTCTGATATAATTGTGACATTAGATTCTAATTCAGCCCACCAATAACCTTCGGGATATTGTTGAGATAAAAGAAAGTTTTGGCTGGCTGTGATCCCATCTTTTAATTGAGTTACAGAGATTTTATTTTCCATTTTTATTGTTTTTGAGGATATCATTTTTCAAATGGGTTATAGATATTCTATCATATTTTTTATTTAATTTATCGGAAATTTATTATATAATAAATTTTAAAGCTAATTTTGTAATTTTCTGTTAACTGCCGATTTAATCTTGTTACCAAGAAGGTGTTTATGCCAGAAATTAGCCGATTTTTTGGGGCTGTAATTACTATGTATTATAACGAGCATCCTCCCCCTCATTTTCATGTTCGCTATGGTCAACAGAAGGCATTGATCAGCATTCAAACTGGAGAAATATTAGAAGGAAATCTTTCCCCCAGATTGCTAAAATTAATTCAAGAATGGACAGCATTATACAAAAATGAACTACTTGCTAATTGGGAATTAGCCCGACAAAATCTAATTTTGAATAAAATTGAACCCCTGGAGTAAATCATGCTTAAAGATATTGTTGAAGTTTATCCATTAATAAATTACCAGCTAAAACTTCGTTTTGAAGATGGAGTAGAAGGGGTAATTGATGTGTCTAAACTCGTTCAGTTTACAGGGGTATTTGAACCTCTAAAAAATCCTGATTACTTTAATCAAGTCAAACTTTCTAGCGAGTGGGGAACTGTTTATTGGGATAGTGGTGCTGACTTGGATCCGGATGTATTGTATTCCCATTTGTCCCAGGAACCAATACAGTTAAAAACTACGAGTATTTATTGATTGTAAAATGGAAAATTTGATTTTAATTTTAACGCTATTGTCTCTAATGATATGGATAATATTATTACTATTTAGGGGACAATTTTGGCAAGCAGATCAACGGATTTCTGAGGTTCTTGAACCTTTACTAAATTATCCATCTGTTGCTATAATTGTACCCGCTAGAAATGAAGCAGAGTTAATTTCTACCAGTTTGCGATCGCTTCTGAATCAAAATTATCCCGGTTTATTTTCTATTATTTTAGTCGATGATCAAAGTAGTGATGATACCGCAAATATTGCTCAAGAAACCGCTAAATTATTAAATCAAACAGACAGGTTAAATATAATTACCTGTCAAGATTTACCTCCGGGATGGACGGGGAAACTTTGGGCGATGGAACAGGGAGTTAAATATACTAATATGTTAAATTATATTCCCAAATATATTTTATTTACTGATGCTGATATTGAACATTCTCCTAATAATTTAAAGCAATTAGTTGAAAAAGCCGAAACTGAAAATTTACAATTAGTTTCCTTAATGGTGTTATTACGGTGTCAGAGTTTTTGGGAAAAGTTGTTAATTCCCGCCTTTGTATTTTTCTTTCAAAAATTGTATCCCTTTCCTTGGGTAAATCATCCCCAAAGTCAATTAGCGGCGGCGGCGGGGGGATGTATTTTAATTCGTCAGGAAGCATTAACTAGAATTGGGGGTTTAGCAATATTAAAACAAGCTTTGATTGATGATTGTTCTTTAGCTCAAGCGGTGAAGAATACCCCGCCAAATCCCCTCGGTAATGGGGTAGAAGAAGGAGAATTTAATCAAGGGTTTTCTCTAAGAAGTTTTATCTTTCCTTTTACCTCAAAATCCTATTATCCTATTTGGTTAGGGTTAACAGAAACAACCTACAGTTTAAGACCCTATCCTAATTTATCTAGTATTTGGGATATGGTAGCCAGAACAGCATTTAGTCAACTTAATTTTTCACCTATTTTATTAGGATTAACCCTAATCGGGATGGTTTTAATTTATTTAATTTTTCCTTTAAGTTTAATTGGGGGAATTATTCATGGAAATAATTTAGTTATCTTTTTAGCTTTATTAACCGGGTTATTAATGGAAATTGCCTATTATCCTACCTTAAAACTCTATCAGCTTTCTCCAATTTGGGGATTAACTTTACCCTTAATTGGATTTTTATATACGTTAATGACTTTAGATTCAGCATTAAGATATTGGCGAGGAAAAGGAGGAAGTTGGAAAGGTAGAACTTATTAATAAACCACAGAAACCGGGTTTCTTCAAGAAACCCGGTTTCTAGGTTAATCTCTACTTCCTTCCTTAGATTGCATTTCTTCAATATCTAATAAATTAACAATCACTCCAGCAATAGGAACTGATAGAAATACGCCTAAAATTCCGGCAATTCTTGCCCCAATCATTAAGGAAAAAAACAAAACTACAGGGTTAATATTAACAGAACTTTGCATAATTTTAGGGCCAATAAAATTATCCTGAATTTGCTGTAAAATTATACTGGCAACCACTACTTTCAACATCACAAACCAGCCACTTTGAATTAAAATAATTAGACTGATGGTTAAAATTCCTAAAGTTGCGCCAATTCCGGGGATAAAATCAAATAGGCTGATAATAATAGCTAGGGACAAAGAAAAAGGTATTCCTAAGATACTATAAACAATAAAACTAGATGTTCCCAAGAAAATTGATAATAAAAGTTGACCTCTAAAAAAGCCTAAAAAACTTCTTTGAACCGCTAAAGAAAATTGACTACGATGGCTACAAGGAATAATTTTTAAGAGTAAAAACCATAGTCTTTCTCCATCAATCAACATAAAAAAGGAAATCACAAAGATAATTACAAATGAAATAAACGCATTTGGTAAAGAAGAAAAAGTACCGACAAGAATACTAGCGAGTGCGACTAAAGACTTATTAAATTCAGCTTCTAGGGGAG
Source organism: Oscillatoriales cyanobacterium CG2_30_40_61 (assembly GCA_001873365.1). Lineage (GTDB taxonomy): Bacteria > Cyanobacteriota > Cyanobacteriia > Cyanobacteriales > Microcoleaceae > Planktothrix. The sequence continues at coordinate 21,917 of MNYZ01000099.1, read as the reverse complement.
CAAGATTAATATTAACTTTTCGATTAGTCAAAAACTGTTGTAAGTCATCGAAAGGATTATCCGTTGAGGTTAAATTTTCCACCACCAGGGAGAGAAGCTGTTGAAACTGATTAAAAAACATAGTTCCTAAAGCCAATCCGATCGCAACCACTATAAATAAACTCAGAAATATGACAATTCCCAAGGCGAATCCTCGACCCAAATAGCGCTCCAAATATCGTACAGGATAGTTGAGAAGAAAGGCAAAAATAGCAGCCAATATAAAGGTAAAAAAGATACTTTCAAAATAGTTAAAAATTAAAATTAATGCCCATCCCGAGGCAAAAAATAATAAAAACCGTACTAAACCATTCGTACTAATCCGGTTCCAAAAAGCATTATCCTGAGAATTGGGAGGTAAATTATCCATTAGGATGACTCAATTTTAGCCAAGGTTGACATTTTAACGGATCTCGTTGACTTAAGATACCACGTTATTTATCCGTTAAATTCTAATTTGATAATGTAGCTTAAAAAGTAATCTATAAATTTTGGGAAAGGGGCGACATGGTTAGACTCAAACTATGGCAATGGATAATATTGATCATGCCGATCGCAATCATGGTAATTTTTTTACTCACGGCGGCGGGATTCACGATTCATGATTGGGGAATTAATTGGATTTGGGCGGTATTTACCTTAATTTTTGTCGGTTGGCGTTGGTTATTAGTTAAATGGACTCAACCCATGCTCAAAGAGATGGAAAATGTCACCGCTAAAGTCAATCAAGAACTAGAATTATCCCTAGATCAATCAAGATTACAACCTTCTACAAATCCTAATATTACCCAAGTTGAAACAGCCCTACAAGAAATTTTAAAAGCCGCCCAGAATGATCCTCCAATTTGGGCAGAAAGTTCAATTTTTTGGCAACGCTGTCAAGATGTGGTAACAACCGTGGCTAATATTTATCACCCAGAAGTTAAATATCCTATGTTGAGTATTTATCTTCCCCAAGCCTATCAATTAATCCGGGGAACTATGGATGATTTAGATCAATTAATGCAAAAATTATCTCCCGCATTAAATCAAGTTACCGTTGGGCAAGCCTATCAAACCTATCAAGTTTATCAGAAGTTAGAACCCTCGGCGCGTAAACTTTTAAAAGTCTGGAATTGGGCGCAATGGTTATTAAATCCAGTGTCGGCTTTAGCACGGGTTTCGACTCAAAAAACTACCAATCAAGCTACACAACAATTATTAGTTAATTTGGGTCAATCTTTACGGGAAGTGGCGCTTAGAAATCTGTGTTGTCAAGCGATCGCCCTCTACGGTGGCAATACTTTACCCGCAACTGAATTTTCTGTTAATAATCTTTCCTTTCCTCAAGCTAAAACTCAAACCCTACGAGATATTTTAACAGTAACAGAACCTGTTGAAATCTTGGAACAAAAACCCGTTAATTTGCTGTTAATTGGACGAACAGGGGCAGGAAAAAGTAGTTTAATTAATACATTATTTAAGGCTGATCAAGCCGTTGTTGATGTCCTACCTAGTACGGATCAAATTCAAAATTATCAATGGCAAACCGACACCGGAGAAAGCCTAAATTTATGGGATACTCCTGGTTATGAACAGGTGAATCGTTCCGAGTTACGAGAACAGGTTTTAGACCAGGCAAGTAAGGCAGATTTATTATTATTAATTACCCCAGCCCTTGACCCGGCTTTGCAAATGGATGTAGATTTTTTACAAGAGATTAAACAGCAGGATTTAGAGTTACCAGTTATTATAATTGTTAGCCAAGTTGATCGCTTACGTCCGATCCGCGAATGGCAACCGCCCTATGATTGGCAATGGGGAAATCTTCCCAAGGAAAAAGCCATTCGAGAAGCCACAGAATACCGATTAGAACAGTTAGGAGAATATTGCGATCGCGTCTTACCAATTGTTACCCAAGATAGTCAAACCCAGCGCCAACCTTGGGGGGTAGATTTGTTATCAATTGCAATTTTAGAAACAATTAATCCTGCTAAACAACTACGTTTAGCTCGATTTTTAAAAAATCAAGAAGCTCGGATTCTAGCAACGGCTAAAATCATTGATCATTATACTTTTCAAATGGCAACTACTCAAGGATTAGCCGCTTTATTAAAAAGTCCAATTCTGAGTTTTATTTCCACCTTAGCAACCGGATCTCCTACCTTGGCATTATTATTAGCTGAAAAAATTCCGGTTGAACAATTACCCGTTGTTATTGGTAAATTGCAGATGGCCTATGACTTGTTTTTGTTGTTAAATTCAGGAGAGTCTGATCCGCTCAATTTCGATTTACTCTCTCTCTGGCCGTTACTATTAGAAAATCCCCATCCCCCAGACAAAAATGCTTGGGCGTTTGGTCATGCTTTAGTGGAATATTGGACACAAAAACTAACAATAGAACAAATGCAACAGCGATTTCAATTTTATTTAACCTCTAAAAGTTCTTAGTTTGGTTTGAGTATATAGCAAGAGGGAATAGGCAATGGGCAATAGGTAAATACTTACTGTGAGCAGCTTTTAGCTTTCAAGAATGTCCTAATAGCTAGGCGCGGTTGCTATATATAAGAATCTTAATTGAGGTTGGGCGGGTTATTTAATATTTGGGCGCAAGTGCATAGATTTGGGTGAACCCGCCCCGACAAAAACTGTATTTTTATCCTCAAAAATTTTAGACAGAAGGATTAGATTCACCCAGAAAACGACGACGTTGAGATAAATAGAGAATTGCTAAAAGTAAACCCATAATTAAAGCAATTCCGATAGCAGGATTTAAGCCATAAATAATAAAAGAAGGACAGGCGGCTGCGAATAAACTGAGTAAACATATCCCCATAATTTTTTTAGCAATGTGGGAATAGGGTGTGCGAATCATAATTTGTAGCCCTAATAAACATAGGGCAATTTCACTAATTAAAGTCGCGATCGCAGCCCCTGGCCCTCCAAACTGGGGAATTAAAAACCAATTGATTAAAACATTACCCGATGCTGTCCAAAATAAAATATTAGGTAAGGTTTTTTCTTGTCCTGTTGCTTGTAAAAATCGTTGAGCCAAATTACCAAACATACTAATTCCTAAACTTGGTAACAAAATTGCTAGGGAGTAAACTGAGCGCTGAAATTCCGGGCCATAAATTAAAGGAAGTAAAATTTGTTGTAGGAATCCAGCCATAATTACCGCAGGTAAAACTCCAATTAATAAAAGGCGAGTTGCTTTATATAATTGTTCAGGTAAACGACTGGGATCATTCGCATGATATTTAGCAAATCGAGTAAAAATTACCTGAAAAATGACTCTGGGTAAGGCAAAAAACATCTCCATAACTTTATAGGCTGCACTATAATATCCCGCTTCAACGGTTGATCCAATTGCTTGTAACATGACTAAATCCACTTGATAATATAAAATCCATAAAACTCCCGATAGGGCGAAAGGATAAGCCATGCGTAATGAATCCCAACAATCGCTAATCGTAAAGGGCGACCAAATTGGCAGTTTACGACTGAGGTAGTAGAGTATAACTAAAATGTCTAAAAGTCTAACAACCACAATACTCATAACTACTAAAATTAAACTTTTTGTAGCATATAATACTCCCAAAGAAATGACCACTGTAGCACCCCGTTCTAGGGCAACAAAAACCGTTTCTGTCCTAAACCATCCCATGCCTTTTAATGTTCCCCGTAGGGTCATTTTGATGGCGCGGCAAATTTCTGAAAATACCACCAGATAACAAATAATTAGGGTATTTTCTTCGTTATATCCCATGAAAATTGCAATGGGAAATAGAATGATAAAAACCGGAATTGATGTTAATAATTCTAATAAAATAAACCGAGATGTTAATTTTGATCCGACTTCGGCATTAGCAGAAACTTCTCGGTTTAAAAGCACAGGTAAACCAAACTGAATTAATAGGGCTAAAATTGCCCCTAAAGCAGAAGCTGAGGTGAAAACTCCATATTCCTGTGGCCCTAAAACCCGCGCCAACAGGATATAAAAAATAAAGGTTAAACCTAGGGTTGCTTCTCCTAAAAAGACATAAAGATAAGATAAATCTAAGCGAGTCAGCAGGTTTTTCATAAAAATTTACTCAAAATTAAGTCGCAGATCAAAAATAATTGAAAATTTTAAACCCAGTATAGGTTAAAAAAACTTGATTCTGGAAAATTAGGTCAAGTGGAGAGGAAAAATAGTGAGATAATGGGTAATTATTAAGGCGATCGGACAAATATTATGCAATCTTTTGATTTAACAACATTAATCGCCATCTGTTGTGAACTGCGTCCAGACTGGCTTCCAGCCCGGTTAGAACAGGTTTATCAACGCGATCGGTTTACAATTTCTTTGGGGTTACGCACCCTCAAAAGTCGAGGCTGGTTAGATATTTCTTGGCATCCCCAAGCGGCTAGAATTTGTGTTGGTGATCCTCCCCCCCGCATTCCTGATACCTTTACTTTTAGTGATCAACTCCGTCATCAATTGGCGGGATTAGCATTAGTTGAAATTCGACAATTTGACCCCTGGGAAAGAATTTTAGATCTGCAATTTGCCCAACGTCCGGGGGATGCTCCCCTGTGGCATTTGTATGTGGAAATTATGGGAAAATATAGTAATGTAATTTTAACGGGATCGGACAATATTATTGTCACGGCTGCCCATCAAGTGAATTTACAACAGTCGAGTGTTCGACCGATTTTAACTAATCAATTTTATGAACTCCCACCTAAATTAACCGAACCAATTCCGAGTTTAAATCAAGATCAATCCCTTTGGCAAGAGCGGGTTAGTTTAATTCCTAGTGCTTTAAAACAACAACTATTAAAAAACTATCGTGGTTTAAGTTCTGGGTTAGTGCAAGGGATGATTGAAGCTGCAAGTTTAGATCCAACTCAACTAACTAATAGTTTAAATTCAGAGGACTGGAATCGGTTATTTAAAAGTTGGCAAACTTGGCTAGAAACCTTAGAAAATAATAATTTTATCCCCCATTATACCACAAAAGGTTATGATATTATTCCTTGGAATTTAGATATTATTGCTGAAGTTAAAACGGTTCAGGTTTTAATTAATACTTATTATACAAATGAATTAAATCAACAGGAATTTAAACAACTACACCATCAAGTTAGTCAAAAACTGAATAGTGTTTTAAAGAAACTACAGGTTAAAGCAGATCAATTTATTCAACGGTTACAACAATCCGATGAAGCGGACGATTATCGGGCAAAAGCGGATTTGTTAATGGCTTTTCTACACGAATGGAAACCGGGAATGAAGGAGATTAATTTACCAGATTTTGAGACGGGAAAAGCCGTTAAAATACCCTTAAATCCCGAGAGTAATGCCGTCCAAAACGCTCAAAGTTTATATAAACGACATCAAAAGTTAAAACGGGCGAGAATTGCGGTAGAACCCCTATTAAATGCAGTTAAAACCGAAATTAACTATTTAGAACAAGTCGAGTCAGCGATTAGTTTAGTTGAAACCTACAAAACCGCCGAAGATTTACAAACCTTAGCGGAAATTCGAGAGGAATTAATCCAACAAGGTTATATTAATATTCCTGATTATCGCAGTCCTAATTCGACTTTATCTACAGAATTTCATCGGTATCAAACTCCTAACGGAATTGAGGTTTTAATTGGCAGAAATAATCGTCAAAATGATCAGTTAACTTTTAAATTAGCAACGGACTATGATTTGTGGTTTCATACTCAAGAAATCCCCGGAAGTCATGTCTTATTAAGGTTAAACCCCGGACAGGTTGCTGATGATATTGATTTACAATTTACCGCTAATTTAGCAGCCTATTATAGTCGGGCTAGAAATAGTGAACAAGTTCCGGTTATTTATACTAAACCTAAGCACGTTTATAAACCTAAAGGGGCTAAACCTGGGATGGTTATTTATAAACATGAAACCGTGATTTGGGGTAGTCCTCACCAGGCAAAAGTTGCATTATAATATTAATATTTTTGTGATGGTTTTTAATTGGAGTTTAACCAATTTTCTACTCGCAAATTAGGAATATTTTCAAAATGTCGAATATTATTTGTAATCAGAATAAACTGACGAGAACGAGCGACTGCTGCAATTATAGCATCCATTTCTCCGGTTGGTTTTCCAATTTTTCTTAATTCAGCCTGTATCTTCCCAAATTCTAGGGAAGCTTGTAAATCAAATTCAAGAATTGGAATTAAACTAATAAATTCATTTAAGGTTTTTAAATTATCCTCAACTCGACGAGAACAATATACCCCTTTATATAATTCAGCAACAACAATTGTAGACAAGTAGGATGTCTCTGTTTTGACGGTAAACTCAGAAACAGCCAGAGGATTATTTTTTAATAAAGCAATACAAATATTAGTGTCTAGTAAATACATAATTTTAATCGAAATCAATCATTTTTCTACCGTGATAGTGATGGCGTTCTTGATCTATTTCTGAAAAAATCTCATCGAGTTCGGGTTGATTTTGCCAAGCTCCAAAAATAGCTCTTAAACGGTTAAGGCGTTCCGATAAACTTAAAATTGGTATTGTTTTAACTTCAACGGTAATTTCTACGCCGTCGGGTAGGTCAATATCTTGCAATAATTCAATGGTCTTGCCTCTTTTTATCCCTTTAACTTGCATAGTATCCTTAAAAAGTTTTGTGATAATGTCATTTTAATTCAAATAAGCTGATTGACAACTAATCATAATTTCTTGAGTCCGAGGATAAGATTGTAAATATTGCGAAAACAGTTGGGAATCAAAACTTCTAGGATCTCGTCTTTCCCCTGAACGGTCAACCGCCGCATGGGTTGTAATTCTAGCATCAGGAACCCCAGTTTTTGCTATTAACCAGGCTAAAGATTGATATTGTGCAGTTGTATAACCACTGTGAGAATTAGCATTATTACGACCATCCACAGGGGTTTCTAAAGAAACATGATAAGCAAAATTATTCACCGAAGGCGGACGTGTAGCATGGGTTTTTACGGTTTCCGTTCCCGTTGAACTAGCAAATACTGAATTTCCCGCACCAAAAGCCCTTAAATCCGGGGGAACAATATAAACAATATCCCCGGTTAACATAATTAAAGTATGATAACTGGCTTGATTATCCTCCGAATATTGGGGATTTTGAAACAAATTCACCGCACTATAAACATCCGATACGGTTTCATGGAGCACCACAATCGGGGTATTATTCACGGGTTGACCATTAATATCATATAAAAATCGCTGTCCGTAATTCGTCGCATTCGCCAGGGCTTGATATTCATTGGGAGTGTAACCCGCCCCTGCTTGGAGATTGGCCGTTTGTACATCCGTTGGCCGTCGAAACCGATATAACGTCACTGGATTAACGGCTGGCCCGGGTCTACCATTAACTGGCGGGTTCGGGTCGGGTTGTAGGGCGCAGGTTCCGGGTACAGGAATATTATTAACATTAACCATGGTTTCTGGTTCTGGCTCGCTGACCTGGGGCTGTTCGGCGGGCTCCTCATCGGCCACCAGCTTCACCTCTGCGGGCTTTGGTGTTGGAGAGACCTTTTGAGCCATAACTCGCTCAAAGGGGGCAGGCGCGGGCTGTTGTTGCCATAATGTCATCCCTTGAGCCACAATCCAGTCTCGATTTTTCAGTCCAATTGTTACCCCTACCGCCAGTAAATACAGGGTTAACAGTAGAATCGGAGTCCATTTTCTCATCGGTGAGTTTAGCCCGGTTTAAGTGCAGTGTTTTCCAGTGTACAACAACAATTAATCAAGCCAAAAAAATCCACTGGGGGTGAACCAGTGGTGAGGAACGAAACGTGATTTGGGTGTGAGGAGTTAACTTGCCTTTGATTTATAGATTATCGTCAGGATATGAAGTTAATGTGTCAGTCCGATGACATTTCTATGAAGTCTTGCCCATTTTAAGCCAGACAACCCATGGGGCTCAAGAAACCGGGGTTTTTTTACAAAAATACTTCGTTGTCACCCAGATATTTTCTAAAAAACCCGGTTTCTTTGGTTGGGTGCGTAAGTCCTGTTTAAGCTAGACAACTAATAGAAGAACTTTCTAACACCTGACGAATTATATCAGAACTAACAATATCTGTTACCGTTGCGGCTCCGATGCGGGTCGGTAAAACAAATCGGACTTTTCCAGCTTTGACTTTTTTATCCGTTTGTAGACTTTCCAAAATATCATCAATATTCAGTCCGGGGGGAAGTTGGGTTGGTAATTTTGCCTTCTCAATCATGGCCAACTGACGGCGATCGCTATCTTCATCCCATAATCCTAATTTAAGCGCAATTTGACTGGCGGCGACCATACCAATTCCCACCGCTTCCCCATGAATGACCACGGTATATCCGGTTAAACTTTCCACCGCATGACCAATGGTATGACCATAATTCAAAATTGCTCTTAACCCCGATTCTTTTTCATCCTGACTCACCACATCCGCCTTACTTTGACAGGAACGGGTTAAAATTTCTTGTAATAATCCACTATCTAAAGATTGAATATTATCTAAGTTTTGGGATTGTTCCAATTTATCAAATAATTTATGATCCCAAATCACACCATATTTAATCACTTCTGCCATTCCCGCCCGAAATTCTCGTTCAGGAAGGGTTGGCAAAACATCGGGATCAATTAAGACTAATTTCGGTTGATGAAACGCCCCAATTAAATTTTTTCCTTGGGGATGATTTACCCCGGTTTTCCCTCCAATAGACGCATCAACCATCGCTAATAAAGAGGTAGGAACCTGAACTACATTAATTCCCCGTAACCACGTCGCCGCAGCAAATCCAGTCATGTCCCCAATAATTCCTCCTCCTAAAGCAACCATTGTGGAGGAACGTTCTAATTTATGTTTTAACGCCGCATCATAAATTTTTTGCAGGGTTTCGGGGGTTTTATATTCTTCTCCCGGGGGAAGGGTACAAATTGCCACATCAAACCCGGCTTTTTCTAAAGCGGTACGGGTGCGTTCTCCATAATAATTAAAGATTTCAGGGTTAGAAACTAATAATACTTTTTTACCTAAATTTAAGGGGATCATCTCCTCCCCTAATCTATCTAAATTTCCAGCACCGATGGCAATATTATAGGATAATGAACCTAAATTTACTAGAATTGTTGACTCCATATTTTTCCCTGATTAACTCACTCTTAAAAATTGTATGCCATTTTTAACCCGTTACGGATAGTCAGAGCATGATCACTCGTGATTCAATAGAGTAATGTTTATGGAGATGTCTAATGATTACAGCCGATGGCGCGATCGCTTACGTTATCATTTATGTGGGCGCTTTAGTCGCAGCAGCAGGAATTATGTTTACCCTGCGAGCAGTTAAACTGATTTAATTCTACCCCGTAGAGACGCGCCGTGGCTCGTCTCTACCCGTTGTTGCGCTTCAGCGCATCTTAATAGAGCCCTGAAGGGCTCACTACGTTGTTTAATTAAATCTCCTCCCCATTCAGAAAAATTCGAGTTTGATCCGATAATCCCGCATTATTCCCTAATTTAACCCCAACAATTTGTGCTTGGGAAATCCCACTGCAAAACAGATTAGCGCCCTGTAAATCTGCATATAATAAAATAGCATCTTTGAGATTAGTATGACGAACAATTGCATCCCTTAAAGACGCATAAGTAAAATCAACCTGCATTAAATTAGCTCTAGTTAAATCGGCTTTAGTTAAATCTGCATAACTTAGATTACTTTGGGCTAAATTAGTATCTCTGAGTTGAGAATTAATTAAAATAGCCTGACTTAAATTAGCTTGATTAACCATTGCACCCATGAGATTTACATTAGATAAATCGGCGGATTTCAGGTTAGTTTGAGATAAAATAGCATCTTTTAAATTAGCATTTTCGAGATTTGCGCCTTCCAGGTTTGCGCCTTCGAGATTTGCGCCTTCGAGGTTTGCACCTTCGAGATTAACTTCTTCCAGATTGGCTCTTTTTAAATTAGCACCTTTTAAATTAGCACCTTTTAAATTAGCACCTTTTAAATTAGCTCGACTCAGGTTAGCCCGTTGTAAATTAGAAGCGGATAAATCTACTTCAGTTAAATCAGTATTTTCTAAATTCGCTTCTTGTAAATTCGCTTTTGTGATAATTGCTCCTCTTAAATCAGCACGGTTAAAATTAGCCTCTTGTAAATTCGTAGCAGTTAAATTAGCGTGTTTCAATTCCGCCCGACGAAAATCTGTTTTAATTAAATCAGCCTCCGTCAGATTCGTATAATTAAGATTAGAAATAAAAAATTTAGTTTCCGTAAAAATTCCCTGACTTAAATCTGCATGGCTGAGTTTAGCCAGACTTAAATCTACTCCAATGAGTTTAATAGATTTTAAATCCATGTCGCGCAAATCTGCACCGCGTAAATCCTGACCTTTTAACTCAATTTCTTTGATATTGGTATGGCGTAAATCGGGCCCTTTAAATTGACAAAATAAACGATAGGTGTCTAATTCTGTTTCCGACTGACTTCCGGGGACTAAATCTTTAGTTTTGACTAAAAAATATTGGACATTTTCTGTAAATAAGGTAAAGACTAAATTAAAAATTTCTAAAAATTGAATTAAGCCCTGACACCGGACTTCCTCATGGTCTTGATAGAATTGAACTAAATTAGCAATACAAATGTCTAAATAGGTTCGACAGGGGCTCCCCAATAATACTGATTTGAGCAGTAAAATCACTAAAGTTAGTTGACTTCCTTGACGAATCATTAAGTTAAATAAAAACGAGGGAGGTTGACCCTGTTCAATTAATAAAAATTCAATCAGTCGGTTGCAGGTTCTAATAATTAGAGCTTTATTAACAATTTTTTCATCATGAAGACGGTACAAAGATTGTAATTTTTCTTCTATTTTATCTCTGAGAATATTCGCCGGATATTGCTGACTGACATTAAATAACAAATATTGAGGCAAACATTGTTTAAATTTTTGATAATTAAAATTTTGGGTATTTTGTAAAAATAAATTGGCTTGAGTGCCATAATTAAAGATTCGCTGGGTGGAAATTGTTTGTTTAATTAAACTTATGACTTCATCCCCGAGTTGGGTAGGATTATTCAGTTTACGATTTTTTCCCGTTGGCGAGTCCAAGCGGGCAATATACATCGCTAAATCAAATTTATATTGATCTTTAAGCTGTTTGACTAAATTACGAGCGACTTCTTTTTGTTCTCTGGAATTGCGAGGATTCAAGTATTGAGGAATTAATAAATAGGACTGATAACGGCTACTCCAATTATTCCGATCAAAATTGGCACATTGGAGTAAATTTTGATAATCTTCACTGTTTAAAAAGTTGTTAACCCATAAAATCAGTCGGCTTTCTTGAATTGATAAACAGGTTTGATTAATGTCCGGGGGGTTTGATAATCTTTGGATTAGGTTTTTAATCAACCTTTGTTGACGTCTAAGCAGCCAATTATTAATCAGAATATAGCAACATCTTTGAATCGTACTATGAAAACAAGATTCCCCAGTTTCCACACTCAGAATAGCCTCTAAAGCCCTTTGCACTTTGGGTTCGTTTGAACAAAGCAGGTAAAAGAATAGTTGTTCAAAGGTATCTAAAACGGCGTCTGGGCTCGATGTTTGTACCCCATGCAGGAAAAACTCATAGATTGCTTCTGCTGTCACGCCTAAAGGAGTAGAAAAGGAGTGACCGGTAGAATGGTCGGAAGTGTGATAGGAGTTGCTAATCAATTTTTTCCTGACCCAATAAACTGTTAGATACCTTGAGTAATAATACTCCTAAAACCATCATAGCTCTGTTTCAGATAATTGGCAATATTTAATCATTGCTTTATATTGATTTTACATTAACAATAGATTTGTGAAGATTAAATGATTTGTTGTTCTTCCTTGTGATAGTTACAACATTGACAAGTGGAAGTAATTAACCCCATTCCCGATCTATTTAGGTCTAAGTTTGCAGAATCATTAACTTTACTCCTATTCAGAACAGATTAAGATAGAATAAATAAAACTTAGGTCTGTGATCGGGGTATAATAGGGAGTAATCTCAGACTAGCAGATTAAAAACTATTTAATCTGAGGTTTATTATGTTAGCTGAATTAGAGCAAATGTATGTGTCTTATAATTTTGCGCCTCGGGCAGATTTGCTAGTTATTGATGATACACTAGCGAATTTAAGGCTCTTGGTCAATCTCCTTCGGGATAACGGCTATAAAGTTCGAGCGGTTAGTAATGGTTACGAGGCTCTGGAGACGATTAAAAAGAGTCCTCCCGACCTAATCTTATTAGATATTTTGATGCCGGATTTATCCGGTTATCAAGTCTGCCAAATCTTAAAACAGGATATCATAACTCAGGATATTCCGATTATCTTTTTAAGTGCTTTGAGTGATGGATTAGATAAGGTTAAAGCATTTAGTGTGGGAGGTTCAGATTATATTACTAAACCATTTCAAGTCGAAGAAGTGTTAGCTCGGGTAAAAAATCAACTCACCATTCAATGGCACAAAAAACAACTTCAGCTTGAAATTTTAGAACGGGAACAGGCTCAAGAGGCTTTACGATCGCAATATCAACGGGAACAAGCCTTAAACCGAGTGATTCGGGCGATGCGTAATTCCTTAGAAATATCAACGGTATTTTCTACGGCGGTGACAGAAATTGGTCAACTTTTACAGGCCGATTGGGTAGCCATTGTTCAACATTTCTCTGAATCCGAAACTTGGCAACCAATTGTTGAATATTTTCCTAATTCTGACCTGGCTAAATTAGTCAATATCAAACTGTCTAATACCGGTTATTTATTAACAGAACGTTTAAAATTATTGCAGACTTTTTGTGTCGAAGATCCCGAAACCATAATCAACCCCTTTAATCAGGATTTGGTTGAACAATATTCTAGGATTTGGTTGCCGATTCCTGTGGATTCTAATGGAGATGCTTGGGGAAGTTTAAGTATTGTTAGACATCACTCTGTTCCTTGGTCAGAAAGCGATGTAGAATTGGCGGTAGTGGTTACGGATCAATTAGCGATCGCCATCGAACAATCTCAACTTTATCAACAACTACACCAAGCTAATCAAGAATTAGAAAATCTGGCAAATTTAGATGGATTAACCCAGGTGGCAAATCGCCGGCGGTTTGATCAAATTTTACAACAAGAATGGCTCAGACTCCGACGGGAAAAACTGCCCATTTCTCTAATTTTAGCTGATATTGATTATTTCAAATTATATAACGATACCTATGGTCATTTAGCCGGAGATGATTGTTTAAAACAAATTGCCCAAACTATTAATCAAACCCTCAAACGTCCTGCCGATTTAGTTGCCCGTTATGGAGGAGAAGAATTTGTCGTGATTCTTCCTAATACCTCCCTACCAGGGGCACTACAAGTCGCGGAAAAAATTCGAGAAGCCATTTATAACTTGCAATTATTCCATGAAAAATCTCCAGAAAAAGGTGTAGTAACCCTGAGTTTAGGCGTTAGTAGTTTAATTCCTTTAGTAGACGAAAAACCACAAATATTAATTAAAAGAGCAGATCAAGCTCTATATAAAGCCAAAAATAAAGGCAGAAATATTGTTTGTTGTTTTTAAGATTAACCAGATTTTTCAATTCAGATTATTCTAGGTATATCCACTAAAAAGGGCAGGTATTATGATCGGTAATAAAAGGTCATTTTCATCAAATCCTACTCCATATTTAGGATATATTAACGGTTTTTCTGCGCGGATAAATTTATTGATATTTGGGTTAGGATTTATAGTTTTAGTCACTGGTATCAGTAAATGGATTTTTACTGATTATCTTCCTATCCCTATAATTCACCATCTGATTAGTTTAATTTTAAGTGGATTAATTTTATTAGTTTATGGTTATGATATTTGGATTAAAATTAAATCCTCTCCCAGAGAATTGATCGGAGTTTCTGAAATTGAGCAAGATCTTAGCGATCGCCAACAACTCGAAGCAGAATTACTCCAAAAACAACAATTATTAGATGCCTTTATTACCAGTGCGCCCGTAGGGATGACGATTCTGGATACCCAACTCAAATATACTTTTATTAATCAAGCCCTCGCCGATATAAATGGGGTTTCCGTAGCCGATCATATTGGTAAAACTCCCTGGGATATCGTACCTGAAATCGCCATTCAACAACAAAAAATATTCCAAGAAGTTTTGAATACTGGAAACACAATTCTTGCCGTTGAAATTTCTGGAGCAACCCCCAAACAACCCGGTATTCATCGCACTTGGTTAGTCTCTTATTTTCCGATCAATTCACAAGCTCAAAAACCCATAGCCCTGGGAGTTGTTGTCGCTGAAATTACCGACCGTAAACAGGTAGAAGCCGCCCTGAGAGACAGTGAAGCCCGTTTCCGAGGGATTTTTAATCAAACCTTTCAATTCATGGGACTATTAACCTGTGCAGGACTGACCTTAGAAATTAATCAAACTGCCTTAGATTTTTCCGGTTTACAACTGCAAGAGGTTGTGGATAAACCTTTTTGGGAAGGGAAATGGTGGCCGATTTCTCCCCAGTCCCAAGCCCAGCTCAAAGATGCAATTAATCGGGCTACTCAAGGAGAATTTATTCGCTATGAAATTGATATGTTAGGTCAAGATAATCAAATTAAAACCATTGATTTTTCTCTACGTCCTTTATTAGATGAAGAGGGAAAAGTAAAACTTTTAATTGCTGAGGGACGAGATATTACAGAACACCAAACTTTGCAGCGAGAATTAGCGCAACGAGAATCCTGGTTAGATGCTTTTTTTGCTTGTGCTCCCGCCGGATTATTGATTTTAGATGATCAAAAAAAAATCATCAAAATTAACAATGCGATCGCCCAAATGCACAAAATTTCTCCCAAGGATCATATTGGGCAATCAATTCAGAATGTTTTTTATGAATATACAGCGATTTTAGAATTTGTTTGTGATGAAGTATTAAATAAAGGCAACCCGATTCTGGATTTAGAAATTAGTGGAGAATATGTACAACCCGGAATTAGGAGTTATTGGATGGCCTCCTTTTTTCCCCTATCTACTAATATTAAAAGTGGTGCATCTGGAGTGGGTGGGGTGTTATTAGATATTACCGAACGTAAGCGCGTAGAATTAGAATTACGGTCTGTTAGTGAACGGTTGCAATATTTATTAACCGTGAGTCCCGTGGTAATTTTTAGTTGTCAATGGGATGGAGATTATGAAATTACTTTTATTAGTGATAATGTTTATCGTTTATTGGGTTATTCCGCTCAGGAATTTCTCAGAAATCCTGGTTTTTGGTTGCATCATGTTCACCCGGAAGATATTCAACTATTCCGTTCTGGATTAAAGCAGATTTTAAAGCGAGATTTCTTTAATTATGAATATAGATTTTTACACGCTGATTATACCTATCATTGGTTAGATATGCAAATGCAGTTAGTTAGAGATCCCAAAGGTAAACCTTTAGAAATTGTCGGATATTGGGTCGATATTAATGAGCGTAAAAAAGCTGAATCTGAACTAAAAATTACCCAAAGACGCTTACAAACAGTAATTGAAACTATTGGAAATGGGATTACCTTGAGCAATACCCAAGGCAAATTTTTAATCTTTAATTCCCAAATGGAAAGAATCACTGGATATGGTGTAGAAGATACTCAAAATCATCCGGATTTTATGCGCTTACTTTATCCTGATAGTCTAGCTTATCAACAGGCTGGGGAACGATTACAACAGGTAATCCATGAAGGCTCATTACATAATATTGAAACCACTATTATTACTAAATTAGGACAAACAAAAACCCTATTAGTTTCAACCGTATTATTAGCGGATGAATGGGGAGAACTATTTTTAACAGTTTATCAAGATATCACAGAACGTAAACAAACTGAAGCCACATTACAAGCGATTAATGACCTATTACAAGCCACCATTCAAGCCGCCCCCGTGGCGATTGATGTTATTGATCATCATGGTAATATATTAGTTTGGAATCCGGCGGCTGAAAGGATTTTTGGTTGGAGTTTCCATGAAGTAATCGGTCAAAAATTACCGATGATTCCTCAAGATGCTCAACAGGAATTTCAACAAATAGTTGAAAATACTTTTTCAGCTAATACCTTGAGCCAAGTGGAAACAAAACGTCTACGAAAAGACGGATCTTTAGTAGATATTAGTTTATCTACAGCTTTAGTTAGAAATTCCCAAGGTCAAATTATTGCCGCCATGGGAATTTGTGAAGATATTAGTGAACGTAAACGCACGGAGGAATCTTTACGCCGTTACGAAAGAATTGTGGCGGCGACAACGGATAAAATTTGTTTGATTAATCGTAACTATACCTATCAGTTAGCTAACCCGGCTTATTTGAGTCTTTATCATCAAGTTTTGGAAGCATTAATCGGTCGTCCGGTGATGGATTTTGTCGGTCAAGACCAATTTGAACAGGTGATGAAACCTAACTTGGAAAGGTGTTTAGCAGGAGAGGTTATTCATTATCATTGTTGGTCAGATTTACCATCCCTAGACCATCAATTTTTGAGTATTACCTACGCCCCTTATTATGAACTGAATCAGAATATTTCTGGGGTGGTAATTAGTATTAGAAATTTAACCGAACTAAAAATTGCTGAAGAAAAATTACGACAAAGTGAAGAAGCATTAGTAGAAGCTCAACGGATTGCTCATATTGGTAATTGGAAATTTGATGTCGCCACTCAAAAAATGATTTGGTCAGAGGAAATGTTAAGAATTTTTGGTTTAGAACAATCCCAGACTGAATCGAGTTATGTGGAGTATTTACAGTATGTTCATCCCGAAGATCTTCGCCAGATTGAATATCATATTAAACAAGCAATTAAAACCGGAGTTTCCTTTGAACTAGATTATAAAATTATTCGCACAGATGGTTCAATTCGGTATTTAGAAGTTCGGGGAGAAGGGGTCAGAGATGAACAAGGAAATATTGTACAACTGTTTGGAACAGCTTTAGATATTAGCGATCGCAAACAAGTGGAATTAGAACTCCAAACAGCGAAAGAATCCGCAGAAGTTGCTAATAAAGCCAAAAGTATTTTTATTGCTAATATGAGTCATGAGTTAAGAACTCCCTTAAATGCAATTCTAGGATTTGCTCAATTAATGAGCCATGATTCCGCCCTTCCCGCCTATCAACAAGAAAATTTAGAAATTATTCGCCGTAGTGGTGATTATCTGCTCCATTTAATTAATAATGTTTTGGATTTATCTAAAATAGAAGCTGGACGGATGACCGTTGACGAAAGTACCTTTGATCTGAATTATTTGATTTTATCCATCTGGGAAATGTTCCGTTTACGGGTAGAAACAAAAGGATTAAAATTTTGTCTCAATCTGCAACCAGATGTTCCTCAATATATTATTACAGACTCGAATAAACTTCGACAAATTTTAATTAATATTTTAGGAAATGCGATTAAATTTACCCAGAAAGGAAGTGTGATTTTAACTGTATCTCTAGGGAGTGAGGGAGAACCTTCAATCCCTAAAGTTCAAAAGTCAATAGTAAATAGCCAACCCCCACTCCTCAACGGTCAAGGTCAATACCTAACCCTGAAATTTGAGGTAGAAGATACGGGAGCGGGAATTGCTGAGGCAGAATTAAATAATGTTTTTGATGCTTTTATTCAAAGTCAATCGGGGAAAAAAGCCCTCGAAGGAACGGGTTTAGGACTGACCATTACTCGGAAATTTGTTGAGTTAATGGGGGGAGATTTGGGAGTTAAAAGTACCCTAGGTGTTGGGAGTATCTTTTGGTTTGAAATTCCGGTATTAGTCAGCCAGGGAAGCCCAATTCAATCCCTAGAAATTAGTCGCCAGGTCTTGAGTTTAGTCCCGGGTCAACCCGAATATAAAATTTTAGTAGTAGATGATCAACCCGAAAATCGACAATTGATGATTAAATTATTAACTCAAATTGGCCTACAGGTGAAAGAGGCTGAAAATGGACAAGAAGCCCTCCATTTATGGGAAGAATGGCGGCCCCATTTGATTTGGATGGATATTAGAATGCCGATTATGAATGGTTATGAAGCCACTCAACGAATTCGCGCGAGTTTAGATGGTGAAAATACCGTTATTATTGCCTTAACCGCCTATGCTTCCAAAAGCGATCGCAACTTAGCTTTATCGGCCGGATGTAATGACTACTTGAGTAAACCCTTCCAAGAAGATGAACTATTTAGTAAAATGGCCGAATATTTGAAATTAAAATATGTCTATGCGGACTCCACCCCTTCCGTCTCCCAGTCCTCTATTCTCTCATCTTCAGTTAACCCGCCCCTAACCTCCGATAGTCTGTTAGTGATGGCGAAGGAATGGATTATCGCCCTACAGGAAGCCTGTCTCCTCTGTGATGAAGAAGAAGTTCTGCATTTAGTCCAACAAATCCCCCCCGAACATCAATCTTTAGCCACGAGTTTGAGATCTTTAGCCAGGGATTTTCAATTTCAACAGATTCGACAGTTAACCTTTGGTAAATAGATCGCTGCAAAGACAGATAATCGTTGATAATAGAAAAGAGAAACACCAAAAAAAGAGGAGACTGGACGCTCTGTGTTCCAACGCTTAAAGCATGACTTGAAAAATGACTTAATTGCAGGTCTGTTGGTCGTGATTCCCCTAGCAACCACAATCTGGTTGACTATCACCATCTCCAGTTCCGTGATTGAGTTTCTAACCCGTATTCCTAAGCAAATTAATCCCTTTGATGGTTTGCATCCAATTTTAGTTAACCTGCTCAACGTTTTGGTCGGTTTAGCTGTACCCCTGTTAGGGATTTTATTTATTGGTTTTATGGCCCGTAATATCGCGGGACAATGGCTTTTGGGCTTTGGTGAAAAAATCTTACAAGCTATTCCCTTAGCGGGTTCGGTTTACAAAACCCTGAAACAACTTTTAGAAACCCTTTTACGAGATTCTAACGATAAATTTAGTCGTGTGGTCTTAGTTGAATATCCCCGTCGAGGTCTTTGGTCACTGGCTTTTGTTACTGGGTTGGTAAGCGATGATATGCAGTCTAAATTGTCTGAGGAAATGGTCAGTGTATTTATTCCCACTACTCCGAACCCTACCAGTGGATGGTATGCTATTGTTCCACAGCACGAGGTGATCAACCTGACCCTCTCGGTAGAAGATGCGTTTAAAATTATCGTGTCCGGTGGAATTGTTAATACAACGTCTTCAACGACGGTGAAAGCCCTGATCCCTAAACCTAAACTCCCATTAGAATCTATGGTTAAGGGAGAAAATATAATTCCAGCTATTGTCCTAGAAGATGAGGGAATTGGGGTCGGCGAAAATTAAAGGGACAAACTTTATTCTTTATTGTTAAACTTATGCAAGCCCGTCGTATTGCTCGTGAACTCGCTTTACTGGGAATTAGTCAACTTCCTGCGACTTCCGAACGCCTAGAATCTCAAGAATTACATGATGTTTTAATTGCCGCTGTCAGGACGTTAACCACTGAAGGTCAAGAGTCCTTAGAAACAGCAGCTACTGAATTACAACGCAGTAGCGATCGCCTTTTGAGTAGCCAAATTCGGGCGAGTGATTTACAAAGTTCTAGGACAATGGTTTATGAAGCCATTGAATTAGTTCAAGGGGCGATTAATCGCTTGAGTACCGCTATTGAATTACCGGAATTGGTACAATTAGCCAATCAAAAAGAAGTCTGTAATTATGCCCTTGATATTCTCATCCAAGTCAATATCCATAAAGCGGAAATTGATCAGTTATTAATCGATGTATTAGTGGATTGGCAACTCAACCGACTTCCCCGAATTGATCGCGATATTCTCCGCATTGCCGTTGCCGAATTAATGTATTTAGACTTAAAAGAACAAGTAGCAATTAATGAAGCCATTGAACTCGCAAAACGTTACAGCGATGAAGAAAGTTATCGCTTCGTTAATGGCGTTCTCCGTCGATTTGTCGATAAATTAAAAGCCGACGAACAGGTAATGGGTAATGGGTAATGGGTAATGGGTAATTACGAATTACGAATTACGAATTACGAATTACGAATTACGAATTACGAATGGGTAATAAAAAAAGTTTACCTCCCGGTGCTCCCCCTGCCTCCCGGTGCTCCCCGGTGCTCCCGGTGCTCTCCTAATAACTAATATTAAAAAAAACTATGGTATTCAACTGGTTTCGTCGTCAATTTAATGAAAAAAACGATCAGAATCAAGAACCGGAAACGGAGGTTAAATCCGAACCTCTCCAGGTAGAACAACCTGCGGAAACGGCTGATATTTCTGAAGAAAAACCTCAAATTTCTGAGGATTATTTACAGTGGGCAAAAGCGGCTTATAAAAATATTCAGAAACAACAGCAACTGGAACCAGAAGTTGAACCGGAAGTTGAACTAGAAGTTGAACAGACGGTTTTAACCCAAGAAACTCAAGAACTAGAAACGGCTGTTGAAACCCCTGTAGAAACCATTGCCGTTGAGGAGACAGAACCAGAACCCGAAGCTGTTTTAGAGTCTATTCCCCCTGCTCCCGGTGCTCCCGGTGCTCCCGGTGCTCCCGGTGCTCCCGGTGCTCCCGGTGCCTCCGGTGCTCCCCCTGCTCCCCCTGCCTCCGGTGCTCTCCCTACTCCCCCTGCCCCCTTTTGGGCCGCATCAACCACAGAACGCCAGACCCGCCTAGAACGTCTGAAAGAAACCGCCATTGAACCGGAACCCGAAACCAGCGAAAGTGCCTCTGGAGAAGCGGGAATGGTGTTTGATGAGGTCTTTATGTGGTCGGCTCAAGTCTTAGCCGATCAAGGTCGCCGTCCCGATCAAGTGGCCTTAGAAGAAATTACCTGGTTACAGAAACTCTGGAAAGCCCTAGGACGGACGCGGCGCAACTTACTTAACCAATTAAAGGCCATTGTCGGTCAGGGGCCATTAAATCAACAGGCCGTTGATGAAATTGAGTCTATGCTATTACAGGCGGATGTGGGGGTTGCAGCCACCGATCGCGTGATTGCAGCCTTACAAGACAAACTCCGTCAAGAGGCCCTACCTCCAGAACAGGCGATCGCCTATCTGAAACAAATCTTAAGGGAAATTTTAGAAGAACCCTTTTCCCAAGGTTATCCGATTAACTTTGCACCGGAAAAAGATACCCTAAATATTTGGTTAGTCACCGGAGTTAATGGGGCGGGTAAAACCACTACAATTGGCAAAATTGCCCATTTAGCCCAAAAATCCGGTTATCGGTGTTTAATCGCAGCCGGAGACACCTTTCGGGCGGCGGCCGTTGATCAGGTGAAGGTCTGGGGAGAACGCACGGGTGTAGAAGTCGTGGCTAACCCCGGAAAAAATACCGATCCGGCGGCGGTGGTTTATGATGCGATCGAAGCAGCCCGATCTCGAAATACGGAATTGTTAATTATTGATACAGCCGGGCGCTTGCAAAATAAAAAGAATTTAATGGAGGAACTCAATAAAATTCGTCGAGTCATTGATAAGCGCGCTCCATCCGCTAAAATCCAATCTTTGTTAGTATTGGATTCTACCCTGGGTCAAAACGGTTTACGCCAAGCCGAAGTTTTTTCCGAAGTGGCTCAATTAAGTGGAGTGGTCTTGACAAAACTCGATGGAACTGCTAAAGGTGGTGTTGCCCTAGCTATTGTCCAGCAACTCGGCTTACCGATTCGATTTATCGGAGTTGGGGAAAGTATCGAAGATTTACGCCCCTTTTCCAGCTACGAGTTTATCGAAGCCCTCCTCAGTGGCTAGTTCAATAATTACGAATTACGAATTACGAATGGGTAATGGGTAATGGGTAATGGGTAATGGGTAATGGGTAATAGCAGAAGTTTCCCTCCCGGTGCTCCCCCTGCCCCCCCTGCCTCCCCTGCCTCCCCTG
>MNYZ01000098.1 GCA_001873365.1 Oscillatoriales cyanobacterium CG2_30_40_61 | reverse complement strand
TAGAGAATTTTTATCAGAAATAAATGGTGATAAAGAACCTGATGATTTTTTAATTACTTGTATTTTATTTGCTCCTAATGCTCCGCAACAAAATCCGGTTGAAGATATTTGGTTACAAGCGAAAAACTTTTTGAGGAAGTATTGGTATTTATGCAGGTCGTTTAAGATTATCAAATTTTTGTTCGAGTTTTTTACTAAGGAACATAAATTTGATTTTCCCAAAATTCATCAGTATACTTATATATAGAAAATCATTTAGGATTGCTATAGTATTGATGTGGTCATGGAGTTAGCCTAGAATTTTATCGTTGAATACTGCGAGGATCAAGGGCATCCCTTAACCCATCTCCTAATAAATTAAAGGCTAAAACTGTTAAAATAATTAAAATTGCGGGCGGCCAAATCAACCAAGGTTGTAAGACTAAAATTGAGGCATTAGTAGCAGAAGAAAGTAAATTTCCCCAGGAGGGATCGGGGGGTTGGATTCCTAATCCAATGAAACTTAAAACCGCTTCTGAAATAATAAAACTAGGAATCGATAAGGTAGCCGAAATAATCAAATAAGTAGCCGTTTGGGGTAAAACATGACGAGTAATAATATACAACGGACTGGCTCCAATTGCCCTTGATGCTTGCACAAATTGTTGTTCCTTAATCGATAAAACTTGTCCTCGAATCACCCGCGCTAAACCAGCCCAACTAATAAAAGAAATAATCACCACAATTAATAAAAAACGCTGGGTACTGCTAATTTTTGGAGGTAAAATAGCTGCTAATGCCACCAATAGATATAACCCTGGAATCGTCATTAAAACTTCAACAATTCGCATAATAAAACTATCTAACCATCCCCCAAAATAGCCAGAAATTCCCCCAAAAATCATTCCTAAAGGGAAAGAAATCATAATTCCTACTAATCCAATACTCAGACTAACTCGCCCCCCATGAACTAGGCGACTAAACTGATCTCTAGCCTGTTCATCTGTGCCGAGTAAGTTAATTTTTCCAGCCCCCACCGTCCCGAATAAATGACGATTAAAAGGAATGATTCCTAGTAGTTTATAGGGTGCTCCAGGCACAAATAATCGCACAGGACTTGGCTGACTTTGATCAACATTAATGGCTCGTTTTCCGGTTTCAATATCAACGGGGCCTTGGGTTGTAGGATAAACAACAGGGCCAATCCATTGCCCCTGTTGATCATACCAATAAATTTGAGTCGGGGGTAATAAAGAAGCGTTCAGTTGAGATTGATATGGGCTATAGGGAGCGACAAAATTCGCCGCAATTACCAATAGATAAAATAACAGTAAAATTCCGGCTCCCCATTGAGCTAAAGGATTTGTTTTCAGTCGTTGCCACCATTTCATATTTCAGCTTTTTTCACTCTCAAAACAATAAAATTCATCCCTATTTTTGAAAACATTTTACCCCATTACGAATTACGAATTACGAATTACCCACTCCCCATTACCCACTCCCCATTACCCATTACCCATTACCCATTACCCATTACCTGTTATCCCTCATCCTGTGGATTTAAAGGATTATAAAAAAATGAACCCGTTTGAGGAGGTAAAGTCGGATCAAACACAACTTCTACAATACTTTTAATCACCCCTGCCATAGGAATTGCTAGAATAAATCCTAATATTCCTCCGAGTTTTCCACCTAATAATAAAGCAGTGAAAATCACAACAGGGCTTAGTCCGGTTAAATCTCCCATAATTCTAGGGGCAACAATATTATCTTTGACTTGTTGAATAGAAACGGCAACTGCTAACACTTGTAAAGCCATCCACCAGTCAATAAAAGCCACAATCAGAGTGACACTTCCAATGCCTAATGTTGCCCCGACAAAGGGAATAATTTCTAATAATCCAATCACAACCGCAAATAACAGAAAGTAGGGAACCTTAAGCATAAAAAAGGCTACAGTTAAAATCGATGCCATAAACACCCCTTGCAAGGTTTGTCCTAGGACAA
This sequence comes from Oscillatoriales cyanobacterium CG2_30_40_61, assembly GCA_001873365.1. GTDB lineage: Bacteria > Cyanobacteriota > Cyanobacteriia > Cyanobacteriales > Microcoleaceae > Planktothrix. Next base: position 35,892 of record MNYZ01000098.1, on the reverse strand, counting down.
ATTTTTTCAAATTTCGTTTAAGAGAAATCGTGATTACTTCTCTAATTTGTGGGGAGAGAATGGTGATTAAAATTTTCCATAAACGCTCACCATCTAATAACATATAAAAGGCAATTACTAAAATGAAAATTAAGTCAAAAAACCAATTAAAAGTTCCGAGAACTATACCTAAACTTCCGGCAAAAATGGGTTCAATAGTTCCCTGAATCTTCGACAAGAGTTGTTGTTGTAAAATCCCCACATCAAAGGGTAAATTGCGGTCAACACTCCAGACTTGAAATTCTGCTAACTGTTGTCGTCCCGACTCTATTAATTCGGGTAAGCGAGTAACGAATTGTCGTCCTTGATTGAAGACCGGAGGGACAATAGTTAACCCAATAATTACGAAGGTTAAAATAGCAACTAAATAAACTAAAGCCGCCGCCAGTCCCCTAGGAATAAAGCGCTCTAATTTTGCCACTGCATAGTTAAGTAAAAAGGCAATTAATCCAGAGGTTACTAATAAACTAATTAACTCTCCAACATAACCTAATAATTTAAAACTTAACCAACCCACTACTAAAATAAGTAAACAAGTGAGTAAACGATTTTGTAAGGGCGAAAAAACAGAATTGCTCATGGGAAAAATCGAAACCTGAAAACCTACAGTAGTTTATCCTATTTTGGCATAACAGGGAATAGGGAATAGGGAATAGGGAATAGGTAATGGGTAATGGGTAATAGACAAATAACTGGTACGGGCGGGTTCTTTTAGATCTGAGCTAATCATCTTAATCTCGATGAACCCGCCCCTACAACTGATGACTGATGACTGAGGAGGGTTGATAGACCTCAAAACATTACAACCGATTTATAATTGCCTGATTCTTGATACAATTAGTTTAATCATCAACTAAAACCAATAATTATTCACCCGTGCCGGGAGCAGAAAACTTAACCGATGAATTTAATTAAGAGTCTAACTCAAATTCCAGCAAAATTAAAAGATTTTTTAATCGAAATTAGCAAATTTTGTCAATCCCGAGGTGTGATTTTTGCAATCACTATGGGGGTACTTAGTCGCAGTGTTATTTTATTAGCATTTTTTATAACCTCCCAATTACATCAGGTTTCTCCCGAAACAGAAACGGTAAAAATTGCCTGGGGTTGGCAAATATTTTCGGCTTGGGATAGTCCATTATATCAGAGTATCACTACCTCTGGATATCAAGTAATTAATCCGATCAAACCCGGTGCAAATGTGGCATTTTTTCCCCTATTTCCTTTATTTATTCGCGGGTTAATGAATTTAGGTATACCCTTTGAAGTGGCGGGAACTTTGATTAATAACTTTGCTTTTTTTTGGGCTTTAATTTTAGTTTATAAATGGGTTGAAACCACTAATAATCCTCAAGCTGCCCGTTGGGTGACGGCTGTTTTAGCTTGGTGTCCTCTCTCCATTTTTGGTACTGTTATTTATACTGAAGGTTTGTTTCTGTTTTTGAGTACCGCTGCCCTGCGAGCATTTGATTTAAAAAAATATCCCCAAGTAATTTTATGGGGAAGTTTAGCCACGGCAACTCGCATTACTGGACTGGCTTTAATTCCGGCTTTTATAATAACATCCTGGCAAAAACAAAAGCCTGCGATCGCCTATTTATCCGGCTTATTAAGTGGCTGTGGTTTATTATTTTATAGCTTATATTGTTGGATAAAATTCAATAATCCCATTGCTTTTATTAGCGTCCAACATACCTACTGGCAACGGCAAACTGGATTTGATAGTCAAGGATGGTTAAAAATGATCATGCAAATTTTGATCGGTTCTCAGAATTGGAAACAAGGTGCGATCGTTGATCCTTGGCATCCACTTTTAGTTATTATTATTGCTATAATAGGTTATGGTATTTGGCGATATCGACATCAATTAGGAAAGGCAAAATCCGATTATATTTTGTTTATCTTAATGATAATTTTATGGCTAATTGTCGGTGATCCTTTACTAAATACAGCCATTATTTTAGGAAGTGGTTATTTACTCTGGTATTTACGCCAAGAACTGAGTTTAGTAGCAGTGAATTATGGCTTATTTGCCTTGGGTTTATTATTAGCTTCTGGGGGAACAATTTCTCTAAGTCGTTTAGCTTACGGAATTGTTTCCACCAGTCTCGCCCTGGGAGTGATGTTATCCCATCATCGCCGTTGGGGTTATCTAACCTTGGGATTTTTTGCCCTGTTACTAATTAGTTTTTCAGTCCGCTTTGCCGAACATCTTTGGGTAAGTTAAGGGTTAATAAAATACAAAAATAATGATATAATCAAGGTTAAAGTTTCTGAAAAATATAAATTATCATGAAAATAAACAATCAGAATAAAACTAATTTTTTTCTTACCTTATTAGTAGCTTCTACCGTATTAACCTTAACCCCCACCGTCGGTTTTATTCCTCCAACACTCGCACAACGAGCTTTAGATTTTGCCACCCAAGGCTGTCGCGGTGTACCCCAAGAAGCCTATTTTATGACACAGAATTATCATATTAATGTTTGTCGTGGACAAGCAGGTTTATTCATGGCGGTCAGCTTTAGAAATGAACAACTTTTTGATCGACTTCCGGTTCAAGTCCAGGGAAATAGTTATGTAGGAACATCTCAAAAAGCCTCCTACCAAGTTAACTCGACTACCTTTATAATTCAACCCCATAATAATCCCAGACCGATCACAGAAAGGGTATTAAGAATGCAAGAAAATCCCATAAATCAAACACCCCAAGAGTCAAGAGTTACTGGAACAGTTACTTATCGTCAACGCATTGCTTTACCACCAAATGCAACAGTTATTGTTAGATTACAAGATGTGAGTCGTTTTAATAACGCGCCTCGAACGATCGCTCAACAAACAAATCCTTTACGCGGTCAACAGGTTCCTGTTCCCTTTTCTTTGATTTATAATCCCAATGATATTCAACCGAATGGGATTTATATTATTCGGGCTGAAATTTATATTGATGGGAGATTAACTTGGGCAAATATGAATCAAGATCGAGTGATTACTCAAGGTAATCCTAATACCATAGAAATTATTGTTCAACCTGTAAATTAGAATAGAATCGGATAAAAGTCAAAGAACATGATCTTTTTTGATGACGACAAAATTAAAATTAATCCCGTATTAATGGGAGTAATTATTAGTAGTTTGATTTTGTTTGCTTGTAGTAGTTTACGCCATTTTTTATTTCAATCTAATGCCTATGATTTAGGAATTTTTGATAATGGAATTTACTTAATTAGTCAGGGAAAAGAACCGTTTGTTTATTTTCGGGGGTTACATATTTTAGGGGATCATGCCGCCTATATTTTGTATATTATTGCCCGATTTTATAAAATTTACCCCGATATTCATTGGTTATTTGCTATTCAAGCGATTTCCCTTTCCCTCGGTGCATTACCCACTTATCAACTATCTTTACAAGCGGGATTAAAAGAAATCCAAGCTCAAACCCTAGGATTTGTTTATCTATTATATCCTTTAATTTTTAATGTTAATTTATTTGATTTTCACCCCGAAGTGATCGCCTTACCTGCAATTTTATATGCAGTTTTAGCAGCTAGAAATAATCATATTTTAGGATTTATTATCTCAGTTTTTATTATTTTAGGCTGTAAAGAAGTTTTATCTTTAGTATTAATAACAATTGGGATATGGTTATGGATATTTGAGAAAAAACGTCTTTGTGCTGCGATCGCAATTCTTTCGGGACTAGGCTGGTTTTTCCTTTCTACAGAATGGATTATCCCCCACTTTTCCCAAGCTCCTCCCATCGCCGTTGGAGTCTATAGTTTCCTGGGAAATTCTCTATTTGAAATTAGCTTAAATATTCTATTAAAACCGGGATTAGTATTAAGTAAAATTTTTACATTGGCTAATTTAGAATATTTATTTTTACTCTTAATTCCTTTAATTTGGGGACTCTCTTGGCGACATTTAGCTCCTTTAATGGGGGCGACACCAATTTTATTTTTAAATCTATTAGCCGAAAATCCCCAAATGAAGAACTTAACTCAACAATATTCCTTAACTATTTTCCCCTTTCTTTTATTAGCTATTATTGCCAATTTATCCACAGGGGGAGGATGGATAAAACAAAAAAAATGGATAATTTTATGGTCTTTAATTTGCTTTTTCGCCTTAGCAAAATATGGTTATTTTGCCTCCCGATATCTCCAAACCCTCGATAATTGGCAAGCTACACGGGAAGCCCTAAGCTATATTAAAACCCAGAATCCTATTTTAACAACGGATAAAATTGCCCCCCACCTTACCCACCGTCCTATCCTGCAATTAGCTATCCAAGGACGAGAACAGACAGATTTAGAACCATTTCAATATGTTTTATTAAACCAACGTCACCCCGGATGGCCGAGTTCTCCCGAATTAGTGAGCGAATTAGTAAATCGATTAAAAAATCATCCTGATTTTCAATTAAAATATCATCAGGATGATGTTTGGTTATTTGAACAATCCTCTACCTTAGAACAATTGCAGAAAGCACATAAACCGGGTTTATAATTCTTCGCGTCTTTGTGCCTTTGTGGTTTCTCGTACCTCCAACCCTAATAGAAGATCAAAGTAAAAATCACTTAGACTGAGCTTGATTTCCCTGTTTAGTTTTAGAAATTTCAGCCCCAAGAATTTCTAACCCCTTCAAATATTGAGGATCATCTTTTGTCCCCACTTTAGTGCGATCTTTTCTTAACTCATCCCGTTGTGCTTCGGTGAGTTCAATTTTAACATCCGGTTGAATGCCTTCATGGTTAATATCTCGACCACTGGGGGTAAAATATTTAGCAATAGTTACTGCTAAACCCGAACCTTTTCCCACGCCTCTGACCGACTGAACTAATCCCTTGCCAAAAGTTTTTGTTCCGACTAAAAGTGCCCGTTTATTATCCTGTAATGCACCGGATAAAATTTCGCTGGCACTAGCTGATCCACCATCGACTAAAATTACTAAAGGTTTAGTGGTTAAAGCGCGATTATTTGCCTTTTGACGATCGGTTTCACCCTGACGATCCACCGTAGAAACAATATCTCCTTGATTTAGCCACATCCGCGCAATTTCAATACTAGAATAGAGTAAACCACCCGGATTTGAGCGTAAATCTAGGATATAACCGGAGACATTTTGTTTTTCTAAATCATTAATTGCTTCTCGCATTTCTTCTGAAGCATTGGCGCTAAAAGTATTTAAGCGAATATAACCAATATCTCCCCTAGAACTAGGCTGTTTAGAAGCACGAACCGGATGGATTTCAATGCGATCGCGAGTAATATTAAAATCCAAAGGTTTATCCCCCCGGAGGATTTTAATATTAACCTTCGTTCCCACCGGGCCCCGAATTAAACTCACCGCGGCATTAATATCCATGCCCTCGGTGCTACGGCCATCAATTTCGGTAATAATATCCTGGGATTGAACCCCAGCACTAAAAGCGGGAGAATCCTCAATCGGTGAAATCACCACTAACTTTTTCGTTTTTTCATCCTGGGTTAATTGAATCCCTACCCCCGTCAACTCCCCGGAGGTGTCAATTTGCATATTTTTGAATTCTTCGGGGTTCATGAAGCGAGTATAGGGGTCATCTAGCTTCTTCAACATTTCCCGAATGGCTTTATAGGCCTGTTCGTCGTCGGTATAGTTCCGGTTTAAATATTCGCTGCGAGTAGCCGACCAGTCCACCTGATTAAAGGTTCCATCCACATAACTTTTGTGGATCACCTGCCAAACTTCATCAATCAACTCCTTTGGGTTTTCCCGAACGGATGCCTGACTAGAAAGATGAATCCCCGCCCCGGCAACAGTTACAGCCGTTAACATCATTGCTGTCGCCCCAAGAACCAGCCCACTTCTTGAAATCACCATCGGTTTGCTGAACTAGAAAATAGAAATTTTAATATCAATACGCCCAATTTAGCACAGGTTTCAGCTTTCGGGTTTTCAGAAGCAATCAGGAGTCAGAACTCCCTCCCCCTACCTCCGGTGCCTCCGGTGCCTCCGGTGCTCCCCGGTGCTCCCATCTAAGGATCAACCCAACGACCATCGGCTTTAATCAGATTAATTAATTCTTCAACCCCTTGGTTTTCAGGGACTTTTTTAATCTCATCTCGACCCCGATAGAGGGAAATAAAACCCGGTTGTTTACCGACATAACCATAGTCAGCATCGGCCATTTCTCCAGGGCCATTGACAATACATCCCATCACCGCAATATCTAAACCGGTTAAATGTTTCGTAGCTTCACGAACTTGATGTAAGACTTCTTCCAAATTAAATAAAGTTCGACCGCAGGAAGGACAAGCCACATATTCGACCATGGTTTTCCGCAGTCCTAAAGCTTGCAGAATACTATAACAAACCGGGATTTCTTTTTCGGGAGCTTCGGTTAAAGAAACCCGAATAGTATCACCAATTCCTGCTGCTAATAAAGTGCCAATTCCGGCCGTTGATTTAATTCGGCCATATTCTCCATCTCCGGCTTCTGTCACCCCTAAATGTAAGGGATAATTCATGCCTAATTCATCCATCCGTTTGACCATCAAACGGTTAGCAGCAACCATCACTGGAACCCGGGAGGCTTTCATCGAAATCACAATATTTTGAAAATCCAAAGACTCACAAATTTTAATAAATTCTAAGGCTGATTCCACCATACCTTCCGGGGTATCGCCGTATGTAAATAACATTCTTTCTGCTAAAGAACCATGATTCACCCCAATCCTCATCGCCTTACCTTGATCGCGCAAAGATACCACTAAAGGTTCTAAAGTTTGTCTAATTTTATTGCCAATTTCATCGAATTCAGTTGGGGTGTATTCGGTGCGATCGGTTTTAGGTTTTTCAAATACATATAAACCCGGATTAATTCGGACTTTATCAACATATTTTGCCACTTCCAAGGCAATTTTCATCCCATTATGATGAACGTCCGCCACCAAAGGGACAGGTTGATAGGTTTCGGCTAATTTCTGTTTAATTTTCCCGACGGCGGTAGCATGGCCCACACTTGGAACTGTTACCCGGACAATTTCACAGCCAATTTCATGCAGACGACGGACGGCGGCAGTTGCTTCCTCAATATCCATGGTATCTTCATTAATCATCGATTGGACAACAACGGGATGACCGCCCCCAATGGTAACAGTTCCCACCTGGACGGGACGGGTTTGGCGACGGTGAATCATTGTATCCACAGAGGTTTGACTAGATGCGGGTTGGGTTGGGACTGGTAAAGTTTGCATGGTTAATAATAGATTTTTGTGAATATAGTGATCGGAATTTTGTCTCCTATTAATTAATAGATTGCCACAAAAGGGGAATTTCTGAAATTAACCCTCCGGGTTTGAGCATGAGTTGATGTCCCAATTGTCGGGGGCGACTTCTATTCTGTGGTTTTTATTGAAGTTATTCTAATTCCCGTAAAAAGATTTAATTCTCTCCTGTTTCTCCTAAATATCGGGTTAAATAGGGAGAAAAAACCTCATAAATTAGGGTTAAGGGTTTGCCATGATGCCAGAATAAATAATGACGTCCCCAAAACGGCCCGGATTCTCCAAAGGCTAATTCTAAGGCTTTGCTATCCCCATAATAAATTCCCTGCACATCTCGATAAAGTTCCGTCCGCAACCGTGCTAGACTAGCCCAGATGGGTAAAGACCGATTTTGTAAATATTCATCAACGTGACTGGCTTCCCACCAGGAGGTGGCGTAGGCTAACCGTTGTCCTGATGCGGTTTTCAACCAGACTTGACGGCGCACACGGGGGCCGGGAACCGCTAAAATCTGTTCCGGGGCACTATCCGTACTTAAGCCAACGGCTGACATATCAATCACATCAACCTCCGTGGGTTCCCCCGTCAACAGTTGTAGATGTCGAGTCGGAGAACCATCTCCTAGCATTAAAATTTGCCAAGGGGGAGAGAGTTGACTATGGGGCAGTCCTTGTTTGACAATGGCTTCATCCCCCTGCCATCGACACCGGAGACGATGCCAAGCAGTGGGTTGATTAACGGGTTCGAGTTTTCTAATACTGGCAGTCAAGGCTGTTTACAAAACTTAATGTCTATTTATTGTTTATGATAGCGCCACAATTGTCATCTGTCGGGTTTCGGGTTTTAGGTATGGGGTTATGAACAACAATTTAAAAGAAGTTACAATTTATACCGATGGTGCCTGTAGTGGCAATCCCGGTCCAGGAGGATATGGCGTCGTCTTAATGTCTGGCCCCCACCGCCAGGAATTATCCGGGGGATATCAACTAACTACAAATAATCGCATGGAATTAATGGCGGCAATTATAGGATTAGAAGCCTTAAAATTTCCCTGTGCGGTTAATTTATATACGGATTCTCGCTATATAGTCGATGCGATAAATAAAGGATGGGCGAAGAAATGGCAGAAAAATAATTGGAAACGCAGTCAAAAAGAATCGGCTAAAAATCCTGATTTGTGGGAAAGATTACTCAAGATATCCGAACAACATCAAGTTCAATTTCTTTGGGTGAAAGGTCATTCGGGAGATGAAGAAAATGAATGTTGCGATCGCTTGGCTGTTAAAGCTTGCCAACAACCGGATTTACTTCCCGATTTGGGTTATTCACAAGAGAATTAATCCCGTTAATTTAGATTGAATTAGATCAATATAGGATGACATTATATCCCGATTTGATATAATATTTGTCAGTCCTACAAAGGTGAATTAAGGAATATGGCGATCGCAACCTTAACCGAAACAGAAACCTTTTCCCTAGAAGATTTTATGGCAAATCCTCCCGATCATCAAGAGTGGGTGGATGGACAATTGGTGGAGAAAACCGGAATGACAATCAAACATAGTCGGATTCAATGTCGGTTAGGTCGTTACTGGGGTAATTACGCAATTGAATCAGGACAAGGGGGAGATGCTTACACCGAACTTCCCTGTCGCACCTTAAAACAAGGGCGACGTCCTGATGTTTCCTATCTCACACCGGAATTATTAACAGAATTTGGGGAGTTTCCCACCTTACCCCAAAGTCCCCCCCTTCTAGCTGAAATTGCGTCTCCGAGTGATGCGGCGGAGGATTTATTTGCTAAAGCCAGTGAATATTTAGAGTCCGGTTGTCAGGAAGTTTGGTTAGTGTTTCCAGAGAATCATCGCATTTTAATTATTACTGAAAATCAAACCTTAGCGTTTAAAGCTGGTGATATTATTAATACACAAATTATCTTATTAGGATTTAGGATTGCTATTGATGAATTATTCTGTTAACCTTCGTAGTAAGCCCTTTAGGGCTTTATGAGAGTCCTAAAGGACTCACTACAATAGTAGGCCCTTTAGGGCTTTATGAGAGTCCTAAAGGACTCACTACAATAGTAAGCCCTTTAGGGCTTTATGAGAGTCCTAAAGGACTCACTACGGAATTAATCATCGAAATGCTTAATAATTGCATCGGCAAATTCTGAACATTTCAAGGGAGCAACCGGAGGCTCCATTAACCGGGCTAAATCATAGGTGACTTCTTGATTAGCGATCGCACCACTTAAACCCTTTTTAATCAAATCCGCCGCTTCTTGCCAGCCCATATATTCTAACATCATCACCCCCGATAAAATCAGAGAACCAGGATTAACTCGGTCTAAGCCCGCGTGTTTAGGTGCAGTCCCATGGGTAGCTTCAAAAATAGCACATTCATCGCCAATATTTGCCCCTGGGCCCATACCTAAACCCCCGACCATGGCCGCGGCGGCATCGGATAAATAATCCCCGTTTAAATTCATTGTAGCCAGGATAGAATACTCATCGGGACGGGTTTGAATTTGTTGGAAAATACTATCAGCAATGCGGTCATTGACCATAATTTTTTCCTTCCATTTACCCTCACCGTGGGTTTCCCAAATAGCCTGAAGAACTCCTTCCACTTCTTGACAAATTTCGGCTTTTTTCTCAGGCGTTAGGGAATCATAACCCGGTTCAATTTGACGAGCATTATCCTCTAAAGAGAGATTGGGATTTTTTTCTTTATTCCCTAAAATCCAAGATTCCCGCTCGGTGATACATTCGTTACGAAATTCCATAGTAGTGACTTCATAACCCCAATCTCGGAAGGCTCCTTCGGTGTATTTCATAATATTGCCTTTATGCACCAGCGTCACCATTTGTTTATTTTTAGGCAGACGCAAAGCCCGACTAATGGCACGACGAACTAACCGTTGAGAGCCGGTTTTACTAATGGGTTTAATCCCAATCCCAGAATCAAGACGAATCTGTTTTTTACCATGTTCAGGAGTCGCCGGAATTAACTCAGTATTGAGAAAATTAATTAATTTATCGGCGATTTCCGTTCCCTGACGCCATTCAATTCCTAAATAAATATCTTCGGTATTTTCCCGATAGATAATCACATCTAATTTTTCAGGAGTTTTGTGGGGGGAAGGAGTTCCGGTATAATATTTACAGGGCCGCACACAGGTATAAAGGTCATGAACTTGCCGTAATGCCACATTCAAAGACCGAATCCCGCCGCCGATGGGAGTGGTTAAGGGCCCTTTAATGGCAATTCCATATTCCTTGATGGCGTTGGTGGTGTCTTCCGGTAAATATTGATAAGTGCCGTATACTTCGCAGGCTTCATCCCCAGCATAGACTTTAAACCAACTAATTTTACGTTGATCTCCGTAGGAGGCTGCAATAGCCGCGTCTAAAACTTTCTCGGTGGCGGGCCAGAGATCAATTCCTGTCCCATCTCCCCGAATGAACGGAATAATCGGATTATTCGGGACAATGGGTTCGCCATTTTTGAAGGTAACTTTTTCGCCTGTGGTCGGTGGAGTGATTTTGTCGTACATATTCCTAAGAGGTGGAAAATAATTTTCCCTATTTTGTCATGATTGTTTACAGCAATCCCGATTATCATCGGAAAATTTTTAGCTTTTCTGTTATGATTAGCACAAGTATATTGTTTTTTACGGTTTATATCAAGGAATTGTGACATTTTTAGCTAAGAATAAAATTTTGATGCAAAACCTGCATATTAGTATCATTTCTTAAACAATTGAAAGAAAAATACAAGAAACTTTTAAAAAAAGTTAATATTCAAAAATGCCAACCTGTGTATGATGATTAGTAATGAAAGCTAAGGGAAATTACTGATCTTTCGACTCAATCTGGATTAGAGATCGAGAAAGGGTTAAACTACAGATTAAATATCAAACTCGTTGTTTCTTTTCTGAATATTTATATACCAGTTATCAGATTTAATATTTATTGACTGGAGATTGCAACTATGGAAACCACTAAATCTTTTCATCAAAACCCCTATCAAGATGTGTCTTCCCCCACATTAGTTAATAGTAGATTAGCCGATCAGCAAGGGGATTTTCCCACGAATTATACTCCAAAAAAATATGCAGAACAACCGCTTTTATTAGAATTATCCGATTATGGGTTAGGAGAATTAGGACTGAGAAATCTGGGTCATGTTTATCGTAATTTAGCCATTCCCATTTTAGTAGAACATTCAATTGCTCGTACAGAAGCGATTTTGAGTGATAACGGGGCACTGTGTGTGAAAACCGGAAAATATACCGGACGTTCACCCCATGATAAATATATGGTGGATGAAGCCGAAAGTCGGGATGAAATTCACTGGAGTAAAACTAATGTTCCGATCCCAGAATTTAATTTTGATCGTCTTTGTCGTCGGGTGCGGTCTTATGTTCAAGGACGGGATTTATATATTTTTGATGGCTATGTTGGTGCTGATTCTAAATATCAATATGGCGTCCGAGTGATTACCGAAAGAGCCTCCCAAAGTTTATTTGCTCAACAACTGTTTATTCGCCCCACTCCTGAACAACTTAAAACCCACCAGGCCGATTTTACCGTAATTGCGGTTCCGGGGTTACACGCCGACCCCGAAGATGATGGAATTAATAGTGAGGCTTTTATTGTTCTGAATTTATCAAAAAAAATGGTAATTATTGGGGGGTCTAAATACGCCGGAGAAATCAAAAAATCCGTATTTTCCCTGATGAATTATTTTATGACTAAAGCCGATGTGCTACCAATGCACTGTGCCGCTAATATGGATGCTGACGGAAACACCGCCCTATTTTTTGGTCTATCGGGAACCGGAAAAACTACCCTCTCGGCTGACCCCCAACGCTATTTAATTGGCGACGATGAACATGGGTGGTCAGATCATGGGGTGTTTAACTTTGAGGGGGGGTGTTACGCCAAAACTATTAAACTGCGCCGGGAACAGGAGCCCCAAATTTGGGATGCAATTCGGTTTGGGGCGTTAATGGAAAATGTGGTTTTAGATCATAACACCCGTGTTCCTGATTTTGATGATAGTAGCTTGACGGAAAATACCCGGGTTGCCTATCCGATCGAATATATCCCAAATGCGGTGATTCCGGGCGTCGGTCGTCATCCCAAAACTATTATTTTCCTGACCGCAGATGCCTTTGGTGTGTTACCTCCGATCGCCAAACTGACTGCATTACAGGCAATGTATCATTTTATCTCCGGTTATACCAGTAAGGTCGCGGGAACCGAACGGGGAATTAAACACCCAGAAGCCACTTTTTCCGCCGGGTTTGGTAAATGTTTCCTGCCCCTAGCTGCGTCGGTATATGCTAAATTATTGGGGAAACGTTTGCAAGAACACCCAGAAACTAAGGTCTATTTAGTTAATACCGGGTGGTCGGGGGGCCCCTATGGCGTGGGTGAACGAGTCGCCATTGCCCATACTCGCGCCATGGTATCGGCGGCGGTGAATGAAGATTTGGATGCGGTAAAATTTAATCCCCATCCGATTTTTAAAATCTTAATACCCGAAACTATTCCCGGGGTTCCCGATGAAATTTTAGATCCGATCAAAACTTGGAAAGATCCCCAAGAGTATGAAAAACAGGCTAAACAATTAGCCCAGTTATTTGTGGAAAACTTCAATAAATTTGAGGGAGTTCCCGAAAATGTTATCGAAGCCCAGCCCCATCTGAATTAAGTTAAGTTGTAGTTAAGGCTTTAAGATTACACATAGGACTCACGCAAAGAAACCGGGTTTCTACAAAAAATATGAAGGTTACGAGCGTTTATATCTCAGAAGCAACCCGGTTTCTGGCCTCCCGTGCGTAAGTCCTCTGTATGATCATTAAATTAGGAAGGCAAAGGTGACATATAACATCGCTACTAATATTTGCATAGCCATCACCGGAATCCCATAACGAAGAAAGGTTTTAAAGGAAATTGTCCGTCCATGTTGTTCGGAAATTCCGGCGGCAACAATATTAGAAGAAGCTCCGACTAATGTGCCATTTCCGCCTAATGTTGCTCCCAACATCATAGCATAAAATAGGGGTAATACTTCTGGGGGAAATTGTCCGTTAAAGGCGGGGTCAAGCACTTCTGTACCGACAAATCCTACATTAACTAAATATTGTTTTAACAGAGGAACCATCGCCACCACTAAGGGAATATTGGGTATAACACTAGAAAGAATCCCTACTGTTACTAACAGTAAAATTGAACCCAGAGCAATATTTTTTCCTAAAATAATGGCTAGGAGTCCTGATAAACTATTAATCACTCCGGTTTTTTGTAATCCCCCAATTAAAACAAAAATTGACATGAAGAAAATTAAGGTACTCCAGTCTAAATCTCGCAAAATATTATTAACGGTATCAATCTTACTATGATGGGCTAACATTAGGGCTAAAGCTGCCCCTAATAACGCCACCGCGGCTGGAGAAATAGGAATTGGTAAGCTTTCTCCAATTACAAAAAAGATGAAGACAAACAGAATAATTAAACCCCCAATAGCTAAAATACGGGGATGATTAATTTGAGGATGGGGTAAATCTTCCAAATGTTCAAATTTGGTATTCCAGGTTTTGCGGAATAAAATTGGTAATAAAATCACCACACTGGCGACTGCTAATACTCCTCCAATACTCAAGCGTTGTAGGTAATCAACAAAGCTAATATTGATCGCATCTCCGACAATAAAGGTGGCAGGATCTCCCACTAAGGTTAATAACCCAGCACTATTAGCAATGAAGACCATTAAAATTAATAAAGGAACAAAATCAATACCTAAATCCTGAGCAATGGGAGGAATTAAAGGTGCTAATAACATTACCGTTGTAGCGTTGGGTAACATGGCACAAATCGGAGTTGTTAACGCCACAATTCCTAATAGTAATCGTTTACCTTCTCCCTTAGCCATCAAAATCATTTTAACGGCTAAATAATCAAAGATTTTAGTCGGTTCAAAGCAACGAACTAAAACCATTACTCCAAAAAACAAGGCTAAAGTTGCATAACTTCGACTGATATAACTAACAGCTTCAGTTAAGGTCATGACATGGAAAAAAATCAGAATCATAGCCCCTAAAAATGCGGCAATGGTCAGATGTAACCACTCCCCCATGATCAGGATAATCACCCCAACAAAAGTTATTCCAGCAATCAAAGAGTTTATTGTTTCGATTGATAGCATCGGTTAAAAATCCGTAGAGGTTTAAACAGTCTGACAGGGGACAGTTAATTGAAAGAACAGCCAAAATTAATTAGGATTAGTGTTCTTTAAACCCCGTACCCTTTTAATTTTGAAATGGAGAATTAATGCTGTAATTGCTCAAAATTGGCAAACAACAAAATCTAGCCATTTCTATGACCTTTACACACTGTTAAAAGCGTGTTGAAATCCCATGTTCAAAACCATTACGAATTGAACTTACGCAGAAACCCGGTTTCTGCGTAAGTCCTATTACAGCAGTTTTCCACTAAATTTCGTAATTCGTAATTCGTAATTTGGTTAAGGGTTGACAGGCTCAAAATATTTTTTAATAATATTAATAATCCGTTCCGAAGCGTGACCATCTCCAAAGGGATTAATCGCATTTGCCATGTTTTGATAGGCGATTTTATTGGTTAATAAAATACTCGCTTCTGTAAAAATATCCTGTGCTTTTGTTCCCACTAATTTAGCGGTTCCTGCTTCTACTGCTTCCGGGCGTTCTGTGGTTGTTCTTAATACTAATACGGGTTTTCCTAAACTGGGTGCTTCCTCTTGCAATCCCCCGGAATCAGTTAATACAAAATAACAGCGATCAATTGCCGCTACTAATTCGGTATAATCCAAAGGTTCAGTTAAAAACACCCGAGGATGATTCCCTAATCTGGCGGTTAAAGGTTCTCGAACGGTGGGATTTTTATGTAAGGGTAATAATAGGGCGGTATCGGGAAATTCATTCAGAATTTTTAGGAATCCTTCTGCTATTTCCTCCAGGGGTTCCCCCCAATTTTCCCGCCGATGAACTGTGGCTAAAATTAAGCGATAGGAACTATTTTTTAATTCAGGAATATTGAGTTGAGGTTGTTGTTTGGCAACGGATAATAAAGCATCAATAACTGTATTTCCCGTGTGATGAATTTCTCCTAAAACCCCGGAATTTTTCAGGTTTTTAACTGCTTGATGGGTGGGGGCAAAATGGAGTTGGGTTAATTGAGAAATTAAGCGCCGATTGGCTTCTTCTGGATAGGGATTAAACAGATCATTGGTGCGTAATCCCGCTTCAACATGACCGACGGGAATTTGTTGATAAAAAGCGGCTAAACTCGCAGCAAAAGCCGTGGTTGTATCCCCTTGAACTAAGACTAAATGGGGATTTAATTGTTGAAATAAATCTTCTAATCCGCGTAAACTTCTACAAGTAATATCCGTTAAGGTTTGTTGCGCTTGCATGATGTCTAAATCGTGATCGGCGGTCAAGTTAAACAACGTCATTACCTGGGTTACCATTTCCCGATGTTGACCCGTTAAAACCACCTGAGTATTAAACCCAGAGGTTTGTTTTAACTGTTGAATGACAGGGGCTAATTTAATCGCTTCTGGACGAGTACCTAGAACAACTGTAACTCTGAGAGGAATAGGGGACATAATCATCAATATTTGTCAATAAAAAGTTAGAGGATTAATTTAAGATTGTTTGACTTCTAAGGTTCTAATTCTATTAATAGCCGCGGCTAATTCAAATCGTCGAAAAATTGCTAAATCTCCTTGGGGAAAGGGGGCAATTATATCTAACCCTTTGGCTGCAATATCATTCATAATTTTATCTAAAATTTGAGGTAGGGTTTTCTCTCCATCAATATACTGTTGTTTAGCATAAACCATGGCGGATGCGATCGCGCGTAATTGATCTTGAGAAACAATTTGTTCCACCGCAGAAACATCAATATCTTCGCTTCCAAATAATACCTCGTCCACATCCCTAACCTTTACCCGCACATCCCAACGTCCCCGACTGGGATCTAAACTTTCAGCTAGGGGAATACGAGGACGAATTACACCAAAGTTTTCTCCACCTTCTAAGCTGCGACCCGTACTATATTGATCGGCAATTTCTTTGGCTTTTTCCGTTAATTCTAAGGCTTGAAAATTCTCCATTCCAATTACTTGATCCGCCACATCAAAATAATCTCCACTACCTCCGGTGACTAAAATTGTAGATACAGAATAATCGGTATAAAGTTGGCGAACTTTATCAATAAAAGGGGTAATGGGTTCTTGATCTTTAGCAATTAAGGCTTGCATTCGGCGATCGCGAATCATAAAATTAGTGGCGGCGGTATCTTCATCTACTAATAACACCGCCGGAATTGAGGGAGAATTTTCGGCTAAAACTAATGCTTCTAATGCCTCCATAATATTAGCAGCTTGGGAGGTACTACCACTGGCATTTTCCGTGGAAAATTCCGTTGTCGAACGACCTTGGGGTAATTGATTAATAAAGGCAGAAATATCTACTCCCGCCACACTGCGACCATCCTCCGCCCTAATTTTTACCGCCGCCGAATTAGTAATTACAAATTCTCGACCATCCCCAGGAATATGATTATAAACCCCTAATTCAATCGCTTTTAATAAGGTCGATTTGCCATGATAACCGCCTCCGACAATTAAAGTGATTCCTTGAGGAATTCCCATACCTTTTATTAATCCTTGGTTGGGACAATTAAACTCCACTTCTAAGGATTTTGGCGATTGAAAGCTAATCACATTTTCGGTTAATGGGCGACTATCAACCCCACTTTGGCGAGGTAAAATTGAACCATTAGCGACAAAGGCAACTAAGGTTTTTTCGGTTAATTGTTCCCGTAAATAATCGGCATCTTCTGCTGTTTCAACTTGACGTTTAATCGCCTCTGCATCTAAATTTTGATAGATTAAAGATCGGTCTACAAGGGTGGGAATATCATCACAAATCATCATGGCGGCTTGACGACCTAAAATATTCCGTCCTCGGGCAGGAAGTCCGACAAAAAAACGCATTTCTACCCCTTTTTCTGAAGTAGAAGCGGTGGGATGGGCGCGTTGTAATACTTGATTTCCACTAATTACGGGTTTAGGAGAAGGGGGGGTTATATTAATCAGTGAAGCGGCTGTGCGCTCTAATATTTCCTGACCCATTTTTGTCACCCCAATCCTGCCACTTTTGCCCGTTCCCCGATGGCTACTGATCTCGATGGCATTTTGATCAAATTCACGAATTAGATAGTCTCTTAGAGCAATTTCACGGCTGTGGGTGCGGTATAATTCTGGGGGAAATCCCGCAATTTTTAAGGGAATTTGAACCCGGAATTTACTGGGTGCAGCAAAGGGGTCGCCTTGAACGTAATCAATAATTAGGGTAAAATTGGGAAATTCATAAGTCCCTACAATATCTTTATAAGATTTATAACTTCGATTATCTAAATCAAATAATAGTTGTCGTAGATTTGCTTTTGTATTCATCGTTAAAATGTTAATTTGTTGGTTTTAACTCGAAGGTTTGATTATTCATAAGTTCATAAACAACATTATAAATGATTTCGGCTGATCCTTCAAAAAATTTAGGATCTAAATTAGAAATTGTATCACTGGGTTGATGGTAATGGGGCGATCGCAAATTTGCTGTATCAGTAATTAAAGCCGCCGGAATTTCTTGATACCAAAAGGGGGCATGGTCACTGCGTAAAACATCCGGTGTGACTAGACCTTTTAAGGGAATGGGGATGGTAACCAGGGGCGGAAATTTAGCAGATTTTCTCAGAGATTGATCGACCCGTTGAAACACTTTTAATAGGGGTAAATGTTGGACTTCTCCCACCACGGTTAAAAATTCTCCTCGGTCGGCAAATTCTATTCCGGCGGCTTCTAAAAGCGGAGTTACCGTCAGTCCAGGGGGATAGGTCTGACAGCCGGGTAGATGACAGGCATAACCTACCATATCTAATATAATTGCTGCTTGTAAATTGATCAAATTATTGGGTTTTTCCGTAAAGGCAAAACTTCCTAAAAGTCCCACTTCTTCTTGATCAAAAAAGACAATTTTTAAGCTGCGAGGGGTGTTTTTTTGAGCCAATAAACGAGCAATTTCTAAAATTACAGCTACTCCACTGGCATTATCATCCGCACCCGGAGAATTGGCAACTGTATCATAATGAGCCGCTAATAAAATAACTCCGGATTGGGGATTACTCCCCGGATGTTCTGCTACAATATTAACACCCTGATCAAAAGATTGTAAACTGGGAGAAAAGTTAGATAATTCTAATTGTTTGATTAAATAATTTCGTACCCTTTCTCGATCAGACTCTCTGGATCTTTCTCCAACCAACGCTTGAATATGACTCCAGAGTTGAGGGCGATTAATTGTATTGAGTTGAGGAGAAATTAAGGCGGGAGAAGGTGTAATTTGAGTTGGAGAATTAACAGAAATCGGCTCTATTTTATCCTGGGGTAATCCCGAATAACATCCGACCATGATTGCGATCGCAATTCCCATCCATAAAAAAATATTCAGCCCCTGTTTTAGCTTCATTCCAGATTAAAATTAATCGGTTTACTGATGATCTTAAATTTTTTCTCCTCTGTTTTTATATAGGGAATGCTAGTAACTTCTAATTCCAACAAGTGAGGATGTTGGGGAAGCCATTCTTCAGAAACAGGTTCAAAATTTGCTGCGGTTTCATAAAATTTAATAATTTCTTCCTCTAAATGATTAGCTAATTGATTAATGCGGTCATAATTTTTTGTCAGCTCAATCCAATTTTTTTGAGCTTGAAAGCGATAAATTTGAGCCTGTTTAACTGCTAGTTTAGCCCGAACTTGTCTTAATTTAATCCGAGTGGCTTGAATTTCTTGGTCAAGTTGTTGTAAATTCAATGACCAATGCTGGGCTTCATCTTGGGCCTGTTGTTTTAAGGTGGCTAGGGATTCTGAGGAAGAATCAGAAGACAATAAAACGGTAACATGAAAGTTAGAACGCTTATTTCTTAACCTATTATATTCAGCTTTGACTGTATCAATTTCAGCTTGAATGGCGTTCCATTCTATATGTAAATCTTCTAAGGTTTGACTCATTTGATAATTCCTTACTTTTGACGGACTACTTAAGCAAAAACAACGGTTCGATTGCCATAGACTAACACCCGATTTTGCAAGTGTAAACGAACCGCCCTAGCTAAAACTAATCGTTCTAAATCCTTGCCTTTTCTGATTAAATCTGCTACGGTATCCCGGTGACTTACCCCCACGACATCCTGTTCAATAATCGGCCCTTCGTCTAAATCTGCGGTCACATAATGGGCCGTGGCGCCAATAATTTTAACCCCCCGTTCGTGGGCTCTTTGATAGGGATTTGCCCCCGCAAAAGCGGGCAGAAAGGAATGATGAATATTGATAATTTGAGAGAAATTATCGACAATTTTAGGGGTTAAAATCTGCATATATTTAGCGAGAACTACTAAATCAATTTGGTATTGTTTTAAAAGTTCTAATTGTTGATTTTCTTGTTCTAATTTGTTCTCTGCTGTCATGGGTAAATGATAAAAATTAATCCCAAATTGATCGGCAATGGGTTTGAGGTTCTCATGATTACTAATCATTAAAGGAATTTCAGCAATAATTTCTTTTGCTTGCCATCGCCAGAGTAAATCTAATAAGCAATGATCCTGTTTTGTTACCCAAATTGATAACCGAGGAATGGTATCAGAAAAACGTAGTTTCCAATTCGCATTTAAAGGTTTAGCGATCGCACTAAACGCAGCAAAAATTACCTCACGCGGTAAATTAAATCCTTCTAATTGCCATTCAATACGGGTTAAAAAAATATTAGCACTAAAATCCGTATGTTGATCGGCATGAATAATATTTCCCCCATTAGAATAAATAAAATTAGCAATTTTAGCCACCAAACCTTTTTGGTCGGGACAAGAAACTAATAATGTTGCTGTGGGTGGATTCATCCTCAACTTTTATTGATTAAATCTCATCAATATTATACCAAATGTTGTTGTGCTTTAGCACAATCTTGATTAAAATGTAATAATAAGATGCGCTGAAGCGCAACAACGGTTTAAGCACAGGATTTTAATTGTGTTAATAGTAAGACAATTTCATCAACTGCTTTTCTGAGTTCTTGGGTAGATAGATTAGTTTGATTAATAGTAATACTAAAGACTAACGGTTGATAATCTGGGGGAGAAATATACCCAGATAAGGATGTAACTCCGGTTAAAGTTCCGGTTTTAGCTTGTATAATTCCTGGGGCAGAATTGTCTTTAAACCGTCCTTTTAAAGTTCCACTAACTCCCCCTATTGGGAGAGAATTTCTATATAATTCTGCATTAGAAGAAGCCGCCATCATTCTCAAGGTTTGTACTAATACTAAGGGTGTGACTAAATTATTTCGGGATAGTCCCGAACCATCAAATAGTTGATAACCATTGGAATTAATTCCTAATTTACTTAAAATTAATTTGATTTCTTTAAGTCCTGATTCTACACTATCGGCTTGATAATTTTGTGTTCCTAATGTTCTTAATAGAGATTCAGCAAAAACATTATTACTTTCTAGGTTAGTGGTTTTAATTAATTCTGACAAAGGCGGAGATTCTACAAAGGCTAATTCCTCCTGGGGATGGGAAAAATTAGAAGCAATTGAGGTTTCTAATACTTTGATTCCAGAATTAATTAAAATTTTCTGGAATTGTTGGATGAAATTATTGGTTGGTTCGATAACAGCCGCATAAACTGGTTCTGGTTCTCCATTAACTCTTAATTGTCCTGAAACTCTAATAATAGGTTGGCTTAAATCCCGTCCAATATTAACAAATTCTGGTTCATTTTCTTTAACAGTTCGGGTTTGATTTTCTATTCTCCATCCAGTGGATTGTTCGGGTCTTACCCAGGTGACTTTTAAGGGTTGTCCTACGGTTTGAGGAGCTAGTTTTAAGTCTAGGGAATTTTGATTTAAGATTAAACTATTAATTGGGGCTCCATAACCCGCTTGTACGTCTTCCCATTGCCAAGTCGGATGAATGGGTGAACCTGTAAAATAACTATCTACAGCAATTAATTGATTAATCTGATTAATTCCCTTTTTTTTTAACTGTTGGGCTAAATTTTTTAGCTGAATTTCTGTTAAGCTAGGGTCGCCTCTTCCGACAATATAAATATTACCTTGAGTATCTCCATAAACCGAAGTTCTAATCCTAAAATTTGCTCCTAATTTTTGTAAGGCAGCGGCGGTTGTTAATAGTTTAACGGTGGAAGCGGGAATAAAATAATGTTGACTATCTCGATTATAAAGCGTTATATTTTTATTCAGAGTTTCGATTAAAATTCCCCACCGAGACTGTTGAAATTCAGGACGATTTGCGATCGCATTAATTGCCGGTTCTAATTCCCTAGGACAAATTTTTGTAGCTGGTAAATTAGTTTGACCCCAAACGGGTTGAGATAAACTTAATAGAGAGATTAAACTACTGAATAAAACTTTTTTCATGATCATTTACACTTTTTTATAGGTTCCCAGAAACCGGGTTTCTTCAAGAAACCCGGTTTCTAATAAACTGAGCAATTTTTAAACTCCCTCCCGGTTTTCCCAGGCGCTGTTCTCCATTATTTAAACATAATTTTAAATATTCACTATTTTGTAAGGTTTGATTGACTTTTTGGGCAGCTTGGTTTAAAATAGTATCATCTGCGGGTTTGGTTCCGATCAGTTGAATGGATAATCCTAATAATCTTAATTGTGCCTCGGCAAATCGATAGGTAAATGCTGGGCCCTTACCCGGAATTGTAATCACAGGTTTTCCCAAACCTACAGCTTGTTCGTTAGCAGTTCCCGCCATACCAATTACTAAATTAGCCGCATTTAAAATATCGGCAAAACTATCGGAATAACAAATAACCTCTAAACCGTTTTTATTAGTTAATTTGCCCCTGTCATGTTGCCAATTTAAACCTAGGGCAATTTGATCTAATTCCGCCATTAAACTCGCCACCGCAGCTACTCTAAATTGAATTTTATGATCACTAATTTGAGCAATAATTTCAACCAATTTTAATAGTATAATTAAATTATTTCTAGCTTCTTGAAGGCGAGAACCAGGAAGCAACGCAATCATGATAGATTCAGAATCAAGGTTTAAATTAACTCCTTTTGGGGTAAGATTATCCATCATGGGAGTCCCGACAAATTGAGCTTTTTTAATCCCTTGTTTTTGTAAATCCTCTGCGGTAAACTGATCCCGGGTAAACACAGCTAAACAGCGAGGACACTTGAGCAAAAAAGGCAAAATTAACCCTAAATTTAGTTTGCCTTCATAATAACTCGAATAGGCAGATAGAAAAATAATATAAGGTTTTTTTGTAAAATAGGCGATCGCAATTACCACAATATCTCCAGTTAGCATTAAAATATCATAATCCCTAGCCCGTTGCCCAATAATTTGTAATTGTTTACCTAATAAACCCATTAAACCCGATGCGATATCCTGGAAAAAAACCCAAGAATTCATATAGAAAAATCCCCCCGATGGCAAGATTCGAGTCGGAGTCAGAATCGGCACACCTAAGCGCTGATAAACATGGCCCTCTCCCACAATCGGAACAGCAGCCATTTCAACCGTTGCATCTAAAGATAATAAGGCCTTAATAATCTCCCCATTACAGGTATCCTCACCATGACCATTACTTAAAAATAAAATTCGTTTATTATTCATAAAACCATGCTATAATTATGTAAAAATATTCGCTGATTTAAGATTTAATTCATGTAATGATCGATTTTTGATCAAATTTTATGTAGAATAAAAACTGATAATTTTACCTAGCATAGCCCCAACCGTGAAGTTTTTTGTCTATCATACTCCTGAACTAGCCCCTGCGAATGTTCTCCCCGACTGTGCCATCGTCGTAGATGTGTTACGCGCCACCACCACCATCGCCACCGCTTTAAACGCCGGAGCCGAGGCTGTGCAGGTGTTCAGCGACATTGATACCTTGAGGCAAACCAGTGAAAAATGGCCCGCCGATCAACGTATCCGGGTCGGTGAGCGGGGTGGGGCCAAGGTCGAAGGGTTTGATTTAGGCAATTCTCCCCTGAGTTGTACCCCGGAATTGGTTAAAGACAAACGACTATTTATGACCACCACCAACGGAACCCGGAGTTTAGAACGGGTACAAGCCGCCCCGGTGGTCTTGACGGCCGCTTTTATTAATCGACGGGCTGTTGTAGACTATTTACTCGCCGAAAGCCCGGAAACGGTTTGGGTATTAGGTTCCGGTTGGGAAGGCAGTTTTTCCCTCGAAGATACCGCCTGTGCGGGAGCAGTGGCCCAAAATTTAGTCAATGAAATGGGTTATCCTTTAGATGATGTTGTTGGAAATGATGAGGTTTTTGCAGCTATTTCCCTTTATTCCCAATGGCAAAACAAGCTGTTTGAACTGTTAAATCATGCCAGTCATGGTCAACGGTTATTACGTTTGGGCTGTTATGAAGACTTGCAGTATTGCGCTCAAACCGATATTTTAGATGTCTTACCCATGCAGAAAGAACCAGGAGTTTTAGTTAAGTCAAACATCAAAAAATAAAACCGATAATTTGGGATAAAAAATGTTACAACTTAGCTGAATAACCTGAATTAATCATGATCTGATTACCGTAGTTGAATCAACCATTTTACCCCCATTCCGACTCTGTAACTTCCCCATTTTTATCGATGGGGGAAATCTTATATCGCAGCCCCGTTGCACTTCAAAACTTTTATTTAATGTTATCTACCTATTTACAAGTCCTGAGCGATTCTCAGCCTGCTTTACCCAATTTAGATGATTTTGCTCAAGGGATTAATCAAGAACACAAACAGTGTTTAGATGCCCCACAAACCTGCTTAATTCATGCTAGGAATGCGGGAGAATGGTTACTATACGTTCAAGGGAAATTATCCCCGGAACATTGGCAAGTTTGGTTTCAGGAACATTTTACCTTTTCCCAACAAACTGCCACGATGTATATGCAAATTGCTAGGAAAATGCCGGGGGTAAATCCAGGGATTTTTTCCTCAGTAATTGATTCAAACCCTCAGCCGACAACAACCCTAGTTATTCCCATTTTACCCTATTCTGAAGCTAAAAATTCAACGGATGAAGTTGCAAATATTTCTGAACAATCACCTCAAGTTCTATCTTTAGAACCTGAATTGCCCTTATTATATACGGAGACGCGCCGTGGCAAGTCTCTACCAGTATTTGAGATAATTTTAACTGAATCGGCAACAATTCCAGAAGAATTAGAAGTATTAGAATCTCCTGTTACTCGCATTCAAATTAACCCCACAGAATCCAGTATTGATGTTGAATTTACTGCAATTAATCCTCCCGCAACTCCACCCATTGACCCGCCAAAACCTCCTAGAAAATCCGCAGAAATTATTAAATTAATAATTCCTGGGGTTGTTGTTCCAAAAGCCCGTCCTAGAGTGACTCGGAATGGAACCTATTTACCGCCGCGTTATCGCGCTTGGCGAAATCATGCGGAAGTAGAAATCTATCGGCAAATTTCAGAACAAAATATTACCCATAAATTCCCCCTACGCAAAGCAGCAATTGTGATTAAATTATTCGGAAATCATCGCACAAATTCCGATATTGATAATTTAGCCGGGGCTTGTTTAGATGCTTTAACCTTAAATGGTGCGGGGGTGTTAATTGATGACCGTTTAAGTTGTTTACCCCAGTTAACCGTTGAATTTGATCCCGATGCTAAAAAAACTGGGGTTAGTATTGAAATCGAACCATTATAATAATTGCAATAGTTAACTTTATTAAATTGTAGTAAGCCCTTTAGGGCTATTTGTAGTAAGCCCTTTAGGGCTATTTGAGCCAAGCCACATCGCAATAACAAAAATCAAAACTCATTTAATATTTTAGCAATGGGCATTCTCCATCCGGTTCCAAAAGCGCGATCGCTAATTTTTAATCCCGGGGCGGCTTGACGGCGTTTAAATTCCGCAATCATTACTAATTTAATTACTTTTTTAACCACCAATTCTTGATGTCCTGCTTGCACAATTTCAGCTAGGGATTGATGTTTTTCAATTAAACGATATAGAATATCATCTAAAATTTCATAGGGTGGTAAAGAATCCTGATCAACTTGTCCTGGTTTGAGTTCTGCACTCGGTGGTTTTGTTAAAATATGCTCAGGAATGATTTTTTTCCCATGATATTGATTAAACCAAGAACACAAGCAATAAACTCGGGTTTTTGGCACATCGGCAATTACCGCTAATCCCCCATTCATATCGCCATATAAGGTGCAATATCCTACCGCCATTTCTGACTTATTTCCTGTGGTTAATAGCAAATGTCCGAATTTATTAGAAACCGCCATTAATAATGTACCTCGGATGCGAGATTGTAGGTTTTCTTCTGCTAATCCAAAGGGGGTTTCTGCAAACATGGTTTCTAGGGTTTGATCAAAGGTTTGCATTAAATTTCCAATGGGTAAAGTTTGGGTTTTTATTCCTAAATTATTCGCTAATTCTAAGGCATCTTGAATCGAATGATCCGAACTATAGGGAGAGGGCATTAACACCCCTAAAACCTTTTCTTTGCCTAATGCTTGGGTTGCGATCGCAGCCACTAAAGCCGAATCTATTCCCCCACTTAACCCTAAAATAACTTGAGAAAATCCACACTTTTGCACATAATCTTTTACCCCCAAAACCAAAGCCAACCAAATTTCTTGATCCTCACTTTCAATTAAGTTTATTTCCTGATTTTGGGCAGAAACAGCAGTTAAATCTTGTATATTTGAATCAAATTCTATAATCTCAAAATCTGGATCAAAAGGTTTTAAACTTAATATTTTATCGCCATTTCTATTAAATGCAAAACTACAACCATCAAAAATTAAATCATCATTTCCCCCTACTTGATTAGCATATAAAACTGGAATATTATACCGTTTTGCACTATGACTAATCAGAGATTGTCTGAACTTCTGTTTACCGACTTGATAGGGCGAAGCCGATAAATTAACCACTAAATTGATATCTTTTTCAGCTAATTCTGCTAAAGGATTACAAGCATAATTCCGCTTACCCCAGAATGATTCATCATTCCATAAATCTTCACAAATTGTTACCCCAATTTTAATCCTTTCTCCAGAATTTTCTAAAACAAAAAAATTACTTTCTAATCCGGGTTCAAAATATCGATCTTCATCAAAAACATCATAGGTTGGTAATAATCGCTTTTGAAAATATTGTTTAATTTCACCCTTTTCTAATAACGCTGCACTGTTATAAATCGGGTTTCCCCCATGTTTTTGATAGTCTAAATTGGGTTCAACTGTTCCTACTAATACCGCAATTGCTGGCGGTAAATATCTTGCTAATTGCTCTAACTTTTGCGTTGCTGCTTGAATAAAACTAGGACGAATTAATAAATCTCTGGGAGGATATCCCGTTAAGGATAATTCTGTTGTTAATAACAAATCACATCCGGTGGCAAAGGCTTTTTCTGCTGCTTCTAATATCCGTTGAGCGTTTCCGGTTAAGTCTCCCACGGTGGGGTTAAGTTGAGCGATCGCAATTTTCATAGTCAAACGTAAGTAAAATATTCACTCAGATGAGTTTATTAAGCTGTTCAATAGCTTATCTCTTCTTACCATGATTCCCTAATCCTAGCAACCCGATAACTAACCCCGTTAACACCGCTGCGCTCAAGCCTATGATCAGGCTCAAAACCAATGAAATAGAGGGCATTAACCCATTTTCTGGAGTTGTCAAATTCCTCAAAACTTGCCCTAAATTCTGCTCTACAGCCGCTTTTGCTTCCTCTGATTTGATAATAGTAACAGGTGCAACAACATTGGGGAATTGTCCAGAAATTGAAGCCGTTACAGAAGCCGCAGCTAAACCCGCACCGACAATACCCAGTGTATTTTGAAATGTGCGATCGCTCTTTGCTTCTCTGACTTCCAAGTTAACTCGAATTAAGTTGACTGCAACTTCTAGCATCTTTAACCCCGCACTCAGATTTTCGTAGTCTTTATTAACTTGTTTTAAGTATTTATTTCGAGCGTCGGAATGAAACTGCTCTAAGCATTTTACTTCATATTCTTGGTCTTTTTCAAATACCTTTGCAACTAATTCTTTAAGCTGTTGGCGGTAGTTATCCAGATTAACTTCAATCGTACTTCTCTGAAATTCTAAATAACTGAGATTGATGGCATAATCAGAAAATAGATTGTCAGCATCACTGACTTTTTTACTAAGTTGGCTGAGAGTAAATCCTTCGTATCCTAGAGTTTTAAACTCTTTGACGTAACTTTGAACCTCTACAAATTTAGCTTCTAAATCTCGTTTAACCACCCGACTTTGTACATAAGCCCAAAGAATTTTATGGCGATGGCAAAACAATTGCATCCAGTGATCAATTAATTCTGCTGCGTTTTCTACTGCTGTTAAATTTGGATATAATATAATAATTACATGAGGATTACTTTGCTCTAAATTGTAGGGTGCTTTTTGAGGAGTATTGTTTAAATTATCGGGGTTCCATTCAAAGAATCTTCCCCCTAATAACTTTCCCTCACCTTGGGGTTTTCCTTGAAAATCTGGTTCTTTTCCTACCAGCAAATTGTAACATTTTTGAGCTAGGTTTTCAGCATCTTCTATTTCAATATCTGAAGGAATTTGACCACTAATTACCCAAGTTTGCCCTAAGCTACCCCCTTGATTTTTGAGAACCTGATCAACTATAATTTTTTTAAGCGTTTTTATTTCTTGAATAGAAGTATTAGACTCCTTATCGCTCACCGAACAATCAACCATCAGCGCATCAGTATCACTCAGTTGCACCGGATAGTAATATCCTTCATATTTAGGCGGAAGGTTGAGCGTTTCTGTAAATTCACATTCCTCTGTTAATAACTCTACAAATTCTGTTTTCCACTCCATTTTTTCAGGCGCGGGAGATGCTTTAATATAATTTTTTTGAGGGTAATCGCGCTTTCTGAATGCCTCCAAAATTTCTGTTTTCCATTTAGTTTTTTCTGGAAATTGGGAAGATATAATATCCTTTTTTAAGGAGAGAGGCAATTTATCTAAAAATACTAGCTCGTTCTCTTTCAGAGTAGCCAAATCCTGCCCTAGTCCCTTACGCAAATCGTAGAGATAGAGGTCAATTATGGGATAAATCAGATGATCTGTCATATTAGAATAGAGGAGGTAATGTTCGTGGGAGTTTATCTGAATCAGTAGAAAATTGTGACAACTTTTCTAATAGACGCTGAAACAGACTTTTGCTAACTTCCGGCGGATTATCACTTTTGAGGATGGGAACAACAATATCATTAATAATTATCTGACTTCGAGATCGCGGTGTGTTTTCAGGTTTAGGACCTAGCTTTTCTATTTGGTTGGGTTTATTACCCGTCTGGAGTCTTTCTAACACTTCTTCTGAAGTTGGCAAGTAATCTAAATTTTCACTATTTTCTGTTGCTAGAAAACTAATTAATGCTGTTTGATATTTGGTAAAACTTTCATTTAATTTAGGGTTTGATTGAATTACAGACATTAACTTGGCGTGGGTTTTGTCCCTCATTTTAGGATTAAGTTGAAGCTGTTCTCCTATTGTAAAAAGTTCCTTTTGCTGGTCAGCGTTAAGGGTGACATCTGGATCTCTAATTGCCAGAAGCAGGGCCAGGAGAGTCGGGAGAGCAGGTGGTTGGCTCATGCTGGGAGTAAAGTAAGTTAGAATTGCTCTTAATTATAGTAGAATCAGACGCGATCGCGTTCTTGTTATTATTTATCACTGTTTTACAAAAGCCGATGTCCGAAATGTAGCCGCTTTAAGTTCGACTTCGACAAGAGTTTCTAATTCTGCTTGTTGTTGGGAAGAAAGGGTTTGTCCGCGATCGCGTGCTGCACGCCACAAATTCATTAATTCCGATAATTGTTTTTGTTGTTCAGCAGTAAATAATTCGTCAGGGTTAAAGCTTTGAATAATTAATAAGGCACTGAAGTTTGTTTCGCCTAATAAAGTAGTCAAACTATCTAAAGCTTGACCCGCAGTTGTGCCAACAGACTGTTGATCTCCGGCAATAGCGCGATAAGATTTCTCACCGTTGGTATTAAATACAGGCAGGATCGCAACTGTAGTCATATCTGGTTCAAAGTTAGTTAATTATTAATTATAACCTTTCTTTTACCCGATGCTGATTCTACTCATAAGAGCGCGATCACGCTCTTGTCATTAATCACTAGACACGGTAGTGAAGGCAATTAAAGATTCTCCAATAAAAGCTAAAAGAATATCATTTTGTGTTAGCCTTTTGAACAATAACCTCTTTGACAATTTATCGATAAGTTGCGCTGGTATTCATACCTAAATTTTAGATACGTTTAGGTATTATAGCGAGATCACATTTTGGAAACAACCGCTATATATCTAAATTTTAAAATTCTGATTAAGTAATACAGAATAAATTTTAATAATGTTAAAGGAGCATAAAAAGCAAAATCAAATCCTGCTTGAAAGAGCATCAAAAGCCGAGCCTTGATCTGGTGAATATCACTAATTTTGATGCCTTTAAATTCTTCCTGTAAACGAGCAACTTTATCCCGCTGTATCCTAATTTCTTCTCCGGCAATGCGTTGTGCTCTTTCCGTTAATTTAATCGCTTTTCGACAATCTCCTTCGGCATTGGCAAGTTCAGCTAATCGGGTAAGAACCCCAACTTTTGTATCCGTTCGATTAATTTTGTGGCTAATTTGCAGGCACTCTTTATAGTAGCTCCTAGCCTCTCTATAATTACCCTGGAGAAAATACCATCGACCTAAATTTAGTAAAGGTGCAGGTAGATAATAAACATACTCATCTCCCAAAGAACGATATTGCTTTAGGGAAAGTGTGAGTTCATCCCGACTAGCATTAAAATCGCATAATTTAAAGTAAAGATTACCCAAAAGGTTATGAATTTCTGCCGACTGAGCCTGTTGTTTTACCAGCGGTTCACCAGGCGTATTTATCTTTGCTTGATTAATAATATTTAATGCTTTACGATAGGATTTTAGCGCAGAACCAAAACGTCTTTGCCTATGGTATAATACCCCGAAATATCGTAATGATTCGCATTGTCCATCCAAATAACCCATGCTTTCAAATAATTTTAAAGATTCCTGAAAATATGATATTGCCAGCGCAAAATCTTCTTTTTCCATATAATTCCAACCGATTTGATTTAATACATCTCCTTGGACAACCGTCGTACATCTAAGAACAATATCCCCACACCGAAAGTAGTCTTGCCAATATCCCTGTTCCCATAGGTCTTTAGCAACACGCTCCCAGGTATTTAACATTAAACAAAATGCTTCCCTACTTTCAATTCTGTTACTCTCCAAAAAAAACTTTTTATACGTTTGAAAATACTTAAAAATATTCTTTCTCTCTTCAATTAACCTGACATTAAAATTAGACATAAGATATCTCCTGTAAATTAGTTGATGCCAAACTTCCATTGAGATAACCGTTTCATCTCTTCAAGAGAAGGTTCCCATTTTTCTACCAAACCACTACGTACACTAGCTCTAACCCAAGGGTGCAAATCATAGCGCTTTTCATCCTTAACATCTCTAGTTTCGGCAATTAAATACCAACGATTGAGTTCCTTACGTGCTTCTGGCCAACCCAATTGACCCCAACCTTGTAAAATTTCAGATTCGGTAATACCTGCATTCAGTTCACCAATAATATGCAGGACTCGTTGAGATGCCTCTGAAATTCTCCGCCAAGCTGTTTCCAATGTAAACTTATAAAAGACTTCCACCTCTCCACTTGCTTGTTCTAAAGCAGATAACACAGGATCTATTGCATCCTCATCCTTTACCAGTCCTACGACAAAATGCAAGGCTAGTGGTGCCCCGCAAGAAAGTTCGTGGATGCGGTGTAGTTGCTTTTCAGTTGCTTGCATAAGGGCTGGTATTTCCTTGTACTTTGCTTCCTCAAGTAAAAGATTTTTCGACGAGATATAATCTAATCCTTCTATGGGAAGCAATTTGACAAATCGGGTGTTATTTTTGACTCGACTGGTTAAAAGCATTCGACTATCGTTAAGTATTTTAACTATATTAGCCAAAATACCCTCATAATCTGATGTTTCCGCATTGTCTAAAACTATCAGTCGTTTTTTCTCTTTTAGATATTGCCGAACACTATTTTCGGAGTTCGGACATCGCAATTGAATAGCGATTTCTTCTACAAATTTATCCCAAGTAAGTGACTCAGACCGCTGATTGTTACTAATTTTGGTTTCTACTAACTCTGTATCTCTTGCTGTCACCCACAATACGCCATCAAAACTATTCTGTTTTAAAACTGCTTTAGCAATTGCTTTTGCTGCCTCTGTTTTGCCGTATCCAGGGCCTCCGCTTAAACAAAATATGGATAATTCTTCAGGAGATTTGAGAGCGCTGATAATTTCTGTTACGAGATCGTCTCTTCCCCACACTCTTCGGCATAGGGGATCGGGGGTAAAATTTTCTTTACTTTCGGCTTCTTCGTTTAGTTTTTGAGTATTAATATAGCTGGTACTTTTTCCTTGCCAAAATTTTATCGGTCTCCCACTATGAAAATATACAGGACGCTGAGTATAGGTTGGAAAATTAGGATGGTTATTAAACTCAGTCTCAACTCCCATTTCAACATCTATACTATTAATATCTTTACCAATACCATAACGTTCCGGTTTCAACACCTCTAATAATAAATGAGTTAGTACCCCATGACCATCTACAGCATTGGCTATTTCTGAACCACGACAAGCAGCGATAAAAGCACGGTTAACAGAAGTTTCTGTCGTTAAGTTATGGAATTTTTGAAAAATTGCCTCAGTCAACTGACCACTATGACAACAATTTAGCCAAACTATCTGTTCGGGAATATTACTGCTACCCATTTGGTCTGCTAAAAAATCAAACTCTACGCCCCATTTATCACGGTCTAGATCAGTATCGCTTGTCCCGAAATAGCCTTTTTCTTTTCCATAACTAGGATCAACCAAACCATGTCCGGCAAAAAATAATAAGGCTGTTGTTTTACCATCAGCTTGAAATAAGTCAAAAATCTTATCTTTAAAGACTTTAGCGTTAACCAATCCTTTCTGATCTATTGCAAAAGTTTCATGATCCTCTTTAACAGGGAGTATTTCGACTTCAAATTGACCATATTCTCTTAGCAAACGGGCGATCGCGTCTGCATCCGCCGCCGCATATTTTAGGTGCTGGCACTTACCTTGATTATTCGTTAAATCAGGATAACGATTAATCCCTACTACTAAAGCTTTACGAACCATTGGTATTTATCTCCTTGATCAAGCGGATTGATTCTATTGCCGGAGGCGATCGCTACTTTAATCAAATTATAATTGATTGCCCGCCCGACTCATTCAGTCGGTTTGGATCTTGACTCCCTCAACTCATCCAGGTTTATCTACCTAACTCTTAAATCTTCTGCTTTCACCCATTCCTGGGCCGCAGGTTACAGGCAAACGACGCACCTTAAAACCGCCGTAGGTTTCGAGAAGATGGGCGATCGCCTCCGCATCGAAAGCTGGTCTTTTCAAATTTTCCAGATCAGGATATCGGTTAATGCCGACTACCAACGCCTGTCGGTTCATGTATGATTAAAGCTACTCAGGCTGAAAGATTTTGATATTAAGTATACCCTAAACCATCCCTAAATAAAATAATCAACCTTAAGTGCCACATTTGAGAGGAGAAACCCTGTTTCTAGGTTGCTTGTGAGTTGTCGATAATTATTGAGTCGAGTTAGTTTGATTAATTGCTAGATTTCAATAGTTTAATAGTTGCTTTTCATGCCTGGAGTGATAGAATTAGAAAAGCTGCGATTATC
The DNA here is from genome assembly GCA_001873365.1 of Oscillatoriales cyanobacterium CG2_30_40_61. Classification (GTDB taxonomy): domain Bacteria; phylum Cyanobacteriota; class Cyanobacteriia; order Cyanobacteriales; family Microcoleaceae; genus Planktothrix. Next base: position 2,607 of record MNYZ01000098.1, on the reverse strand, counting down.
TTGTACCTAAAAGTTATTTAAGCCATGACGGAAATCATTTTCCTAGTAGAATCTGATGTTGAAGGGGGGTATATTGCCCAAGCATTAGGGGAATCAATTATTACCCAAGCTGATGATTTAGAAAGTTTAAAACAAGAAATAAAAGATGCTGTTCACTGTCATTTTCCTGATCAAATATTACGTCCTAAAATAATTTGACTGCATATTGTTCAGTAAAAGGTAATTGCTTCGTGAAATTACCTAGAGATTGATCAAGGTCAAGATTTAGAAAAAGCCCTCAGAAGATTGGGTTATGAAGTTAGCCATCAAACCGAAAGCCATATTCGATTTACCAAGATAGTCACAGATATTCTTCTTGAGCCGGAGTGGGTAACTTTTGGAAATCGGGGATTTCTACCAGTTCTTTCTCCTGTTCCTTCACACTAATTGGTACTCTCAGAGGTTGACGCTGTTCTAGCCAACAACTGGCTAAAGGTAAGGTTTGATCCAAATCTTCCAACGGTCGAGGAATCACCATTACAGCGTTTAACTCCCCAATCCGTTCGGCTTCAAACATTCCCGCCTCCACCGCCATTGCCACATCGGATACAGGGCCCCGAATAATAACCGTACACAACCCCGCCCCAATCCGTTCATAGGACATCAGGCTCACATCCGCCGCTTTTAACATAGCATCCGCTGCCCCGACCATTGCCGGAAATCCTCGTGTTTCTAGTAAACCCACCGCTTGATTACTCAAACGATGACCAGTACCCCGATTTGTAAGCTCGGATAAACGAGAACTAATTGGAAACACAATTTCTAGGTTAGGGAAGGGTCGAGGAATTACTAAGGTAGAGATCAATTGACCAAACTGTTTAGCTGTTTGCGCCCCGGTTTCCACCGCCAAACGCACCTCAGCAATTTTACCCCGCACAATTGCTGTGCAGTGTCCCCCCCCAATTTTTTCATAGCCCACTAAATGAACCCCGGCGGACTTTAACATCATATCCGCCGTTCCCACAATCGCCGGAAAGCTCTGAGTAGAAACTAAACCCAGAGCCATATCTCTAAAATCGGTCTGGTTTGACCGTTTAGAATGGCCGGAATTTCGTCTGTTTGCGTCCATTTTTAATCATTCCGATAGATCGGTTATGCCGTATGGGTAATAGGTAATAGGTAATAGGTAATGGGTAATAGGTAATAGGTAATAGGTAATAGTTCGCCTCCCGGTGCTCCCGGTGCTCCCGGTGCTCCCGGTGCTCCCGGTGCTCCCGGTGCTCTCCTCAACTCTGGGAGTTATTGAAGGCTTTGCGATGGGGAAGCAATGTATCCAATAACTGACTCAGATGTTCTTTCCCATAGATGACCGGAGGCAGGGGTTGAGATGACAGTTCCGAGGATTCTGGGGACTGTGAAACCAAAGCCGTTGCTTCCGATTTTTCTAAGATGGATGATATTACTATCTGAGGTTCAGGAGGAGTTGATAGAACATCCAACGATTGAGGGAGCTTTTCCTCTAATACCTGGGTAATCTCCGGTTCAGGAGAAAAGGATACCAACTCTAAAAGAGGATCGGAATCTTCAACCCATGCAGAGATAATCGTTGGTTCAGGAGCAGGTTCTGGTGGCGGAGATACCTGTTTCGGTTCTAATATACGAGAGCGATCTCCAATTAGAGATCTGGCGGCAACAACTTGTTGAGGTGCAATAGAACTCTCCAAAATCGTTGTTTCCGAACCAATACAGGCATTTTCCCCAATGGTTCCCGCCCCCAGAATCAACACCCCCGAACCTAAGACTACACCTGTCTCTATCTCTAGGATACCTTGGTAAACCTGAATAATCACCCCCCGACCGATACAAACCCCCGCAGCGATCCGAAGCTGACTATCGGTTGCCGCTTGTAGGATGATCCCGGGTGCTAGGGTAGCCCCGGGAGCAATTGTGACATCGCCACTCACATAAACATCTGGGTTTAGGAGTTGCGGTGGCGATATGTTCATCTTTACTCGAACCTCTAGCGTTGAAACATGAAACTGGATGTTAAGGGCGTTGGATAATTTCCTCCAGTACCCGACGCTTGGCTTTTGAGTCAATCCCGATTAACCGTACATATTCGCCCTGATGTTCGTTCAAGCAACCGTCTAAAGCTGCCATCACTTCGGAGATATTGTTAGATTGAATCGGAGTACAACTGTTCCAAGATCCGGTACGGAAGCGGCGAGCATCCGCGTGTTCTGTGCCAACTTTGTAGCCTTTGGCTAACAGACCCCGAACGTGATCGGCAACGTTATTATCCAATTTGCCACTGCTGACGGTTGCTGCACTGGGGGCAGCGGTGGAAGCCGGAGCCGAAGACGTTTGCACCACTTTGCCATCGGGACGCTGAATAATTTCTTCCAGGACACGGCGTTTGTTTTTGGGGTCAATTCCAATTAAACGCACATATTCCCCCTGATGCTCACTGGCGATCGCATCTAATTTAGAAAGAATATCTCCTACCCCTGTGCCCGAAATACTAGGGCTACTGCGCCAAGATCCGGTACGGAAGCGACGAACATCGGCATATTCCGTGCCAATTTTATAACCTTTGGCTAACAGATCGCCAATTTGTCCCCCCAGACC
>MNYZ01000004.1 GCA_001873365.1 Oscillatoriales cyanobacterium CG2_30_40_61 | reverse complement strand
TGTAGGGGCCATCCCCCCGTGGTGGCCCCCATCCCCCCGTGGTGGCCCCCATCCCGGAAACGCCGGCAAATCGGGGAGGGGGAGGGTAGGCACACCGGGCACTACCCCTACAAAAGCCTGGTTTCCCTGAGAATTAAACAGTCCAACCGAAAACCCCAAGGGCATTTTGATAAAGTTTGGTTAAATATTCTAGCAAAATGTGAAGCTCGATGAGTTTCACAATATCCCTGTTGTTAAAGTCAGGTAAGGGTTTAGACAGTTTCCGGGTCTAATTCGGTTTGGGTGGGGAAGATCGGAACTTGGTACAATGCAACCAGCGAATGATTCTTGGAATTCTGAACCTTTTAATTTTTTATGACAACTGCAACAGCTTATCCAACAGCCCCCGATCTCTCCACTGATGATTATGTCGTCATTGGTTTAGCCACCTGTTTTGTTAAAGAAGATGGGCAAGTTCATCAAGTGAAAGTGGTTGAACCCATTCCCTCAGCGGCTTTACAAGCAATTCTGAAAGGAGTTCCGACTTCCTATGAAGTGGCTTTGGCGGTGACATTAGGTTCTATTTTAATGAACGCAGAGGCTAAAATTCCCCCGGAATTAACAACAGATGCCCATTTTTGTGAGAATTTTAGCGATCGCGCGATCGCCGCCACTCGCACTTACAAGAATCGACCCCAAGCTCAACTTCATATTCCTTTAGGAACCAGTTTTAAAGAATTTAATTACTCCTTAGAACGAAAACGAGTTTTAAATTCCGAGCGCATGATTCGGACTGAAGATAATGTCAAACAACACGCTTATACTCACCAAGTTCTGTAATTCTATTTAAGGGATTTCAATGGGGGCAAAATCCTTTGATATTAGCTTGATTTTCACCGAAATTGCCTCCCATTTTTTTTTAATTATTTTGATTCTCCTGTTCTTGGATTTGTTGTAACTCTTGAATTTGCGCGACAGTTAATTGTGTTGTTTCGGCAATTTGTTCTAAACTCATCCCCATTTTGAGTAATAGAATTGCCACTTGTTTTAAGGCATCCGCACGACCTTCGGTAAGACCTTGAGCACGACCTTCAGCACGACCTTGTTCTTTACCTTGTCGCAAAATTTCTTGATACATGGTAGATTCTTGCATAATATCACTCCTAATAATCCGTTGAATGACTTCGGATTCTAATACTAATCCGGCGAGAATTGCAGATGCAGCCATTAAATTACTTTTAACTCGCCGATCTGCAATTTGTTCAGTTATTTGGGAGATTTGAGTTAAGACCTGGGCGGGATTATTGGTTTGACTTAATACCGCAAAAGGTAATAACCCAGGAATTCTCAAAAACTCCTCTGTGGGTTGTTCCCAAAGACGAATGACCTCAAATTCATGGGAGGTTTTTTCTAATCTAAAGGTATTTTGTTGAACTAAAGGGGATTTTGTTGGCTGTAAATAAATCACCACCTGACGCATTGACTTTTGCGGAAACCGTCGATATACCCTAACTCGATAATCTAACATCCGAAATGGCATCATCGCATCCGGTTGAGTTTGGAATTCCGTATGCAATACCAACTGATCAGATTGGAGTAAAATCAAGGAATCTGCGCGAATTGGTTCTAAGGATAATTCCGTTGGGCTCAGTTGTGTTAACTGAATCGGAAAACCCAATAACCAACTGGCTAAATCCTCGGAAAAATTCTCCGCTAGAAATTTGCAGATATTATCAAACACGCCTGTTTATATTAATCCTGTTTTGTCTTCCTAATCTTATGATAGACTTTCTGAGGAAGTTCTCAGCTTAAAAAAGGATAAAGATTCATGTTAAAACTGTATGGTGGCGCTCGCAGTCGGGCTTCAATTGTTCAATGGTATTTAGAAGAAATTGGGGTTCCCTACGAGTTTATTTTATTAGATATGGCGACGGGGGAACACCTACAACCTGAATTTTTATCAATTAATCCCATTGGTAAAGTTCCGGCTATTGTAGAAGATGATTTTCAACTGTGGGAGTCCGGCGCGATTTTATTATATTTAGCCGAAAAACATGGCAAACTACCCAATTCTGTTGAAGAACGAGCTATCATTACACAATGGGTATTATTTGGTAATGCTACCTTGGGAACGGGGATTTTTATAGAAGCGAGTCGGGAAAAAGAAACCCCCCGTTTACTCAATCCTTTAAATAAAATTCTGAGTCAACAGCCCTTTTTAATGGGTGATGAATTGAATGTAGCTGATATTGCGGTGGGTTCAATTTTGGCCTATATTCCCTTGATGTTGCAGTTGGATTTAAGCCCCTATCCGGCGGTTTTAGAATATATTCAACGTTTAAACGATAGACCCGCTTTCCAAAAAACAATTGGTGGTAGAAAGTAGGATTAACGGGAGCAGGCTATCAGCGTGGAGTTAAAAAGATTGGGAGGTTAAACCCTAGATCGGGTTGAGAAAAACCCCAAATTTTCTAACTAGACGCTGATAGCTTAAACTTGTTTTCTTATTTGAATCCCACGGAGGCTTGCCAAACGAAAGCCAACAATAGGAAAAATACGGGGATCACGGGCAAAATGTCAACAACCGGGCTAAAAATAGAGTAAGCTTCGGGTAGCTTTGCTAACAGCAGTGTTGCTTCCATGAATTAATATACCTCTGGGAAAAATTATGTGGGCGAATTTTCACACATTTTACCACGCCCGGTCATGGCAACTCACGAATTTTAAAAGTTGCTGCTCAAGTCTAATTTTGGCGATCGCCACGGTCAATTTCAGATCGGATCAGCCTGGAATAGTTGTGGCCATTGAAACAGAAGATTTGAAACTCTGGGGGGTTGCACTAGAGCCAAATCACCGCAGGGGAGTGCTCACCGAACTCCCTTGAGTCTGAGTCTGGACAAAGGGACTAACTACAGGTTTCAGGGCAAAAAAATCTTCATGAATTTGCTCACCAACATGATTCATTCGATGTTGCAAATCATCTAAAAATTCATGAATTCCCGTTTGCATAATTTCTTCAATAGTCAGATAATCGAGTTCAGAACGTAGCCGTCCTAACTCCCGTTCGGCGGGATTTTGCCAAGTTCCGGGGCTAGTTCCAGTAATACATTGCAGCGATCGCTCCGCCTGTAACAAACAATATTCAATTGAGCGGGGAAACTCCCGATCTAAGATTAAAAATTCCACCACCCTAGAAGGTGTAATTCGGTGTTGTTTGCGTTTGCGATACATTTCATAAGCACTGGCAGATTTTAACAATGCAATCCACTGAATTTCATCAATAGTTGTTCCCACATCCTGTACCGAAGGTAACAGAATATAATACTTAACATCTAAAATTCGAGAGGTTTTATCCGCCCGTTCTAATAATCTCCCCATATTACCAAAATGCCACCCTTGATTATGGGACATCGTAGCATCCATCACCCCAGCAAACAGGTGTCCGCGCATTTTCACTTGATAGAAAAAGTCCGAGAGTTGATAGGAACTATCTCCCAAAGCCGCATCCCTAACCATCATATAAAATTCATTCACCTGTTCCCACATTTCCGAAGAAATAATTTCTCGAACTGAACGAGCATTTTCCCGGGCAGCCCGTAAACAAGATAAAATAGAACTGGGATAATTACTATCAAAAGTCAAAAACCGAATCACATTTTCGGCGGTCGCTTCTCCATAGCGTTCTTTAAATAGTTCTAAATCTCCCGTGGTTACAACAATCGGTTTCCACTGTTGTTGAACACCGGAGGGAGAATCTAATAACAAATTTTGATTGACGTCAATAAAACGAGCAATATTTTCCGCCCGTTCTACATAACGATTTAACCAATAAATAGAATCTGCAACACGACTTAACATATTAAAAATTGTTAACGGTTTACTGTTGAATAAGATGAACCCAACCTAAAAAAATCCGTGAAATCCGTGAAATCCGAACACAGATTTAAGATGATTACGCAGATTAACACAGATTATGGCAGTCGCGCCTGGGGTGTTAGAACTATAGACTGATGCTAAAACCGCGCGCCGTACACCCCTATTTTTCTGTGGCGTTCCCTGTTCCCTGCTATAACACAGATTCAAAAATCCGTCAAATCCGTGAAATCCGCTTAAATCCGTGATCCAGATTTAACCAATAAATAGAATCTGCAACACGACTTAACATATTAAAAATTGTTAACGGTTTACTGTTGAATAAGATGAACCCAACCTAAAAAAATCCGTGAAATCCGTGAAATCCTCTTAAATCCGTGATCCAGATTTATTCACATAAAACCCAAGTATCCTTACTCCCTCCTCCCTGAGAAGAATTAACCACTAATGACCCTTTTTTCATCGCTACGCGCGTTAATCCCCCCGGATGAACATAGATATCTTCACCATATAAAATATAGGGTCTTAAATCAACATGACACCCTTCAAAAGTATCTCCGAGTAAGGTAGGAACTCGGGATAAAGATAAGGTTGGTTGGGCAATATAATTGCGGGGATTCGCCTTAATTTTTTCAGCAAATTCTTGACGTTCTAATTCCGTAGATTGGGTTCCAACTAACATCCCATATCCCCCCGCTTCATTCGCCGCTTTAACAACTAATTGCTCCAGATGATTTAGTACATATTCTAGTTGTTTCGGTTCCCAACATAAATAGGTAGGAACATTGGATAAAATTTGTTCTTCTCCTAAATAATATTGAGTCATTTGGGGAACATAAGCATAAATCACTTTATCATCTGCAATTCCGGTTCCCAACGCATTCGCCAGAGCAACTCGACCATTACGATACACTTCTGTTAACCCCGGAACTCCTAACATTGATTCTGGATTAAAAACTAAGGGATCAATAAAAGTATCATCAATTCGACGATAAATCACATCCACCCGTTTTAATCCCTTAGTGGTTCGCATTTGTACATAGCCATCACTAACCACTAAATCCCGTCCTTCTACCAATTCTACCCCCATTTGTTGGGCTAAAAAAGAATGTTCAAAGTAGGCGGAATTATACATCCCCGGAGTTAAAACCACTACCGTCGGATTATTAATATGATCTCCGACTAAATTCAGCAAAGTATCTAATAAATGACTCGGGTATTCATCAACGGGTTGAATCCCTAATTTAGCAAAAAGTTGGGGAAAGGTGGTTTTCATTACCCGGCGATTTTCCAAAACATAAGAAACCCCCGAGGGACAGCGTAAATTATCTTCGAGAACGTACCATTTTCCCTTCTGATCTCTAACTAAATCTGTCCCGGTAATATGACACCAAATATTTTTAGGTGGTTTTAATCCAATACAAGCCTTCAGAAAACCCTTAGAAGAAAGAATTAATTCTTCAGGAATAATTCCATCTTTGACGATTTTCTGTTCTCCATAAATATCATCAATAAATAGATTTAATACATGAATACGCTGCTTTAATCCTCGTTCTAAATGAGACCATTCGGAAGCGGAAACAATTCTAGGAATTAAGTCAAAGGGTAATATTCTTTCTGTCCCTTGACTATCATTATAAACATTAAAAGTTGCGCCCAATTTCATCATGGCCGTTTTTGCCGCTTCCTGTCGAATTTCCAAATCCCCGGGGGATAAAGAATTAATCCGATCAATTAAGGGTACTGCGTAGGGACGGGGTTGTCCTTTGGCGACAAAAAGTTCATCGTAGAATTCACCTGGATCGTAAGATTGAAATCGCACAGCCTTTTTCCCCTGTTTTTTTAAGGTAATTGAGATATAAGATTTTTAGAGAACGGTTAACTGTAGCTTTTGATACGAATTTATAAACCTTTCATTGCTTCTACCACCTTTTGAGAAATAAACGGTAAAATCTCCTGATTCTGACTTTGGGTTTTTCCTTCCGTAAATACCACTAATAAATAGGGTCGAATCGAGGGAAGTTCAATATAAGCCGCATCATGACGAACTTGGCTTGTATGTCCAGCTTTTGACCAGAGTTTGGCGGTTTTAGGTAATCCCCCTCCCAAAAAACCTGCGACTTGATTCTCAGGATGATCAGCTAAATCTTTAGGGTCAAGACTGCGCTTGATTAATTTGATCATCTGACCCGAAGCCACAGAAGAAACCGCTACCCCACCCATAATACTATGCAATAATCTCGCGGTAGCATTAGTGGTTAACAGATTGCGATTTTCCATTAATTCTCCTAAAAAAATCCGTTCTCGACCGTAAGCTCCATCAGACCAAGTTTTTTGATTCACATTAATTGATTCAAATTCTGGCCAGTTCAGGGTTTGTAAATAACGATTCACCAAATTTCGCTGACTTTTCCAGGTTTCAAAGGGCCCTGGGGATAATTCTGGCCCGCTTGTGGTTCCAGTTAGGACATCTACTACTAAACTGGTGGCATCATTACTAGAATCCGTGATCATATCTCTAATGGCCCGTTCCAGTTCTGGGGTTGTCCGTAACATTCCCTTGTCTTTCCACTCAAAAACGGCCAGGAGATAGAATAACTTGACAATACTAGCCGGATAAATGGGTTCAATTCCCCGATAATTAAATCCCCGCACCGGATATTTGCCAAATTCCTCCGGGGTTAAAGCCCCCCCGGTATTTACCGAAATCGGCGGGTCATAGACTAACCAAGTCATGGCTACCTGATTGGCGGCTAAACCTGGAAATTGGGTGCGAGTTGCATTTATAATGCCAATGCCTTGAGTTTCTAGTTGTTCATCGGAATGGAAAAAAGTCATTTCAGCTTTCAAGTGTCAGTGGTCAGGTTTTAGGTAAGGGTGACTTGTCCTACCCTTAACGGTTAATATCGATTAACTTCATTTATGATTTCCCAACCCTTATCAGATCCGATGGAGTATTTTTGTAGAGAGAATTTAGATCTCTATGATGGGGCCGATTGCCAAACTTTAGCAACTCAAGTGGCTGCCTATCGTCATTTACGTCTACTTCCGAAACCAAACAATCACACCCATAATTCACCCAATATTTTAGTACAATTATGTGAAGATAATTATACCGCTTGGTTACGCACTGAGGATCAACATCATTTAGAGATTGCCACTCAACCCTATCTTGCCTCGATTTGGTCAGAGGCCCAAATTCAAGCTACAATTCCTAAAATTATTCAGTTTACTCAAGCCGCCATGGCAACCCCTAATTATTATCTTTGGGGGGGAACAATCGGCCCTAATTATGACTGTTCGGGTTTGATGCAAGCCGCGTTTGCTGCCGTTGGGATTTGGATTCCTCGGGACGCCTATCAACAGGAAACTTTTGCTCAAACCTTGGCTTTTGATCGAGAAAAATTGGATTTTTCCGTGCTTTTACCCGGAGATTTAATATTTTTTGGAACCGTTGAAAAAGCCACCCACGTTGGATTATATCTGGGAAACAAACAATATATCCATAGTTCGGGCAGTCAACACGGTCGCAATGGAATTAAAATTGATCAATTGTCACTCGATGGCGATGCTTGTATTCAGTATTATTTCAAACAATTGCGAGGAGCAGGACGAATAATTTCTAGTTATCAACCTACTGCTTAATGATCTTTATTATAACTTTAAAATGCAACCTACAAAACTCAAAATTCAGCTATCAAAATCCGATAAAAAACCTGGATTTTTAGATAGGATCATCCAAGCGGGGAAAGTTACACTCAGCTTGGTTAAACCTTATTTACGATGGTTGATTCTCGGGGGAACATTATTTTTCTTAGCCGCAAACTTTAGAAAACATTGGCAAGAAATTTCTGAAATTAATATCACTTCAACGGGATGGAGCTATCTCGGTTTAGCTCTTTTTGTTACCCTTTCTGCTCACGTTTGGTCGGCTTTTGTCTGGTTGATTATTGTTAAACAGTTTAAGCAACCCATTAGATCTCGTTGGGGATTACGACTTTATTTAATTACTAATATTGCTAAATATTTACCCGGAAATATTTGGCATTTCTATGGCCGAATTGTGGCAATGAAAGACTCTGGAATTGCCCTAGAAGCCGCGGCTTTGAGTGTATTACTCGAACCCTTAATGATGGCAGCCGCAGCTTTAGGGGTGGCGTTAGTGAGCTATCATAGCCCCTATTGGATTATCCAAATTATCTGTTTAATTGCTTTAGGAATTGGGATTCATCCTCGAATTCTAAACCCAATTCTGCACTATTTGGAAACCGCAAAATTTAAAAAACAACTCTCTAGTTTTCCCCAGGAAGCCTCCTGTCAATTAGACTATTATCCCTTCAAACCCCTATTGGGAGGAGTGGGTTTTATTCTATTAAGATGGTCGGGTTTTATGTTGACCTTACTCGCATTAACTCCCCTCAACTTTGAGCAAATTCCCATGTTATTAGGAGCCTATAGTTTTTCTTGGTTATTGGGGTTATTAATTCCGGGGGCACCGGGCGGGTTAGGGGTGTTTGAAGCCACTATTTTAGGGTTATTAAGTCAACAATTTTCCGCCGGGGTTTTACTCGGTGCGATCGCATTTTATCGTTTAGTTAGTATTGTTTCTGAAACATTAGGCGCATTATTAGCAAAACTCGATCAAAGATTTTTAGATAATTCTAATTGATAGGTTTTAACTAATAAGTCAATTCCCGTAATTGCTGTGCCAACCACCACCGCATGGGCTCCTAAATCTAAGGCTTTTCTAGCCATTTCAGGGGAAGCAACTCCTCCTTCACAAATTACAGGAATTGGCAATTGTTTAACCATTTGGGTTAATAAATCAAAACCCGGGGGAGATTGATTTTGGGTGGCTTTTGTATAACCATATAAGGTTGTACCCACACAGTCCGCACCCGCTTCTACCGCTCCTATAGCCGCTTCCAAACTATCCACATCCGCCATCACAAATTTGCCTAATTGTTGATGGATTTTAGCAATTAAATTCTTGACGGTTTCTCCTTGGGGACGGTCTCGCAAAGTAGCATCAATCGCAATTATATCAGCCCCGGAATTTGCGATCGCCACCGCATCTTCAAATCGAGGCGTAATATACACATCAAACCCCGGAATTTGTTGTTTCCATAACCCAATAATCGGCTCAGAAACCCGTTTACGCACGGCTTCAACATGGGCTGGGGTATCTATTCTCACCCCTAATGCACCCTGGTTAACGGCGGCTTTAGCCATGGCTGCAATGACAATTGGATCATGTAGGGGGGAATCAATTGGCGCTTGACAGGAGACAATTAATCCGTTAGTTAAGATGGAAAAAAGATCGGATTTCATGTTAGATTGATTATAGTGGGGCTGTTTCATTTTCTATTGTAAACCCTAGGACGTAACCCTCTAAATTATTATGAATATATCCTTAACTCCTGAACTTGAGCAGTTTGTTCAGTCAACGGTCAGAAACGGGAAATATTCATCGGCTTCTGAAGTCATACTAGCGGCGTTACAATTACTAAAAGAACAGGAAATTTTAGGGGTTATGAATCCAGTTTTGTCAGAGGATAAGCACAAATCAAACTATGATTTCTCTGATTTGGTGGGGCGATTAATTAAATTGGCAAGGAGAAAATTACAAATCCTCTACCCTGTTCCCTAATTAATTATTTAGAATTAAAACGGTCTATTTCTTGTTGAAATATTTCTTTAAAAATTTGGGTAGCTTGAGGTTGAATAATTTGGGAAAATCGTTGGATTGATTCTTGGAGTAATTGAGGCATAACACTAATAGTTTTTTTGCCTGTCGGTGTTTGATAAAAGTCAATCAGGGTTTGTAAATCTTCTTCTGTAAAAAATTTATCATATAGGGGATAATAGACTTTTTCCATAATTTGGTTAAAATCAAGTTTTTCCATTAACCGTTGATTATATTGGGTCATAATTCGACTCATATCTTGGTTAATTTTATTAATCATTTGTTGTTTTTTTTCTGGAGAAATTCCTGATGTTTCTGGTACAATAGATTCTAAGATGCCAGTAAATTCCTGTTGAAGTTGGGCGGATGTAATTTGGCTAACCTGTCTAAATAGTTTTTCTCCTCCGGTGATCTCTATTAATTCCCTAATTAGTTGACGTTTACTTTCAGAAACCGATTGTTGAGATAATTCTAATTGAGGTTTTGGAGTAGATTCTGCTTTGACAGGTATAGGGAAAATTACCCCTAAAGATAAAATAGTTCCGAGTAATAAAATTTGCTTTAAGAACATAAAAAACTCTCCTGATTTTTGAGATGATATTACCAAAAATGCGATAATCTTAGCGCCTGCGGGGGAATACCCTCACCCTACGGATTTTAACCAAAGTTTGAAATATATGGTATAATCTAAAATTAGTTGTGTAATTTTCATACAGAATTTTATTAGAATGGCAACTCAGCCAACTATTGCGATCTCTCACCTCGGCTGCGAAAAAAATCGCATTGATACCGAACATATCTTGGGTCTATTGGTACAGGCAGGTTATCAGGTTGATTCTAACGAAGAATTAGCGGATTACGTTATTGTCAATACCTGTAGTTTTATCGAAGCCGCCCGAGAGGAATCGGTGCGTACCCTGGTAGAATTAGCCGACGCCAAGAAAAAAATTGTGATTACCGGGTGCATGGCGCAGCACTTCCAAGAACAACTATTAGACGAACTCCCCGAAGCCGTTGCGGTAGTTGGAACCGGAGACTATCATAAAATTGTCGATGTGATCAAACGGGTGGAACAGGGAGAACGAGTTAAAGAAGTTTCCGCCGAACCCACCTATATCGCCGATGAAACCGTACCCCGTTATCGTACCACCAGTGAAGGGGTTGCCTATCTGCGGGTGGCAGAGGGTTGTGACTATCGTTGCGCTTTTTGTATTATTCCCCACTTGCGCGGAAACCAACGATCGCGTACTATAGAATCTATTGTTACTGAAGCCCAGCAATTAGCCGATCAAGGGGTTCAGGAAATAATCCTTATTTCTCAGATCACGACCAACTACGGACTGGATCTCTACGGTGAACCCAAACTGGCAGAATTATTAAGGGCATTAGGAAAAGTTGATATTCCCTGGATACGGATGCACTATGCGTATCCAACGGGGTTAACCCCAAAAGTAATTGCAGCAATGCAAGAGACCCCTAACGTTTTACCCTATTTAGATTTACCGCTACAACATTCACACCCCGATGTGTTACGGGCGATGAACCGTCCCTGGCAAGGGCGAGTCAACGATCGGATTATCGAAACGCTGAAAACCGCTATCCCAGATGCGGTGCTTCGTACCACATTTATTGTTGGTTTCCCAGGAGAAACTGAGGAACATTTTGAACACCTGCGGGAATTTGTGCAACGCCACGAGTTCGATCACGTTGGCGTGTTTACCTTCTCCCCCGAAGAAGGAACCCCCGCTTACAAATTGCCGAATCAACTGCCTCAAGGGATAATGGATGCCCGTCGGGATGCCTTAATGGAGGTACAGCAACCGATTTCCTTGAAGCAAAATCAAAAATCGATCGCACAGGTGGTAGACGTTCTCATTGAACAACAAAACCCCCAAACCGGAGAACTGATCGGTCGTTCTTCCCGTTTCGCCCCCGAAGTAGATGGTTTAATCTATATTGAAGGCGATGCCCGTTTGGGTTCAATGGTGAAAGTCCAAATCACCGATGCTGATATTTATGACCTCTATGGTTACGTCTTAAAATAAAATGTTAGCCGTTAAAAGCTGACAGCTAAACAATTTCAAGAAATCGCCGCAAATTTTAAGGAATTTGTTGTTATGTTTCTGAATGTTAAGCGTTATCCTAGAGAGAGATGGTCTATAAAGAATCTGATTGACTAAACAGCCTCACCGGTTGTGAAGAAAAGTGAGTTCAGGAACTTTTGAAGACCTTGGAATATAAATAGGTTCCAAGATGCCCGAGAGACAGCGTAACTCAACGTTTGTAGAGAGCTACGTCAAGCGTTATAGCAAAACTAATAAACCTCTGCATTGTATTACCAGTGTCTCAAATGAATAGGGCAAAGTCAGGAACCGGGCTAAAACACATAGATAGGAGAATTAATGAGTCCATCTTTTGCAAGCTTAGGAATTTCCGAAGAACGTGCTAGTTATCTGGAAACAATAGGCTTTAGCGAGCCAACCACCATTCAAGTCGAAGCAATTCCCCATATTTTGTCTGGACGGGACGTGGTGGGACTGGCTCAAACCGGGACGGGCAAAACAGCCGCCTTTTCATTGCCCATTCTGGAGCAACTGGATACAAGTGCAAAGGGCGTACAAGCGTTAATCCTGACCCCAACTCGGGAGTTAGCCATGCAGGTTAAAGAAGCGATTCGGAAAATGACCGATGATCGCAGCTTGTATGTGTTAACCGTTTATGGCGGTCAGTCCATTGACAGACAAATCCAACGGTTACAACAGGGCGTGCAGATTGTCGTTGGCACACCTGGACGGATTTTAGATTTACTCAACCGGGGTAATCTGAAATTTGATCGGATTAAGTGGTTAGTGTTGGATGAAGCCGATGAAATGTTAAGCATGGGCTTTATTCAGGATGTGGAAAAAATCCTAGAATCCGTTGCTGAAGATCGGCAAACGGCGTTTTTCTCGGCTACGATGGAGCCTTCGATTTGGAAACTGGTGAAGAAATTCCTCAAAAATCCAGTCACCATTAAAGCTGAAAACCCCAAAGCTACCCCCAAACGCATTGAACAGCGTGCTTATATGGCTCCCCGTGGGTGGTCAAAAGCCCGGGCGTTGCAACCGATTTTAGAATTAGAAGATCCCGAATCAGCGATTATTTTTGTCCGCACTAAACAAGCTGCTGCGGAGTTAACCACTTTCCTGCAAGCCGCAGGTCACAGTGTTGACGAATATCATGGGAACTTGAACCAAACCCAACGGGAACGGCTGCTACAACGATTCCGCCGCCGTCAGGTGCGTTGGATCGTGGCTACCGATATCGCAGCCCGGGGATTAGATGTGGATCATCTCAGCCACGTGATTAACTACGATTTACCCGATAACGCGGAAAGTTATGTTCACCGGATTGGTCGGACAGGTCGCGCCGGACGGGATGGAATCGCCATTACGCTGATTCAACCGATTGATCGCCGGAAACTGCGGTTAATCGAGCGCCATTTGAATCATAACTTTACGGTGTTGTCGGTTCCTAAGCGATCGCAAATTGAAGGCCGTTATATTGAACGGTTACAAGGACGAGTGCAGGAAGCCTTAACGGGTGAACGGGTTGCCTCTTTCTTACCGATTGTAGCTCAATTGAGTGAGGAATACGATCCCCAGGCGATCGCTGCCGCGGCTTTACAACTGGCCTACGATCAAACTCGCCCCAGTTGGTTAGATTCCGAATTCGCCCCCGAGGAGGAAGAAATGCCGCTCCCGTCTTCTAAACCTAAATTAAATCGTCGGGTAATTCCTCGTCCTTCGGTTTCCCAGGGCGTTGAATAAAACTCAACGAATAACGGTTTCTACCGATTAAAATAGATACACCAGATACAATTGAGCGTGTCTGGTGGATTTTTTTTAGTAGGGAACAGGGAACAGGGAACAGGGAACAGGGGGGGCAGGGGAAGTAAAATATTACCCATTACCTATTACCCATTACCCATTACCTAATTATTAGACCCATGCAGACTAATTCTTCTGACTATCATCTTAATTCCCTCAGACAATGGGCAAATTTAATAGCGATAATCGTCGCATTTGGAGTTAATGTATTAGCGAATTTAGCACCATTGAATGGCTTAACTATTGGAGAAATTTCTAATACAATTTTTAGAGAAGTTAAAATTATTCCGGCTAATTATGCCTTTGCCATCTGGGGCTTAATTTATTTAGGTTTATTCGCTTTTGCCCGATATCAATTTTTACCTCAAAACCAGGAAAATTATCGATTAGAGAAGTTAGGTTTTGCCTTGGTTTTAGCTAGTGTTGCTCAAATTATTTGGGTATTTTTATTTCAAAATCAGATGTTTTTTTTGTCCCTGGGGGCAATGATCGCCATTTTAAATTCCTTAATTGTGGCTTATTTACGATTAAATATTGGGAGGGTTAGGGTTTCTAAACAAGAACGCTGGTATGTTGATCTTCCGATTAGTATTTATTTAGGTTGGATTAGTGTGGCAACCATGGTAAATGTCGCTTTAGTTTTGGAAAATTGGCAATGGCAAGGGGGAGGAATTTCACCGGAATTATGGACGGCTATTTTATTAGTGATTGCTGGAACCTTAGCTGCTATTTTAATTATTGAACGGAATGAAATTGCCTATCCTTTTGTAATTATGTGGGCACTTTGTGCGATCGCAGTTCGCCAAGCTACTCAACCTTTAATTTTAGTTACAGCGATCGCCGTATCCCTATCTTTAGGATTATTTGGATTAAGTTTAACTATTTTGCGACACAGGAAGTAGGGAGTAGGAGCAGGGGAGGCAGGGGGAGCAGGGGTAGTAAACTATTGGCTATTACCCATTACCCATTACCCATTACCTATTACCTATTACCTGTTCCCTGTTCCCTAATTCAATCTTTTCTGGCGGTGAGGAAATAGGTGAACATTTCGCCTTTGCCTTTAATTTCAATAATGCCGCGCTCCTCAAAAATGTATTTATCTTTTAAACGTTGGTAGGTAGTTTCTGTGACTTGAATTTTGCCGGCGACGCCGTGGGACTCCATGCGGTTAGCGGTGTTTACCGTATCTCCCCAGAGGTCATAGGTAAACTTCTTTGTACCAATAACCCCCGCTTCGACTGCACCGATATTAATTCCGGTGCGCATTTGTACAGGTTCATTGTTTTGGAGACGAAATTGACCGATAATTCTTTGCATATCTAAGGCCATATTTGCGATCGCTTCCGCATGGTCAGGGCGAGGAGTGGGAAGTCCCCCAACCACCATATAAGCATCTCCGATGGTTTTAATTTTTTCTAAGCCATATTTTTCTGCTAATTCATCAAAAGCCGAAAAAATTTCATTCAGAACTTCCACTAATTGAGCTGGGGATAAATTAGCGGATAATTTAGTAAAATTAACAATATCTGCAAATAGAACCGTCACATCGGCGAAACTATCGGCAATGGTGCTTTCTCCCTGTTTTAGACGTTGGGCGATCGCTTCGGGTAAAATATTTAATAATAATCTTTCCGATTTTTCCTGTTCTTCAGCTAACTTTTTTAAATAGGCTTGTTCTTGATCCCGTAAGCGTTTTTTTTCTAAACAGGCATTAATTCTAGCTTTTAATAAAACCGGATTAAATGGTTTGGATAAATAATCTTCAGCCCCTAATTCAATACAACGAACAATACTATCAATATCATTAACCGCCGAAATCATCACCACAGGAATATGACGCAGGGCGGGATCAGCTTTCAAAGTTTCCAAGACTTGATAGCCATTCATTTGAGGCATCATAATATCTAGTAACACCAAGTCCAAGGACATTGATGCCATCATGGACAGAGCTTCAAAGCCATTAGAAGCAACGATCACGCCATAACCTTGGCGCTGGAGTCGTTTAGCTAGGAGGTCACGGTTAACCTCATTATCATCAACAATTAGCACGCGATCAGGTTGGGCGTCCATCTCTTATTAGTGGCTCCTACTATCGTCCTGGGATATTAACAACGAGTACCACGCCTCCAGTTAGGGTTTTGATCAAATCAGTCTAAAAGTTAAAACTAGAGATTGATATTTTCTCTGAACTGATAACTGTTGACTGTTAACTGATAACTGATTACGGTGCGGTGGCTTTCTTTAAACAGAGTTCTATTTTTTCCAAGAGACGGGGAAATTCTACGGGTTTGGTATCATAATCATTGCATCCGGCTGCTAAACATTTTTCCCGATCGCCTGCCATTGCATGGGCCGTTAATGCAATCACAGGAATAGCTTGAGTTTTTGGATCTGCCTTAATTTGTCTAGTGGCTTCCCATCCATCCATCACAGGTAAACTCATATCCATCAGAATCAGATCGGGCATTGTAGAACAGGCCACTGCCACACCCTCAGCCCCATCGACGGCAATAAATACCTCATATCCCTTTCGGAATAGACGTCGTTTGAGCATATCCCGATTCATTTCATTATCTTCAACTAGCAAAATCTTTACCATGATCTGATCTCAATGTTGTTGACACTCTCACGGTTAAGCCTTTGGCTGTAACGGGAGATTCTTGCTTAATGACACTTAACTAGGTCAAACAGTCTTAACTGTTCAAACCCCGCCAGTACGTCTGACCCGATTAAGGGTACTTC
>MNYZ01000101.1 GCA_001873365.1 Oscillatoriales cyanobacterium CG2_30_40_61 | reverse complement strand
GGGCAGGGGGGGCAGGGGGGGCAGGGGGAGAAATAATTAACTCTTGGTCTGGGGTGTGATGGGTGTAACGACTCAGTGTTACCAGCATTTCGGCGATCGCATCTCGATGCACCAAATGACCATTACCCGGATAGACCAGTGCCATTAGGGTTAATAAGCCTCGCACCAGGGCCGAACTGATCAGGGGGCGTTGTTCTTGCATCGACTCAACGGCGATTCCTGCATGGTTGAGGAGTTCTCGCAGGGTATAACGGGCGATCGCATCTAAACCAGGGCCAATCAGGGCAATTTCATCGGGTCGTACCTGACCAGTTTTGACCCCAGTGATAATCTGTTCGGCGGTTTGTCGGAGCAAATCGGCCCGCGATACGGTTTGAATCGATTGAATCTGAGGGGAAAACAAGAGGGAGTCGGGAAAAGCAATGGCATTCTCAAGCACCAAATCTAAAATCGGTTGGGCCAGTTGTTTGCCTAAACCCCTGGGTCGGTCTAGGGTTTCGGTACGACATCGCTTTTGTAAATCTGATAGAGCCATCGGGTCAGCCCCTAACCCCAGACGTACGGCCCCATTAGGATTGTAGGTAAATGCAGCCATTTTTCCCTGCTCCAGAAAAAATTCAAACAAGCGACGGGCTAGGACGGGATATTCGTCCACATCGTCGGCTAAAACTACCGGATATCGACGCAGTAGGTGTTTTTGATAGGTGGGATGGTGCAGCAGGTGTTGACCATAGAGATCGGCAATAATCCCATAGGTGAGTAAGCCTCGCTCTAAGCACCAGTCCCGCCATTGTTGCAGCCACTCTCCGATCAGGTTATAGGGGGTTTCGATGTCGCCCGTGGGGAGAAATCCCTTTTCTAAAATCTGGGGAATGGCTTCTATGGGTGTCAGGCTCAGGGCTCCTAGTTGCAAAATATCCAGAATCTGCCGCACCATCCGGTTCAGGCTGACCCCTGGACGTCTGAGGTTACTGATTGACTGATCTCGACTCCAAAGCCCTAGGGCAAGTTCCTGTTCGGTTTCGGGGCGTAAACCCAGGGGAAATTGGGCTTTTAACCCTAACTTTTCCACTAATAGGGGCCAAAACAGAATTACTTCGTCTTCAAAAAACCCTAAAGGGGTTGTGGAGTAAAAGGCGTATTGTCCCTGGGGTGTTGTGGTTAAACGGTTAACCAGGGCGATGCGGTTATCGCCATTGGCGGCAAAAATTAAGGTCGTGGTGGCGACGGACTCAGGATTTAACCTGGGTTTGCGTTTTTGGGGTTGGGGGGGGTGGGGCAGGGTTCCCAGTAAGGGTGTCCACTCACAAAATAATTCGATCAGGCGAGTGGTTTTGCCACTTTGGGAACTTCCGGTAATCCATAAAGCAGGAGAGAGCACGGCAATCGGTCTAAAATTTGTTAAGATATCCCGTACATTGTACCGATGTTCCACCAGAACGTCTTTAATTTATACTCACTCTAGTTATTCTTAAGAGGTCTAAACTATGGCCGCTGCTGATTCTGGTCTATTTCAACAGTTCTTTGGTAATACTAATCAATGGTTTCGTGGTACACCCGAACGGGCTTTGGATCAAGCATATGATGCTGCATTGAAGATTCGTTCTATTGAAAATGAGCATTTCCAAGGTGAAAAAATATCCCCAGAATCCCATCCTGAATATAGCGATCGCGCCCTTTCTTATTTTAATTCTGAACTAAAAAAATATCTCAAAATTATTCAAACTCGCTTAATAGTATTTAATGCCAGCCGTTCAGTTTTGGGATGGTCAGAACAAATCAATCCCGACTCCGGTATTAACCTGGAATTAGAGCAAAAAGTTACCTCGAATGGATCATTACCTCACCCTAAAATAGTTGCTGCTATTTGTGAAAAACTTGATTATATTGATGCGGTAGTTACTCGTTATCAATCCCCAGAATTCCTAGATTTTTCGGTCAATTTTCCCCCCAATTCTCCCGAAAAATCTCTATTACCAACCCCGACAAAAACTCCTCAAAATCCAACTCTAAATCCGGGTTCTAAAAACAATAATTTTTTAAATAGTAACGGAACTCCTAGTTCCAGAAAACCGATAAAACCGAGTTTGAGGAACAAGAATTCGACTCGGGTTTTACCCCGTTCTTTATTGAGAACTTTAAGTCGAATTAAACAGGAACTCAGACCCGGATCGGAATCGGAAATTATCGAGAGTTATAAACAAACTCAAAAAAGAACCCTAGAATCTGTCCGATTTATTCTATTGTTGATTTTAATTCCTTTACTCACTCAACAATTAGCGAAAAATTTCGTTGTCGGGCCGATTATTGATCATGTATTTACAAATAAGGAACAAACCCCTATTTTTATCAATATGGATATGGAGGAGGAAGCCTTTATCGAGTTAAAACATTATGAAGAACGCTTAAAATTTAAGGCATTAATTGGTCAAGCTCCTTCTCTAACATCGGAAGAATTAGATGAAAAGTTAAAGGAAAAAGCCCAAGAAATAGCGGAAGAATATAAGGGAGATAGTGGTGGTGCTATCAAAAATGTTTTTGCAGATATTATCTCGGTTTTGATGTTTGCTTTTATTTTGGTTTCCAACCGCAGCGAGGTAGAGACTCTCAAATTATTTATGGGGGATTTAATTTATGGGTTGAGTGATAGTGCGAAAGCTTTTATTATTATTTTGTCTACGGATATGTTCGTCGGGTTTCACTCTCCCCACGGTTGGGAAGTAATTTTAGAAAGTACCGCCCGACATTTTGGACTTCCTGAAAATCGAGAATTTAACTTTTTGTTTATTGCGACTTTTCCAGTTATTTTAGATGCGGTGTTTAAATATTGGATTTTCCGTTATCTCAACCGCAGTTCTCCTTCTGCTGTTTCTACTTATAAAACTATGAATGAATAAAAGGTCTGTAGGAGCGGGTTCAAGTTAATCTTTGATACCCATAAACAATTTACCTAAACCCGCCCCCACTCATAAATAATCTCCCTAAATCCGTCCCTACCTCACCCCTAATTCACGATTAATTGAAGGTTAATGGTGGGGCTTGGGCGGGTTTATTATAGTGATCTGTTATATCATAAATTTGTACAGAACCCGCCCCTACGATTGGGGTAATTAGGATGATAAATTCATCGGTAATTTAATGTTATTATTTAATTTAATATTGAATTTTTGAGAAATTGGAAATTTTTGTGACGGGTGCATTTCGTCCGTTTGCCAATTATAGGGATTATTCAAAATATATTCCTGAATTTTTGTTAATGTTGTTTCGTTCCGAATAATGTGTTCATAATATCCTCTTTGCCATACAGATATTCCTGAAAGCGATCGCAATTGATTAATTCTCCGGGCTGAAAATGTTTTCAACCCTCTGATAATTTCAGACAAATTATGGCTATAATTCGTTAGTATAATAATACCATGAATATGATTTGGCATAATTACAAAACTATCTAATTGAATGCTAGGATAAATTTTAGTCAGATTAAACAAATTAAAATCAACAACTTCACCATAACGGCTTAAAATAACAGTTTGCTCTTGAATATCCCCTAATAAACATTCTCGTTTATCAATACAAAGCATTATAAAATAAGCTCCTGGTTGACTATAATCATATCCCTGTAGACGAATAGAACGGCGATGATGAATATCCCGATTGTATTTCATAGTTTCATAAAATCAATACAATATTTCTATTCTATCTAAAATCAACCCGTAGGGGCAGGTTCAAGTTAATCTTTGATCCTCATAAACAATCTAAACCCGTCCCTAAAATTATAAAATGATCACAATTCTGTAGGGGCGGGTTCGAGTTAACCTTTGATACCCATAAATAGTTTATCTAAACCCGCCCCCACTAAACCCGCCACCACGCATAAATAATCTCCATAACCCCCCACCCCCTAATTCACAATTAATTGAAGGTTAATGGTGGGGTTGGGCGGGTTTATTATAGTGATCTATTGATATCAGAAATTTTTATATAACCCGCCCCTACAATTTAATACTTTACCCTGTAGGGATGAATTTACAACAGTTATTGATGAGGATCAGAAATTGGGTTGGGTTGGTTTTCTTGGGGTAATAATGTTTTTAAGGCTTTGACTTCTTCCTGTAATAATTTAACCTGTTCTAATAATTGTTGATTACTCTCGGTTAAAATTTTGGTTTGACTGCTTAAATAGGGGTCACTTTCCCACCAATTAATCCCAATTTCCCTAGCTTTATCTACCGAAGCAATTAACAAACGGATTCTAATATTCAGGAGTTCGGTGGAACCCACGGAAACGGAAATATCCCCAGCGATGACAATTCCTTTATCTAAAACCCGTTCTAAAATATCGGCTAAACTCGACCCTTGGGTAGATGTGGGAACACCTCGTTGTATATTTGAGGGACGTTGCTGTGAGTTCATGGTTAAATTAATTCTCCTTGTTTCTGCACCGCAAAGAAACGATTATCCTGCTGTTTCAGATGACCTTGTTTTAATAAAGATCGCAATACATTAGTGGTTTCAACTCGATTTAATCCTAACGCCACCTCAATTTCTGAAACCCTAGCACTGGTGTTTTTTTGTAAATATTGATAAACTTTTTCCTCAATCTCTAAGGATTTATTTTCGGTTAATTGGGTTTCTGATGGGGGTAAAAAACTGTTAGTTGATGTGTCACCATCGGTTAATACGGTTTTGATCACTTTTTCTAATTTATTCTGAGCTTCTGCTGTAGATAGGGCGGTACGGGATAATAAGATATCGGCGCAAACTTCGATAAAGTCTTGATTATTTTCCTCAATAGAAATATCATGTTCATGACAGATTTTAGCAATAATCAATCCTGGTCTTAACCCCGATGCTTTATCAATATGGGGTCGGGCAGCTTTACCATTTTGAACGGGTTTAATTTGTTTTTTTTGGGTAGTTATTTCTAAATAAATTTTGACTATTTTAATAATTCTTTGGGCATCTTCGGGAGAAATTCCAATTTTTTGAATTAAAATTTCCTGTTGGGTTTCGTCGTCGGGTTCGGGCATATCAATAGTAATTAACCGATCTAATAACGCATCTTGAGTCCCATAAACCCCACAATATTCTTCGGGGTTGGAGGTAAAAATTGCTCTAAAATGGGGATTGACTCGAATATATTCTGAGCGACTATTATTAGGAGGAAGGACTAATAATTTTTCTTCTAAAGCAGACAGTAAAACATTATTCACTTCGGGACGGGAACGGTTAAACTCATCATAAACCAGGGTAAAGCCTTCTTTACACGCCAAGGTCAGACGAGAATCAATCCAATTTTGTCTTAATTCATCTTCTAATTTAACAACACTATGAATAAAATTATCAACGACTTTCTTGCGCGTATAGCCCAGTTGATTACCAATTAAATCGGAGGATTTGAGTTCGTCATCCCCAAAAATTAACACAATCGGACGGTTTAATAAATCGGCTAAGTGCATCGCCAGGGTGGTTTTTCCGGTTCCGGCTGGCCCCCGTAAGTGGAGAGAAAAGCCACTCTGAAGATACCTCAAGGCTCTAATAGTAAGTTGTTCAATGGCTGGAGTATTAACAAAGCCTTTAGGACGAGCTTGAAGCACGGTAGTCATATTTTTAATGGCGTTATTCAGCTAAAATACTGCCGAGTTAGGGATTAGCGGCAGGCTTAATTTAATCTTATAGCAGGGAACCATCCATCGGGGAGAAACCCTCAACCCTAGGGTTTTTTGGCGGTAATATAAACCCGATCGCGTTGAGTAATCTGTCCCTGTTGTAATAATACCCGAATCGCATCCACGGTCTGTACCCGATTAATACCCAGAGCTTGCTCAATTTCGGCTAACCGCGCCCCATTTTGGTGGGTTTGGATATACTGGTAAACCCTTTGCTCCGGGGTGGCCGGTTGGGGCGCGGAGGGGGTAACAGTGGGTTGGGGTTTAATAGAATGGGGGATAGCTGGAGTTATCTGAGAAGTTTTGGGTTTTAAAGGAGGCTTAGATACTGTAGTTTTGTGAGGGGGAACAAAGGTTTTGGGGGGAGAAATAGACCGGGGTGGGGTGACAGCTTTTCGGGGTTGTCGATGGGAATTCCCCCAAACAGTTTGTTGCAGTTTCAGGTGATAATCTTGCAGTTCGGCGAGAAATACCCCTAAATCTTCAAATAAGGTTTGAACAGCGTCTTGTCGTTCCCTCCGACTCTGTTGCAGTTGTTGTTGTAATTGTGCGGCCATTTGCTGGTGCAGCAGATCCAACTCGGCTAAATAGTCTTCGACTTCCCGATATAGGGTTTGGCGGAAAATAGCCAAGTTCTCCAGTAAGGGTTCCCGGGCTTCTAGGCGCTGTTGCTGATAATTGGCTAACAAGTCTGTTACCCGATATTCTAGGTCTTCCCGAAATTCAGATAATTGCTGATGCAGTTGGGCTGCGACCTGAGAGCGTTCTGCGGTGGTTTGTTGCAAAAACTCGCCCACTTCTTGGGACAACTGCCCGATAAAGTTTTCCAGTTGTTGTCGCTGTTGCTGGGCAACCCACAGACGTTCGGTGCTGATCTTGGTTAATAATTCTTGGGTTTGTTGTTGTAAACCCGTGACAAACTCCTGTCGAGATTCTTGATCGTCTAAGGCTTGATTTTGGCGCTCTTGTTGCCAAAGGGACAGGGTGGTTTGAACGTGCTGTTGACGTTCTTGAACGACCTGTTGGCGTCCGAGGCGCGACCGTTGCCACTCGTCTTTTAAAGCCATAATTTTTTTAAAACCCTCGTGTCGGTGGGTTGTGTATTGTTGTGCATTGGGTATGGGCTTTTAATTCCGTTGATTATACTTACACCCTGACCATCAATCGGTAAAACATTACGCCTAGCGGCAATGACTTGCGCGAGTCATTGTGCTTTTTTGCTCCATACCCGTTGCCTATTTCGTCAATCTTAGACCGAAGGCACAGCCGCCTGGGCGGTTAAACCAACGGCTTCTGCGTACTTGAGATAGGTTTCAACAGAAGCAATCACAATTCTGGCTTCTATGGATAAAAGTTCGATTCCGACGAGGGAAACCCGCACCCAAGCGTCAATCACAATACCCTTATCTAAAATCCGATCAATGACTTCAGCCAGACTGGAGGATGAGTTTACTTTTTCAACGGCCATGAGTATATTACTCCTTTTTGGTGGAAAGAACTGGGTATATGCTGATACAGTCCTT
This sequence comes from Oscillatoriales cyanobacterium CG2_30_40_61, assembly GCA_001873365.1. Taxonomy (GTDB): domain Bacteria; phylum Cyanobacteriota; class Cyanobacteriia; order Cyanobacteriales; family Microcoleaceae; genus Planktothrix. Next base: position 15,985 of record MNYZ01000101.1, on the reverse strand, counting down.
TAGGCTAATCATACCCCGAAAGTTGCTAATTTTGATTTTTGTTTGTTATTTATTTTTACAATTTCTGAATATCTATCCATCTCTGGGAATCAATCTGTGAAATAATTGATTCCGACTTCCAGAATTGTTGCAAAAAAAACTCAAAAATGCTATAATACATTGCGCCGTTTTAGTTATCAGTTAAAAGTTAAAAATTTAAGAGTTAAAAGTAGAGATTTATATTTGATCTTTACTGATAACTGTTTACTGATAACTGATCACTGATCACTGATTATGCCCAAATCACCCGATTAAATGATGCCCCGGATATTAGTCATAGATGATGACCCCGCAATTTCGGAACTGGTAGCCATAAACCTAGAAATGGCTGGTTATGAAGTCAGTCAAGCAGCAGATGGGATTAAAGGACAAGCCCTGGCAATGCAATTGCTGCCAGATTTAATCATTTTAGATTTGATGTTACCTAAAGTGGATGGGTTTACCATTTGCCAACGTTTACGCCGGGATGAACGCACCTCAGATATTCCTGTGTTGATGTTAACTGCTTTGGGACAAACCCAACATAAAGTCGAAGGGTTTAATTCGGGGGCGGATGATTATTTAACTAAACCTTTTGAATTAGAGGAAATGCTGGCCCGGGTAAGGGCGTTATTGCGAAGAACAGATCGCATTCCCCAGGCGGCTAAACATAGCGAAATTCTTAGCTATGGAGCCTTAACTTTAGTTCCTGAAAGGTTCGAGGCGATTTGGTTTGAGACTACTGTTAAGTTAACCCACTTAGAATTTGAACTCTTACATTGCTTACTACAACGTCATGGCCAAACCGTTGCCCCCAGTGAAATTTTAAAAGAAGTTTGGGGTTATGATCCTAATGATGATATTGAGACGATCCGAGTTCATATTCGCCATTTACGCACAAAGATGGAATCCGATCCCCGTCATCCTCAATATATTAAAACAGTCTATGGTGCAGGTTATTGTCTGGAACTTCCCACGGGTAAAGGAAAACTAGGTGATCTTGCCATTCCTACAGAGTCTTCCATAGATGGAAATGGAGCCAAGGAGAAGAAGAAATAGGGAGTACCGGGGAGCACCGGGGAGCACCGGGGAGAAATCATTAACTTTTGTCCCTGGTCTTTTGTCCCTGGTCTTTTGTCCCCTGTCCCTATCTTAAAGTTAGTCCCCTGTAACTTGTTCTTTGTAGGATTTGAATTCTTGAACTAATTCTTGACGGGTTGAGGCTTTGAGCAGGTAGCGGTAGACAAACCAAGCGGTATATCCCATACCAATTAACTCAAAGGTGGGAGCTAAAAGGGGAACATCATTCAGGGCATCGATTACCGCAAATAACACCTTTAGAGTCACAAGGGCGGATAAAATCAGAACGATGGTAATAATCGGTTTTTGGTAGGAGCCGAAAAAACTGGAGACATAACCCGGAAGTTCGGATAGGACGACTACAACTTTTTCTTTAATTTCCTCAAACTGGGCATTGGTTGACGGGGAGGTAATTGCACCGCCTGTTTCCACAGTGACGTCTATTTTTGCCCCCGTAGGTGTGGATGTGTCTGTGATCTTCGTAGGTTCTTGCATTTTTCGTCTCCTTGTTTAAAAAAATATGCCGTACCAATCGATTTTAAGCTAGATAGAACAGGTTTTTCCCAGAATTAGACTATTTTACAGAAAAATTAAAGGACACCAGCCCCTAAATTGATACTTATGGTAAGTCTGAAGGGGAATTGATTTCCCTTCAGTCATCTTTTTTTGATATATTCAATTAGCAAGTTTTAAGGATTAGAGGTTACTGCTTTACAATCACCTTCTCCAACCTTAGCAATATTAGATAAAATTTCCATTAATTTTTGATAATCAGCCTCGGATAATTTTTGTTTAAGGGTCGATAAATCTGCTACTAATTGTCCATTTTCAGCTATTTACACTAATAGAAAACAAGTTTTTCTCTAAATTGGCAACCCCCTGGAGGAGGATTAAATCTAATATAAAGGTTAAGAATTCCTGATGGATACAGATAAAAATTTTAACTGATTATTCCCAAGAGGATCAACTATTGTCATAATAAGTAAAGTATGTTTTAGGTTAAAGACAAAGTATGAGAGATCTGGATCTGCCAAAAGCGATTGAATTGTTAAACACGATTATGGAATTCGAGTTAGCTGGGGTGGTACGTTACACCCATTATTCTTTGATGGTAACTGGGCCAAATCGTTTGCCCATTGTACAGTTTTTTAAAGCTCAAGCTACGGAATCTTTACTTCATGCTCAACAAGCGGGAGAAATTCTCACGGGTTTAGAAGGACACCCTAGCCAGAAAATAGCCCCGATTGAAGAAAGTTATCAGCATTCGGTCAAGGATCTTTTACAAGAAAGTCTAGCCCATGAACGTAAGGCTTTAGAATTGTATAAAGATTTGCTAGAAGTGGTGGAAAATGCGAGTATTTATTTAGAAGAATATTCTCGCACCATGATTGGTCAAGAGGAATTACACAATATTGAAATCAAGAAAATGTTACGGGATTTTAGTTAATTACCGATAATTTTTGGGCTGGTTAATTCCAGCCTATTGACCAGAAATAAACTTACTAAACCTACAATTTTCTATGAATATAACAGAAGCATTACCTACATTTTTTATTACTTTAAGAGAAGGGTTTGAAGCGGCTTTAGTGGTGGGAATTGTTCTAGCTTGTTTGAAAAAAGCCGAACAAAGTGATCTGAATCCTTGGGTATTTTCTGGAGTGGGGGCGGGGATAATTGCTAGTGCGATCTTTGGTGTTCTATTCGGCTGGTTAATTCAAGGAATAGGAACTTCTGAACATCCCTACGCCCCGGTTTTTGGGGAATTTTTGGAGGCAGGAATTGGATTATTTGCGATCGCCATGTTAAGTTGGATGTTAATTTGGATGACTCAACAATCTAAATCCTTAAAATCGGAAGTAGAAGGGGCAGTTAAAGCAGCTATTGATCAAAGTAAAACCGCAGCCGGTTGGGGCATTTTTGGCTTAATTTTTATTGCGGTTTTACGGGAAGGTCTGGAAACCGTTGTATTTATCTTAGCCACCTTTGAACAGGGAATTATGCCTGCTATTGGAGCGGTTTTAGGCTTATTAGTGGCTGCGGGGTTGGGAATATTGCTGTTTAAATGGGGAGTGAAAATTAATATTAGATTGTTTTTTCAATTCATGGGAATTTTTCTATTATTAATTGTAGCCGGGTTGGTGATTTCAGTCCTCAAACATTTGGATGCAGGAGTGGGAATATTAACTCAAATTAATCCTGAATATACAAGATTATGTTTGACTCAACCGGCATCCTGTTTATTAGGAAATTTAGTATTAAATTCCCAGGGATTTTTACCCGATAAACAATTTCCGGGGATTGTTTTAAAAGCCTTATTTGGCTATCGCGATCAATTATATTTTGTCCAAGTTGTTAGTTATTTTCTGTTTTTGCTCACCGTGGGCGGGTTTTATTTACAGGAAATTAATGGAAAAGCGATCGCACCTGCGAAAACAGAAAAAGCAGCTTCTTGATCTGATTAGGACTTACGCACCGTCGCCCGAGAAACCGGGTTTTTTAGATAATATGTCGGTGACAACGAAGTATTTTCGCAAAAAAACCGAGAAACCGGGTTTTTTAGATCATAAGTGGGTCACAACCAAGTATTTTCCTAAAAAAACCCGGTTTCTGTGCGTAAGTCCTGATAATTTTAAATGGCGCGATTACCTATAGGGCTAAAAAAGTGATCGATTGTTTAATCCCTGGGCAATATTGGGTATACTAATAATAGTAATCAATTTATCAACCAAGAGTAAGTGTTATGCTAAAGTTTGTGATTGCAGCTTTAGTGGCTTTGGAAATAGTCTTGCTGAGTTCCTGGGTGATTCCTTCTGCTAATGCCACCTCCCCCGACTCAGTGGTGTATATTTGGGATTATGCTTCCGTTGGAAGTAGCCAAGTCGTCTGTAAAAAAGTCGTTTTCCATCCCGAAAATCGCCCCCTCCCGAACGGTGTTGAAGTTCAACCAGCCCGGATTAATTCTATAATTGTGAATGATGCGGATTGTAGTCATTTAACTAAACCTATTTCTTCATAAAATATTACAGGAAAGGAAGTTAAAATCATCCTGAAAATAGGAATATTTTAACTTCCTTTATTTTTTTAAAACAGCTTTTTTTAATTAAACCGAATAACTGTTTCTAATTCCGTCAGATGGGAGGTATCTCCGTTGAGTTCTAACTTCCATTTATCGCCATTTTCAACAATTTTAACTAAACAACAAAGGGAGGCTTTAATATCTATTTCTTGTAAGGTAGGAATCAATCCCATGGCTGTCCCTAATACCGAAGCACCATGTCCAACTAATAATAAATTATCTGCGGGAAAACTGTTAACTAAACGTTGGGAAGTTTCAGCCGTTCGTTGTAAACAATCTCTCCAAGTTTCAGGATAATTAGGAACTCCCAGAGGATGGGATAAATCAATTTTAGGGAATTTTTTAGCTAAAAATTCTGGGGATAATGTTTCAGGAAAACCCATCCATTCTGGGTTTAACCATTCTCCTAAACCCCAATCTAATTTGAGCGGTAAATCTAATTTTTCAGCCACAGCATGGGCGGTTTGTACAGTTCTTAAAAAGGGAGAAGCAATAATTTGAGTAATTCCTTCCCCGACTAAACGATTTGCTAATTGTTGGGCTTGAATTTGACCATCCTCGGATAAATGGGGGTCATAGGGTCGTTGGGCGGTATCAAACCAGGCGGGATTGACAAAATCAATCCGATTGCCATGGCGGGCTATCCATACAGTTCTAGGCATAGTTTAGGTTGATAGTATTGACCTAACTTACCTTAACAGGACTTACGCACAAGACCAAAGAAACCGGGTTTCTGGCCGGTGATTTTGCGGATGAAATCAAGATTTCTCGTTCACCAAACCCGGTTTGGTGCGTAAGTCCTACTTAACCTAATTCGGGCAAAATTAAGATTTTTCGATCCTACCAAGGACTACCAATTAATGTAAATGCTGCCCAATAATAGGGATGGGAAAGATTATCATTTCCCTGTTGTACAATTTCAGGCGGTAAAGCCACTTCACCCCGGGATGATAATAATTCTCCCCGTTGTAAACGGACATTCCCTGTTAACATTTCAATTTGAGTTTGTTGTAGGGCTTGGGCTTTAGTAGAAGCGGTTTTTAACTGTTGATAAAACTCGGTCATTAAGGCTAAAGTTCCCGTGTCACTCACATACCATAAACTCGCTAAAGCGGTTTTAACCCCGGACTGAAACGCTAATCCCGCAAATCCTAATTCCGCCTCCGTATCCCCAACGGCGGTTTTACAAGCACTTAAAACTAATAATTCAATCTGAGGATTTTTCCAGTTAAACTGACCCATTTGATCTAATTTTAGCTGCTCATTCCAAAATTGTATATAGGAATTTCCAGGTTTTCCAGGTTTAAATTCTGCATGGGTCGCCAGATGAACAATTCTATAGGGACTAAAAGATAATAGCTGTCTTAAATTATCGACAGTAAACTTTTGATTCAGAAAAGATTGTCCTGGCCACTGTCCTGAATTATCCTGATTTCTAATCGGAAAGATTACCCCATTCATGCCATCAGAGTTAACAATGGTAGATAACTCAAAAGGAACCGCAGGTAAGGGATTTTGATCTTTAAATTCTGAGGCTCCCATGGCTAAAACTAGAGCATCTTTTAGGCTTTGATAATCGAGATTCATCAGATTAAAAGCTGGAATTCGAGTCAGGGCATATTTTTCAATTAAAAACCTTTTTCCATCATGTAAAGCCGCCAGGGGGAGTGTTCTTAAACCATCACCCAAACAAAACAAGATTGTATTAATATTTTCGGTTTTTAATTGGTCTTCAAATGGCTGAATAATCAGATGATAAAGTCGTTGAGATGATCCTAAATAAGATCGACTTTGTAAGTTTCTAGGATTGGTGATTTCTTGATATAAATTGATGGCTTCAGTTTTTAATGTTTCGGTTTTAACATTGGGTTGAATTAAACCTAAAGGTTCTTTTCCGGGGGTAATTAAGGCTAATACTAATCCTATGGGTTCAGGAACGACCCAGAGAACCGCGTGCTTAGTTTGCGTTTTTTGGCTAATTTCTGTTAAAATTTTAGCAATATCGGGAGCTTGAAGTTTGCTATCGGTTAAATTCCGACTAAAATAGGTTTCATAGTCCAATTCCCATTTTTTCTCCATCGTGTTAATGGGATTATTCCCGTTAATACTGCGAATTAATTGCTCTTGAGAAAGGGGGACGGGTTCAGTCAAAACCGGACGACCAAAGGATAATTGCTCCCCATTGATTAGACTTGACCCCCAGAGTCCAATCACAACTAAACTGAATAAAACCATCGGTAGGGTTCGTCCCAGGGGTTTGTAAATCCTAGGATTCGTCAAAGCCGAACCTAAATTCTTTAAAATATCTAAAAATAGCAGACAATAACGTTGTATTCTTTTCATAGATTCATAGTTTAACGCTTACTTGTAATTATGACGCCTATTTCAAATTCGGAGACACCGGAATCTAACTCTAACTTAAACTCCGTTTTCCCGGAAAATCCTGAACAAAATTCTTCTAACTCTCCCTCTGCTGTCTCTAATCCTGATGCTATTTATCAAGATATTAACTCATCGGTGATTGATGGGGTTGAGTCGGTTTCTGAATCTTTACAGCCAGATATTGAGGGTGAGAAAATTGAAAATTCCGCAGCATCTATCGCAGCAGATAATATTAATTTGATATCGGCAGAATCGATAACTGAATCGCCAGAAGAAACGCAAAATCAGTTATCCTCTGAATCCCAAATCTCCCCACCTCAACTTTATCTTCCTGTCAGTAAAACTACAACCGATGAAGGGGATGAAATTCCCGATGAAGTTGAAATGGGTTTTTTCGACCATTTAGAGGAATTAAGACAAAGGATTTTTTATTCTATAATTGCGGTTTTTATTGGAATTATTGGTTGCTTTGCATTTGTTAATCCGATTGTGCAGTTATTACAACGTCCTGCCTCGGGGATTAAATTTGTTCAACTCGCCCCCGGGGAATATTTCTTTGTTTCCTTAAAAGTAGCGGGTTATAGTGGGTTAGTCGTCGCAACTCCGTTTATTTTATATCAAATTACCATGTTTGTTTTACCAGGATTAACTCGCAAAGAACGCCGTTTATTAGTCCCGACTTTATTGGGTTCGAGTGTATTGTTTTTATTGGGTTTAGGCTTTGCTTATATTGCTTTGATTCCAGCGGCATTAAACTTTTTTGTTAGTTATGGGGCGGATGTGGTTGAACAATTTTTCTCTATTGAAAAATACTTTGAATTTGTTTTAGTCCTATTATTCTGTACGGGAATCGCTTTTCAAATTCCTGTAATTCAAGCCATCTTAGGCGGTTTAAAAATTGTATCTTCGGAGCAAATGTTATCCGGTTGGCGATATGTTATCCTAGGTGGAGCCGTATTAGGGGCCGTGTTAACCCCATCAACTGACCCCCTCACCCAAAGTTTATTAGCCGGAGCTATATTAGGGCTTTATTTTGGCGGAATTGGGATTGTTAAACTAATTGAAAATAGTTTTCAATAGAAGTAGTAAAAATATCTGATTAACTTACCATAAAATACATGAACGTAGGGCTTATTATCGCCCCATTACTAGAACAATATTTGACTATTGCAATAATTTATCAAATTAAAACCCGAATATTGTTCAGGACTAATCGACAAACATTAAGGCAAAATCGGTATGTGGTAGCTACTGTGTATTTTTGTAAATATTTGTCTTAATGACATGGCAATAACTTGACAAAGTTGATCATTTTTTATAAGATTTAAGTATTCAGTTAGCGCATTCAATGGTTTTAATTAAAATTTTAATTAAAACCATTGAATTTTTCCAGAAGCTGCATCTCTATTGAATTAATCCGCCCTTAGAGGCACTTTATTTGATTAAAACAGGTTGTTTAAGCCAGTGCAAAAAACTGATTCATCTTCTAGTTAAAGTCTTTTTATCTAGTAAAATTCTGTTTTCAACAGTACCAGAATTTTCTCAAACGTCAACTGATTTAGTATTGGTTCAATACCAGAGGAATTAAAAACATGAGTAACACATTCGCCGAAACAAATACTGGCGATACGAATACCAATCATTCTGGCTCTGATAGCTCTGCACCAGGAGGAGGAAACACTGTATTTACTGATAACGACGGTGTAAAAGCTTATGTTTTTACCAATAGTGATGACAACATTTTTGTTCCTGCTCAAAGTCTGGGTTTATATACCGAGGGTTTGGACGGTAACGATAATATTACAGGCGGCAGTGAGTCAGATAATATTAATGGCAACTTAGGCGATGATATGATCAATGGGGGTGGGGGAAATGATGGCGATCGCACCCTGAGCTTACCCGCCGGAAGTATTCGAGTTGCGCTCCGAGGTGGTAAAGGAGCGGATCACATCGATGGTGGAGACGGTGACGATCTTCTCAATGGTAATCAAGATAACGACGTCATTATAAGTGGTATTGGTAATGATATTAGCCGGGGGGGTAAAGGCGATGATATGCTGACGGGTGGTTTGGGTGATGACTTCCTAATTGGGGATGCCGGGAAAGATCAACTTACAGGAAATGAAGGAGTTGATACCTTTGTTTTGGAAGGGTCAGCAACAGCAACTACCAGTCAAAGTAGTGCGGATGTGATTACAGACTTCTTAACAGGAACAGATCGAATTATGCTACCAGGAAATACCACCTTTGGGCAATTGCAATTCAACTCTGTTAGTACACAAGTTAATGGAGGTGCTGCGGTTACATCCACAGCTATTCAAATGGGTACAACAGTTTTGGCTATTGTTCAAGGAGTTACCCCCGATCAACTCACCTCCGGTAATTTTATTGTGGATGATAAGAATATCGTTTCATTAGGATAAAAATTGCAGCAGTGCTAGGCGTTACCTGACGTCAGCACTGCGTCACCCCAAGTTTAATTATAGAGACTCAGAGAATACAAAAAACCCTATAAATCAAAGTCAAAACGATTGACAAAGAGCCGCTTTTCGAGAGTCAAATAACTGAACAATTCCATCGGTAACAGCTTTTTTAACATCCGTATCAAAACCCGCCAAAAATTCTTCATGACTAATTTTATCTTGAAAAAATTCCTGGGCGCGGTGGCGTTGATGAATAATTTCATCAAACCCCAAACATTTGACCATATAAGTCGTTAAGGGAGAATTTTTAATATCATAGGATGAACTTTGGGTGCGTCCTTCATCTAATAAGGTTAAAACCAGTTTTTCTAAGTCCGTTGTTGGTTCGTGTGGGTGGGGAATGGGTGGAAGAAAATCCACTAAAGAAACCGCAGAAAAACCCTCTGAGGGCATTTCACCCATTAAGGTAGAAACCGGAATCACTCGCCCAAATCGTAAGGATAACGCTTCTAAAAACGCGATTGTAAATAATTTACTCACCAAATAAAGTCGCCCCACCTCAATATTTTTTCTCGCCATCGCCACTAGATTGTTATAGGTGTCATTATCGGGATATTCCCTAAATTGATGAAAGATAATTTCGGGTTTAATAAAATTCATAAACCCTTCCATTTTTTGCAAAGCTGTCCGATATTGATTAATGGTATAGGAACTAGAATTTTTGAGATAATGATTAGTTTCGGGTAATAAATTCCAGGTATTATCTAAAAATTTTGCTGCACTTTTATGGGCAAAACTTCCCACATCTCGATTAGAAAGTCTCACCGAACGTTTAATAGTTTCGATTAACTCATCATCGGTTATTTTTAAATTAAACCGTTCACAAACATCCTTTAAACGGTTATATAAAATATCACTATTACTGCCTAATTCTGTTTTAGTTCTAAAGGGAATTGTCGCTTCAATACAAGCTACTACTTGTACTAATAATTCTAAAGATAATAAATCTTCTAATACTTTACCAGCGACTAATGCACTTAGAAACTCATTCTGTCCCGTCATCGGAGATAGGGTTTGACTTGGAGCAAAATCAAAGATTTGTCTGACCATTTCAAAGATCTGATCCTGGGGTAATTCCTGAGCATCACGGATAACTAAACGTTCCCCCACCTGTCGTACAAAAGGAACAATATAATAGGTTAAATTAAAATTAACACTCTGATCCACCTGCACATAGACAACATCATGGAATAAAGCGGCTAAAACTTCAATTGGGTCATCTTCCCCCCCCACCTCAAAAATATGATTCGGGGTGTGAAAATAGCGCCAAGGCCCGGTCATTGTTTGTACAATCAGTTCTGCTATTTTAGGCAGTTCTGTATAATCAGTATCAATATTGAGCTTTTGCATTGCCCAGATTAGCTTGGACAAGCACTGTTTGTTGTAATCGGTGTTCATAGCCATTTTTACCAATAAACCTTATCTACTGAACTTAAATTATTGATATCTTATTACGGCTTGAGTTTTATGGGGAGTAGTTGGTTAACCCCCTGAATTTAGATTGAAACCGAATTCAATCTCCAACAGAGGTTTAAAATCAGCAAAATTCTGTATTAAATGTAGCACTTTGTTTACGAACTCCCTCTGCCTATCTGTCAGTACACCTCCAATCCTACATCCTCAATCTTAGAATAGCAAATAGCACAGGATCTAGGGGGTAGGGTATTTAAGTTTTATCTCTGGGATTTTTTGGTTATTAGAAAATTCTGCACAAGAGTTACAATAGGGTTAACAGTGATTAGTTTTAGCCAAAAAGCGATTAATATTGATGGCTCAAAAACAACAACCAAAAGCATTATAATTAAACATGAAAACAGCATTTTTAGGTTTAGGGGTCATGGGTGGCCCCATGAGTGCTAACCTCGCAGCGTCGGGATATGCGGTTAAGGCTTGGAATCGAACTAGCGATCGCCCAGGTGTTAAAATAGCATCGGAAGCGGGTGCTAATTTGGTTTATTCTATTCAAGAAGCCGTTACGGATGTGGATATTATTTTTACCTGTGTGGGGGATATTCCCGACGTTGAAGCGGTAATATTAGGCGAAAAAGGCATAATTAATTTTGCTAAACCTGGAGCTATTGTGATTGATTTTAGTACCATTGGTTCAGAAGCCGCCCGTCGCATTTCCCAACAGCTTGAATCCCATCAAATTCAATTCTTAGATGCTCCGGTTTCTGGAGGCGATATTGGAGCCAAAAACGCCACATTAACTATTATGGTCGGAGGAGATCAAAACATCTTTGAAACTGCCAAGCCCCTATTAGAAACCATGGGGAAAACCATTCGTTATTGTGGAAAAGTTGGGAGTGGTCAAGGGGTAAAGTTATGTAATCAAGTTTTGGCTTCTTTAAATATGGTAGGTATTTGTGAAGCCCTATTATTAGCCCAAAAACAAGGCATTGATCCGAATTTAGTTGTAGAAATTTGTAGTACCGGAGCCGCCGGATCTTGGGCTTTATCGAATTTAGGCTTAAAAGTCGCCGAGGGTGATTTTGAACCCGGTTTTATGATTAAACATATCCTAAAAGACCTAAGAATTGTTCAAGAAACCCTCAATTGTGATCCCGCTTTACCCGGGATAGAATTAGCGGATCAATTATTTAAAATTGTTAAAGAATTAGATCAAGGATTCGGTGAAAATCAAGGCACACAAGCGATGATTCGGGCGTATCAAGAAGGAGATATATAAATAGCGATCGCAATTAGAAACCGGGGTTTTTTCAAAATCCCGGTTTCTGGCGGCATAGTCTTTGAATTATAACCCTAAATCCAGTTTCCAGTATTTGAGAGTTCCCGTATTCTCAGGAATAGCATCAATAACTTTTAACTGCCAATTTCCTTGGGCGGAGACATTAATAAATTGTCTCAAATACAGGGTATTTTGTAAATTATAGGTTGTTTTCAACTGAGTTTTAACCCCTAATGTTCGATTTTGGAGTAATACCTGATCTCCATCCGGTGCAATTAACCAAACTTCAATATCTCCTAAAAAACTATGTTCAATTTCCACCGTCACCTGAATATCCTGAATCGGACTGGTTTCTGTAATCGCAATTGAACTACTAACCCCATTCGGGTTATGATCAGGAATCGCCACACTTTGAGTATTTTCCTGGGAAATATTCCGAGAAATTTGTTGTTGAACCATGCGTCTATTTTTTGCCATTTCCACCGCCTTAAACGCATTAACTTTTCCATAGCCAAACCATTGAGAATAGCCATTTTTATCGTAATTTCCCATCCGAATTCCCAACTGAGGATCAGGATCAGAGTCCACAATTTTATCCGCACTTTGTTCCAGAATGCGACGAACTTCCTGGGCCGTTAAAGTCGGATTCACCGATAAAACTAAAGCCGCCACCCCAGCAACCACGGGAGTCGCACTGGAAGTTCCTCCAAAATAGGCGGTAAACTCCGATTGATCATAACCCGCGACTCCCATGCGGTCAGTGGTAAACACCCCCAAACCCGGTAAAGTTCCTTTCAGGACTGGTGGCGTACCGATATAGCCCGTTTCCTGTAACCACATCCCCGGAGGAGCATTATTACTCGGAGCGCAGACCGAAACCCCAACTCCCCAGTTACTATAAGCAGATTTCTTACCTAAACTGGTAGAAGCAGAAACCGTAATTACATCGGGGTGAACCGCAAATCCCGCTAACCATTTTACCCGACCGCTAATAATATCATTCGGCCAACCGGATTCATCGAGCATTCCATTCACCGGACGATTGGCGTTTCCAGCGGCAAAAACCACCACACAGCCTTTACCCTTACGACCTTGGGTGACAGCCTTACTAATCGCTGCTTTTTGTCGGGCTGAGAGGGGAAAATAAATCGCACTAGCGCCCCAACTACAGGAAATTACCGCCGCCCCCTTATCAATCGCCCAATTAAAAATCTGTTCCACCGATTCATCGTCTAAAAATCCTGTTGTCCGAATCGGCATTAAGGCACAACCTGGGGCCACTCCCACAATTCCAGTGCCGTTTTCTTCAGCTACGGCTACCCCCGCACAAGCGGTTCCATGGTTATCCGTGGGCGCTTCTGGAAGGGGAATATTATCTCGACCTTTTAAGTCTAAGGGGGCAACAATTTTACCGACTCCTTGGAAATCCGGGTGATTAATGTCTACAGAATCATCACTAATAGCCACTACCACCGAACGAACTCCCCGGGTAATATCCCAGGCTTTTTCACTGGAAATATGGGAACCGGGGGCGAGTTGGTTGCCCCCATTATGGTTGAGATACCATTGTTTACTATATAAAGAATCGCGAGGAACATAATAAGCCTGACTTTTAATCACAATATTGGGTTCAGCCAGTAAAACTTGAGGATTACGGGTTAAACGATTCGTGATTTTCAGAGGATTCTCAGAGGAATTGGGGGTCATTTCATAAACAAAAGCATTCGATAAACTATCTATGGGTTTTAATTCTTTTAATCCAAATTCTGAAGTAATAGATTCTCGTATTGACGGCTCAATTTTTTCTTTAAACTGAATTGTAAGCTGATTAGTTAAATAAACGACGGAGCTAGGATCCCTATCGAGTTGGTAAACATGACTAGCAAAGTCAATATTTTCTGAACTCCGGGCTAATTCCATCGCTTCATCGAGTTGATTAGAGGCAACTTGTACCTCCTCCAAAGCCGGGGGCACACTGCTGGCGTGTTGCATCGGAATTGGTGGCTGGGGTAAGTCTTTGATTTGGGTGTTAGGAGAGGATAGTTTGACCGTAAAGCGGTCAGGGACTTTATTTAGGATTAATTCTTCGCCCCCCCGTTGCAAAACAAAGCCGATACTGCTCTCAGGAACACCAATGCCCTGATAGTTTTGTTGGGGAACGTTTGATGGGTCAACTGATGATGTCATATTTAATCTATCCCTATCTCCTTAAAGGTTTAAATACTGCTCAGATCAATTGATTCTGAAGGATGTGGGGGAAAATCCATCGATTCATTATCCCCACCCCTGACAAAAAATATAACCCGTATCGGTCTCGCGGTGGATCAGGTTATTCGTACAGTATGGGATTGGTCAAGATCAATGATAAGATCCGTGAAGTTTAATGTTTGTTTTTATCGCGTTCGCGCGCATTGAGTCATGGTATCCTCTGGAACTGTTAGCTTCCTTCGACTTACAGCTTATCTATCTATCCCCTTGATGGTGGCTTGGGGTGTCTTGTCGCCGCTTCCTATTAATGCTCAAGAATCTTCTCCCACTGTCGCCCAGGGGAATGTACAGATGGGGGATGAAACCGCCACACCAGATACCCAACCATCGGGGGATTTGGCGCCTCTCAATCCTAATGATATTCGTCCTTTGTCCTTAGATAGCAGTTTTTTGAGTATTGAGGGCGGAAAACGGCTAATGCAAGAAGCTGATGGCGCCGTTGCCCGTGAAAATTATCCCGAGGCGGAAAAAAAATTTCAAGAAGCTCGTCAAGTTTTTAACCAGTTATCTAATTTTTATCAACAGTTAGCGGGTAGTTTTTCTGGGGTTGATAACAGAATTGCCGATGGTTTTCGGAATTCAGCCCGGGACACAGCACAAATGCGCGATACCGCTACCTATCAGTTAGCTCTACTCCACCGAGCTAAAAATCAACCGGAATTGGCTGTCCCTCTGTTAATTCAAATTATCCGCTCCCAAGCCCCCACCCGGGACTTAGGCAAAAAAGCTTATCAACAATTACTAGAATTAGGATTTGTGACTGACCCCTTCCCCCGGGCGGGTAGCGCAACGACTCCTTCTGCTGCGCAATAAGAGAGCGGGGGAGGCACCCGGAGGCACCGGGAGGCAGGGGGGGAAATCATCGGAAATTTGGGTAGAAACCCCGTCCTTTTAGGACGGCTTTACATTTAGAGGTTTTCGCTATATACTAGAGAAATAGTGAAACACCGCCAGAAGATGTACGCCACTCAAAAGAACCAACTTAGACGACTTAGCCAGCAGGAATTTAACGCCCTGACTGTTTTGTGTCGTTTGAGCAAGAATCTTTTTAATGTGGCTTTGTATGAATGTAGGCAGTATTTCTTTGCTCAAAGAAAGCGACTGACCTATGAATATAACTACCATATTTGCAAGTCCAATGAGAACTATCAGCTTCTTAATACCGATATTGCTCAACAGACAATGAAGGTGGTAGATAGAAGTATGCGGTCTTTCTTGGGACTTCTTAAAGCTATCAGTATAGGACGGTGTGAACAAAAACCACAACTGCCTAAATACTTGCCCAAAGATGGTTATTTCCCTTTGATTATTCCGAGAATTAAAGTTAAGAATGGGGTGTTTAATATCCCCATGTCTCAAAAATTTAAACAGGAATATGGGGAAGTTAAAATCCCACTCCCAGACAGACTGAAAGACAAGAAGATTAAGGAGGTACGAATACATCCGAAATACTCGGCTCGATGGTTTGAGATTGAGTATATTTATGAGGATGAAAAAATCGAAACATCTGTTGATTCCGAAAAAGCGATAGCTATTGACTTGGGGGTTAATAATCTGGCGGCTTGTTTTGACACTGCTGGGCATCAATTTTTGATTGATGGCAAAAGACTTAAAAGCATTAATCACTGGTATAACAAGCGTAACGCCCAGCTTCAATCTGCCAAAGACAAGCAAGGGATCAAAGGGATCACAAATAAACAGGCA
Organism: Oscillatoriales cyanobacterium CG2_30_40_61; assembly: GCA_001873365.1. Classification (GTDB taxonomy): domain Bacteria; phylum Cyanobacteriota; class Cyanobacteriia; order Cyanobacteriales; family Microcoleaceae; genus Planktothrix. The sequence continues at coordinate 285 of MNYZ01000101.1, read as the reverse complement.
CGACTTAATCAAAAGCGGAATGACTCTATTCGAGATTATTTGAATAAATCGGCTCGAATCATAATCAACCATTGTTTGACTGATCAAATTGGTAAATTGATAGTTGGTTACAATCCGGGTATCAAGCAAGAGATTAATATCGGACGTTCTAATAATCAAAACTTTGTCCAGATTCCTTTTTGGCAGTTGAGACAAAAACTTCAAGCTTTGTGTTGTCGATACGGAATTGAGTATGGTGAGCAAGAGGAATCTTACTCCTCTAAACCTAGTTTTTATGATCAAGAT
>MNYZ01000051.1 GCA_001873365.1 Oscillatoriales cyanobacterium CG2_30_40_61 | reverse complement strand
TATATAGGATTCGACATCGTAGAGTCTTTGCCCTGCTGGGTTTTTGATGCTTTTGATCTTCCCTTCATCGGCGTATTTTCTTAATGTGTTTGGATGTAGACCCAGAAATTCGACCGCTTTTCTGAGTGGTATGTATGCCATACATTAAACTATAGCATACATGAACATCTGTTAATAAAACTGACACTGTTGAATAACCTTTTAAGTTTTTCTAAGTTTACTCCTCTAACCCGCTTCAGATCCTGAAAGAATCACCGATTGCCGACAAGATCAGGTCTAAACCTATCAAAAAATCTAATATTTTCGATAAGTTTAATCAATTTGCCACCAGCCCAATCCCGGGCCGATAAATCGAATCGTAATCCAGACGACAACCAGTAAAGCAATCCCCCACCAACTGGCTTTAGTCGTGACTTCTACGAATTTTTGACTTTGATTTTTAGTAACGGGAAACCAAGGGGCAATTTTTTCCTCTTGGCCATAACCTTCTCCCATTTTGTCTTTTCGGCGTTTGGCTTCACCCATATTTGTATATAAAAGTTAACAGTTAGACTTCTGAATTCGACTTCATTTTATTTGATTTTCGGTGAGTTGAGGAGGATTGGGCCCCGAATAGTCGCTGCCAATTCACACTCATCCTTTCCGAGACGTGATCAAATTTCCATCGTAACAGTTGCCCGGCCGATGCACCGATTAGGGAAAACTCACTCAAGGCTTGTCGAGGAGCAATGGTGGCCAAGGCGATCGCCTCTCCCAAATCACAGCAATTCCACTTAACTAAATTTTTCACCCCCGTTAATAAAGGTAAGGTAGTTCCCACTAATGTGCCATCGGCTAAACGGGCCGTCCCTGCTTTTACCTCAATTTGTCGTTCATCCCAAGCATAAACCCCATCGGGTAGCCCTAAAGGAGAAGCCGCATCACTCACCAAAAACACGGGAATTAAACCTGTGGTTTCCCTGGGTTGGTTAATTCCCGACATCCGTAATAACAAATTAACCATTAGGGGACAAATGTGTTCCCCATCGGCAATCAAGCCCGATTGAACCCGATTGTTAACCAAAGCCGCCCCCAATAAACCCGGTTCTCGATGGTGTAGACCCGGCATGGCATTAAAGGCATGAGTCACCATAGTTGCCCCCAGGGTAAAAGCCCGTTCTGCCTGGGGTGCTGTGGCTTGGGAATGCCCCAAACTCACAATTATGCCCAAATTTGTCAAATAGGGAATTATCCTATCTGTGGGGTCTAATTCCGGGGCTAGGGTGATGATTTTGACTAGGTTGGCAGAGTCTCCCAGAACCCGTTTCACCTGCTCCCAGGTTAGGGGTAATAAATATTCTTCAGGATGGGCACCGCGTTTACTGGGATTGAGAAACGGCCCTTCCAGATGCACCCCCAGGATTTTAGCCGTGGGTTGATCGGGGGCAACGGTTTGGATAAATTCGGTGATTGTGGCGAGCGATCGCTGAATTTTATCGATGGAAGTAGTTACAATTGTGGGCATAAACCCATCAACGCCCTGCTCCCATAAATACTGACAAATTTGGGTCAATTTCGGCAGATGTTGGAGTTCTAAATCGGGAAACGCTAATCCCAATGCCCCATTAATTTGTAAATCGATGCCGCCCAAGGATAGCCAATCTCCTTGTAAATCTAGGATATCAGTAGATCGGGAGGAAAATCCCTCCGTCATCGCTTCTACCCCAGAAATTTTACCCTGGCGGATACAAACCTGTTGTAAATTTTGGGATTTCGGGAGACGGACATTGATAATATCGAGATTAACAGCGTCTGGCTGTAATGTTGTGATCATGAGGAACCGTTGGCTTTGAACTCTATATCATTATCAATTAACTCTACTCCCGTGATCGGAATTATCATGGGTAGTGATTCGGATTTACCCACGATGGCCGAGGCGATCGCTATTTGTGAACAATTCCACATCCCCCATCAGGTGGCGATTGTTTCCGCCCATCGTACCCCAGAACGGATGTTTGAATACGCTCAAACCGCCCATTTAAGAGGATTAAAAGTAATTATTGCTGGAGCCGGAGGTGCGGCCCATTTACCGGGGATGGTTGCTGCTTTAACTCCTCTCCCGGTGATTGGAGTTCCGGTGATCACACGCACATTACAGGGGGTGGATTCTCTTTATTCTATTGTACAAATGCCCGGAGGAATTCCTGTAGCCACCGTGGCGATCGGAAATGCTAAAAATGCGGGTTTATTAGCGGTACAAATCTTAGCCAGTCATGATCCTGAACTCTTACAAAAAGTTCAAGACTATCGGGAAAATCTTAAACAATCTGTTTTGGAAAAACAACATCGTTTGGATCAGGTCGGGTACAAAGAATATTAGGTAATGGGGAATGGGGAATGGGGAATGGGGAATGTTTTAATACTGATAGGAAAAAGTTAGAAATATTACCCGATTTTCCCTTGGAAATTATTAAAATTTAAACTTAATTTGATTGCATAATCAAATATTGGGGAGGTTCAACTTGCTGATCAGTTCCTTGACATCCCTAATCGGGATCGACTACCATGTTCTCAATTGCAGACCTATCCGATAAATATTGGCAATTTAGGACATTCCCGATGTCAAAAATCTACAGTACAGAGGAACTGATCCAAATCTTAAAACAGGAGCGCCAAGCGTGCCTGAAAGGAGAGCGGTTAAATTTAATGGCAACTCCGGCCGTCGGTAATCCAGTGGTTGATTGTTTTTTAAAACCCGAGGGCATTCAAAAGTTTACCGCCTATCAGAATTTTAAGGCTATAATCCATCAGTATCAACAAGAGTATCAAGTCTCGGGAATTGTTTGGCGAGAAATTAATCTTCAGGAAAAAAGCCTCAGATTTCCAATTATTGATGAACAATTAATCGCCTTACCTAGTGATTTTGAACCCTTGAAACAATCAAGAATTGAGGTATTAAATTTTTGGCATGATGTGACGGTGGGGATGGATTTATATTTAAGTTTAAATGGCGGGAAAGATTATCGCCAAATTTGTGTTCAGGAAGTAGATGGGATAGTGCAACGTACCGAATGGGCTTGTATTTGGAAGTGGGAGAAATCGAGTTTTTTAGAAATATTATTACAATTGGGTTGGGGACAACCCTGCGAAGCTGGCGATCGCCGAGGATGGCCCGATTCCGGGAGTGAAAATATTCATGCGGTTAAACCCGGTCAGCATCCAATTTGTTAAACACAACTTCCGACGGAATCAAAATCAACAATAATCAAGACAAATGTAAGTCCTGATCAAAATAGTGACCCCATTGATGTATAATGGGGGTTTGGACTTTTAATACAGTAAGCTGGAGTTAACCATGTCTCGGATTTGTCAGTTAACGGGAAAGAAAGCCAATAACGGTATGGCTGTATCCCACTCCCACCGTCGCACCCACAAATTGCAGGAAGCCAATTTACAATGGAAACGGATTTGGTGGCCCCAAGGCAATCGTTTTGTCAGATTAAAACTTTCTACAAAAGCCATTAAAACCATTGAACTCAAAGGGTTACAAGCTATGGCCAAAAAAGCCGGACTTGATTTGAACAAATTTTAAATGGGCTCAACAATAGCCAAGATTTTCCTAACCCCCCTAGACAACAGGGGGGCTATTTTTTGGGCGTCTATCTGAATTTTGGTTTTGGCGATCGCTTTTCAAAAAAAATTGGGCATCCTAAATAATAGGGGAAATCCCTAAACTGTATTTCTTAAATTAATAGCAAGCGCGACTTAACTCGGAAATATCGGTATTTTTACCGAGGCGACTCTGGGGCAGAAATGCTAAAACTAAGGGTAGGGAGTTTTTCCCGTTATTCGCCATCACGACCATTCCAATCACAGGTTAGGTAGGCATATATTATGTCACAACATCGCAGCAACAAATTCTCTAATCCCATTCTATCAGGGTTTCGTTCGCTCCGAATTGCTGTTCAACGGATGACACGGCAGACACTGCGATCACTGCTTAGAGTTTGGATCAAAATCAACCGCCGGGATCGTTATAGTCGGGCGGGTTTTGTGTTGCCTACTGTGACCATGGTACTATTAGTGGTGGTGCTATTGACCATAACTATTATGTTGCGATCAATGGATCGGGCAAAAATGGCTCAATATCGGCGCGTAGATGAACAGGTTTTACAAGCAGCAACCCCGGCATTAGATCGGGCTAGAGAAAAAATCAAATATTTGTTATCAGGAAACGATAAATCATTACCTAGAGAAACACCCTCTGATGATGAATTAAATAGAGCTTTAAATGATACTTCTTATAATTTAGGTGATGAGGAACGATTACAAATTCAGTATGATCTCAGTAAAAACTCTCAAATAGATCCGATAACAACTGGTCAAAAACTCGAAAATCAAGAAGCTATTCAAACGGCTTGGCGATTTCCAGTAGATACTAATAATGATGGGAAATTTGATAGTTTTACCTACTACGGCATCTTCTTCCGCAAACCTGGAAAAGAAATAACTGGAGAGGATAGAACTAGAAACCCTTTAGATGCCCGAACTCCGCCCATGGATCTAACTTCTGGGGTAAGCAGGCAATGTCAAGCGATTCTTGCCTCTGGAGGAACAGGGAGTTTAGTCGATGATTCCGGTTGGTCAAGGAAAAATGGCAACCTGAAAAAAGCTTTTTTTGTTTATACAACAACTGTACCGATTACTCCAGAAGATATGACTGCGTTGAAATTAGATAACAACACATATAGTCAATTTCCAGGAGGAACACCTAGCTTTTCAGCTTTAGAATATCAACTTGATGCCACACGGGTTCCCCTAACCAATAATGCAGTTGTTTATGAAGATGATTTAATTATTACTCCTGGGTTTAAACTTAACTTAAACGGGCGGATTTTTACCAATAGCAATTTAATCGCTTCTCCTTTTGCTGACAACGACTTAAAATTATATCAAGTTAGTGGAATTAACTCTTGTTTTTATAGAGAAGAAAACAGTAAAATTGTTGTAGCGGGTAATGTTATAAACGGCATGACAGATGAAGAAGACAGTTCAAAATATAAATCTGTAGAGGTGCATTTGTACCAAGGAGCCGGAACTAACCCAACCCAAACAGAAATTAAAACGGCGAATCAATCGGTCAGCACTGCTGTTAACGAAGCAATGTATGATGATGCTGCGTATAAAGATCGCCTCAGTGCTTTAATTAATGATTTGAGGGCAACTAAAGGAGATAAAGGAACAGACATAGTGGCAAGTAATATGCCACCTTCAATTGAAAAGGTTGTTAAAAAGCGGATTAAAGAAGATCCAACACTAATAACTGATACCGATAAAGTCCGCGAAGAAGAACTGAGGGCTTATTTTAAAGCTCGTATTCGGAAAGTGACACAAGTAGAGGGTAAAACGATTACTTCCCCTGTGATCGTAGGATCAGGAGAAGATTTAAGAGCTCCAGATCTTTGGAGTTTGCCAACTAAGGAAGACGGATCAGGAAGTTTATCTGGTGTGGCGTTTATTTCTGGTCAACTTCAGCAAACCGAACCAAAGACTCAGAAGACAAATGGAAAAGAAAACTATTTGGGCGATCGCGTCATCGCCGGGAATAACTTACCTGCCCTGCAATATGATTCAACCATAAATGCGCGTTGGAAAGCCGCAGAATTACCCGTTAAGGATCAGAAATGGACTGACCCGAATACGGTGGATCGGACTCGCAGCACCCAAGTTAAACCCTTACCCAACTTAGGGGATACCAAACGAGATGGCTATTGGGAAAAAGCCGCAGCCCAAAAACCCAAAGCTCCATTAGATGCCATTGGTGGGTTACGGGTGATTACAGGTGCAGGAATTTATGAACGTAAGAACTCCTTTTTACCGCCCCCCTTATGGGATAATCCCACAACCCCAGCAGTTGAAGGGAATGCAACTTATGATGATCCCGCCACATCAGCAACAGAAACTTTTCCGATTGTCTGGCCCGATACCATGCCCATGTCTCCGGTGACGGGTGTTGCTGGAGTTAAGGTTTATGACAATAGTGGATCTGGCAGTTGGGCTACTTTACCGACCACTTTAACTACTGTAACTGCGCCAGCTAAAACTCCAACCATTGATCCTAGTACTCCCCAATATGCTAAGGGAGACCTGCGGATGCGGGCATCAGTCGTTTATCACTACGCCTCCGATCCCTATGATCCTGCCAATAGCGATACCGATCAGCAACCGATTGCTTGCGTTAGTAGTTACTATGATCCAACCAATCGAATTACAGCCAAAAATATCATTAACACTGACGGAGGATTCGGAAAAGATCCCACCAATGGTAAATCTAATAACGGTTTAGCCTACCCCAAACCAAAAACAGCCCGACCGACGGCTGCCACTTATAGTCCTACGACAGGACTATATACGGTCTCTGGTGGGGCTGCGGAACTGGGAAACCAGGCTAACTATGTTTTCCCCGATGGCCGATTTGCTAATTCTCCCCTCAGAGATGCCTTAAAAACCCTAGTAGACGGAAAACCTCTGACCTTAGCGAATCAAGCGGCTATTGATAGCGCCCTCTGTTCCTTAGATATTCTCAGCGGCGGCATTACCCCATCTGCTACGGTAATTCCTCATAAAGCGATTTCGGAAGTTACGCTTTTAAATGCCAGAGAAGTCAAGGCAAATGAACCGGATGAGCCAACAACAACAGTTGATGAAACCTTCACCCTCAGCAGTCCTCCTAATACTGCCCAGAAAGCGCAGTTAAATGCCCGCGCTACCCTGCCCCTAGAAGAACGGATGCCCCAGGAAGTTCGCGTGACTAAGATTGATTTAGGAGTTTTGGCAAACAAAGATATTACCCAAGGTGTAACTACAGGGCCAAAAACCAGTGGAGGCAAGGAGTATCTATTACCCTTTAGTGGAATTATCTACGCCAGTCGGGATGATGCACTTCCCGATTTGAGTGCCCAACCCGACACCCTCGATACCCCGGCTGATCTTGAAGAAAGTGCGGCGGACTTAAAATTAGATCCTACCCGGCGCCCGAATGGGATTCTTCTCGTCAATGGTGATGTCTTAAAGCGTCCATTACCTACATCTCCCACAGTACAAGAGGTTGTCCAAGATAAAGGACTCACTTTAGCCTCTAACTTGCCTGTTTATATTCAAGGGCATTTTAATAAACACACCCAAAAGGAATTCACAGGCACTTTTAAATGGGATTTTAACGATTTCTATGGTCGTGCAGCGAACACCCTCAACCCTAACTTTGCTTGTCATGCAGGAGACCCTAGAATTCAAGCTGGGTCGTTCAAATGTGATACCGGAGACGATTGGCGTCCTGCTAACGTTCTAGCCGATGCCATTACCCTGCTGTCCGGTAAATTCCGATTTGGTTATCGAGATGAGGGAGATTTTGACCTCAGAAATAATGCGGGTAGCGTAACGATTAAAAAAGGCACTAATTTGGTGTCAGCAAAAACGGCTCGCCTGGAAAACGGTTTCTTGAATAATGACTATGCCATTAATGGTTTGAGTAGTGGGGGGCCAACAGGTCGCTTTGCTGATACTGGGACAAAGGCTACCCCTACCGATGAGACTTACCGTTCAGATAATGATAAAGATAAACCAGTAGAAATTCTGAATAGTTCCTACTTCAATAACTTTGTGACTCCCATTCAGCGACGACTTGATAATGATCCCAAGGAGTTTCTAACTGAAATTTGTTTGAAACTGCCTGTTTCTGCTTGTGATGCTGAGGACTGGAAAGTTATTGATAAAGATGATCAGAGTTTACGAACGGCATCTGAATTAATTAATAATGCGAGTGACACTGATGATTTAGTGTTGATAGATGGTTCAGGAACAACTGCTACTCCGCCTGATCCCCAGTATCAACGTTTCCCCCGTCGTGTGGCTTTTAAGCGAGATACTGCAACAGCAACAAAGCCATACGCTCTCATGTTGAATGGTACTTTACCAATACCATTAGGAGTTAAGGGAACACAAATAATTGAAGCTACCTTTGCTGATACGAATACAACTCCAGATACTAAACCTAACGCTCTTTGGTTCCAAACTCGTACCACTGACAATGCCCGCAGTAGCAGCGGTGCCAATCCCCTTTGGTACTATCAGCAAGATGATCTTTCTACAACAGCTAATGAATCGACTACTCCCGATACCAATTTTACTAACACGACCAAACAACCCCTGTTAGTGCCTATCCTGCAAATCCACGCCACCGACTCAATTGATACAGCAACTGCCTTCCCTGTAGGCACTAAGGTTCAAGAAAAAAGTCGGTGGGTGATTCGGGCTCAAGAAACAGAGTTTAACTTAGTGATGGCGACGGGAGATATCCCAGCACGACCGGGGGACAACAATGGTGGTTTACAAAACTTGCCCCGCTTCTTAGAAAACTGGCAAAATCAAGCCCGAAAAGCTACTATCGCTGGTGCTTTTATTCAAACCCATCGTAGTTCCTACGCTTCCGCTCCCTACTTGAGCGTCATGGATAACGCAACATATCCCTACGCTAAACTTCCAGCCGGAATGTTTGGGAATACAGGTAACGATGCCAGCAAATACAAGACTGATGCAGGGGAAGGTAAGATTGGCTACTTCTTACCACCGACTCGGGAGTGGGGTTTTGATGTGGGTCTGTTATCTCAACCGCCAGATTTATTTGCCCAGAAATTCTCTATAGCAGATGACAGTATTGCACCCGATGAATATTTCCGCGAAGTTAGTCGGGATGATGATTGGATTAAAGGGTTGTTGTGTTCTAAGGTCGCACCGCTACCAACTGCTCCCGCCGGAACGATCTCCACAACTAAAGCAATACCGAATCAAACTTGCCCTGCTCAATATGGTAACTAAGTTTTATAGGAGGAAAAAGTCATGTTTTTAAAGCAACGCCCACTCAATCAACGCTCACCTTCTCAACAAGGCTATACCATCCTTGAGGGACTAATGGCGGTTGTTGTTGTATCGGTCATGTTGTTAGCAATTGGCCCTGTAATTGCCTTCTCCGTTGGAACCCGCGTGCAAGCCAAACGAGTTGAACTGGCAACTCAAGCGGGAAAAAGTTATATTGATCAGGTGAAAAGTGGCGAAATGAAAATTGATCAGTTATCTTTCAAAACTACTCAAAACTCATGGGAGAATGCTGAACCTCCAGCTAACGCAAGTTTAAGCTGTGCTCCAGAAACTCCAACAGCTACCAACCCACATCCTGATCAAATCCTGATCCCCTGTACAACTCCATCCGGGTTATATTGCATGGATTTTGATGGGGGAGGTTGTAAAAGTGACACTCCTAGTGTGACAGATATGGTAGTTCAAGGAATTATTTACGACCCGACGGCTGCTTCAACTATTGCAACAACAAAAGGATATCAACTAGCAGTTCGAGTTTATCGAGCTAACTCTTTTGGCCCAGGTATTACTCTTAAAACACCAACTGATAGTGATCCTCTAAAATCGGATAGCTTAACAACAAATGCTTTAGGTAATCGTAGTTTACCTTTAATTGTTATGACAACTGAAGTTTTACCGTCAGGTGCAACCTTTGGAGACCTTCAAAAACGATTACCAACTACAACTTCACCGTAATATTTTATATCTAACTTAATTCCCCTACTTTTCTGAAGTTAATGGAGCAATAAAAATGAGTATCTTTCTAAAATTATTACTTAAACATCAAATCAGGTCAAGTCGGGCAAAATTTGATCAAAACTATCAGGTCAAAGGCATGACAATGATAGAACTATTAGTAGGTACAGTTATTGCTTTTATTGTGATCACTCCTTTGATGGGAATGGTAATTGGTCTATTAAATGATGATCAACGAGAAAGTGCTAAAGCAAACACCGAAGAAGAAATCCAATCTGCATTAGATTATATTGCAGAGGATACCAGTCAAGCTCTATATATTTACACGAACACAACATCAACTGATCCAAAATTAAATATGCAGATTGATAATCTTAAAACTAACAACTTTTTACCGACTACGGGAACCCCTATTCTGGTGTTTTGGAAACGAAAAATAGTAGAAGATGCTGTTCCACCAGTAGGTTCTGGTTTACTGCCTAACCAGTGTAACCACAAACCCTACACTACAGAAAAACCAAAGAACTGTGATGATGACAACAACGTTTTATCATTAGTCAGTTATCACTTACTTCGAGAAACCGATAAAACATCAATTTGGTGTCAACCTTCAGGAACAACTTGTCCTAGTCGAATAATTAGATATGAAATTTCTGATGGGTTAAAAAAATCTGATCGAATAACCTACTATACAAAAGAAGAACTTGGAAACCAACTTGAGAGCTATAGGAAAGACAGTCAGGATAATCTACCCTATAATCCTAATTTTACTCTGTCTGACCCTTTAAATAATGTTACTGACACAAACACAATAGCCGATGTCACACGAACTGTTTTAGTTAACTACATTGAAGAATTGGAACTAGATCCTAGCTCAACAAATAACTTAGCTAAATTAACAATTCAGGCAAATGCAATAAGACGTAACGATGCTGGTGCAGTTTGTCCGACGGCTAATGCTAATATTGGTGTTAATAGTAATTCACCCTATTGTCCAAAATCATCAGTTCAATTGCGTGGTTTGAGTCGTCTGCGAAATTAGAATTAACTCAAAAATTATTAAATAATCAAAAAGGATTAATTATGAAAACTCAACAAATATTAAATAGGCTTTTAATAAATCGGTTAAAAAAAAATCACGTTAAATCTGATCAGGGATTTAGTCTGATTGAATTATTAATTGTAGTTTTAATGATTGGTATTCTAAGTGCGATCGCCGCTCCCGGTTGGCAAGCATTTACAACCGGACAACGGATTAAAAGTGTTAATAATCAGGTATCTCAAGCTATTAAAACTGCTCAAGCAGAAGCTAAGAGAAATAAATCCGACTATGTACTACAATTCGATCCCGATAAAGATCCACCAAAGTATAGTATTTACAAAAAAGATACACCAGATGCTGAGAAACAATGGCAATCTTTGAGTCTTGACGGTGCAATTAAAGAGAATATGGTCAAAATTTATTCTCAAGCTGATGGTACGAAAAATAATGAAATTCCTTTTAAGTCAGATGGGACTGTAGATGTAGATGGAGATAAAATTAAACTTGAAGACACGGGTAAAAATACAGATGGTTTTAGCGTTGTTGTTTACCCTAAAGATAGTCCAAATTCCCGCAACTGCATAATTGTACAAACGATTTTAGGAGCAACAAGAACCGCAGAAGGTACTGATGCAAAAGGTTGCCCCGAGCCTAAATAGTTGAAAGAATGCGATCGCGATGCCACCCATGACTGTCAGCTTCAGGCTAAAAGTAGGGGAGTTTAGAGAAAATTTTTGGCTCTTATTTATAGTTCTCGATCCCCCCTAACCCCCATGGGAAAGGGGGGAATTAGAGTTCAAAGTCCCCATTGGGAAGGGGGATTTAGGGGGATCTAATCTTGGCTATAATCAGAGGTTTTCGACTTAAGCAGACACAAATGGATGCCGCCACCTGGCGGCATTACAATCATAGCAATCAGCAAATAGCCTGTTTACAACTTCTTTGTGCCTTCGTGTCTTAGTGGTCAAATTAGGCCTAATCTCTCTCAGGATAACAGCGTCTGCGATAACTCCGTAATATCTCTAATTGATTAATCTTTCAACGTTCAAAATAATTTGAAAAAAATCCGTAATTCTCCCGTGGTCAGAGCCTCGGATTTTTTGCAAACTGGTAGTTAGGTTCGTCTAACAGGACTTACGCACAGAAACCGGGTTTTTTAGGCGAAAATACTTGGTTGTGACCCACATATTATCTAAAAAACCCGGTTTCTCGGGCGACGGTGCGTAAGTCCTATCCAAAAAACATAACTATTCCAGTTAAAATCAGGTGTGCTTTCATGATCAACCCTAAAAAGACCTGCGATCGCTCCTTAGCCCCCTCTGATAGCGGATTTACCCTAATTGAACAACTAATTATTATCTCCATAATTGGTGTTCTAGGCGCCATTGCCGCCCCCAGTTGGTTAGGCTTCATTAACAATCAGCGGCTCAATACATCCATAGACCGAATTTACTGGGCAATGCAAACCACCCGCGCAGAAGCCAAACTCAATAAGGAGACCTGGCAAATCAGCTTTCGAGATCAAAACGACACCGTACAATGGGCAATTCATCGTCGAGATGATACCCCCACAGAAAGTCAATGGACAAGCCTAGATCAAGCCATTCAAATTGACCCGACGGAAACAACCCTATATCAAAATAAAACCACCAAAATCTGGAGAATGCAGTTTGACCATAAAGGTCGGGCTAATGGTCAGTTAGGAAGGGTGACAGTATCCCTTCGCAATGGTAGCCCCGCCAAACGCTGTACATTCGTCTCCACCCTATTAGGAACATTAAGAAAAGGCCAAAACAACGCAAAACCCAAAGATGGGAAATATTGTTATTGACAAAGATAATTTCCTTCTCCCTTTCTTTGTGTCTTTGTGCCTTAGTGGTCAATAGTCTTAACTTAGGCAATAATCTGATTGTTTTTATCCTAGATCAGATCCCCCTAAATCCCCATCCCCCCGTGGTTGCCCCCATCCC
>MNYZ01000009.1 GCA_001873365.1 Oscillatoriales cyanobacterium CG2_30_40_61 | reverse complement strand
CGCCAGCGTTCATCCTGAGCCAGGATCAAACTCTCCATTTTGAAGAATCTGTTAGCTCTGATCTTGACTAATTTAATTAGTCATGTTATTTTTCGAGTCATCAACTTTACAGTTGACTCCTCGTTTAGTTTTTTGACTAGGAGTTTGTAAATTCGACTTTCAAACGTATTCTTTTTTCTAGGTTCGGCGCGCTTTCGTCGCTTTCGTTTCTCCAGCGCATTTACCAATGTATCTAACCTCCCCAGCTTTGTCAAGCTTTTTCTGAAAAAAATTTTTTTTCCTAATCAAAATCGGCTTTCTAGCCCATTTCGGTTGGGTGGGTCTGAAAGATTAAGTGGACGCACAACGAAATCCAGCAAAAATTTGTCGGACATGGGGGTGATACCAATTGCGGAAGCTAGACCGCATAGCCCAGGGGCGGGTTCCACAACTTCCACCTTTGAGAACTCGGTGTTGACCATCAAAGTAAATTTGTGAATATCCTGTGTAGGGATAGGGCTGAAATCCTTCGTAGCGGTTAAACCAAGTGGCTGTCCACTCCCAAACGTTACCGAGGATGTCATATAAACCGTAGGGACTGACACTATCGGGATAGAAATTTACTGGGGTGGTGCATAGTTGGACTTGATCACAATTACATAATTCTGGACTGGGTTCTGCTTCGCCCCAAGGATAGAAATGTTGGGTTTGAGTAGAGGGATTCCAAGAGGCTGCTTTTTCCCATTCTGCCTCGGTGGGTAATCGCTGGCCGACGAAGTTACAATAGGCTTGGGCTTCATACCAACTTACCCCACAAACAGGATGATGACTATATATAGATTCATCCGACCAATAGAGGGGTTGGTTAACTGGGTTTTGTTGTAACCATTGCCAACCTTGAGTTGACCACCATTGAGGATTTTGATAACCCTGGGCTTGAATAAATTCTCGGTATTGTCCACAGGTAACCGGATAACGGTCAATGGAATAGGTTTCTAAATAGTGGTGATGGGCGGGTTTTTCATTATCTAAGCCGTCTATGGCGTTGCTCCCCATGATAAATTCTCCGGCAGGAATCTGAATCATTGTGGGAGATGGACTAAGTTCAGATATGGGGCGGTTAAAGTTGGGATGAGGATGGATGGATTGATTTAGTGTAATTAACTTTTGTAGCTGCAAAACAAAAACAATAGTTTCGCTATGTTGACTTTCATGTTGTAAGAGAAACTTCCAAAGACGGTGCTCTTTTTCTAAGGGAGCATTTTCTAAATATTGGTTGACTTGGGAACGAACGGTTTCTAAATAATGATAAATTACTTCTAAAGGTGGCAAATTAACCCGTTCTGCTTTGGGTAATCCGTTAGCATTAAATAGTTGATCATACTCAGGAAATAGGGGTGCAAATCCGGCACATTTTTCTAATAACCAATAGGCTTCGGTGTAAGCAATATGCCCCAGGTGCCAACCAATAGGGCTATAGTCGGGATGGGGTTGGGCGCGAAAGGTGACATCATCAATATTTTCAAAAAGTTTCAGTGTGCCTTGACGACATTGATTAAAAGATTGTTTAAGACTTTCTTTAACAGAGTTTTTGGATGTTGATCTCAAGGTTTTCTCCTAAAGTAATGATACTTTGTTCTGGACAAGTATTCCATTGTGCCGGAAATAGGGGTTCCGATGCAATAATTACAGCCTGGGGAAAATTTGGGTGATTTTGCAACCAATATAATGTGGGTGGAATAGTTCCCAAGGCAAAACGGGAGGCTACCATTTGATGACCGTCACTAATAATGACATTAATTAGGGCTTTTATACCCGTGCTTCCTATTAATTCAGCCACAATTTTTAAGGTGTTTTTGATGGCTGCTACTAAGTTGAGGGTGGGGTCGGAGTATAACTCATTTAAAAATAGGGCAAAAATATGTTCGGAGTCCGTTGTCCCATCAATAAATTGGTAAATTTTATCGGACAAACGGTTACGAATTAATCGATAAAGACTGTGACGGAAATTTTGAATATAACCATTATGAATCAATAATAAATTCTCAAAGCGAAAGGGTTGACAGTTATTATAATTAACTCCTTGACCGGGCGTAGCACTACGAACATAGGCTAGAATTTGACCCGATTCAATATAACGACTTAAATAAGGTAAATTAATATCACTCCAGATTGGTTGTATATTTCGATAGATAAAGGGTTCTGTTTCCTGTTTATTGTGATACCATCCTAAACCAAAACCATCGGCATTTAAAAGCGCTTCTGTCATTTCACGAGGTTGATAGCTCTGAACAATTAGAGAGTGTTCGGGTTGAAATAAAATTTGATCAAGTTGAATTGGTAAGCCTTGATAGGCTAAGAGACGACACATATTAATTTAATATAATTACGGTTTAGCTTCTATATTATCTATCAATTAGAACAAAAAGTAAATAACTTAAAATTTGATAAAATAGTATTATTGATAATAACCATAATAATTAATCTGTCCTTTTGTATTGACCAGGAAAGATCATCGGATTCCTTTACTTAATCTTTAGTATTCGCAGACTGACAGGTAATTTTCTACATATTGCCACTGGTCATCACCATAGCTTTCTTTTAACAGATTTCGGGTCGCAGTTCCCAGGATTAATTCGCCTTCGCGGGTATAGGAAATTTTATGATCCATCTGGGTTTCTTCATCCCCCAAAAGTTGTTTTAGGGTACTGAGAGTCTCGGCAAAACTTGCTAACACATGATGCTCTGTGATCCAGTCCTCGGGATCGGGGATGATAGTTTTAGTCCGGTTTGGTTTGCTCATGGTTATATTAAGGTAAGGCGAAGGGTTGATAAATTTTTATCTTAAAACTCGGAAGATCGCTTTGATTAGTTTTAGGTCTACTTGATTCTGATCTAATCATGACAAAAATTATGATAAATTTCAGTGATACTCATTGGGGAAGAATGATGATCAATTCTATGTTTTTTTGTGATATGGATCACAGAAAGCCGGGTAAGGGGAAATAGTTAACCCTTTGAGTTTAAAACTGGTTTTAAAATCTGGTGTGGAGGTTTAGCTGAATTTAAGATAATTTAAGATTAAGTATGATTCCAACTTTACTATACTAAAGCTCATGTATAGTCAATCCGATAAAAACAATCATGTTACCTGTAGAACAAGCAGAATCAATCATATTAAGTTTAGTCCCACCTTTGGATGCTGAAATTGATCAAGAAAAGGTAGCAATAACTCAAGTTACTGGTCGAATTTTAGCTAAATCCGTAGTAAGTTCCTTGGATTTTCCCCATTGGGATAATTCGGCAATGGATGGATATGCAGTCCGATATCAAGATGTTGCTGATGTCTCAATAGACAATCCTAAACTATTAGAAATTATTGAAGAAATTCCGGCTGGATCTGCTCCTCAATCTACCATTAAAATGGGACAAGCTGCTCGAATTTTTACTGGTGCTTGTATTCCCAAAGGTGCGGATACTATTGTGATTCAGGAGGAAACAAAACGGGAGGGAAATCAGGTTAAAATTTTATCGGCTCCCCAACCCCAGGCTTTTATTCGACATCAAGGATCGTATTACAAAGCTGGAGAACCCCTGCTGACTCCTGGTATTCCTTTGGATGCGGCGGAGATTGCGGTGTTAGCGGCGGCACAGTGTACCCAGGTTCCGGTTTATCGACGCTTGCGCGTGGCGTTATTATCAACTGGAGATGAATTAGTTACCCCCGATACTCCTTTAAAACCGGGACAATTAGTAGACTCTAATCAGTATGCGTTCTTCACGGCGGTCAGGAATTTAGGAGCGGAAGCGATTAAATTTGGCGTGATTCGTGATCAACCAGATATGTTAAAAAAAGCTATTTCTCAAGCTATAGAAACAGCCGATATTGTGATCTCAACTGGAGGAGTTTCTGTTGGAGATTATGATTATGTTGAGGAAATTTTAACCGAATTAGGGGGAAATATTCATATTCAATCTGTTGCAATTAAACCAGGAAAACCTTTAACTGTTGCCTCATTCCCAAATTGTTTATATTTTGGTTTACCCGGAAATCCTGTTTCTGCTTTAGTAACTTTCTGGCGGTTTGTTAAACCTGCAATTAAAAAACAATCGGGGTTATTACCTCAGTTTTGGGGGCCGGAATTTGTGAAGGCGCGATCGCGTCAAGAGCTAAAAGGAGGAGGAAAACGGGAAATTTATGTTTGGGGTCAATTATGGTTAGTCAATGGGGAATATGAATTTCAATTAGCCCCCGGAAGTCAAATTTCTGGCAATTTAATTAATTTGGCACAAACCACCGGGTTAGCCGTTTTACCGATAGGTCAATCTCAAATTAATCCGGGGGATATTGTTAAGGTGTTAAAAATTCGTTGATTTGATTTCTACGTTTACCAGGAGTTGGTTTTTATTTTATGTAGGTTGGGTTGAGTGCGGGGAAGCTCAACCTACAAGTTTGAAGATTAATCAGAAAAAGCTATAAAAAACAGGATACTTTATAACCGGATAAGGTTTGAATAAAATGTCGTGATTCGGGAATATTTTTATATATGTTTTTTATTCCTTCAAGTGTAATATAATCAAGAGCTTTAGTTTTTAAATCTTCGTAGGGAACAGTTCGATCATCGGGAACACCGTAAATCTTCTGTTTTAACTCTAAAGGGATTTTATCATAATAATCGGCTATTTTTAATCCCTTAGCTGCTGCAATTAAAATTTCTGTGGATGGAAAAGTAATAATTGGTAAAACCAGGGGAATATTATCCTGGGGATAACCCTGTAACAAAAGTGTTTCATAAAACTTAATGGCTGCTTCTGATAAAATATGAAATAATTTAATCCCATATTTGAAATAATCATCAGGCATCTTTAATACCGTTTCTGAATCAGTTGTTAAAATAATAATATCGCAATTGCAGATGTCAACTTGGTCGATCAACTCTCTAAATCCACTATTAAGCACACCAGTTACCGATTTGACTAAATGTTGGGGATTTGGAGATGAATTTTTTTTCTCTGCGTTGACATATTCTTGTATAAAGTCAAAGATTTTTTGCCTTTGTAATTCTATGATCTTACAGTCGATCAATTCCTTGGATGGATCTTCTTCTGTTAAAATACATTCCACAATTTTAGTAAAAATTATTCTATCAGTAGGGCCATCTCCAATAATCCCAATATTGCGTTTGATAGGTGCCATTACTCAAAATCCCTTGAATTTACTTCGATTAGTTGTATTAGCCAATAGTCCCCGAATACCAAAGTTCCGCTAATTGATATTGGGGAATTTCAACTAAGCGTTTTCCAGTAGCTTCATCTTCAATAATTTCTCCCTCTACAGCACCAATTCCAATCAAAGTATCCAAGGCTTGATTCAAGTTTCTTACATCACTTTGATAGGTACGTTTATTTAATCGAAATGTATAAACTGAATCTAAATTTTTATGAAATTCTCGAAGAACAGAAGGACTATGAGACGTTAAAATAAATTGGGGAGTAATATCTTTTTGATTGGGAGCAGTTGCTTGCCAAATCCATCGCATTAACTCCTGAATATTGCCAGGATTAATGCCATTTTCAATTTCTTCCATTAACATTAAAGCAGGAGGGTTTTTAATAGAAAGTAATAAGGCGATCGCTGCTGCTTTTAGCAATCCATCAGAAATAACCTCTGGGGGAAACTCATCTACTAAGCGATCTGTTGTTGTTCTTCCTAAATCAAATTCCCACAACAATTTAGAATTTCTTTGATCATAACGAATACCTTGAAAGTTTTTATTATCTGCAAAACGTCTCATTAACGTTAAAAATCGAGTAAAAACTCTTTCTTCTTTAGTTTTTACATAATAAATAAGCTTTTGTAAATTTTTTCCCTCATAACCCAAAAATGAAGGGATTTTTATTTCTTGATTTATCCAATTATCAAAATTTGCATTATCAAAATTTGCAGTGTCATTAATAATACCTTTTAAAAAAGAAGGTTGCAAATGGTAACCAAAAGTATAAGCACAATCTCTAAAAAATAAATTCAATAATTCTTTTTCTTCATCTTTTTGAGATTTTTCAATATTTAGTCTAAGCTCAATTAAATCGGTTTCTTTTTTATAACCATTGGTAAATGGTTGCAGATTTTGTAAATTATTAATACTCAACTCTATTTTTTCTCGACAACCAACCTTTCCGGCAAAATTTTCATTTTGATAAAGCTCCATCTGATACTTGACAAAATTATTGTTTTTACTCCATTCAATTTCAATAGACATAGTATCATCATCCTTTGCTAAACGATAGCGATGAGGAAAATAATCTTTGACTTGAACCCTTCGATCCTGTTCTTTAAAAGGATTACCCTGTCTAATTAACCCAGAAAAATGCTGTATTCCTGATAAAAAGTTAGTTTTACCCGAACTATTATTACCGATTAGTAGGGTAATTGGCTGAAGTTCCAGGGTGGTTGATTTATGAGTTCTGTAGTTTTTTAGGGTGATTTTTTTAAACATTTTTTTATTGAGTGAGGTAAAACAAAAAAATTCGTTTTGAATATAGGGTCAGTAATTTGCGTAGAGACGTTATATATAACGCCTCTACAAAACCTAACGTAAACCCAACCAAGTGAATAAATCTTGATGGGTGAAAAATTCTAATACAATTAATAGAATAAATCCCAACATGGCAAAACGGCCGTTAATTTTTTCGGCGTAACGAGTCCAACCCATGGCGGGTTCGGGTTGGGGGTTGGTTTGGGCTGGAGTAGAAGGTGTTTGAGAAGTCATGGTTGTTTTTCTAAGTCTTGAATTGATTGAATTAGCGATCGCACGGTTTCTGTACCTTCAGATGGTTCAAAAGTTAAGGGGAACTTACCCCGGAGCATCACCCGCATTCCCACGGGCCCTAAGCTGAGTAACCCCTTGAGATCGCGGAAATAATTCCCCACTACCATTACAGCAAATTTGCGTTCATCTACCCAACCTCCCTGTTTTACCAATTCCACTAAAACTTTGCGGTGGCGGATGGGACGGCTGGCGCTGGCATCTTTGCGTTCGAGAATTTCATGTTTAATTTTAGTAATCTGATCCAGAGGGGCGACCTCCATCGGACAAACGGAGTTACAGTTAAAGCAACGGGTACAGCCCCAAACCCCGTTAGTTCCTTCGCTATACTGTTCCAGGCGTTGTTCGGTTTTGGCATCCCGGGAGTCGGCTACCATCCGTTGCGCTTTAGCGAGGGCGTGGGGCCCGACAAAATCGGGGTTAACTTCTACGGCATTACATTCGGAATAACAAGCGCCACAGAGGATACAGTTGCCCATTTGGTCAAGTTTGGCCCGTTCTTCGGGGGTTTGCAGAAATTCCCGTTCAGGAATAGCCCGTCCGGCGGTACTAATATAGGGTTCAACGGTTTCTAAGTTATCCCAAAAACGGCTCATATCCACCACCAAGTCTTTGATCACCGGTAAATTTCCCATGGGGGCAATGGTCATTTCTGGAATATCATTTGAGGGGGTTTGACTGGAGTTCGCCTCGGCAATTTTTTGTAAACGCGCGACTTCACTGCCAATATTTTCCTTACAAGCTAACGCAGAACGGCCATTAATTCCCATGGAACAACTGCCACAAATGGTATTACGACAGTTTTTTCTAAATGCTAAAGTCCCGTCCTGTTCCCATTTAATTCGGTTAAGACAGTCTAAAATAGTATTCCCTGGTTCAACATCAAGGAGATAACTTTGCACCTCCCTTGAGCTATTAGGACTTTGGCGAACAATATTAAACTTGACTCTCATATTTTTACACTCCTTAGTTAATTTCGTAGTGAGCCCTTTAGGACTCTCTTAGCCCTAAAGGGCTTACTACTATTTTAGGGTAGCCATTGGGGATGAAAACCAAAAAAGGGTAATTCTTCTGGTTTAACTTGCGGTTTAGACCCATCCGTAGGTCTATCTATCATTAAGGGTAAAATCCAAATCCGACTGGTTTTAATCCTATCTCCTCCTTGGGTTTTTGTGGATTGATTCAGATGATCAGATTCTTCTATTCCAATCACGGTTTGATCAAAAAGTAAGGCTAATCCATCGGCAGATAAACTCATATTAATTTCTTGTTGGTTGGGTAAAATTACGAAGGGAACAACTTGTTTTGTTTTGATATCAATTGCTACAATATAAGGCTGTTCTTTATAGATTTCTGGATTATCTAAAACTTCGGTAATTAAACAATATAAAAGGCTATTACTGGGATCAAATTCAGCACTGATGATATTCCCAAACGGCGGTGTACGGTAAAGTTCTTGTTCTTGTCCTTGATTATTGACAACAAATAGCGATCGGGTTCCATCGGGATTAAATTTTAACATCGCCGCCGCACTACCATCACCAGCAAATCCTAAAACTCGACCAAATTTTGGTAAAAATTCTAGGGGTTCAGCATTGGGTATTAACGGTATAATAGTTGTTAAATCTGGCCCTTGAGCAATCACCAGAGATTGACTATCCGGGGCAATTAAGAAGTCTCCTCCTTGTATATTTAAGGGTTTAGGAGATTTTCCATTTTCAATAAACCAAGGACTGGCATCATTAGGATTTGTTTGACTGACTCGTTGAACCACAATAATTTTACCATCTGGGGACAAATCAAATTTTAAATTTCGATAATATTTAGCATCTAAAATCTTTTCAATTTTTGCCACAGGTTTTACGGGTAGGGGATTTTCACCAGGAGATTGAGGATTAATTCCGGTTGTAACTGTATATAATTCCGGGGCAATTGTTCCCTGTTTTTGCTGATTTTTGTTAATAGCAGAAAAAAGAATTTTATCCCCTTTCGGATAAATTTTAAAATCTAAAATTACTAAATCTTCAGGCGTTAAAATAACTGGTTTAGGTTCTTTTTCACTCAGATTCACTAAAACTAATTTTCCTTCTTGATTTCCCTGAATTCCAATATAGGCAAAGGCGCGATCGCGACTTCTAAAAAAGCCAGTAAAGGGTTGAATTAATGTTCCTTGTTTATCGCCATACAAATGATCTCTAGCCCCTTTTAACTGCACACTAAAGGGGGTTCCATAGGGTACGGGTTCCGATAGGGTATAGGCCATCCGTCGTCCTGCCCAACTAATTTTACCCGGTAAAGGTGGCTCGATTTGAAAGTTTTTTTCTACACTTTGTCGATTCATCGGACGATTGAAAGTCAGCAATAACCCCATATCTTCTGCCCCAATTTGTTTGTTTTGCCAACTAAATTCTTTAACTTGGGGGGTGGTGCGATCGCCTGTTAATAAAACAATTCCAATTAATATTGTTAAAAACGCCATTAAAATCCAGGCGGCTTGATCTAAGGGTTGAACCCATTTTAATTGTTTGAATTTTGAGATGGTATTGTTCATTATGATTAAGTATAATTAGCCCTAAAGGGCTTACTACGGTTTAATAATCGTAGGGATTTTTGGGCGGGAGAATGGCTTTAACAGTTTGAGATTTTAAGGTTAATTTCCTGTGGTTATTAAAGGTTTCTGTAAACATTGTACCTTCAATATCTAACCAAGTATCTTGAGGATATAATTCCCGCGATTTCCCTTGGGGAAGTAAAACCGGAATTCCTACGGGATAAGCGTCCGCCGCACAACAGGTCAGAACAAATCTTCCTAACCAAATATAATTTTCAGGTAAATCGGGAGGATGGATCACAAACCCGGTAATTTTTGCTTTTTGACCGGTATAAGCATCGGGTTCAGGATTAACATTAATTAATCTCATCCATTCAATTAAAGAGCGATTTTCGGATTGAATTGCGGTTCTAAATTTCTGCGGTTGAGCGCGAGTTATGGGTAAAGATTCAGTTAAACCTCGTTTTAATGCCATTTGTGCCCCGAAGGTTTGGGGAGTAATAAATAATCCCAAACAGGCGGTTATGATTAATAATAAACTACCCCAGCCCTTAGGAAATAAGCTGATATGTTGTAGCGAAAGCGAAGAACCTAGGGCGGTTTCTTGAATAATTTGTCTAGCTTTTAATCCTGCTAAAATCAAGAGTGTAATTCCCGTCGCGATCGACAAACCAAAATAGTTAGGATGGATCAGAATATAGAGTTTTCCACTAATCCAATATTTTAATAATAAAATCCCCCAAATGAACAAGGCAAGTACATCTAACCAAGGGTTTTCTAACAAGAGTGAAAATCGATTATAGAAGCGGGTAATTCGTTGAGTCAGGTGCATCATTCTGGGTCGGACTCCAAAGCCAAATTAACTGAAATTTAAGTTAACAACCAGGGTGAATAAAAAGGTTAACTGAAAGGCAAGAATCACCAGATAAAAAACCGCCCGAGCCTTAAAAACCGATAACATTAATCCCACGGTTTTAATATCAATCATCGGCCCAAATACTAAAAATGCTAACAGCGAGCCACTCGTAAATGCCGAGGCAAAAGATAAGGCAAAAAATGAATCAACCGTTGAACAAATAGAAACAACTCCCGCTAACAATAACATCGCCAGAATCGATGTCACGGGACTTTGACCTAAATTCAGAATCAATTCCCGGGGAATGGTCACTTGGATCACAGCAGCGATAAAACTTCCTAGGACTAACACTCCCCCCAATTCTCGAAATTCCTGCACCATATTTTCCAACATGGAACCCCAACGCTCTTTTGTCGGGGTCAAAAATATTGTTTTCCAAGGGGGAAGGGCAGGTTTAACACTAACAGATGCTTTTTTACGGGTTTTCAGCAGGTTTTGAGTTTTCCAAGCGGGAAGGGACTCTAGGCGGGTGGGTTGGGCTGACTCCCCTAAAAAATAGGTTCCCGACTGGAGTAGGGGAGAAACCAATAGATCGGAGGGTGGGGGTTCAACTAGGTCAGCAATGGGTAAAGCTCTGGCGATCGCCGGTTGAACTAGGGGTCTTAAGTCCTTCTGGACACTAAATAACCAGCCTAAAGTTGTAGCAATGGTTAAGGAAAATAAAACCCTTAAAACCACGATTTCTGGCTGATCTCGGAAGGCGACCCAGGTTGACCAGATCACGATCGGGTTAATGGTGGGAGCGGCAAATAAAAATCCAATGGCCACCGATGAGGGAACTCCCTGCAAAATTAAGCGTCGGGCCACCGGAACGTTACCACATTCGCACACGGGGAACAGAAACCCGACTAAACTGCCCGCAAATGCTCCTAACAGGGGATTAGAAGGAATATAAGACAAAAGTTTCCGTTCATCAACAAACCACAACAGCACACTGGAAAACAAAACCCCTAACATCAGAAAGGGGATCGCTTCTACCAGTAAGCTGAGAAATAGGGTAAAACCACTACTAAATTGATGGATGAATGTTGCTGGCATCCGTTACCTATAGGAAGGACAAAACAATTCCACGATCCAGGGGATCATTTAGACAATTGGAATTGAGCGATTTTTCAGTATAGTTCATCCATCCAAGTTAGCAGATATTAGGCCTCGATTGTCAGAAGCAGACAAAAGCATTTATAGAGGAAAAAATCTTTAGACTATTCATGGTCAATTGTCAAGCAATACCTGATTTTGTTGCAATTCTTAACGCAAACAACCTCTTTTTTGGTTATATAGGTTGCTAGACTGTATGGCATGGCAATTTTAAGCTAATTCAAAATTAAGCCTAACCTCAAGCGG
Organism: Oscillatoriales cyanobacterium CG2_30_40_61; assembly: GCA_001873365.1. GTDB lineage: Bacteria > Cyanobacteriota > Cyanobacteriia > Cyanobacteriales > Microcoleaceae > Planktothrix. The sequence continues at coordinate 27,239 of MNYZ01000009.1, read as the reverse complement.
GGTGACGGGCGAAGTGTCCCGTGAACTCCTGACTTTAAGACACACCGCGATAAGAATAGAGATCCAACAGACATGGTAGATTCCCTGAAAAAACCCGCTTTTGACGAAATCCGACCTGGGGTAAAAAGCCCAGCGAAAGAAACCATTCTCACTCCTCGTTTCTATACGACGGATTTTGAGGAAATGGAGAAAATGGATATCTCCGTCAATGAGGAAGAACTCTTAGCCATTTTGGAAGAGTTTCGTGTAGACTACAACCGCCATCACTTTGTCCGGGATGCACAATTTGACCAATCCTGGGATCATATTGATGGAGATACCCGTGGTTTGTTCATTGAATTTTTAGAGCGTTCCTGCACTGCCGAATTTTCAGGCTTCCTGCTCTATAAAGAACTCAGCCGTCGTCTCAAGGGGAAAAGCCCGGTTTTGGCAGAGTGTTTTGAATTGATGTCTCGCGATGAAGCTCGTCATGCGGGTTTTCTGAATAAAGCGATGTCGGATTTTAACCTCTCCTTAGATTTGGGATTTTTGACCAAAAACCATCAATATACGTTTTTTAAACCCAAATTTATTTTTTACGCCACCTATTTGTCAGAAAAAATTGGATATTGGCGCTACATCACAATTTATCGCCATTTAGAAGCGAATCCTGAAAACCGGATTTACCCGATTTTCCGCTTCTTTGAAAATTGGTGTCAGGATGAGAACCGTCATGGCGATTTCTTTGATGCCATCATGCAATCTCAACCCCAAATGCTGAATGATTGGAAGGCTAAACTCTGGTGTCGTTTCTTCCTATTATCTGTGTTTGCAACGATGTATTTAAACGATTTACAACGGGCGGACTTCTACGCTTGTCTGGGTTTAAATGCTCGAGATTATGACATTCACGTGATTCAAAAAACCAATCAAACCGCAGGTCGTGTTTTCCCTGTGATGCTGGATGTAGATAATCCTGAGTTCTATAACCGATTGGATGTTTGTGTCAAGAATAACCAACAATTGACGGCGATCGCCAATTCTGGCAGTTCTAAATTGGTTCAGTTGTTCCAAAAACTGCCCTATTATCTATCTAACGGATGGCAGTTAATTAAACTGTACTTCATGAAACCGATTGATCTGAGCGGGTCTCAAGGTGCTGTTTATTAAGAGTCACTCTCAAATCTAAATTAAGCTGAGGAGGTTTTGTAAACACAGAACCTCTTTTTTTTACCTGATTCTTGGGACGGTGGAGTCTTTTTACCCGGTTTTCTGTTATACAAGACTTACGCACCCAACCGCTGTTCAGCCTCTTTAGGTTTGTTAATGGGGGTGGCCCGAAAGGATGAAATCAGGGGAGTGGATTGTGAAGGTTGATCCAACAAAAAAAGCCACAGTCGCTAGTTTTTAGCAACCGTGGCTAGATCAGTTATCAGTTATCAGTTATTTACTATCATAGCAGCGATCACCAAATTTTTCTACCCTTTCGGATAAATATTCTGCTGGGGCTAACTCAAAGGTGTTCCTCCCCCAGACGGTCGCTCCCGCATACAATAAAAAAGAGATAAAATATATTTAGGCAAAATCGGTAATCTCAACCTAGTTTGCTCTAGGGAATTACCCCGTAATTCAATATCTGTTACCCTGATTTGTTGAAGCAGATGGAATCCCCATCCCTTCAGGGTTGGGAGGATTTCAGAGTATAGATAAAATCGCTGAAAACCTCCCACCATCAAAGGAGTGAGGAAATCCGTAAACCCGAATCAACAGAGCGTCTGTTATCTTGCTCTCGACAATTTTCCAGTTTCTATGTCCTCAAAAAAATAAGATGTCATTTATGTTTAAAAAATTGTTAAAACCCTTAGCTATTTTTAGCCTAGCTGCGGTTTTATTTTTCAGTCAAGTTGATGGTGTATTAGCAGCTAGAAGCGGCGGACGCATCGGAGGTGGTTCCTTTAGATCCGCTCCCAGTCGTGGCTATAGTCCCAGTCCTGGTCGTTCCGGGGGTGGTTATTACGGCGGTGGCGGTTTTGGATTTCCCTTCCTGATCCCCTTCTTTGGGTTTGGTGGGGGCGGGTTATTTTCCGTACTAATTTTTATGGCCGTGGCTGGGTTCATTTTCAACAGTATTCGCTCAGTCATGGGACAGGGACAGGATGAGGATGAACTGGGATACAGCAGTAACCCAACGGTTTCTGTGGCCCGTTTACAGGTGGGGTTACTAGCCCAAGCCCGGAATTTACAGGGGGATTTAGACCGCATGGCCCAGACTGCTGATACGGGTTCGGCGGCGGGTCGTGCCCAGGTCTTACAGGAAGCCACCTTAGCCCTGTTACGCCATCCTGAATATTGGGCCTATGGGTCTTCGCAGTCGGAACAAACGGGAATGAATTCCGCCGAGGCTAAATTTAATCAATGGGCCTTAGCCGAACGCAGTAAATTTACTGAAGAAACCCTGTCTAATGTTAATAATCAGTTAATCGGTGGGATGGCTCCTTCCTTAACTGGAAATAATCCAACTTTAGTTAGTCAAATGGGAGATTTAACCGCAACGGAAAACGAATATATTGTGGTGACACTAGTAGTTGGAACTTTAGGAAAAATTGAACTTCCTAAAGTGAATAGTCCTGAAACTTTACGTCAAGCATTAAGTCGTTTAGGTTCGGTTGGGAGTGAACAATTATTAGCTGTAGAAATTCTCTGGACACCTCAAGCTAGTGGAGATACTCTGAGCACTGATGATATGTTGGCATATTATCCCGATTTGAGCTTAGTTTAATCTTTAGGGTGGCGTAAGCCACCTTTTTGATTATTCATATAGCAATCATGTTTGAATTGTGTTCAAAATTCTTGATTAAAAGGGAACACCGGAACACCGGAATAGAGGTAATACTTCTGGTTGTTTTATATTAGTATTGAGCGGGTCGGAAAACTCCTTAATTCATGGAAAATACAACATTCATAATTGATAGTCGAATTCTTGACTGGTTAGCTGTATTTGGATATTTGAGTTTTCTATTGTTTGTGACCTGGAAAGTTGTAACGACTCCCAAGAAATCACAATAATCCTGTTAATTTTAAAAAAACCTCTTTTTTTTGGGTTGATTTATTTAAAGTCCCCCTTGGGAAGGGGGATTTAGGGGGATCTAATTTAATTTTGATACAAAGGTAATATTAAGTATATTTTAAGATAGGCTTGAAGACAACAACGGCGGGAATGTTGCTAACCCTAAATATTTAACACCTTCTGGAGTAACTTTAAATCGACAGGGTAATACTTCCACCCCGGCTAAGATTGCTTCTCTTAACAGTTGACCATAAACTGGGTCGGCTGAATCTCCGGGGGCAAATTCTGTACAGTCTCCCCGATTAATAAAATATAACATAACTGCGCGATCGCCTTGTTTGACAACTTCGATTAATTCCTTTAAATGTTTCTGTCCCCTTTCAGTTACGGTATCAGGAAATAAGGCAATTTTCCCATCAGACCAAGTGGTATTTTTAACTTCCAAATAAATCGGTTTATCTTCCCCTTGTAACAAAAAATCCACCCGACTTTTTAAATTTATCCCATAGGGAACTTCTGGCTTAATTTCGCTATAATTTCCCAATTCAGGAAACAACCTTGCTATTAAAGCTAAATTAATTATCTTGTTAGGTAAAGCGGTATTAACTCCCGTCCAGGTTAACTCTCCGAGGGAGTCAACCTCCGAATTTAACTGAATTAACTCCCAAGTATAGGGATATTTGCGAGTTTTACTAGGGCTATAGGACACCCTCACCGGGTTTCCTGGGATACAAACCCCGGTCATCGGCCCGGTATTGGGACAATGGGCGGTAATTACTTCCCCAGAGGCTAACTGAATATCGGCTAAAAATCGTTTATAGCGTTTGAGCAAAACCCCTGACTCCAGGGACGGATAGCGATACAAATAAGAATCCATTAGCAATTGGTTTGAATAGTGGTCAATTCCGATTAAACTAGGGTTTGAATTTTAACCCCTGTGGATATTCCGTGTCAGAAGAACCTAAACGCTCTCGTTCATTAGTAGGAATTGCCACTATTGTTGCAGTGGCTACCCTAATTAGTAAAGTATTTGGCTTAATTCGTCAACAGGTAATGGCGGCGGCTTTTGGTGTGGGGCCGGCTATTGATGCCTATAATTTTGCTTATGTTATCCCCGGATTTTTATTAATTTTATTAGGGGGAATTAATGGTCCCTTTCATAGTGCTATTGTTAGTGCTTTAGCGAATAGAGAGCGCAAAGATGCCGAGGCTTTAGTTGAAACGGTTTCTACATTAGTGGGAATGGTTTTATTAGTAGTAACAGTAGGGTTAGTAATTTTTGCCACCCCCTTAATTGATTTAATGGCTCCGGGTTTAAGCCTAACTCCCGAAGGTATAGCTACCCGAAATATTGCCATTGAACAGTTAAAAATTATGGCTCCGATGGCGTTATTTGCGGGGTTAATTGGGATTGGATTTGGGACACTAAATGCGGCGGATATGTATTGGTTGCCGTCAATTAGTCCCTTATTTTCTAGTGCAGCTTTAATTTTAGGATTAGGGGTTTTAATTGGGATTTTAGGGGATGAAGTTGGTAGTCCTAAATATATGGTTTTAGGGGGTCAAGTTTTGGCTTGGGCTACCCTAGCGGGGGCGATTTTACAATGGATTATTCAAGTTCCGGCGATGTGGAAATCGGGGTTAGGAACTTTGCGGCTACGATTCAATTTTAAAATACCCGGATTAAGAGATGTGATGAAAGTGATGTTACCCGCCACTTTATCATCAGGAATGTTACAAATTAATGTATATACGGATTTATTTTTTGCTTCTTATATTCCCCAAGCTGCTTCAGCAATGGGTTATTCTGGGTTATTAGTTCAAACTCCTTTAGGAATCATTTCTAATATGATTTTGGTTCCTTTTTTACCTGTTTTTGCTCGTTTGAGAGATCCTGAACAATGGCCAGAATTAAAAGATCGGATTCGTCAGGCTTTAATCTTAACAGCAATTACCATGTTACCGTTAAGTACATTAATGGTGGCTTTGGCTTTGCCAACGGTCAGAATAGTTTACGAACGTTATGCTTTTAATTTAGAGGCTTCGGAGTTTGTGGCTTCGGTTTTAGTCGCCTATTCCGTGGGGATGTTCTTTTATTTAGGACGGGATGTATTAGTTAGGGTATTTTATGGGTTAGGAGATGGACAGACGCCATTTAAGGTGAGTATTTTTAATATTTTCTTGAATGGGTTATTGGATTTTATTTTAGTTAAATCTTGGGGCGCACCGGGTTTAGTCCTAGCCACCGTTGGAGTTAATATTGTTTCTATGGTGATGTTTTTATGGCTATTACATATAAAATTAAATGGTTTACCCTGGCGGGAGTGGAGTTTACCTTTTTTGGGATTAACTATTATTAGTCTAATTTCTGGGTTGGTCAGTTGGGGAACATTACAAGGTTTAAGAATTTTAACCCTCGGTGATAATTTTGGATTTTTATTACTGGAATTAGTGCTTCCGGGGATTATCGGTTTAATTGTTTTTATGGTATTAATTCTATTTCTCAAATTACCCGAAGTGGATTTATTAGTCTCTCGAATTCGCCAACGATTTCAAAGATAATTAGGTAAGGGAATAGGGAATAGGGAATAGGGAATAGGGAATAGAAAAAGTGATTAGCTTAAGTATTTTTAGAAAACATTAAAGGATGAAATATAAACTAATAACTGGTACGGGCGGGTTATTTGATATCTTTGTTAATCACCTAAACCTTGATGAACCCGCCCCTACAACTGATGACTGATTATTCCGCGCTTTTTCTCATATTTTTGCGAAGTACCCAAAGACCAAAACCAATGACTAAAATTAATAACACAATCTTAGAAACCGGGCCTAAATATTTATCAACCAACTCATAATGGTCTCCTAATAAATATCCGGCTCCGGTTAAAAAACTCACCCAAAGAGTCGTGCCAATGGTAGAATAGATTAGGAAAGGAATTAACGGCATATTATTCAGACCCGCAGGTAAAGAAATTAAGGTTCTCACCCCAGGAACTAAACGACATAAAAAAACAGCCATTCCCCCATATCGAGTAAACCAATTATTGGCTTTATCAATATCTCTACCAGAAACCGTAATCCATTTTCCATATTTATCGGCTAAATCTCTTAACCGTTCTTCCCCAAATAATTTACCCGCATAATACCAAGGAAATGCCCCTAATATTGTTCCAACAACTCCCGCTAAAATAGCAGGTAAAACTTGCATTTTCCCTTGAGAAACAGTAAAACCCGCTAGGGGCATAATTAACTCAGAAGGAATCGGCGGAAATAGATTTTCTAAAAACATTAATAAACCAATTCCTAGGTAGCCCAAGGAAGTCATTGTATTAGTAATCCATTCAACCATAATCTTTTCTTAAATTAATTGTCAAAAGTAGAATGATGTGATGGGCATAGCAGGGTGTCAAATTAAGTCTAAAACCCCTGATTATGCCGTAAATTAGATCCCCCTAAATCCCCCTTGGGAAGGGGGACTTTGACTCCGTTTCCCCCTTGGGAAGGGGGACTTTGACACCGTTTCCCCCCTTGGGAAGGGGGACTTTGACACCGTTTCCCCCCTTCCCAAGGGGGGTTAGGGGGGATCACTATTATGCCGTAGATTAGATCCCCCTAAATCCCCCTTGGGAAGGGGGACTTTGACTCCGTTTCCCCCCTTGGGAAGGGGAACTTTGACACCGTTTCCCCCCTTGGGAAGGGGGAATTTGACACCGTTTTCCCCTTGGGAAGGGGGAATTTGACACCGTTTCCCCCTTCCCAAGGGGGGTTAGGGGGGATCACTTAGGTTTCGACTTCTTGCCATTAACTAATACTACTTTTCAGGTTAAGTTGACGGACTTTGGGCACATAAACCCTCCCAGGTGAAAAGCAGCAAAAGTTGATATCTAAACTGATTTAGGTTCCCGATGTCCAAGAGTTAATATACTCAATTTGTTCTGGGGTCAAGCTATCAACTTTAATCCCCATGGCATCGAGTTTCAAACGAGCAATTTCTTTGTCAAGATTCTCAGGAATAGAATGAATTCCGGGTTCTAATTTGCCTTGGTTTTTGACCAAATGTTCACAAGCTAAGGCTTGGTTAGCAAAACTCATATCCATCACCGCGCTAGGATGTCCTTCGGCGGCGGCTAAGTTGATTAACCGACCTTCTCCCAAGACCACAACGGATTTCCCGTTTTTGAGTTTATATTCCTGGGTGAAGTTACGAACTTCTTTAATTTCCGTGGCTTTTTCTGCCAAGGTTTTTAGGTCAATTTCAATATCAAAGTGACCGGAATTACAAACCATGGCGCCATCTTTCATCACATCAAAATGTTCGCCGCGAATAACGTGCTTATTCCCAGTAACAGTAATAAATACATCTCCCACCGATGCAGCTTCATCCATCGGCATCACCCGGAAACCATCCATCACCGCTTCAATGGCGCGAATCGGGTCAATTTCGGTAACAATCACATTAGCGCCTAAACCCCGTGCCCGCAGAGCCGTACCTTTTCCACACCAACCGTAACCAGCCACCACAATATTTTTACCCGCTAACAGGACGTTAGTGGCGCGGATAATCCCATCTAAAGTTGATTGACCAGTACCATAACGGTTATCAAAGAAATGCTTAGTATCGGCGTCATTGACGTTCATGGCGGGGAAAGTTAAAACCCCATCTCTCAACATCGCTCTTAAACGGACAATTCCAGTGGTGGTTTCTTCCGTTGTCCCAATAATTTCGCTAATTTGTCCTTGACGTTCTTGAATTAAAGTAGCCACCACATCGCTACCATCATCAATAATAATATTAGGACGATGATCTAAAGCAATTTGAACGTGGCGAGTATAGGTTTCGGCGTCTTCCCCTTTAATCGCATAGACCGGAATTCCGTAGTCAACAACTAAACTCGCTGCAACATCATCCTGGGTAGACAGAGGGTTACTGGCAATTAACACCGCATCAGCGCCACCTAATTTTAGGGCGATGGCTAAATGGGCGGTTTCGGTGGTCACATGGCAACAGGCGGCCAAACGCAGGCCAGCAAAGGGTTTTTCTTTGGCGAAGCGTTCTTGAATCAGGCGGAGCACGGGCATTTCACGGCCAGCCCATTCAATCCGTTGTTTTCCTTTCGGTGCGAGGGAGGGGTCTTTGATTTCGTAGTTAATACGGACAGTTGTTGCAGTCATTTTGTAGTTGTTTCCTAGACAGAAATTATTTCCAGTTTCCGTGAGAATACTTAGGTTGTCCGGCACACAGGGCCTAACTCAAGCATTCTGTTGGTGACGTCCCCATGCAACCCAGGGTTCCTCGTCAAAATTAGGGATTGTTGCAATTTATTAACTTAAAGCCTAGCGTGAAAGTTGTCATTAGGCCAGAGGTAAGCAGAAAACGGCAGTCATGGCTGCTTACTGAGCTATAATTCTATCGCCCGATTTTACATTAATCTCGGCTTGCTGTTTAATATAATCGATCACCACATCTGCTAATAAAAATCCGGTGTCAACTTGATTTTTTCCCGATTTCAGCACCTCATAACCATCTCCCCCAATAGACATAAAATTATTGGCAACCACTCGATAGGTAGCGGTTAAATCCAGGGGTTTTTCTTGTCCTGATTGATCAATAATGGTAACGGAAATAATCCGCGAACCCGCCGGAGATTTTCGGTCATAAATAAACCTTAATCCTGAGACTTGGGGGAATCTTCCCTCTCCTAATTCTACTTGACTGACGCCATGTTCTAAGGCTTGTTTGAGTTGTTCTCCGGTTAAATCTAAGCGAGCAATGGTATTCCCAAAAGGCATAACTTCAATCACTTGACTAACACTAATATTTCCGGTAGGAATACTAGAGCGAATTCCTCCAGAATTTAATAGGGCAATTTCAGCACCATCGGGTCTTAATTTACTTAACATGGCATCGGTAATTAAATTCCCTAAATTAGTTTCTTGAGTTCTAACTAAATCTCGACTGCCTTCTAAGGGGGTGAGGGTTTTTCCAATAATAGTTTGGCGGAGGACTTCTAGGGAAGCGGAAAATTTTTCTAACTGTTGGGAAAAACTGGCATCCGGTTGAATTTGATCATCAATAGCATGGGGTGTTCCTTGCCAAGAAGTTACTTCTCCTTTGCGATTAAATTTAACTTGTAAATCCCCTAAATATTTCCCCCATTCCCAAGAAGTTACTACTAAAACTTTCTGACCATTTGGTGTAGTTTCCACCATAGGATAGGGTTGTTTAGCATTGGGCATGGAACCTAACGGCGTGTGGCTATGTCCCCCGATAATAATATCAATATCATTCACAGTTTTACCTAGTTGTAAATCCGATTCTAAGCCAATATGGGTTAATCCAATAATTTTATTCACCCCTTGTTTTTTTAACTCCGATACCGCTTGTTTTGCCGCTTGAATAGCATCGGTAAAAACCAATCCTTCCCCGGGACTCGACATATTAGCTGTGGCTTCTGTAGTTAAGCCAAATACCCCAATTTTTTTGCCTTTAACTGATAGAATTACCCAAGGTTTTACTAAGCCTGCTAAGGGAGAATTAGGCGCGATTTCCAGATTAGCCGAAAGCATGGGAAACTGGGCTTTTTTAATAAAATTAGCTAAAACGGTTTGTCCTCGGTCAAATTCATGGTTTCCCAGGGTGACAGCTTGATAATTCATCTGATTATAAAAGGGTAAATCCGCTTGACCTAAATATTGATTAAAATATAAAGTTCCCTGGAAAATATCTCCCGCATCTAGGAGGAGAGTTTCTCGGGGATTTTGGGTTTTTAAGCGATCAATTAGGGTTTTGCGTCGGACAATGCCTCCTAATTCCGTATCGTTAACGGTAACGGGTTCTAAGTGGGCATGATGATCATTACTATGGATAATTCTGAGATCAAATTCAGGGGTAAATAATCCCAAACTGGGAGGGGCGATCGCTAAAATTATTCCAACAAAAAATAGAATAAAACTGTATTTTAATATTCGTTTCATAACTTTAATTACAACTAGAATTTCCCTACAGAATGAATATTCTTAAACACTCCCTAGGGAAATATAGCATAATTTTGATACAGTTTTAGCTAAAATTTTAACCCGGCGTGCTTTGACTTTTATACTACTCCTGATTTGGTTGTTCTACTGGGGTTTCTGAGGTGTTTGATTGTTCATGAACCACTTGGGGAACTTCATAACTAATATCACCAAAAACCGAAATAAAATTCCCCATTTCTGGGGTATCATTAACTACAGAAAACTGATCAGGATATAAAATTACATTCTCATATTCAAAACCCGATTCTCCAGTTTCACTAAGAATGGTCAGGTCAACCGCATATCCCTCTTTAGGACGTTCATAACATTCGATAACTGTTCCAATTGTTCCTTTTGGAATTAGGGATTTGCCAAAATCTGCGGGAATATCCACTAATGTTTTAATCCGATCATAGGCTTGTGCTTTCATTTAAAATCCTAAAATGGAGTTAATCTATTATACCGGATCGGATATCAAGCAGCCAGAATTACTGTCCCTATTCCCTTGTTACTGAGCGAAGTCCAAGTATTCCCTATTCCCTATTACCTATTCCCTATTACCTATTACCTTTCTTCTTTAAATATGTTATAATAATAAACATAAATTTAATAAGAAGCAACATGACCAACTCCGAAACAACAGGGAAAAATCTCAACCCAGAGCATCGCAGCGACGGTAGCGAACTCACTCCCGCCGAAATTCCAGCAAATGATCCTCAATCTGCTGATATTGACCCCGCAAATGGTTATACCACAGATGATGAAGGTCTGATCAATAATTTTGCGGTCGAGCCTGATGTCTACCCCTCCGAATATCCTTCACCAACACAACAAAAACGATATATTTTCCTAGGGGCGGGAGCGGTTTTGTTGGTTGTTATTCTGCTATTAATTACCTTTTCTGTTAGCTAAATATTAATCAGCGATGATCAATAGGTAGTGGGTAATGGGCGATATCGAGAATGGGCGATATTCAATCTTAGAATAGGCAATAGGTAGTCTGTATTATTTTGATATAATTGAACTATAGCCAACTTAATTAGGATAAAATCATGGAAACTGCTACAATACCCACACCCTTTGAGTTAACTATTGAACTAACAGAGGAGCAGTTTTTTCAGCTATGTCAAAATAACCGGGATTTGAGATTTGAACGCAGTGCATCGGGAGATTTAACTATTATGCCCCCTACGGGTAGCGAAACTGGCAACCGGAATATTGATCTATCTTATCAACTGCAAAGCTGGAGTCGTCAAAATAATTTAGGATTAGCCTTTGATTCTTCAACGGGTTTTAGACTTCCTAATGGTGCAAATCGCTCCCCCGATGCTGCTTGGGTAAGTAACCAAAGATGGGAGGTTTTAACCACAACAGAAAAGGAAAAATTTGCTCCCCTATCTCCAGATTTTGTGGTCGAATTGCGCTCAAAAACTGATTCCTTAGAAAAGCTACAAGCAAAAATGCAAGAATATATAGAAAACGGGACAAAATTAGGATGGTTGCTTGATAGACAACATCAGCGTGTGGAAATTTATCGCCCTAATCAAGTCGTAGAAATTATTTCATCTCCTCAATCTTTATCGGGAGAAAATATTTTACCAGGATTTGTATTAGATTTGAAAAATATTCTCTAAAGTCTTGTATAAGTAAGGAGCAATTAATATGAATATTCAATTGGTAGAATCTTTGGTAACTTAAGGAAAAAAACAATATTCTGGCTAAAATAACTAAGAAAAGATTAAATATATTGACAAAAGTGTTTATTCAATGTAAAAATTGCGTTTATTTAAAATCAAATTATTAGCAATTCCCCGATTAATAATAAAACTCTAAGCCCCGTACCAATCCTTTTTAATTACCTTCCCTAATATAATATGACAGAAAACACCCAGAATAATAGCCCGGAACAGCCAGAAACATTTTTTGTGGTAGCCATGGGTGCGTCGGCCGGAGGTTTACAACCTTTAGAAGAATTTTTTACCAATTTACCAAATAATCCGGGTGCAGCTTTTATAGTTTTACAACATCTTTCTCCCGATTTTCCCAGTTTGATGCCAGAATTAATTCAAAGACGCACCTCAATGCAAGTTGAACAGATAAAAGATGGGGTACAGTTACATCCTAATCATATCTATGTATTGCCCCCGCGTCATACTTTAACAGTCGAAAAAGATTGCTTAAGATTAGAAGAACATACTTCTGAGCGGGTGAATCATCCGATCGATATCTTCTTCAAATCCCTAGCCACAGAATGGGGAGAAAAAGTCATCGGAATCCTGCTATCGGGAACTGGAAACGATGGTACAGAAGGATTACAAGCTATTAGTCAAAAAGGCGGAATCACCCTAGTTCAATCCCCGGAAACCGCCCAATTCACAAGTATGCCGAGTAGTGTGATACCTTGTGATTGCTTGGATGGGATTTTATCCCCCCAGGATTTAGCCCAGGCGGTTTATAGTTTAGTGGGCTATTCCCTTAACTATCCGATTTCTCAGGTCAAAGCAGCAGATTTAATTCCCGTCGAACAATTTGAACAAATCCTAGGAATTTTATCCAAATACGAAAAGATCGATTTTTGTCAATACAAAATTAGTACCCTGAGTCGTCGGATTCTGAATCGTTGTGGTGTCACCCAATCCCCGGATTTAACTCGGTATATTGTTTTATTAAATCAATCAGAAACCGAAAGAAAATTACTCCGTCAAGATTTATTAATTAGTGTTACCCAATTCTTTAGAGATCCTCCCGCCTGGACTTTTATAGAACACCAGGTTTTACCGGAGTTAATCAACTCTTTAGTACCCCAAGAACAACTCCGAGTATGGGTTCCCGCCTGTGCTACCGGAGAAGAAGCCTATACCTTAGCCATATTAATTGATGAAGCAATTCAAGCAGCTAATAAAGAGATCACCGTCAAAATGTTTGCCACCGATCTTGATAGTAAGGCGCTAGATGTAGCATCTCAAGGAATTTATAACGAAAGCATTAAAAATGATATTAGTCCTGAACGTTTAGACAAATATTTTACCTATAAAGCCGACTCCTATCAAGTCAAACGGCATTTACGCGAGATGTTAATTATTGCCCCCCATGATTTAACTAAAAATGCGGGTTTTTCTAAAATGAATTTGATTAGTTGCCGAAATGTGCTAATTTATATGCAGCCTGTGCTTCAGCAACAAGTATTACGGTTACTGCATTTTTCTTTAACTTCCCAAGGGATTTTGTTTTTGGGAAATGCCGAAACCTTGGGAGAAATAGAAACGGAATTTATTAATATTAATCAAAGATATAAAATCTTCCGCAAACATCGAGAAGTTCAACTGAGTTTAATCCCCCTATCCCAGCTAACTCCATTAACTCAAGTCGCCATACTACCCACTACTAATCGAAATGGGTTTCAGTATGAAAGAATTTTAGATTCAGTTTTTAATCTTTGTTTTTCAGAACAACATCTGACCTGTGTATTAATCAATCAAGACTGCCAATTATTGCATATTTTTCATAATGGTGCAGATTTGCTGTCCTTTTCGACAGGAAAGCCTAAATTAGAGATTACAGAACTGGTTCCCACTCCTTTACAATTACCCCTGAGAACCGCTATTCATCGCGCTAAACGAGAACAAAAAAATGTTCTGTATACGGGGATTAATTTATTTAGAAATGGGGTAAATGAAAGCCTAAGTTTAAAAATAGCATTTCCCGGTAAATACTCAATTAAAAATGAATTTTTGTTAGTTTTGTTGGAGGTAAAAACAACATTAGAAAACAAATCTAATCCGATTGAGTTTGAGGTTAATATTGAAACCGCCAAACAAATCACTGAATTAGAATATGAACTGCAACAAACCCGAGAAAATTTACAAGCGACCATTGAAGAATTAGAAACAACCAATGAAGAACAACAGGCTACCAATGAGGAATTACTGGCTTCTAATGAAGAATTGCAAAGTACCAATGAAGAATTACAGTCGGTGAATGAAGAACTTTATACCGTTAATTCGGAACATCAAATTAAAATTCAACAACTCACCGAACTAACTAACGATATTGATAATTTACTCCGCAGTACCAATATAGGAGTAATTTTTCTGGATAATGATCTAAATATTAGAAAATTTACCCCCACCACCAGCAGTATTATTAATATTCTTCCCACTGATATTAATCGCCCCTTAACCCATTTTACCCATAATTTAAACTGTCCTAACTTAGTTGAAATTTTATCGGATTTTGTGGTGAATCAAATTCCCTTAGAATTAGAAGTTATCAACCAAATAACTCAGGAACAACTGTTGATGCGCGTCAACACCTATAAAGGGGAAAATAATCATAATGATGGAGTAGTTGTTACCTTTGTCAATATTAATGATTTAAAAAAAATTCAAAATCAACTCCAAGCTAGTAATAATTGGTTAGACAATATTTATATTAATAGTCCTGTGGGATTATGTTTACTGGATGAAAATTTAAAATTTGTAAAAGTTAATGAAAATTTCGCCAAGATTAATAATTTTTCCGTAGCGGAACATATTGGCAAAACCGGACAGCAGTTATTCCCTGAATGGGCAAATATTTATGAACCGTTGATGCGTCAAGTCTTAGAAACTGGTGAAACCCTGAGCAATTTAGAATTTGAAACCCTAACCCCTGTGTTTTTACAAACCCGATATTGGATCGGTAGTTTTTATCCGGTTTTATTAGAAAATGAACAGTCTGGAGTTGGGGGAGTCATTATAGAAATTACCGAACAAAAACAGATTCAAAAAGAGGTAAAAAGAGCAAAAGACCGCCTAGAAGAAGCTCAAAGTATTTCCCATCTAGGAAATTGGGAATTGAATCTCCAGACTCAAAAAATGCGCTGTTCAAAGGAATTATTTAAGATTATTGGTGTTGATTTTAATTTAGGAGAACCCACCTTATCCCAGTTAATTACTCGCGTTCATGTTGAAGATCAAGCTAGATTTTTAGAGGCTTTAGAACAACTCAAAACCCAAGGGATTAGTTATGATATAGATATCAAAATTATTCGTTACAATAATGGGGAAATTCGGTATATTAATGCCATGGGTAAGGCTGGTTATAATCAACAGCACCAGATCACAAATATTTATGGAACAATGTTAGATATTAGCGATCGCAAACAAGCCGAAATCGCCCTATCCGCAGCCAAAGAAGGCGCGGAAGCCGGAACTAAAGCTAAAGGTGATTTTCTGGCTAATATGAGTCACGAAATTCGTACCCCCATGAATGGCGTGATTGGAATTGTTCAACTTTTATTAATGACCGATCTTTCCCCGGAACAAAAAAAATTAGTTGATCTAATTCGCGATAGCGGGAATCTTTTATTAACTATTATTAATGATATTCTCAACCTATCAAAAATTGAATCGGGGAATTTTGAACTAGAAGAACATCCTTTGGTTTTTAAAACTGTAATTCAGTCGGTCTGTGACCTCCTCCAGAGAGAAATTTCAGATAAAAAAATTGACCTCACCTATGGGATTGATCCCGATATTCCCGATAGTTTTTTAGGGGACAGTGACCGATTGAGACAAATCTTCTTAAATTTAGTGGGAAATGCGGTTAAATTTACCCATGATAGCACTGTTTCTATTCAGGTAATCGGTCAACCTATTTCTGAGGAAAAATATGAGTTAATTATCTCGATTCAAGATCAAGGAATTGGGATTAATCCCGATAAAATAAACGATCTATTTCAACCCTTTACCCAAGCAGATACCTCTATTAATCGTAAATATGGGGGCACGGGTTTAGGGTTAATAATTAGTAAAAGTTTAGTAAATTTAATGGGGGGAACAATTTGGGTCGTAAGTATGGGTAAGATTGGGGGAAATCCACCCCCGGATTTTTTCCTAGATCCCGAACAACCTCAAACCCAAGGTTCAACCTTTTATTTTACCCTACAATTAAAAACAGCTTCTGAAACTGAAATTAATAGACAAACAAATCCCAATTTACTTAACCAAGAAACCTTTGGAAATCAATCACAATTAAAAATTTTGATTGCTGATGATGATGAGATTAATCAGGAATTTGGATTATTACTCCTGAAATTATTTAACTATGATGCGGATATTGCTAACAACGGATTAGAAGTATTAGAAATGTTAAAAAAACAATCCTATGATATAATATTAATGGATATGCAAATGCCAGAGATGGATGGTTTAACCACGACAAAAATAATTCGTGAATCCTCCCAAACCCAACCCTGGATTATTGCGGTAACAGCTAATGTTTTGGAGCGCGATCGTCAAAGATGTTTAGAAATAGGGATGAATGATTATCTGAGTAAACCGATCATGATTGAAGATTTTAATAATGCTATTTCTAAATATTTGGAAATTGTCGGGAATAGGAAAAGGGAACACCGGAATAGGGAATAGGGATAATACTGCGGATTGCTATAGAAAAATATGGAAAATCGATTAGTTGTTTTTGATTGGATGAGAACTGTTGGTATTTTCATGATTCTCCTTCATCATTTACCGAAATATTATCTAGGTTTACAAATTTTAGACCAAGATAAAATTGATATGAATTTATTGTCTTTTTATGAATTAAATAGATATTTTAGTTTAGGATTATTTGTTTTTATTTCTGGTTATTTAATTAATCACAAAAGACAACGCTTTCTTAACTCAAGGTCACTGCTGAAGTTTTTATATAAAAAAATAATTAGAGTTTTTCCGCTTTATTATCTAGCTTTAATCGCTTTTATCTATATGTATCAGGTTTTTGACCCGGTTTCTATCATTATTCATATTTTGGGTTTACAGTTATTTTTTGTATCTGCAAATTTTTCCGCCTTACCTACCCTATGGTTTGTCGGGTTAATTGTAATTTATTATAGCTTATTTATGATTTTAAATCATCAACCAATTAAACCAATTTACAAAATATTTTTAATCCTATTGTTTCCGATATTAATAGTAACTTTGGAGCTGTATTTCCAGATCACCGATCTCAAAATAATCTTATATTATTTAACTTTTTTATTTGGGATATTCTCAGCAGAAACATTGTTTTTTGAATCCCAACTATGGCAAAAAATTAACCCAATTATTCCGATTATATTTGGTTTTGTGTTTTTACTCTCATTTTTTATCTTGCGAGAATATGGCTTAAAAAATATTAATCCCCTTTACGCCTATATTCTAGTGAATATGATTCAATTGGTATTTATTTTATTTATGTACAAAATTTGTAACTCTCTCTCCTATCGAGTCCCATCAGCTAAATTAGTTGATTTAATTGCCTATTCTTCCTATTGTATGTATTTATTCCATCGACCCTTATGGTTTTTGATGGTATCAATTATGCAAAATAAATTACAGATTGCCAATCAGAATCTAATCCTATTTATTTTAATTTGTTTAGGACTGCCATTATTAATTATTTTATCCTATTTTTTACAGCGTTTTTATGATCAAATGTAGTGAGGCGTTCACGTATTCAGCCCTAAAGGGCTTACTACACTAACTGGAATTGATTTGGGCAATAATTTTCAATTCCTTAATTCCCTCCCTCAACTCCTAACCACGCCTTCCCCCGTGCGATTAATTCCGCCAAACTCTCAAACGGCCAAAACCGCACTTTTCCATCCCCATAACCCGCAACAATCTGTTTACCATCGGGACTAAAACAGACACTATTAACCGGACTTTTCAGCTCAATAAAATCACGATTATCCCCTTTTTCTAAAGCATCATCTTTCTCCCCCCTTTTTAAGGGGGGCTGGGGGGGATCAACTAAATTGCCCTTATATCCCCGAAAATCTGCTAACAAATTCCCCTGTAAATCCCAAACTTTAACGGTGTTGTCATCGGAAGCCGTCGCCAGAAACTCCCCACCCGGACTAAACGCCACCGCCATTACCAAGTCAGAATGACCCGTGAAGGTAGTTAATGCCTCTCCCTGTAAATTCCACAGTTTGGCGGTCTTGTCACCCGAAGCCGTCGCCAGAAACTCCCCACCCGGACTAAACGCCACCGCCCTTACCCCGTAAGAATGACCCGTGAGTTGATGCCATTGACGAATATGACTGAGGATTTCTGGTAGGGTAAAAACCGGACTCGCCGCCGGGGTCTGTTTCAGTAGTTCGGGGTCATCTTGAACCAGTTCTCGCCATTCTGCTTGTAATTGTTGTAAGTCTTCCCCCGCTTGTATAGCATCGCGTAGGATTTGCGGTTGATATGTTGTGATATTAAATAATCGTAAGGTTTGTATTCCTTTTCGTTCTAGTTGGGTTCCTTTTTGGGCTAGTTGAATAATTTTTGTCGCTTTTTCCTTAGCTTGTTTGAGTTGTTGGCGGTCATAGTCTCGACTAGCATTGAGGAAATCAATATAAACCGAACTTAAATGATTTTGCTGTTTTGCCCATTGCAATGCTTCCTCTAAATCATCCCCTATTAAAAGTTGGGTTGTATCTTGGCGTTGAGAAGCTAACCAATTTTGATATTGTTGATTAAAGGGTCGTAACTGAGGCAGTTGAGATTCCAGCCATTTAAGGTTAAAAATATTGGCATAAAGGGGATTATAAACCCTTAAATGACCGTTTTCTTTAACCACTAATCCCGTTAATCTCAATTTAATTTCATCAGGACTATCTTGAGCCGATATTTTTTTATGGGGAGCGAGTAAAATTTGCTGATACAGGTCTAAGAGTTCATTTTTGCGCTCATGATATTCTTCTAAAAGCCGATGTTGAATGGTTTTAAAATGGGATTGATCATCTAAATTTTCCCAATTTTCCAGAATATAATTTGCCACTTCTTCAACCGTACACTCCCCATTTTGCCATTGTTTAACGAATAACTGACAAAAGAATTGTGTGAGAAAGGATTGCCCTCCTGTCCAGTTTAAAATTTCTGCTAAAATTTGTTTAGGCTGTTCAGAAATCTCCTCAAATCCGACGGCTAAACGTTCGGCTTCATGTTCATCTTTAAATCCTTTTAAATTAATTTCTCTGCCAATATTAAAAGGAGTTGTCAGAGGGTCTGGCATTAAATCCGAAGCCGCAGCTACTCCCAATAAACAAAAGGTTAAGCGTTTATATTTGGGGTTGAGCGATCGCTTATTATAAAATACCCGAATTAGGGCAAAAAAATTATCAGTTAAATCCCGTTCTAATTTTAAGGTTGTGTCAATTTCATCGAGAAAAATAACAATTTTATCAGGAATATGAACTAAAACGACATCTTCAATAAATTGAGATAATCGCAGGTTATTGGAGATAGATTTTCGATGATTCCACCATTGTTCATGATCGAGATCATCAAGTTCTAAAACCCTAACTATCTGCTCAATTAGGCTAAAATACCATTGATCTTGAGTTAGATTTGTGCCAATATCGGTTAAATCAATGGGAACACATTTCACCTTTTCTACTTCTAAACGGTTTAGAATTTGAACTTGTAAACTCGATTTTCCCATTTGTCGAGCATTCAATACATAACAAAATTCTCCAGCTTTCAAGGCGTTATACAGGTCTTTATCCGCTTGTCGTTTAATATAACTGGGATGTTCATATTCTAAACTTCCACCCGTTTGATATTCAAAATTCATCGTTTAATCCTCCATAATTTATCATTTTATATTTCAAGATTAAAGCAATATTTAATTCTGTAGGTGCGGGTTTAAAAAAGTTATAAATCTCACCCTTAACTATTATAAACCTGTCTTGATCAGGTCTATTAATTTGTTCCTATTCCCTAGTTGATCCCCCCTAACCCCCCTTAAAAAGGGGGGAACTGGAGAGTTAGTCAAAGTCCTGCTTTTTGAGAGGGGAACCGGATAGTTAGTCAAAGTCCTGCTTTTTAAGGGGGAACCAGATAGTTAGTCAAAGTCCCCCTTGGGAAGGGGGATTTAGGGGGATCAAATCTAGCGGTTCAAGTATGGATTTTAGGCTAAAATTTACACAGATTATATATAGATCCCTACAGGAATTTTTCTCTAAAATAATCTCGATATAAATGACAACTGGGAATCAAACTATTACCTTCATATTTAACTAATGAAGTTGCTAATAGTTTAAACTCTACTATTTGTTCAAACTTAACTGGATTGTCTGACATAATTACCTCCTTAAATGCAATCTTTAACTCTATATTATCTTGTAAATCAGCCCAGTGATTCCTTAAATAATGACCATAAATTCCATCATCCCTTGATGCTGTTGTTAATAACTGTTCAAAGCTAATCTCTTGACGAGCTAAACGGTAAAATGCCAACCGCACCAAATAAGGAAACCCCCCAATTATTGTCATCAGTTGATTAATTTGATTTTCTGTTAATTTTAACTGATGACGTACCGCTAAATCTTGCACCGCTTTAGAATTAAATTCTGTTAAATCTACGGGAACACCGACATTAAAAGGGGATTGTTTATCAGGTAATTTAACATAAATCTTGGTTGAATATAATAAAACCATCCGTAGCTTTTTCCAAATCTCCATTTTTTTCGATTCTTCATGCCAACTTCGCAATAAAGTGGCAAAAGTATTAACGGTTTCAGTATAAGGAAATACCTGTTTCCGTAGAACCCCGCACCACATAAAACCCAGAATTTAAACCAACTGGCCCATCATCAGGAGATTCTAAAATTAAATTATTATCTCCCCCGTCACTAATAAATTTAGTATTTTGACTTTTCAACCATTCCTGTTCTAAACCATTTATAACTTTTGTTCGAGTTACTTTTACTCCCCAAATATCGGATAATTTTTTCCACAAATCACTGGCGACTCCTCTTATATAAGTATAATCCTTAAATTCTTTACCCGCAACATCTTTATAATCTTCATGATTCCAAACGGCTTGAAGAATAGCAATTTCTAGTTCATTCATCAACCCATATTTTTCTTTAAGAATCTGATTAGCGATCATTTTTGCTTCATCCCAAGTAAACCTTGAATTGTTACTCATCACCAATTGCCTCATTCACCTCAGTTTTATTATAGTAAAAAACTTGTCTTTTTGCCTACCTAATCCCAAGATCATACTTTTTCTTACAT
Organism: Oscillatoriales cyanobacterium CG2_30_40_61; assembly: GCA_001873365.1. Classification (GTDB taxonomy): domain Bacteria; phylum Cyanobacteriota; class Cyanobacteriia; order Cyanobacteriales; family Microcoleaceae; genus Planktothrix. Next base: position 6,137 of record MNYZ01000009.1, on the reverse strand, counting down.
TTTAAAATTAGTGACAAAACTTCGGATTACATTTTAATACTTTTCTGACTTTTAATCTAAAAATATCATCAAATAAGTGCTTACATTTTACAACCAAATTAAACTTAAAATTTCCGAAAATATCACTATAGCTGAAGTGATTCTAAAGAACTGCAACAGCAAAAATTAACGTTTCGAGGAACAAAACCATGCAATCAATTCACAATATTCTTAATGAACTTGCCCAAAACGACCCAACAATTAAAATGGCAATGCAACAAAAAAATACCTCTATGATCACCCAAGCTAATCAAATTTTACCCGAACAAGTTTTATCTAAAATTGTTGATTATCCCGCCAAAATTCAATTAGCAGAAGTATCTATCGCCTGCTATTTCCCTGATCGCCACTTTGCTCAAGGTAAAGCTTTAGCCACTGATTTTACCCGCGCATTAGGTGGTGTCACTATGCAAAATGGACTTCTAGGACTCTGGGAAAATTCCTATAAAGAATTAGTACCCGACGAAATTTTATTAATTAAGTCGTTTAGTGATACCCCTACCTTAGCGAACAATTTAGATTATTTGTTAGATCGAGTTTCTCACTGGGGTCGGGTGTGCAATGAGGAAGTTATGGCGGTAGAAATCGGCAATTTCATGGGTAGCGTAATGCTCTTGATTTCTTTATAAACCTGTAGGGGTGAGGCGCGCCTCACCCCTACGAACATGATCAAATATCAATCAATCTTCTGTTGTAATTATTACCCCAAATCCTAATATTATGACCTGTAACAAAACCTTCTGCAACTGGGTGAGAAATTCCCAAGACCCCGATCATTATGTGTGTTTGAAATGCGATCGCGAAAAACGTCTGAATCAACCCGATTCTATTTGGACATTTATTATTTTATTTGCGATCGCCTTGATTTTGGTAATAGCGATCGCCTAAAATAAAATTAATATTAACCAAGTAGTGAGGCGTTCACGCCTCATTCAGCCCTAAAGGGCTTACTACACTAACTGCCTAACTCTTTTGAACGTTGAGTTGCGGCTTTTACCGCCTCAATTAATGCCGAACGAAATCCGGCTTTTTCCAGTTGGGAAACCCCAGCAATTGTTGTTCCCCCCGGACTGGTAACTCGGTCTTTTAATTCGGCCGGATGTAACTTAGATTCTGATAGGAGTTGGGCTGTTCCTAATACGGTTGATAATGCTAATTTAGAGGCAATAGCTCTAGGGAGTCCAGAGGCGACTCCACCATCGGCCAAGGCTTCAATTAAAATCGCCACATAAGCCGGGCCAGAACCCGATAATCCGGTAACAGCATCCATTAGTGTCTCCGCCACCTCTACCACGTCTCCAACAGCCTGAAAAATGCCTCTGGTGATATCTAAATGGGCGGGTTGTACCAATTTTCCAGAGGCGATCGCACTTACCCCCGCGCCAACAGTAGCCGGAGTATTGGGCATAATTCTAATTACCGGATGGTGGGGAAAGGCTGTTTCTAATTTATTTAAGGTAACTCCCGCTAAAATAGACAAAATCACAGTATTTTTTGATAGGGTTTCAACCCCAGCTAATTCCGTGGCGATCGCGCCAAAAATTTGGGGTTTAATTGCTAATAAAAGGGCTGCTGTTGCCTGGGTTGTTTGTTTATTATTATCCGCGATCGCCACGCCATAATGTTGGGCTAAATAATTACGCCGATCTAATTTTGGGTCACTAATAATAATTTCAGCAGGTTGATAAATATTGGCAGAAATTAGGCGGGATATGATGGCTTCTGCCATCACCCCGCCACCAATTACACCTAATTTAAACATAAATATTTATTCAGTAGATAGTATGGGGGAATAGGTAATAGGTAATGGGTAATAGGTAATAGGTAATGGGTAATAGGTAATGGGTAATAGGTAATGGGTAATGGGTTTAGATACTAAAAAAAATAATGGAAAGTCTTTTTTTAGTTGCAGAGACGTTTGATTTAACGCCTCTACATCAGTTAATTTACTGAATAGCCTGCGCTCTTTCGGGCTGCCAGGGGGGGGCTGCCGGGGTACTGGTGCGGGGGGTGCGAGCTTGAGGGATGCCTTCGTGGACAACGCCGCCACCTTGGGTTCTGACCTGAACGCAACTGGGGGTAAACAGGAAAATGCTTTCCCCAATTCGTTCTTGATGGCCGTCGAGGGCGAAGGTTCCACCCGCAACAAAATCAACGGCTCTTTGGGCCTGATCGGGATCCATTAAGGTTAAATTAAGTACAACAGACTTGCGTTCTTTGAGGGCGCGAATTGCCGTAGGCATTTCTTCAAAGGTGCGGGGTTCCATCACCACTACTTCAGAAATTCCATTCAGAGCGCCAGGCATTCCGATAACATTACTCATTGTTGATCCAATTCCCACTTCAGACATGACACCAGTATTAATCGATCCAGCAGACCGTTGTGAACGACGAGACACCCGGGGATCTTCAGCCGCCATGGTCGGGGCGGGCTGTTCCTGTGGGGGGGGATAGTTACCCAGGTAGCGATTCCCCTCCGTTTCGTCGTATTCGTAATCGTATTCTACAGAGTCATTGAACCCTACAAAATCTTTAAGTTTATTAAAAATGTTCACGATTTAGTCTCCCTATAGGACTTTAGAATTTCAACTCAACTTCTAGTTTAGATGGGTTGAGGGTTGGGATTATATTGAATTTGTGTAAGACTCGCCCATTTTACTCCGAATTGTTGTATTTAACTCCTCCTTTGGCCAAAAATTATCCGTCCTAGTCGAATCATGGTAGCACCTTTTTGAACAGCTAAAGGATAATCTTCTGACATCCCCATGGATAATTCTTGCATCCTAATATTAGTCCAATTTTGTTGTCTAATTGTTTCTGCTAATTCCCGGCTGCGGTCAAAAACATCTAGGGTTTCGGACTCGGTTAACCCCAAGGGGGGAATGGTCATTAAACCTTGAATTTTCAGATGCTGACAGTCATTTAACTGGGGTAATTCTGCCAAAAGTTCGGGGATAGTCCAGCCAAACTTATTCGGATCGGGGATAATTTTAACTTGAAGACAAACTTGGGGCTGACATTCTAACTCTCCAGCCAGACGATTCAAACGTAGGGCTAACTTTAGACTATCTACGGATTGAATCCATTGAAACAGTTGCAATGCTTTTTCGGCTTTATTAGTTTGCAAATGACCGATTAAATGCCAAGTAATATCGCTAAGATCTTGGAGTTGAGGAGATTTTTCCGCCGCTTCTTGGACTCGATTTTCTGCGAAATCTCGAATTCCAGCCCGATAAGCGATCCGCATTGCTGCGACAGAAACTGTCTTTGTGACCGCAATTAATCGCACCGACTCGGGAATAGAGTCTCGAATTTTAGCAATATTTTCGGTAATCAAATCAGTCATGTTACGTTAGTTGGCGGTGGGCGGTTTTAGGTAAATTATTGAAAGGTATTACGATGGACTTCTTGGAGTTTTTTGTATTCCTCCCCTTGTCCAGTGCGGCGGAGCATTCTCAGGCGAATTTCCAGCAAAAGTTTGGCGTCGGAACGACTAATGGGTTCAAATTTTAGTCCGGGCGGCCCCTGAGTCACTAAAAAGAATAGGCGCTGGGCGTAAAGGGTTGTAAATAGTTCTTGATGATCCTCAACGGCGCATATTTTGAACAATAGCCCGAAGTTGGGATGATTCATGTAAGTTTCTGTGGTCATTCAGTTTCAAAACGAACTAATTAATGGCTTGATTTAACTGACGAGGGGGTTTGGGGGAGCTATAAGTCCCACACTGAATTTTTCCAAACCAAAAAATAACCAAAAATCAGTGTGGGTTACATGGACTCCCCCAAGTTGATTTTGTTCGGTAAATCCCGACAAAATCAACAATAATATGTTAAAGTATATCAAAGTGTTTTGAAAGCGACAATGTTTCAAGCATACAAGCATCGCATATATCCAACACCCGAACAGCAAATCGCCTTAGCAAAAAGCTTTGGCTGTTGCCGTTGGTATTGGAATCATGCCCTAAACTTGTGCCAAAAAACATACAAAATAACGGGAAAAGGATTATCCAGAAAAGCTATTCAAGGATTGTTACCTGAATTAAAAAAGGAATATCCTTGGTTAACAGATGCTTACTCCCAGTGTTTACAAGTTGTTGCTCTCAATTTATATACAGCCTACAAAAATTTCTTTGAAAAACGGACAAGATTACCTCAATTTAAATCCAAACATGGTAGACAATCAATTAATTATCCTCAGAATGTCAAGTTTGAAGGAGATCATCTAAAACTACCCGGTAAAGTGGGGTTGGTTTATTGCCGTCGTCACCGAGAATTTGAAGGGACAATCAAAACCGTTACTATTTCAAAGAATCCCGATGGAAAATATTACGCATCTGTGTTAGTTGATGATGGTAAACAACTACTTAACCCATCAACTAATGGAAAAGCAATTGGAATTGATTTAGGATTAACCCACTTTGCCATTACCAGTGATAGGGACAAGTATAGCAACCCCAAACATTTTGCTAAACATCAACGCAACTTAAAGCGAAAACAACAACAACTTTCTCGAAAAGTCAAAGGAAGCAATGGTAGACAAAAAGCTAGATTAAAAGTCGCTAAAGTCCACGCTAAAATCTCTCGCTGTCGAGAAGATTTTCTACACAAGCTATCCCGCAAGATAGTCAACGAAAACCAAGTGATTGCTGTGGAAAATCTGGGGGTTAAGAATATGGTTAAAAACCATAAGTTAGCTAAGGCAATTAGTGATTGTGGATGGGGGATGTTCTGTACAATGCTCAAATACAAAGCCGAAAAAGAAGGGAAAACCTATATCGAAATCAATAGATTTTTCTCTTCTTCTAAAACTTGTAACGTCTGTCTAAATCAAGTCAGTAGTTTACCTCTTGATGTTAGAAGCTGGACTTGTCAACACTGTCAAACAGCCCATGACCGTGATATAAATGCCTCAATAAACATCAAAAATGAAGCCTTGCGGGTTCTGGAGTTAGGAACTAGCTCTACTGCCACACTGAGGGGATGTCAGTCATCTGATCAAACTTCTGTTTCTTCAGACGCTATCCCCATTGAAGTTGGAAGCCCACACTTACTTGTAGAGAAGTGTGGGTAGTTCACGAGACAGAACTATTTTAGGTTATTGGTTGACAATCCCAATTCAAATTTCTCCTCCCCAAACCAACCGCACACTCCAGAATACGATCAGACAAATCAGAGCTACTCCATCCAGGGGTTTAAACCGAAGTTGATGCCATTCTACCCGATGTTGATCGGGACTGGTGAACCCCCGAACCTGCATGGCGCTGGCAATTTGTTCGGCGCGTAATAATAAATTTTGTAAAAGTCGTTCCGCCAGGGTTAACCAAACCTGGGTGGTGCGTCGTAGTCCTAATTTTTTCCAATTAATCGCACGGGTTCTGACAGAACGGATTAAATTTTGAATTTCCTCTAAAACTAAGGGGAAAAATCGCAGGGATAAAGTCAGGGTTAAGGCTATTTCGGTAACGGGTAATTTTAACTTTCGTAGGGGTTCCATGAGGCTTTCTAAAGCCATGGCAATTTCTTCGGAAGCGGTGGTTAATAAATACAAATTTGTACTATAAACCAGGGTAAATAATAGGGTACTTGTCCTAATTGCTAAATCCACGGAATAGCGGGTAATTTCTAGGGGCCCTTGGGAAAATAATACATACCGATAGGAGTTGGGTTGCGGTAGGGGTTCTGTTGATCCAGATCCAGAAAAAAAGGTTAATTCCTGTTCGGGAAGTCGAGGTTGATGGTTAACTGCCAAACCATCGGGCATAACACAACTTAATAGAAATAATAACCCGCAAAACATCAGTAACCACCCCATTTGTCGCTTCCAAACCCGCAAAGGAATTCGCGCCAATAGGGTGATTAAAATTAATAACCCAACCAAAACTAATCGCCACGCCGGGTTAGCTAATAAAGGAGCCACTAAAAAGCTCATTAACCAAATTAACTTAACCCGGGCGTCGAGACGATGTAACCCAGTAATCGGTTGTTCTAAATATAATCCAATGGGAAGCGATCGGAGTAAGTCCATATAGGAGAGCAGGGAGAGCAGGGAGAGCAGGGGGAGCAGGGGGAGCAGGGGGAGCAGGGGGAGCACCGGAGGCA
>MNYZ01000025.1 GCA_001873365.1 Oscillatoriales cyanobacterium CG2_30_40_61 | reverse complement strand
GAGCAGGGGAGGCGGGAGAGGTCAACTCTTTCTATTACCTATTACCTATTACCTATTACCTATTACCTATTACCTATTACCTATTACCCATTACCCCTTACCCCTTACCCCTTCCTATAATGGAATATGGGTGGCAATTTTTTCGTTATTGGCCCCATAAACTTCTAGGGAAATTTTGGCATTTTGACTAATTGTTTCCAAAGCAACTTTCAGGGTTTGAACGTGCTTTTCAGCTTCGGAACGTTTTTTAGAATCCCCTGCTTGATCTGCATTTTTAGCCGTGGATTGAATTTGATTAACATATTCAGAGGTTAGCCGAACCGTAATCAAATTTTCAGTCACACTGTAGTTACAAACCTTGGGATTTCCACTGCACAATTTTCCTAAATCTTGACGAGCTTTTTCCAAACGAGATGTAATCTGATTTTGAAGATCTGCCCGTTTCCAAGACTCATTAAATGTCGTTAAAAAAGGCTTAACTTTCGCGGAATAGGAACTACTGGCCGGAACTTGTTTTCCGTAACTAACCGCCCGACTCCAATAGGTAACAGCCTCCGACCAATTCCCCCGTTGTTCTAAAAGTTTGGCTTGTTCAGAATTACTAATTGCTTGATTATAAGCATCTAAACCGACTTGTTCAATGGTTTTGCGATCGCGAGCGGCTTCTAATTTCGGTTGATAACGGGCTAACAAAACCTGGGCCGATTGATAGGCCGTTGTCCCATAGGGAATAGTCGATAAAGTATTGGCTGCGGTTTGCCAAGTTTCAAACACTTGTTGCCAACTTTCTGCATACTTTGCTACCCCTTGACGGGCTTCTGCTACTTGGGCAGTTTTCTTGGCCGTGGCTAAAATTTGTTCCCCATCTCGCTCCAATTTTAAGCGATTTCTCACATCCCCTAAATTAGCACGATATTGTTGCCATCGGGCTTGAGCAAAGGCATAAACAATACTACTATTAGGAACTTGATCTAAAAAGGCGATCGCTTCTTCCCACATGGATTGCATTTTCGTCCAATCTGCTACGGAATGGGGTGGATTTTGACCCATTTCTGAAGCCTTCGCCGCCACATTTAAGGCTTTAACCACTGAATTTAATTCGTTATATTCTTGACGATAAACCGATAAAAGAGCTTTGGCTTCAGGATAACGGGGCGACCAAAAGGGAATGGTTTCTAAGAGTTTAATTCCCGATTGTAAATCTTCTGAGGCCAAAGTAGGAGCCTTAGAAGAACTCACGGTTTCAATCGTTTGTTTAGATTTTTGACTAAAATCTCTGGCGGTATCCATTTCCTGACATTCTCCCATCACACAGGGGCGAGTTACAGTATAAATACATCCAAATACCACGACTAAAACCGCAGCAATTTTAGCTAGTAAAACTAGATTTAATCCCTTACTAATTACTGCTTCTTGGGGAGACGGTTGCTCAGGATCAGTTTCTTCCTCAACGGATGTACTAATATCCTCTAAAGCCTCTATATCTTGAATATCAAAAGGATTGTATTCCTCCGTTTCTTCTTCTAAAAAAGGATTTTTAGCTTCTACCTCGGAGGATTTGCTAATATCTTGTTTTTGCTTTTGTTCTAAAACTGCTGTTTTCATAATTTTCTCCCTAGTGAGTGAGACATTCTACCATTAAAATTTTAGATGTTCAATTTTAACTCAAACCTAACTCCCGTTTTAATAAATTAATCGACTCTGCACCAATATAATTGGGACAGCAGACTAATTCTGGTGGCCGGATCAGTTCTTCTCGGTTGGTATGAACCAGATTCTTCAGCACCGGATAACTGGCTTGATCACAAATAATAATCCGTGCCGTGCGAATAATAGAATTAATCTTATAGGGATCGCTTAATTGAGCCGTGATCACCAAAATATCATCCCCGCGTAAGCTGTGAATAATCACTTCTGTCGCTCTTAATAACCCCGAACTCAGACTCACAATTCCTAAATAAGTCCCCTTGGGAGCATCCCGCACCAACTCAATTTCCTTAGCATAGTTATGAATATCAATCGGAATCACCCGCACGGACTTAGGGGCGGCAATGGCTTCGGCTTGTCCAATAAAATAGCGACTGGTAACAACAGTTCCCGATGGGACTTTTTCTAATAGTTCGGGTAGCTGTTCAATAGGGACTAACTGCACCGGAATTTTCAAGGCTGCTTCTAATTCCTGAGCCATTAATTCTCCAATTCCAATATCTTGAGTCGGAGCCGTAACTAACACCCTAGCACTACACCGTAATCGCCAATCAATTTCACCTAGAAACATTTCCCGGGCTTGATTTAGGGTGCATCCTTGAGATAATAATTCATCCAAACTCCGTTGAATAATTTGATTAGCTTCCGGATAATTTTCTAAAATTGGCGAGTTTAACCGAGAGCCACTTTCATTACCTAAAGCCCGCACATAAATCCCCGATCCCGCCTGAGCTTCTACTAAGCCATTATCTTCCAACAGTCGATATACTTTACTAATTGTGTTTCGGTGTAATCCCGTTTCCATCGCCAATTGACGAGTGCTAGGTAAACGGTGTCCGGGGGGAAATTGTCGAGAAGCGATCGCAAATCGCATTTGATTAAATAATTGATTAGAAGCCGGAATCTCACTATCAGGTTGAATGTAAAACCGAACCATAATTATATCTCCAAAAGAACAAAGCAAAATGGGTTAAGTATCTACTTCCCCTAGATTAATGTTTCAGAAAAAATAGATATTTATTTGCTTAAAATTTTACACTTACTTTTGATTGCAAATATTTTATTTCTAATTGGCTTTTTAATTGTTGTTGATGAGTATTTTCTTAAATTATACTTATCTTTTATAAGAAAGTTTTCATCTAATTCTATCCCTTACCAACCCAAATAATTTCACCCTTCCGCATATTACCCGATTTAGGCATACATCCGTATAATATTAATAATTATTTTCAACTAATTAAAAGATCATGATCAATCAACCCATACATACAGCTAATGTTCAGATTCCCCATGGCGAATTACAAATTGACGCCTATCTAGCCCAACCCCAGGGAGCCGGGCTATTTCCCGCCGTGATCGTGATTCAAGAAATTTTTGGCGTTAATTCCCATATTCGAGAAGTGACCGAACGCATCGCCAAAGAAGGATATATAGCGATCGCACCCGCCATTTATCAACGCTTTGCCCCCGGTTTTGACGTCGGTTATACTCCAGAGGATATAGAATTAGGACGAAAATACAAAGATCAAACCACCGCCGCCGACCTATTAAGCGATATTCAAGCCACCCTCAACTACCTCAAAACCCTCCCCAACCTCAAACCCAAATTCGGTACTATCGGGTTTTGTTTTGGCGGTCATGTTGTTTATTTAGCCGCCACCCTTCCCGATATCCAAGCCACAGCCTGTTTCTATGGGGCTGGAATTGCCACCATGACCCCCGGGGGCGGAGCCGCAACCATCACCCGTACAAAAGACATTCAAGGGGTTCTCTATGGCTTTTTTGGCACAGAAGATCCCCTAATTCCTAACCAACAAGTAGATCAAATTGAAACCGAACTCCAAACCCATCAAATTCCCCATCAAATATTCCGCTACAAAACCGATCACGGCTTCTTCTGCGACCAACGCAGCACCTACAACCCCGTCGCCACCCAAGACGCCTGGACACAGGTTAAACAACTATTTCAGCAGCAGTTATAGGGGAATTACGAATTACGAATTACGAATTACGAATGACAAAAGAGGGATATAGCAATCCTACGCTCCCGGTGCTCCACCACCTCCAACTGTGTTATGCTCAGAAGATTGGAGTGTTGTTGAAGACGAGAGCAGCGTTATAAGCAGGTTCCTAACACCTTTATTTTTGTTTTTCTTTACTTTTTGCTATGGCTACTAAAAACCCGTCCTTTTCTCTTGATGATTTTGCCAAAGCCCTAGATCAACAGAATTATGATTTACATAAAGGGCAAATCGTTAAGGGTCAGGTAGAATCCTATACCAGTGATGGTGCTTACATTGATATTAAAGGAGCTAAATCTCCTGGTTTTATTCCTAAAAAAGAGATTTCAGTTGTAGAAGTTGAGGATATTTCCGAAATTCTCCCATTAAAAGAGGAGCGAGATTTTCTAATTATTAGAGAACAAAATGCCGATGGTCAAATCTTACTTTCCATCCGACAATTAGAAATGAAACAAATTTGGGATCAACTCCTAGACGCTCAAAATGGAAGTCAATCTTTACAAGCTAGAGTGACCGGAGTCAATCGCGGCGGTGTTACCGTTGAAGTTCATTCCTTACGAGGATTTATTCCCCGATCGCATCTTTTAGAAAAAGACGACCTAGACTCCTTAGTTGATCAATCCTTAAGTGTTAGTATTTTAGAATTAGATCCCGAACGGAATAAAATTGTTTTATCTCAAAGATTAGCCTCCCAATCCATCGGTTTTAGCCAATTAGAAGTCGGTCAACTGGTGGAAGGAAAAGTTATGGGTGTCAAACCCTTTGGCGTGTTTGTGGATATTGAAGGAGTAACCGGATTAATTCACATTAAAGAAGTCAGTCAAAAATATGTTGAATCTTTACCTAACCTTTTCCCCGTTGGTAACTTTATCAAAGCCATGGTAATTAGTTTAGATGAAGGTCGCCATCGGATTTCCCTCTCGACCCGAATATTAGAAAATTATCCGGGTGAAGTTGTTGAGAAATTATCAGAAGTTATGGAATCGGCTGAAGCTCGTTCAGAAAGAGCCAGAAAGTTAATTATTCTGTAACTTTAAATTTCCCCCTATTATTATAGGGGGATTATTTTTGACAAAGACCAATCCAGCACACCTATATGGTAAAGTCTTTTCCGGTGTTCCGGTGTTCGCTACTATAATTTTAATTGTCAAATTTCCCATGATTCATGTTTTAGGGATTGATGGCGGCGGTTCTAAAACTGTTTGTGTGTTAATGAATGCTAAAGGTGAAATATTAGGACGGGGACAATCAGGGCCATCTAACTATCAAAGTATTGGAATTGATACCGCAAAATCAAATATTATTTCAGCAATTAAACAAGCAGTTGATCAGAGTTTTTTAGCCTTAGAAGGGTTAGTTAAAATTCAAGGAATTAGTTTAGGATTAGCAGGGGCGGGGCGTGCTGAAGATATTAATTTAATCCGCAATTTAATTAAAGACATTCAAACCAACCCAGAATTACCCATTGAGTGGAAATTAACGCCCAAAAATATTATTATTAATAGTGATAGTGTAATTGCTTTAGTCGGAGGTTTAGGTCACTCCGTCGGTATAGTTGTAATTGCCGGAACAGGTTCCCATATATTCGGAAAAAATCGTCAAGGAATCACAAAACGAGTCGGCGGTTGGGGTTATATTTTAGGGGATGAAGGTAGTGGTTATGATATAGCAATTCAAGGGTTAAAAGCCGCCTTACGTTCCCATGATGGTCGCCTAGAATCAACTAATCTAATTCCCCAATTTCAAGAGGTTTTAAAGTTAAATTCCATTGAAGAATTAATTCCTATTATTTACCGTCAAGGATGGGGCGTTAAAAAAATTGCCAGTTTAGCACCCATTGTAGATCAAGCCGCAGCCGAGGGTGATCCGGTGGCTCAAAATATTATTAAAAATGCCGTTAATGAATTAGTATTAGCTACAGAAGTAGCAATTAAGGCTTTATTTGAACCGACAGAATCCTTTGAAATTGTAGTTACCGGAGGAGTGTGGCAAGGATTAGCTAATTTTCGCCATCAATTTGAAGTTAAAGTGAATGCGATCGCGCCTTTAGCTAATATTATATCTCCTCGTCATGAACCTGCCTATGGTGCGGGATTGTTAGCATTAGAAAAACGCTGAGAGAATCTCGATTAAACGGTTCCAGCCACTATTAAATTATACGGAAGTTGAAACACCTACTGTTGTACCATCAGAATTTGTGTTGAGGGATTTCCTGAAAACTTTTTCACGACGGTTGATCATTATCGGAATTAAGCCTAAAACCCCTGATAGGCTACTCAACGTTTATCTCAAATACGACTGGAAAGATTGTTCATCTAGGGGAACAGCAGCAAAAATTAAAGAGTATATTAAACAGAATCAGAATCAAAATACCAGCATTAAATTCAAACGTCATAGGTATAGCCATTTTGATTCATTTGCTGGAGAGGTTTTTCGTCCAGGCAGCAGAGAACAACGAACAAGAGCACGACAGCATCGTTCATACAATAACCATTGGGAGTTTGCCTGTAATGGTGTTGTTATTCATATCACGCCTACAGATAACTTTCAAAAATATAAAAATCAATCTCAAGTAACAAAACTGGCTGGAGTAAATTTTCGTGCCGTAATTGAAGACGTATTTGTTGATGTACAGAAAAACACTAATTACGAACTTTCTGGATTGTCTTGTTTTCTAAGTGATCCAGTCCCGCTACTCTGGAGCAACTCCTAGCTATCCAACCTTTTGAATATCAAAGATATTCCGTAGACTGAAACTGCCTAACTTCATTCAAATTCCCCTTAGTGCCAAAAGAGGGATATTGACAAATAGTAAAACACTTAATCATCTTGATCATCATCAGATAAAATATATTCATCCTCAAAAACCTCCGACCAAAAAAGGGAAGTCAAATCACATTTAACTTTCCTCATTTCAATTTCAGCATCTTTCACGGCGGCTTGAAAACATTTATCCCAAATTGATTCAATAAAATCCCGATTCAAGCTGGGAACTTCTTCTTGAATATCCCCTATTTCTCTACGAGCCGAACGAATACTCAGAGCCCAGCTATCAGTCCGTTTTTGAGGTTGACATTTCCATTTAATAACATGAAGCATTAAACGAATTAGCTGGCTTTTTAAGGCTCGTCGGTCATTTCTTCCCATCGCTTCAATTAGAGATTCTAAGCCCTCGGTTGCTTCCATAGATTTTCCTTCCTTGAGAAGTGTATAGACTGTTACAGCCGTTTGATAATGAGAACATACTGCTAACCAGTCCCAATCTTGTTTAGTCAGCATTGTTAATTCCTGGATATTACTCTCGGCAGAATTGACTACTATAAAAACAAACCCCGCACCCATTTAAGTTTGCGAGGTCTATTTTTATCTAATTTGGTGGCGGGGAGGGGATTTGAACTCCTGACCTTCGGGTTATGAGCCCGACGAGCTACCAGACTGCTCTACCCCGCGTTGCCTTTCTTCCTTTTGTATTATAACCATAACCTTCTGGATTTGGCAACCCCTTTTGGAAAATATTTTTTTGGGGTAGGGGGAGCACCGGGAAGCAGGGGGAGGGGGGGAGGCACCGGGAGGCACCGGGAAGCACCGGGGAGCACCGGGGAGCACCGGGAAGCAGGGGGGGAGAAATAATTCAAACCTGTTAACGGGTGACTTTAGAGAAACGAGAGTTCGCCGATCACATCTAAACGCTTAAAATCACTCAGGGTGAGGAATTTTTCCGAGAGGGTTTCCGCGATGGTGGGTGTAATCCAGCCCATTTGTTTCAATAGATGAATCGCCGTGGCATATTTAGCCCGATGAGCCCCATCCATGACCTTAATCGCTAATCCCAACCCTTCGCCCACCCGTCCGACACACTGCACCCCTTCCGCCCCGGACTTGCTGACCAGTTCTCCTTCAGTTAAACGCATTAATTCCGTATCAAAATGTCCCTCTCCCGCCACCATTTCGGGATGATGGGTCATGGCCCGGACAATCCGTTCCCGGTCTAGGTTGTCCCCAGAAGCCAATTGAGCATAGAGTATCCCCATTTGACCCAATTCCAGATAATAGGTGGGTGCGCCGCAGTCATCCCGGGCACCGAGGAACTCATCGGGGGGTAATCCTAATAACTCCCCAACTTTACCAATAATCAGTTGTTGTAAAGGATGTTTCCGTTGCAAATAGCTTTCTAAGGGCCAATGGCATTGTTGACAAACCGCTAACATTCCCGCGTGTTTTCCCGAACAGCCATGTTGTAGGGGGCTATTTTTCCCGGCGGGAATCGGACACTGGAGTTGTACGGGTTCAACATCGGCCCGCCAGAGAATATTAAAAGCCTGTCGAGCTTGTTCAACGGTTCCTTGATGGGAACTACAAATAATTGCTAAATCAATATCAGTTAAATCATATCGTTCCAGTGTGCCCGTGGTGGTCACGGCTAAGGCCTGAAAGGGTTTTAAGGCTGAACGGATAAAAGTGGCGGTGTCCGAGTTTCCCGCAACGGATAACACCCGTCCTCGGTGGTCACAGACGGTGGCCTGTACCCGATGGGTAGACTCAACCAGTCCTTCCCGTAGGAGTCTAACTTCCAGTTCTTTTGCTTGTGTTCGTTTTCCCCGTGTCATATTTAAAAATTTAGAGTTTATATTGGATAAGGTCGGTAACTGTTCATAACAAGACCCAGATTAATCCTCCTCCAAGCAACAATCCGGCTATTCCATAATAGGTTTGTCGTAATCGAGTTAGAATTGGTTGCACTTGATGGGTGAGAATTAACTGATCTTGGACTAAAAATTCCGGGGTTTTCAGCCAGGTTTGGCCGTCATACCATCCTGATTCTTCGTAGAAAATCTTAGGACTGAGTAGACGCGATCTAATATAGTACCAGCCTAAAGATAACCGAATCACGACTAAGATTAAAATAAAACTTGCTCCAGAAGCGGCACCAAGAATTAATTGACCCAGATATTTGCTCGGTGTAAAACTCGCGGCGGCTACGGGACAAAAAATAATCCAGCTAATCAACCACACCCAGGCTAATTTTCTCAAATATTGGGGCCAGTTGAGTGTCACCCAGCTAAAAAACCAAGATTCTTTCAATTCTTGATATTCATTAACAGGACGTTGTTCAGGGGGAACCGGACAGATGGATACTGAAACGTCTCTCATATAATAAATTTGAGATTTTCTAAGATGTTGCTCTTGATTTTATCCAAATATCAGATTTTCAGGGTAGTCTGACGCCATATCCATATCCGTTGAAATTCTGGTGATTGTCCACCAGCGACCGTTAAAATTACTCGACTGGCATTAAGATCACGATCATGGGTATAAAATCTTAATTAATTATACGACAAAAATAATGATTAGACCTCTATTTTCCCTGGCAATCTTAACGGTATTACTCCCGATCAGTTTATCGGTAAATGCCCAAACTTGCACTCCTTTAGCGGTTGTTAAAGGGGACGGAACCAGTGTGACAAAACAAGTTTCTGCCCCCAATGTGGGAACTATTCCTCGCATTCCCGTGGGTTATCGAGGCAACTGGGACACGGATTTTGTAGTTCCCAACAATGCTAATTTTACCGAGTATATTGCAACGATTCAATCCTTATCTAATGACCCAGGAATATTTAAAATTAAAATGTACCTAAAATATGCGGATGATACTGCGGATCAAGTCTTTGAAGGCGATATTCCCCTTGACCAGAATCAGTCACAACAGATTAGTAGCACTCCCCGATCGGATAGTCAACCCTATCAAGTTAATCTGAATGTCGGAGGAATTAAAGTATTAGGATACAGTTACACCATTTCTGTCCAAGGATGCGAATAAGGGGCATAGTTCCTCCTCAACACGCAAAAATTACGTCACAATATAAAAAGTTAAGTTTTGAAAACACAAAATATGACCACTGTTACCGAACTTCCCCCTTTAATTCCTCGGGAACTGCTATTTGGCAACCCCGAACGCACTAGCCCCAGTTTGTCCCCCGAGGGCAAATATCTGGCCTATATTGCCCCCGATGACAAGAATATTCTACAGGTTTGGTTAAAAACCGTTGGACAAGAAGAAACCCAAGCTTTAACCCGTGATCCGAAACGGGGGATTAGATTTTTTTTCTGGACTTATAACCCAGATCAACTGATTTATGTTCAGGACTCCGATGGCGATGAAAATTGGCATTTATATTTAGTTAATGTCCAAACCCAGGTTGTCCGCGACTTAACTCCATTTCAAGGAGTGCGGGCACAAGTTGTTAATTTAGATCACAATTTTCCCGATCAAATTTTAGTCGGAATGAACCTGAGAGATCCGCAGGTTTTTGACGTTTATCAGGTGAATTTGAAAAATGGAGCCGTTGATTTTCATACGGAAAATCCGGGGAATATTGTTAGTTGGACGGCCGATGCTGAGTTTAAAATTCGGGCGGCGAGTTCTAGCACCGATGATGGCGGGTTTGATTTATTATATCGAGAAACTCCCGATCATGCTTGGGAAACCCTACGCCATTGGGGGCCCGATGAAGAAGGCGGAGCAGCTTTCTTTTCTAATGATGGCAAAACTTTATATATGGTGGGTAACCATGATGCCAATGCCGAAAGATTAATTGCATTGGATTTATCCACCCGTCAAGAAACCGTAATTGCTGAAGATCCTGAATATGATATTGGCGGATTATTAGCCCATCCTACCACCCGAAATATTGAGGCGGTTTCCTTTTATAAAGATAAAGAAGAATGGCAGATTATTGACCCTATTATTGCCGAAGATATCGAGGCAATTAAACAAATTCGTCCGGGGGAATTTGGAATTAGTCGAACATTATCCGATGAAAAATGGTTAATTAGTTTTGTCACCGATGACGGCCCGGTGTATTTTTATGTTTACGATCGCCCAACCAAAACCCACAGCTTTTTATTCAGTAATAAACCGAAATTAGAAGGCCTATCTTTAGCCTCCATGGAGCCCATTTCTTACACCGCAATTGATGGGTTAACCATTCATGGTTATTTAACTAAACCCGTCGGCGTTGAGCTTCCCGCCCCGACGGTGCTATTAGTTCATGGTGGCCCCTGGGCGCGAGATACCTGGGGTTATGACTCCCAAGCCCAATGGTTAGCTAACCGGGGTTACGCGGTCTTACAGGTCAATTTCCGGGGATCAACCGGGTATGGAAAAGCCTTTCTGAATGCAGCCAACCGGGAATGGGCGGGAAAAATGCACCAGGACTTAATTGATGGGGTGAATTGGTTAGTGGAAAAAGGCATTTCCCAACCGGATAAAATTGCGATTATGGGCGGGTCTTATGGAGGCTATGCGACCTTAGTTGGCTTAACATTTACTCCCGAAGTTTTTGCCTGTGGTGTGGATATTGTCGGGCCGAGTAATATCATTACTTTGATGCAAAGTATTCCGCCCTATTGGGAACCAATTCGCAAGAATTTCTATCATCGGGTCGGGAATTTAGACACGGAACCGGAATTTTTAAAAGAGCGCTCACCTTTGTTTTTTGTTGACCGGATTCAAAAACCTTTATTAATTGGTCAAGGAGCGAATGACCCCCGGGTTAAGCAAGCGGAAAGTGAGCAGATTTTTGAGGCAATGAAACAAGCCGGGAAACCCGTAGAATATGCTTTATATAGCGATGAAGGACATGGTTTTGCCCGTCCTGAAAATCGCTTACATTTCTATGGGGTAGCCGAGGAATTTCTGGCTAAATATTTAGGGGGACGCTTTGAACCCCTAGGAGAAATGACCGGACATTCTGGTGTGATTCAATCCTCAAACTAAAGTTTAAAATTCCCCCTGAAAAAAGGGGGATTATCAACATTTTAGCTCAAGATTATGCTAAAATAAGTAGAGGCAGTCCCAGATTCAACTAATTTTTTTAAAAAATTATGTTACAGTACATTTTGGGTATTTTATTTCCGATTATTATTGGATTTACGCTCAATTCTTCGGTGAAGGTGATTAGTACCAGTGACCAAGCCATTGTTGAACGATTAGGTAAATATAAACGGACGCTAAAACCAGGGCTACAATTTATTATTCCGGTGGCGGAAAAAATTGTTTATTATGATACTAACCGCGAACGTTTATTAGATATTGACCCCCAAGAAGTTATTACTAAAGATCAAATTACCCTCGGAATTAATGCGGCGGTTTTTTGGAAAATTGAAGACTTAAAAAACTTTTATTATAACGTTGAAACCAATAAAACAAAAGAAGCAATTTCTAATTTAGTTTTAACCACACTTCGGGCAGAAATCGGGTTAACAAATCTGGAAGAATTATTAGCTAAAATTAAAGATATTAACCGAAGATTATTATATGCTTTAGCAGAAGGAACTAAGACCTGGGGAATTATTATTATTCGGGTTGATATTCAAAATATTACTCCTCCTAAATCTATTCAAGAGTCCATGGAACGCAAACGGGTTGCGGAGAGTCAAAAACAGGCAGAAATTTTAGAAGCTCAAGGACAAGCGCAATCAATTCGAGTATTAGCAGATACTTTAGGATTAAAAACTAATAGTCAGGAATTTTTAAGATTTTTAATTACTAAACAATATGTTGACGCAAATCAACAATTAAGTGAAAGTCCCAATTCAAAAATTATCTTTATGAATCCCAATCAATTAACTGAACCCATAACCCATCTGATGGAAAGTGTTTCAGAAAATACAAATTCTCCAGTTTCTCCGATAATTTTACCCAATTTAGAAGTCCAAGTCCCTCAAGTTCAACCTAATCCTAATATTCAAAAAACCTAGAATAATTGGGAATTACGAATTACGAATTACGAATGGGAAATATTTTACTTCCCCTGCCTCCCCTGCTCCCCCTGCTCCCCCTGCTCCCCTGCCTCCCCTGCTCCCCCTGCTCC
>MNYZ01000108.1 GCA_001873365.1 Oscillatoriales cyanobacterium CG2_30_40_61 | reverse complement strand
CATTATGGCAAAAACAATCTACCCTCAGTTTAGGTGGATCAATTCCTTTGTTAATTGAGGTTGTATCAACCAATTGGCGAGATGATTACTATTTGAAATATGCCGATTATGAGGAAATGGGTATCCCAGAATATTGGATTATCGATTATGCTGGTTTGGGCGGACGCAATTTTATTGGAAATCCCAAACAACCGACAATTTCTATCTGTAACCTGGTTGACGGTGAATATCAAATCGTCAAATTTCGAGAGAATGATCGCATTGTGTCGCCAACTTTTCCAGATTTGAACCTCACAGCAAATCAGATTTTTCAAGGGGGTGTAGTTTAGTTTATTCTAATACCACTTTTAAATTGAAGATTTCTGAACTAATCGAAATTATGGATAATACAAGTAGTTGTTAAAATAGCAGCCCCTACGAATATTAATATTTTGCCAAAAAAACATCATGCCAAATGCTCTAATGTACGATGAAGATACCTTTATGGTATTAGAAACCCATGAACCGGAACAGTTTATGAATGTTACGGAACTTTTAGAAAAACTCAAATCCGTTTTGTCTGAACATCAAGACAATTTACCCCAGGATTTACAACGTTTTAAGACTCTTGAGACCCAAGCCCAATATCTCTTAAATACAAGTTGCGATCTCAACCTAAGTCCAGGTCAATATTTACAATGGTACGCTGTTAGATTAGAAAAATAGGGTGAACTATTACGGATTTATCAGGTATTTTTAGCCGTTTAAATCCGTAGCAACTCAATTACTTATGTCTAATGAATTCGTAAATGGCTAAATAATCTGTTCCCGGTTGGTTCCAAGAATAGTCATAATTCATGCCTTGAATTCTCAATTTTTCAAATTCATCGGGATAGTAATTATACAAGCCAATAGCTCGATCCATTGCGGATTCTAGGGCTTGAAAGTCCGTGTAGTTAAAAACATAACCATTGCGTTCTTCTGGTTTGTGATATTCGTCATAATCCCGATCAAAAACCGTATTAACTAATCCTCCCACAGCCCGAACAACTGGAACCACGCCATATTTTAACCCAATCATTTGAGTTAATCCGCAGGGTTCATAATTACTCGGAACTACAATAATATCCGCAGCCGCATAAATTAAATGGGATAATTCCTCATTAAAACCTAGTTCTAAATGACAGTCTGGGTTATCATTTAAAAAGTTCTTTTCATGCCAAAACCAAGAATTAATACTGGGTTCGGTTGCTGAACCTAATAATACAAATTGAGCTTGTCGATGCAGGGCATAATAAATCGCATGATGAACCAGATGTACCCCTTTTTGATCATCTAAACGACCGATATAACAAATCAGAGGTTTATCATCATGACTTAACCACAATCTTTCCCGTAGGGCTTTTTTATTCTTTTCTTTTCCTGTTAAATCTTCAGGACTATATGGGTAGGGAATAAATGAATCAATTTCAGGATTCCAAACCGCATAATCAATCCCATTTAATATTCCACCAAATTTATGTTGATGCAGTTCTAAAGTATGTCCTAAACCATAACCAAATTCTCCATAATGGGCTTCCCAAGCATGGTTAGGAGATACGGTTGTAACAAAGTTAGAGTAGACAATTCCTCCCTTCATAGAATTTAATCCAAAGGGGTTGAAATTATCGCGTAAACGGTCATATTCAAAATAGTAGGATTCTCGGTTTAATCCCGTTGCCCAAAGGATATTTGTACCCGCAATTCCTTGATGTTTAAAATTATGGATGGTGTAACAAACCCGAATATTTTCCATGCCATGATATTTGTACATTTCATACAACATCACCGGGACTAAACCCGTTTGCCAATCATGACAATGGAGAATATCGGGGCGTTTTTCAGTTCTAAATAAAAACTCTAATGCGGCCTTACTAAAAAAGGCAAACCGTAAATGGTCATCTAAGCAACCATAATAACAACCTCGGTTGAAGAAATTATCTTCGGAGTGAGGTTCAATAAAAAAGCATAGGCGTCCGTGAACCCAACCACAAAAGACAGTACAATGAATTGCACCATCAAACCAGGGAACATATAGGTCTTGATAGGCTTCATGAAGTCCCCAAATTTGGTCATACCTCATGCAGTCGTACTTGGGCAATATAATTTCAATGGTATGACCCCGCAGTTCTAACTCGCTACTGAGTCCGTACACAACATCGCCTAAGCCTCCCGCTTTGATGACTGGGGCGCATTCAGAGGCAATTTGTACGATGTACATCCTGTTTCCTCACTCCAAACCGTGATGTTTTGTCTTCCCCATAGTAATCATGTTGGTTGCAATAGTAAAGTCCTTGAGGGGTGATTTTTTTGCGGGTTTGATTAATTATGATTAGAATTTAAAAGTTTAGTTGGGGTTTTAAATGTCAGATTGAATTTTTCGATAAGGTTTGGTTAATGCTTTTAGACGGCGTAGGAAGGGTAATGTAAAGCGAACTTCTATCATAAATTTAGACAGTGGTATCTTCCCAAAGTTTTGATATTGGGAAAGTTTGTCCTGCTCTGGTAAGTCCCATAGATTCTTGTAGGTCAGCTAATATTTGGGCTTTTGATTCTTGTTCGTCAATCCAAGCTAAACCACTAACAGGATCTGAGTTTATTGTATTCATCAGTTGTTGCCAAATTTCAACAGGAACAAGAACATCAGTTGTTTCGCCATCGGCATTGGTAACATAACGAATCAGATGTTCAATTTGTGTCATTTCCATAGGTCTAACCCTCTTATTATGATCTTATTGTAGAGATGGAACTATCAGCATATTGCTAACGGATAGATTCAGAAAAAATTAGGAAAAATTAATCTATTAACCCATTCTATCATAACATTCAAAATAATGCTATACTAGGAGAAATTTATCAATATTTTAATATTACTCCTGCTGTACCAGGAAGCGGTTATACCGATACAGCAATTAATCATGATCAGATATTGGTGCTCAGAAACCGGGTTTCTCTATCAATGTCTCGGTGAGGAAACAAAGATAACGATAGAAACCCGGTTTCTTAAGATTTATTGGATGAAAAATTTTTAGAATTACGATAATTACAGCTTAATTCTCCGTAGGGTGCGTCCGATTTTTAAGTAAATGGTTAAACTAATACTTTTTCTGTCTGAGGATATTATCAACTAAAATCAAATGATAAGAAATGCTTGGGAGAGACTTTTCTAATTCACTCAGACTACCGCCCCTCCCCTGACCAGAATCTTTGCGACTGTTGATATAATTCATCTAATCTGCAAAGAGATCGATGCCACTTCCTTGATTATTAAGTTTGAATGAATAGTTTTTTTCATCATCCAAACCATAGCTAGACTCTTGATAACCATCAGCATAAGAAGCATCAAAAGCAACATTTCCAGGTAATATAACATTTGTATAGGTTCTACAGTAACCAATACGCAATGGTTCCTCCAATAAACCGTTAAGCGTAAAACTAATGCTATTTTCCGTTTGATTGCAAATTTTAAAGTCTTGAGTAACCATATGTACCGGATTTGTTATTCCTCCATGGTCACAGGTTGGATCCATACGACCCCAAAAACCTGTACAGGCAGATGCTGGACGAACATCTCCTAAAAAAGTTATTCCAGAGATGGCTAAACCAGTTAAGAGAAAAGACCCAGATAACCAAGTCAATGGAGTTTTCATAAAAATTCCTCCAAAATTATTACAGAAATAAGCTAACTCCAACTAACTTGTTAATCTGGGCAGCGTTAAATGATTGTTGCCTTTCATCTTCTGATCCAGATCGGTTGCATAAAATCACATCACCACTTATGCGGGACTACCCTTTTAACTTTAGTCAAGTTCGTTTATATCTGCATCCATTCTATCAACTGAGCAATCTTACTTACAATACCAAAATGTCTGATTAAATCGTGTCTTTTATTAATAAATATTTCTGATTAGATCTTGAATTGTCGTAAAATGCCTGATTAAATTAAGGTATAATGTCTATAATTCTTACTCTATCTGGCTTTTATGATGATTACAGAAATTTTACAAATAGCTGATCGCTTAGTTTTTTCACAAACAGGAAAACACCTAGATAATCTTCAAGAAGCATTAATTAAAGGAGTATAGCAGAATCAAACTTATAGAGAAATAGCAGAAGAATGTAACCACAGTGAAGGTCGGGTTAGAGATGTGGGTCATAAATTATGGGAAATTCTATCTCAACAATTAGGAGAAGATATTAATAAGTCTAATTTTAGATCTACCTTTGAAAGATTAGAATTAACCTCATCAAAATTTATTAATATACATACTATACAAAGTAGTCATAATTTTAGATTTTGCTCATATCCCCACCAATCTATTAGCAATAACGGAAAAAATTCTATTGACAAACAACAACCCTATTCTAATTTAAAACAAGCCCCTAAAATTATTAATTTTCACAGTCGCAAAAAGGAACTGTTAACCCTTTCTCGATGGTTGGAAAATCCTAATAATTCCCTGATTTCAGTTTTAGGAATTGCAGGTATTGGAAAAAGCACATTAGTCCGATACTTTCTTGATATTAATACCCAACCTTTTGATGCGGTCATTTGGAAAAATCTTAAATCATCTCAATCTTTAGACTTTATTATTACTGAGATTTTAACCGATATTCAAGCCAATAATACTAAAAAAATTAATGATTTATTTAATCAATTTCTTGACTTAATAAATCAAAAACGCTGTTTAATTATTCTCGATAATGTGGAAGAAATCTTTATCCCTCAACAATTAGCAGGAATGTATAAACCTGAATATCAAGATTATCAAAATTTTTTTAAAATGGTGACAGAAGTTGAACATCAAAGTCATCTGATTTTAATTAGTCAAGAACAATGTGCAGAAATGGACTGTTTAGATGAAGAATTATATCAGATTAAATCTTTAAAATTATCGGGTTTAGAGGATGGAGAAATTTTGTCAGGGATAGGATTAAAACAAGATGCGGATAGCGGGTTAAAATTGATTGAAAAATATCAAGGAAATCCGATGTATTTGAAAAATGTTGCTGTTTTAATTAAAGATGTTTTTGATGGGGATGTGGCTGAATTTTTAGCTGAGGATAGTTTAGTAATTACTAAAGAAATGCGATCGCACTTTAAGCAATTATTCAATAGACTTTCACCTGTCGAACAAAAAATTGTTTTAGAATTAAGCAAATTTCAGCAACCTGTTTCCAGAGAAGATTTAAGACAACATTTAGACTTGTCCTCAATGGACTTAATTAATGGTTTAAAATCTTTACAACAACGGTATTTAGTTAGTAAAATTAAAGCCGATACAATTTTGTTTAATTTGTCTTGTGTTTTTGAGGAATATGTAAGAATAAGAGGAGAAAAATCTAATGATTACTGATCTATGTAATAATTATTCTGATGACATTTCATTAGCTGAAATTGGATCGTCACTGGGTGGATGTCTTTCTGCAATTAAATCAGCAGCACGAATATCAATAATTCTATTTCTATTTAATTTTAACAATTGTACAGTAGCGCGTCCTAGAGAGGTTAAGTCAATAATATACAGTTTATCTCCCGACCAAATAAAGTGGTCTTTCCAATTATGTAAACGGGGGTTAAATAAAGAAACTTCTAAATTTGATTCTGGATCAGTAGCCGTAATTTTATTGGATTTTTTACGATTACAATGAAAACAAGCTAAAGCTAAATTATCAAGAGAGTTTGCGCCACTTTGATCAAGGGGAATAATATGATCAATCGTAAATTGAACATATTGCCATTTTTCGGGAGCATGACAATATTCACACAAATATTTTGCTCGTTTACGAACTTCTTTAGGAGTATTTTTATCCATAAATTTAAGATAATATTTTTCGTTAAATCTGAGTTAAATAAAGATTGCGAATCGTCCGATTTACCAAACTCAAATAATCATCTAATTCTTCATAAGCATCTAATTCTTTTTCTTCTTCGATAGTTAATGCTGCTTGCTTTTGTTTCTCAAGTAAAGTTTCAATTCTACTTTGAATCTTTTCAGAAGCACGAAAGATAGTAATTCCTTCTATTAAGGTAATGCTAATTATCCCTTCTAAGGAAAAATTTTCAGGTAAAGTTTCAAGTTTGGGTAAAGTTAAATTTTGCATGATTCAAACTGGATTCAAGTGTATAACAATAGCTATCTAACTCTGTACTACTTTAACCTATTTTAGCATGACATTCAAAATAATGCTATATAGGAGAAATTTATCAATATTTATTTCTAGTGAGTTACTATGCCATCTTTAGAAGTTCGTGAATTTGCTGAAAAAATTAATCAATTATCTTTTGAGGATAAACAAAATATGAAATATTAGGATGTATCTCGCTATTAATATCCGCCTGTTTAGGTAATAAAAACTAAGGATCTTTGGCAAGGGATGGCAATAGTTGATCACCCTTCCCAAAAACCGTAAAGATTTATTCTGTTGATTTCTAACTAATAATTAAGGTTTGAAACCAACAGCCTCAGAAATTGAATTTAAACCATATTGATCTAATTTATTTAAGAGTCCTGCTAAGATTCTTTTTACCATTCCTGGCCCTTCATAAATCCAACCTGTATAAACTTGAATTAAACTAGCGCCTGCGGTGATTTTTTCCCAAGCATCATCGGCGGTAAAAATTCCCCCAACTCCAATAATAGGAAGTTGTCCTTGGGTGTTTTGATAAATCCAACGAATCACTTCTGTTGACCTTTCTTTGAGGGGCGCACCACTAATTCCCCCGGCTTCTTGGGTGATATAACTTCCGGTTTGGGGTAGCCATTGAGTTTTTAATCCGTCGCGTTTTATGGTGGTATTAGTAGCAATAATTCCGGCTAATTTATGGGTTTGGGATAAATTAACAACATCGGCGATCGCCTCCCATTCTAAATCCGGGGCAATTTTAATAAAAATTGGTTTATTAGCGGTATTTTCCGTTTTTAAAACTGCTATAATTTTACTTAATTCTTCCGCATCTTGGAGCGATCGCAATCCGGGAGTATTAGGAGAAGAAACATTAACTACAAAATAATCTCCATGGTCTTTTAATAATTTAAAACTCCCTAAATAATCTTCGGCGGCGGCTTCTAAAGGAGTAATTTTAGACTTTCCTAAATTAATACCGACGGGAATCATAAATTTTTGTTGATGTTTTTCCCGTAACCGTTGCGCCAAAATTTCCGCCCCTTGATTATTAAATCCCATCCGATTTAAAATGGCTTCATCCTCAACTAATCTAAATAATCTCGGTTGAGGATTTCCGGGTTGAGGATGGAGAGTAACAGTCCCTAATTCCGTAAATCCAAACCCCAAACTTTGCCAAATTCGAGCCGCAACTCCATCCTTATCAAACCCGGCGGCTAAACCAACGGGATTAGCAAAATTTAAACCCCACAATTGTTGCTGTAACCGGATATCATGTAAACATAATGAGGGTTTTAGTTGAGTTTCTAGCCAATTCATGGGTGACTGAGACTGATTTTGCTCAATCCAACTCAGGACTTGTAAAGCGTGATGATGCGCCCATTCTGGATCGATTTTGAGTCCATAAAATAAAAGGGGTTTAACGGCGCTGCGGTAAATATCCAAAATAGTCTCCTCTACTTAGGTGTTAATTGCCAGATTTTAATTTAGTCTATTTTTTGAGTAAAAGGGTGAAATACTAAGGGTAAGATAGAACCATCAACCAGATTAACGGCTAGAGTATTTCTCCTACCCTATACCAGAAAACTGTACGGGTTTAGAATCTTAATTAAAATTTTAATTTTGAATGTTAATTAAAAGATAGGATTTGGGAGTTTATTATGGGTCAATTTGAAGAATCGACCACATCAGAGCAACCGATTATGACCTTGGGGCGTGTTCTCCAAACTTTACAAGATGAAGATAATGTTGATGTCTTGATCGAAACGATTTTAGACTATTTGAAAACCGAGTTTAATTATAGTTTAATTTGGATTGGTTTATATGATCGTTTAGATCATCGTTTAATTGGCAAAGGCGGAATTACTCCAACAGAAGATAATTGGTTGATCAAACAAAGATTTGTCTTATCTCCTGGCGATTTACTGGAACAGTTAGTGATTCAAATGCGACCTTTAGTTGTCCCCGATCTGCGGTCAGAAACTCGCGCTGGCGAGTGGCAAAAAGCTGCCCAAGCCTTCAATATTCAGGGATCAATTTTATTTCCCATGCGCTATAAAGATCGCTGTTTTGGTGTGGTTTTATTAGGATCAACGGAGTGGGGAATTTCTCCGAGTTCGACTGAAAAAGAACTAATTTCAATGGTTTTAGGAACCTTGGCTGCTGCTTTATTTCAAATTGAAACCATTTGGATGTATCAACAAACTAAACGACCTGACCAACCTTTTTTGAAACTTTTAACTCAATTTAGAACCCTAAATACTTTAGATCGATGTTTGGAAGTGGCGGTAGAAACAACCCATGAATTTATTGAACCCACGCGCACTAATGTCTATTGGTATTATCGAGAAGGGCGTTATTTTTGGCGGCGGGCAAGTAATCAACAAAAACTTCCTAGTGTCAGTTTGATGAAACAAGCCGCCTCCGGGGTGACAGTCCAGGATTTAGGAGAATTTTATCAAGCTTTAATTGCGGATCATTTAGTGTCAATTGGAGAGTCTTATAGTTCCTTAAGAGCCGATACAACGGAAAGATTAATGGAGAAAATTCGCGCCCGTTCACTGTTAGCAGTTCCGATTCTTTTTAATCAAGAAATGTTAGGATTTATTGCGGTTGAAGGTCAAAATCCGAGAATTTGGCAGGAAAATGAAAAACAATTTTTGCGAGGTGTGGGGCAATTAATTTCTCTAACTGCTCCCCTAGCGGAAATGGAAGTTAAAATTCGACAAGCTGAACTAGATCAGTCTCTGACGGCTAAAGTTACCCGTGCTATTGTTGATGATCAAGATTGGCAACTTTCTTTGAAAACTACCGCTAATCTTTTGTGTCAACGATTAAATACGGGACGATTTTTATTAATTGAACGTCATCTTAAAACAGCAAAATTTGAGATTATTTATCAATATTATCCTTTAAATAGAAACGCAATTTTTTCGCCTTTAGATTCTCTGAGTTCCCAAGATTGGCAATCTTTAAAAAATCAGAATGAAATTTTGCTAATTGAAAATTATGATGAAGATGAAAAATTAAAACCTTGGCGCAATCAACTCAAGGATGCGGGAGTGCGATCGCTAATTCTGTGCCCGATTAATTCTTGTTTGACTTCGGAAAAAAATCAACAAGAAAATATACCTCAAGAGTGGTTATTAATCGGTCATGATGCTCCGAGAACTTGGGATAGAACCGAACAGGAATTAGTTAAAATTGTAGGCCAACAATTAAGCGTAATTCTCCGTCAATGGAAGTTAAATCAACGAATTAAATCTCAAGAAGAATTTAATCAAGCCTTAGAGCAGGGGTGGTCAATCTTAGAAAAAACTGAGCAATTACAACTGCTAGAACAACAATTTACAGAAAAAATAGCCCAATTATCAAAAAGTCCTTTAGTTCTATTATTAACCTGGCCAGAAGGAGCAAAAAAAGCAAAAATTGCCCATTGTATTGCTCGCCAATCTAAATCTTATATTGACTCAGAGCGGTTAATTTCTATCGCTAAAGATCCTTTAATTCAACACGCTTTATCAACAAAAACAATGTTTTGGTGGCCTGTACAGGAGTTATCCGCTTATACTCGCCAATGGTTTACCAGCACCGTCGATAAAATTTTAGTCACTACCCTGCATACCGCTTCCGAACATGATCCTACGGGTATTTTAATTATTGCTGATCCTGAGCAAATTCAAACAGAATCTGGCATATCTTTAACTCTGCTTAATTCCTTGATCATGCAGTTTTCTTGGTCACGGCGCTATCTCAGAATTCAAGAGGTCTTAAAAACTCAAAATGAAGAATTACAATGGATGAATTGGTATAAACAACGGCGCTTAGAAGAATTTTATCGAACCGTAGGCGGAGGACTGAAACAGTTAAACGAATTAAATCAATCTCCATTTCAATCAACCGATCCACAAAAAACACAACTTTCCCATTTACGTTATCAACAATTACTCCGTCAAATGGGAAGTGCTTTAGCCTCTACCAGTTCTTTAATTAAACATGAACAATGGCGACTCTACCATCAAAATGATATTATTCAGATTACTAATTTATTGCGCAGGGTGCGAGAAAGAATTAATGCTATTATTAGAAACAAGCAAATCCAATTCTTTGTTAAACAGCAGGAGAATTTTAATGTTATTGGCGATCATATTAAGTTAGAACTTATTTTTTATGAAATCCTATTAACTACCTGTCACCGCGCTGAACCCGGTGGGATCATTGAGATAACCACTCAACCTTTAAATGATCATCAATTAGAACTGATAATTACAGATTATGGTATAATTAACCCGCAACTGATTCGGGAGTTGAAAGCGGGTCAGTCTCCCGATTTGCTTGCTCCCTCTGCCCTATCTTCTCCCCCAGGTCAACAGCTTTTAATTTGTCAACAAATGTTAGAAAAAATGGCAGGAAAATTCCTAATAGAAACCGGAGAAAATCAACAAATTATAACTCGGATTATTTTAACCTTATCTCCAGCAAGTTAGATCAATGATTTACTATAGGACTTACCCAAAGAAACCCGGTTTCTCACCTCCCGTGCGTAGTTGCTCAAAATTAAGGGAAGGAATACAGAACTTGCTCCTAAAACTGATAACTGATTACTGATCACTGATCACTGATTAATATGTTACTTTCCCTAAGAATAGAAAACTTTGCTTTAATTGATCATTTAGATTTAGATTTGGGTACAGGTTTAAATGTATTTACCGGAGAAACCGGAGCGGGAAAATCGATTATTTTAGATGCAGTTGATGCGATTTTAGGGGGAAAAGTAGACCGTCGTTCGATCAGAACCGGAGCTACAAGATCCCTATTAGAAGCAACATTTGAGATGGAAAAAAAATGGTTTAATTGGTTGACAGAACAAGAAATTGATTTAGTCGATGGTAGTTTAATTGTTTGTAGTCGAGAAGTAGTAATTACCGGGGATAAACTACGCAGCAGATCCAGAGTAAATGGGGTGTTAGTGAATCGAAAATTAATTGAACAACTCCGCGATCGCTTAATTGAAATTACCGCCCAAGGACAAACCTTACAACTCGGTCAACCCGAACTTCAGCAAGAATGGTTAGATCTCTATGGAGGTCAACCCCTAATCAAAGCCAGAAAAGCCGTAGCATCGACCTATAGCGAAGCCCAAACCTGTAGCCACGCCTTAGAAAAACGCCGTCAATTTGAACAGCAAAGGTTACAAAGGTTAGATTTATTAACCTATCAAATTCGAGAATTAGATGCAGCTACTTTAACCACAGCAGACGAATTAGAACAATTACAAATTGAACATCAACGACTTAATCATATTGTGGAACTTCAACAACAAAGTTATCAAATTTATCAAGCTCTTTATCAAAGTGAAACCGGGTTAGCTGCTGCGGATTTATTAAGCCAAGCAGAAAATAAACTCAGTGATTTAGTTGAATATGATCCCCAACTCCAACCAATTTTAGAAATAGTCAGTGAGGCGGTGGCTCAAATTACCGAAGCCGGAAGACAAATTGGCAGTTATGGAGAACAATTAGAATCCGATCCCCAACGGTTAGAAGAAGTAGAAGATCGCATTCGAGACTTAAAACAAATTTGTCGCAAATATGGACAAACTTTAGAAGAAGTGATCGAATATTATCATCGCATTCAAGACGAATTAAAGGATTTAGAAGATGAAGATCAATCAATTGAATCCCTAGAACAAACCTATCAACAAGCAGTTCAAGAGCTTAAAGAAACCTGTCAACATCTAACTGACATGCGTCAAAAAGCCGCCCATGAATTAGAAACCCATTTGCTAAAAGAACTCAAACCTTTAGCGATGAATAATGTTAAATTTCAAGCAGAAATTCATCCGATTTCCCCGACCGCCATGGGGGCTGATCAAATCCAATTTTGCTTTAGTCCCAACCCCGGAGAACCCCTGCAACCCTTGGGAGCGATCGCATCCGGGGGAGAAATGAGTCGGTTTTTACTAGCTTTGAAAGCCTGTTTTTCCCAAATTGCTGGGTCAGGAACTTTGGTTTTTGATGAAATTGACGTCGGGGTATCGGGACGAGTGGCCACTGCGATCGCTCAAAAACTCCACCAACTCAGTCAGCGCCATCAAGTCCTCTGTGTCACCCACCAGCCCCTAGTTGCGGCCATGGGAGATCATCATTTTCGGGTAATCAAAGAAACTATCCAAACCGACTTAGAACCCAATTCCCAGGCCCCAGAAACCCGCACCGTCGTCCGGGTGACTCAGTTAACCTCCCCTCAACGTCGGGAAGAACTCGCTCAATTGGCCAGTGGGGAATCGGCCCAGGAAGCGATCGCCTTTGCTGAGTCCCTCCTGACCCAAGCTGCTTTGATGAAGAATTAGGTTTGACACCAAAAACTCCAAAATTATGACAAAATAAAGCTATTAATTGGTAACTAATAATATGTAATAGAATATGAGATAGTTAAAATTTCTCCATAAACATTCAATCAGGATAGAACTATGAATGCTTTAACTGTCAATTTGAAATCCTTAATAGAAATGACTGACGAGCAGTTTTTTCAGCTATGTCAAAACAATCGGGAATTGAGATTTGAAAGAAATGCCAATGGAGA
>MNYZ01000092.1 GCA_001873365.1 Oscillatoriales cyanobacterium CG2_30_40_61 | reverse complement strand
TACGGTGGCGGTTAAGGGTGGCGGGGCGGGAGCTACAGACCCATCATTTATCCCTGAGTCCTGGGGAATAATTACGAACCCATCGGGTGCGGGTTGCAGGTCGGGTATGGCTTGGGGGGTTGTCAGGTTAGGAAACAGAGGGGCGGGAATGGGAAGGGGGGCGGTATTGACGGCGGGTAAGTTGGGAGCAACCTTAATCTGAATCGGGGGTGCAGATGGGACGGGAAGCGGTGCTAAGGTGGGTGGAGGGGGTAAGGGAACCAGATTTGGCGGCGGAATTTTAACGGTTTCTGATGGTTTGGTAGCGGTTTGATTTTGGGGTTGTCGATAGAGATTTATTAGTTTAATTGTCCCGGTTAAACAGCCAATAGAAATAATAATAAATAAAATTGTTCTTAACCATTCAGGGCTGGTTTTTTCTAGGGATTTGAGATTGGATAAATTTTCGGATTCTGTTATATATTCTTCTAAAGCAGCCGAGAGGTCAAACAGTTGTAAAACACTTAAATGAATAAATATATCGGTAGGATTTTTAGCTAAGTTTCCTAAGAATAAATCATGGTATAATAAGCCATCGGGTTTGATTTTAATTTCTGAGTTAGTTTCGTCAAACAAAACAAAGGATGGGGTGTTTTCTGTGGAAGATTTTAGGGAAACTGTTGCAGGTTCACGGGTTGATATTTGGGCAAAATTAAGCAAATTTTGAATATAATTTTTGATGACTTGAGAGAGGGTTTCTAGTTGATTACGATCGCCTTCAATAGTAACATGATCGGCATCGGGTAAACGGGGATCATCAAAGCAGAGTTTAAATTTAAACTGTTTTAAAATAGGTTGTTGTTTCAGACGAGATATGAAAGGACGTTTCGCCTGGACTTCTAAGGTACAAGTTGGGGGAGTATAGCGTCGAATAATCATCATAATGGCTTCACTGTTAACAATAGACTAAATCGTGGACTCAATTAATGTTAACCATAATTGTTGATGGCTATTAGGTTTACTATAAAATAATAAGTCAATTAGTAATTTAATGGCTAGGGTGTCAAGGTCTAGGGGGGTTTGGGGATGTTGGGTCATCCATTGTTGATAACTTTGATGAAATGTATCCAAATATTCCCGCAGCAAGGTAACTTGACGAAAATCTGTTTTTTGCTGTGCCATTTGTTCCACTAAACCCAAGGCTCGGCGAATTAAAATTTGATCCTGTTGAGCAATATAACAAATAATCAGAACTAGCGATCGCATTTCTTCAAGAGATAAGGGATTTTTTTCTGAACTTTTTTCTAATAATTTGATTTTATCAGGAACATTTGGCTCTAATTTCAACAGATTTCCGACTTGTAAAATTGTTTCTAAAGGAATACCAATCATGGCTTCAATTGCTAATAATAATATCTGAATTTGAACCGTGATTTTTCCCCATTGTTCTGGTTTGGGTTCCGGTTCTAAATCATATCTATTTGGATTAGATTTTTGATCATTAATAGAATCTGGATTTAGCATTGACTCAGGGAGAGGGTTTTACAACAACCCATTTTAATTTTAATGGGTCGCCGTAGAGACGAGCCATGGCGCGTCTCTACAGGGGTTTAGAATGTTTAGGAATATTTAACATCAATCATGCACATTTTACCTCTAAACAGTCAATGATTTAACCCAGAAATTAGAAATTTCTTAGATAAGCAATTGTAACACCAATACCGCCATCATTAGGGGGTGCTAATTCAAATCGCTCTACTAAAGGATGGGTTTCTAAAAATTCGTGAACTCCCTTTCTTAGTTGTCCCGTTCCCTTACCATGAATAATCCAAATTGCCCCAAAATCATGAATTTGACCTAACATTCGATCTAACTCACTTTCGGCTTCAGAGATGCGTTTTCCCCTGAGATCAATGGTATTATTAGAGGTTCTAACAATGGGTCTTTCGGGTTTAGTTTCTTTTGCGGGAATGGGTTCTTTTTTGCGTTCTGGGACTTTAGGAATCGTGGGTTTTAAACCATCTAAAGATTCAATTTCCCCTAAACTAACGGTCATTTTCATCATCCCAAATCGGACGGTAATTTGACCTTCTGGAGTCGGTTCGTTCAAAACTTCTGCGGTTTGACCAAAACGGGGGATTCTAATCCGATCTCCCACCTTGGGTTTAAACTCTGGAGGGGGTTTTGGGGTGGTTTTTTGAGATGGTAAATACTGCCCGGCAATTTGATTTAAAGCCTCCGTTGCTTGGGTGGTATCTTGACCCGTGGGTGTCCCTTGTTGTAAGCGCCGAATCACTTTGGCAATTTCAGCTTTTGCTTGAATTAATGTTTCTTGAATAGCCTTTTCTTGAACTTGTTTTAACTCCCGTTCTCGTTCTTTTAAATTTGCTGATTTTTGAGCTAATTCCTGATGCAAACGTTCCGTATCTTTTAATAATTGACCTGCGGCTTGGGCTTTGGTTTCCTGTTGACGGCGTTGGGCTTCTAACCCGGCAATTACTTGGTTAACTTCCTCGGAACTTTCCCCCACATAACCCGCAGCTTTTTCTATAATTTCTGGGTTTAATCCTAAGCGTTTGGCAATGGTTAAGGCATTAGAACGCCCCGGAATTCCCCATAATAATCTATAGGTGGGTTGTAGGGATTGTTCGTCAAATTCAACGGAGGCATTTTCAAATCTTTCATCTTCATATTTTAATGATTTTAGTTCTCCAAAGTGAGTAGTTGCTATGGTTAATAAAGCATGATCGGCTAAATATTGTAATAGGGCGATCGCTAAAGCACTACCTTCGCTGGGATCAGTACCCGCGCCTACTTCATCTAATAGAATTAAACTGGATGAGCGGATTTCGGGTTGAGAATTAATCGCCTCTAAAATTCGGCTAATTCTACGAATATGACCGGAGAAAGTCGAAAGGTTTTGTTCAATAGATTGTTCATCTCCAATATCAGCTAAAACCTGATCAAACCAAGGAATTTCCACGGGTTCCCTCGCGGGAATAAATAACCCGACTTTTGCCATTAATGCGGCTAATCCCAGAGTTTTTAAAGTAACGGTTTTGCCTCCGGTATTCGGCCCGGTAATCGCTACAACTTTAATTTTAGGATTAACTACAACATCAATGGGAACCACGGGAAATCCCTGTTCATGTTGTTGTTGCCAAACTAATAAAGGATGGCGAAGTTGTCTTAAATTAATGGAGTTTGAAGTTGAATCTTCTGATGATTCTAAATCAATAAAATGGGGAGGATTAGCTTCTAACCACAGACTATAACGGGCTTTAGCCACGGCTAAATCCAGGGCTGTGACAATCGCCAATAATCTTTCTAAATCCGGTTTAACTGCTCTGACTTGTTCACTTAATCCCTGTAAAATAATATCTTCTTCAGCTTTTTCTAGTCGTTGAATTTGCCGGAGTTGATTATTAAGATCAATCGTAGATTTAGGTTCAATATATAAGGTCGCTCCCGTGGTTGAGCTATCATGAACAATCCCGGGAATCACATCTTTTTGAGAGGCTTTAACCGGAATCACAAAGCGATCGCTTCTTTGGGTAATTAATTGTTCTTGAACGGCGTTAGATTTGCGTTGAATAATCTGTTGTAAAATCCCATAAACCCGATCTCTAATACTCCGTAATTGTCCCCGAATTTGTCCTAATTTAACACTAGCTCGATCCGCCACATCCCCCCGTTCATCAATACAGCGATGAATTTCCTGTTCTAGTTCGGGATAGGTTCTTAATTCTGAGACTAATTCTGTTACAATCGGAATGTCCGAGTGGTTATTAATACTGCGCCGTAACTGTCTAGCTCCGGCTAAGGTTGTAGCGATCGCTAACAGTTCATTTCCTGATAACATTCCATGGCGTTCTACCCTTTCTAAATAAAGACTAATATCTTCAATTCCTTCAAATTTTAAACCATTTTGTCGCAGTTCTAATTTATAAGTTTCTTGAGTTTGGGCGAGGAGTTGCCGGGTTTGGTCAATGGTCGTGGGAATGTGTAAATGCCGCGCCGCCACAGCAGCCAGTTTTGTCGCCGTAAAGGTGGATAAATGACGACATAACCGTTGCCATTCCAGTAGTTCTAAGGTTTCTGTTTGAATCAATGCCTCAAGATTTAAAAGTGTAATGTTAGTATACTACATTATTGTAACCGTTTTGGGTATTTTCTGCAATCCCCAGATCAATGTAGAGACGTGCCATGGCGCGTCTGTACTGTACTTAAAATTCTCTCAGCAACGGATTCTAAAACAGGCATAACAGATAAACGATTTCCCCGTTTAACAACGCCAAATTCATCAGGATTAAAGGTTTGTTTCAGACTATCTAAACTAATAATAGCCGAAAATTGTTCCACAAACTCGATTTTAACCGTATACCATCGGGGAGAATTGGGCGTTGCTTTAGGATCAAAATAGGGGCTATTAACATCAAATTGAGTTGGATCAATTTGGTTATTTTCAATGATTTTAGCTAATCCCACAATCCCCGGAGGTTTAGTATTAGAATGATAAAAAAACGCTAAATCTCCGACTTGCATTTGTTTGAGGAAATTTCGGGCTTGATAATTTCTTACCCCATCCCAAATCGAAGTTTTATCCTCTTTTAGCGCTTCAATACTATACACATCCGGTTCGGATTTAATCAACCAATAATTCATCATTTCTAACTCTTTAAAGCATTTTCCATAAAGATATCATGGGCGATTAATTCTGGGCTATTTTCTGCTGGATGACGTTGAATATATTGACCATCAGATTGTAAATCCCAGGCTTTACGATTATCCGATAACATAATCCCTAAAATTTCTTCTAACTCCTTAGCAATATCAGGATCTTTAATCGGAGTTACCGCTTCAACCCGACGATTTAAGTTGCGAGACATCCAATCTGCTGAACCAATATAAACCTGCTCCTGTCCACCATTATAAAAATAGAAAATCCGAGAATGTTCTAAGAATCGTCCGATAATACTAATCACCTTAATATTATCACTAATTCCCTCTAAACCCGGACGCAAACTACAGGTTCCCCGGACAATTAAATCAATCCCAACTCCCGCTTGAGATGCCTCATATAATGTGGCAATAATTTCCGGGTCAACTAAGGAATTAAGTTTAGCCACAATGCGCCCGGTTTTCCCTTGATTTGCCTGTTCGATTTCCCGACGAATTAATTCTAAAAATCGTTTTCGCATATTCACCGGAGCAACTAACAGTTGACGATAGGACTGTTGGCGGGAATATCCGGTTAAGAAATTGAATAAATCCGTTAAATCTGCTCCTAAATCTGGACAGGCACTTAATAATCCTAAATCCGTATACAATTTAGCAGTTTTATGATTATAATTTCCCGTGCCAATATGAACATAACGGCGAATTTTGTCCTGTTCTTGACGTACAACCATGACAATTTTGGTATGGGTTTTTAAACCTACTAAACCATAAACAACATGAACCCCAGTTTGTTCTAATTTTTTTGCCCATTGAATATTATTTTCTTCATCAAATCTGGCTTTTAGTTCCACCAAAACGGCAACCTGTTTACCATTTTCCGCCGCATTAATTAAAGCAGTAACAATCGGAGAATCCCCGGAAGTCCGATATAATGTCATTTTAATCGCTAAGACATTAGGATCATGGGCTGCTTGATTAATAAACTCTTGAACTGTGGCAGAAAATGAATGGTAGGGATGATGAACTAAGACATCTTTTTGTCTTAAAATTGCAAAAATATCCTTTTCATCGGTTTCTGAATTAGACGGAATCACATCCTCACTATCTTTCATCCAACGGGGTAAAACTGCATTCCAAGGTTTATCCTTTAATTCGGGTAAGGGTAAACTCAGAAAAGACATTAAATCCCGTAAACCCATCAACCCATCGACGATATAAATATCTTCAGATTCCAACTCTAATTCATCGACTAATAAATCCCGTAAATAGTCTGGTATGGAACTATTTATTTCCAGACGCACCACCGACCCACCGACTCGACGTTTGCGTAATTCTTGTTCAATAGCTAATAATAAATCATCCGCTTCATCTTCTTGCACCGCTAAATCTGCATCCCGAGTAATCCTAAAAATATAATAATCTTGTATATCCATACCCAGAAATAGGGATTCTAAATTATGGGCAATGACTTGACCAATGGGAATACCAACCCAAGGAGAAAATTCTCCATTTTCTTGGACTCGTAATTCCTTGGGTAAGGAAATAAATCGAGGTAAAGAACTCGGAACTTTTACCCGGGCAAATAATTCTTCTTTGGTTTCCGGGTTTCTGAGAACCACGGCTAAATTTAAACTCAGATTTGATAAATAGGGAAAGGGATGGCTGCGGTCAATAGCTAAGGGGGTTAAAACTGGAAAAATCCTCTCATCAAAATAATTTTTTAAATAAGTTCTTTGTTCTTGATTTAGATCGATATAACTCAATAAATGAATCCCATTTTGAGCTAATTCGGGTTTAATTTGTTGTTCAAAATATTGATGCTGTTCTGTTACCATCGGTAACAGCCGTTCATGGATGGCATTCAGTTGTTGTTGTGGAGTCCGACCATCGGCGGTAACTTTATTAACTTGGGCTTCAATTTGCCGTTTAATTCCAGCCACTCGCACCATAAAAAATTCGTCTAAATTAGAACTAAAAATAGCTAAAAATTTCAACCTTTCTAATAGAGGAGTTCGGCGATCTAATGCTTCTGCTAAGACCCGACGGTTAAATTCTAACCAACTGAGTTCCCGACTCAAATAATATTGCGGATCTTGAAGATTAATGTCTTTGGTAATTTTTGGCTCGGTTTTTTTAGCTTTGGACATAATTTCAGGCTAGGTGGGTATAGGTTAGACTTAATCTCTATTGTAATTCTGAATGGTTAAAATTGTAAAAAATTTAGTCAATATTTATAAATTCGGGTAAAACTTAGGTTAACAAATGTTAAAATGAATTTTTTCTACTTAGTTTATTCAGGTAAATTAGTTTTTGAAAAATACTTAATATAGCCCGTTTAAATAATTAAGTTCCAGAATGATGACAAGCCGATCAGTTGCGATAATTTTTAACGAAAATTCCACAATTTGCCCGAGTCGAAGTACCATATAAATAAGGGTTAATTGATGCGTTGGCGGAGGATAAAATGGCAGTTAAATTGGAACGTCCAGTTTTAATCGGGGGAGTCGGACTTTCTTTGGGTCTGTGGTTGTTGGGAACTGTTCAACAGTCCGCTTCTGAACTCGGACAAATCGTGCTATTCGGTTTAGCATTGGGAAGTGCCGGACTGTGGTGGTTTAAGCAACAAAAAATCGAGCTTTTGCCGGAGTTAACCTCTGTAACACCTTTAAATCAGGATAAAGTAGAAAAGGCGATCGCTCAAACCCAAAGTCTGATCGCTGGTTTGATCACCGAATCCCCCACTCAGAATAGCCGTTTAGAAGCCCTAGAACACCAAGGGAATCAACTCAACAGTCAACTGCAACGCCCAGCCCTACGGGTCGCCATTGCGGGTCACAAGGGCACGGGAAAAACCACATTGTTACACCGGTTGGAGTCGGACTGGCTATCCCAAAACCCTCAGACGATTAGTTTGATGGAAATTTCCACCCCGGAACTTGATACAGCCATCCCCGATTTAATCTCGGCCGATCTGGTTTTATTTGTCACCGCCGGAGATTTAACCGATCCTGAGTTTAAAATAATATCTGAATTAGTGGCAAATCACCATCGTTTAATTTTAGTTTGGAATAAGCAAGATCAATATTTAGTCGGTGATCAACCGATGATTTTACAGCAGTTAAAAACTACATTAACCGAGATATTATCCCCAGAAGATATTGTGGCGATCGCTGCTGCTCCTGGTGAGGTAAAAGTCCGTAAACATCAAGAAGATGGCGGGATTCAAGAATGGTTAGAACCGCAATTACCTATCCTAGATTCGCTGATTAAATGTCTCACCTCTATTGTAACTCAAGAACAACAAAGATTAGTATTAGCCACTACCTATCGGGAAGCCTTAGAATTGCAACGGCAAGCCCAAGAAATTTACAACCAATTCCGTCGAGAACAGGCTTTACCTCTGATTGAAAAATATCAATGGATTGCGGCGGCGGCCACGGTAGCTAATCCAGTTCCGGCCTTGGATATGTTAGCAACGGCGGCCGTTAATGCCCAATTGGTAATAGATTTAGGGGCAATTTATCAGCAGAAATTTTCCCTCAAACAAGGTCAAGAGGTTGCCACAACTATTAGCACCCAGATGTTGAAATTAGGATTTGTGGAAATCTCCACCCAAACCCTAACCTCCTTATTGAAAACTAATACCGCGACCTTTATCGCTGGAAGTTTGGTACAGGGGGTGAGCGCGGCCTATTTAACCCGTATTGCGGGGTTGAGTTTAATTGAGTATTTCCAAGCCCAGTCCCTGCTGTTAGAAGCCACGGACAATCCTAGTTTGAATTGGGAGCATCTCAAGAAAACCCTACAAACCGTATTTCAGCAGAATCAACAGGCCAATTTGTTACAGTCCTTTGTTAAGCAGGCTCTAAATTGTCTGGCGGTGCAGTTCAAATCTAAGCAAACCGTTGAATCCTCGGTCTCTTAGGTCGTTCTGCTGGTAGTATTTCCCAGTCCTCAAAAAAAACTTTGAGAACTGGGGTTTACATTTGGGAAGTTTATGCTATAGTTAGAAATTGTGACAGACAACGCGGGTGTAGTTTAGTGGTAAAACTATAGCCTTCCAAGCTATTAATGCGGGTTCGATTCCCGCCACCCGCTTTTTCCAAATACTACAGATAAATAATATTTATAATCCCTGGACTGTATAAGGTGTAAGGGTTTTAATTATTATCTATTTGATTGCCGCCCGATCAATCAATTGGATAAACTCTTTTAATATTTGTTCATAGCGATCGCCAGCTACCTGACTCAGATCATTATGATCAGCCCCTTCCACCCAAAAAGATAATTTAGGGGTCTTGATCGCTTCAAATAATCGTTGTCCGTGACTGAATGGAATCACCTGATCAAAAGTTCCATGAATCACCAAAACCGGAACTTTAACGGCAGAAATTTTGCGAAGATTAGCAAATTTATCGAAAGGATATAAGGGCAAATCTATTTTCACCCGAAAGGTACTCAGAAATGTACTTTCAAGAATTAAACCCCCCAGGGGTTGACGGGATACTAAATCCACCGATGGCCCGCCACCCAAAGAACGGCCATAGGCAATAATTTGATCGGGAGGAATTTTTAACTGTTGTGTGAGATAATCATAGGCAGCATTAATGGCTTGATAAGCGCCGAGTTCCGAGGGTTTCCCTTGACTCATTCCATAACCGGGATAATCATAGGAAAAAACGGCCAATCCCCTCTGACGAAATTGTTCTAATAAAAAGCGACTATCTCCTAAATCCTCAGCATTGCCATGACTATAAAGAATCGTATATTTAGCTTGAGGATTCGGTAAATATAACGCCGTAATCTTGACATCCTGAGTGGTTTTTAGGGTCAGCAATTCAGGTGTCATTGCATAACTAGAAGGTTGAGGTACAAAAATCAAGCGC
The DNA here is from genome assembly GCA_001873365.1 of Oscillatoriales cyanobacterium CG2_30_40_61. GTDB lineage: Bacteria > Cyanobacteriota > Cyanobacteriia > Cyanobacteriales > Microcoleaceae > Planktothrix. The sequence continues at coordinate 3,207 of MNYZ01000092.1, read as the reverse complement.
TCTGAATAGAAATACGCCCAAACTCCAACAGCGACATATAAAATAATCGGAAAACGGATCATTCGTTTAAGGGAAAACTCACCAATAACAAAGCGTTTGATCAAAGTCTGGCGATTGAGCATAGTATTTATAAGCTAAACCAGTTTTTATCCTAATTTTGTAGTTTAATAGAGAGTGTGAACAATTAATAGAGTCAATCAACTGTAAGGAGTCACTATGGCAGAGTATCCCCAAGATCTAAAATATTTAGATACCCATGAATATGTCAAACTTGATGGCGAAATTGCTACTATTGGGATTACTGCCTTTGCGGTGCACGAACTTGGAGATATTGTCTTTGTAGAATTACCTAATGTAGGGGATGAAACCCAGAAGGGGGAACGGTTTGGAACCGTTGAGTCAGTAAAAGCGGTCGAAGAATTGTTTTCCCCCATAGGTGGCACCGTTATTGAATGTAATACGACCCTAGAAGATTCTCCCGATATTCTATCCGATGACCCCTATAAATCGGGATGGTTAATCAAAGTTAAAATCAGGGATGCCAGTGATTTAGATGATGCTTTATCCGTAGAAGAATATCAAGGTTTAGTGGAAGGACATTGATAAATTTTAGGGTTTTAGGTGTGATCAAAATCTTCATCAAACAATATTTATGGCTGAGTTATCTTCTATATCCGTTCCCGAAAATATTACCTTTGATCAAGGCATAGAAATTACTGAACTATTGTTAAATGAACTGGCAGATAACTCCTTATCGGAGGTTCAAATTCAAAGAACGATCACGGAGTTAGTCAAAACTCATAATGGGGCTAGGGGCTTTTTTGTAACTTATTTAACCGATGCTCGCACTTGTTTTGATCAGCCCATAGCTCCTGTGATTCAAGCCTTAGAAACCTCGCCAAAAATTGTGTCAGACCTACTGGTTAAAAATGTGGCGATGTCTTCGGCAATGGTCGTGCATCATCATCGACATAATAACCTGGAAATGCAGGAAAGTTCACAACGAGTAGTTCAACGGTCTACGGGTTTAATTCAACAGTTGAATTGCCCTTTATTGCGATCGCAACTTCAAGAATTATTCCACAGTGCCAAAACCGCAGAAGGAACCTATCAAGACTTCTTAAAACGTTGGGAATATGACTCAGAGCAACTGGTAGCTATTGTCAAGATTTTAGAACGCTTATTATCCTCTGATTAACCGGGACTAAGGCACTTAATCAATCCCCCTAAAACATCGGATTTAGGAGGATTGGATTAGGGTATTTTAGACTTAATTTTTCACCCAGACTAACAGAATCCTGGCTTGATTTCAGACCGGAACTTTAGCTTGCAATTCGGCTTTTTGGGCTTGATATTCTGCTAACTGTTTTTCAATTTCCGTTCTGACAATTTGGCGATATTCTAAGAAATGTTCGTTATGGGCGCATAAGGTTAAATACTGCCCGCAGACGGCTGGATTATGTTTGATAATACTAAATAAATATTGCCAAAATTTCCAGCGAGTTTGGCGTTTAATTCCCTGTCGCCAAATCACAGTGGCTAAGGCTTTTAAATCAATCCAACTGGGGAATTTACCCGGAGGATGACATTGGGGCGCGCCCAACTTTAGGAAACAGCGATAGGTGCGCGCTAAATAGCGTTCAGGATCATATAATTGCCAGAAGGTTTCAATATATTCTTGGGCAATTTCTTCTACCGGACGGGTAGGAACAAAATTAATTAAAGTAGTTTGGTTAATATCAAATTTTTGGGGATTAATTAACCGTCCCTCTTTCTCTAAACGGTACCATAACGCCGTATTTGGTAAGGCTTGTAACATACTAAATAAAGCCGTAGGAATTGCAGATTGTTCGACAAATTCAATAATTCGAGAGCCCGCCCCGGGTTTTTCCCCATCAAATCCCAGAATAAATCCCGCCATCGGACGTAACCCCGCCCGGATAATTTTATCTACTGCTTCTAATAAAGGACTGCGGTTATTTTGATATTTTTTAGTCATTTCTAAACTACTAGCATCGGGGGTTTCAATCCCCAAAAATACCGCATCAAAATTACATTCTACCATGGAGTCCATTAATTCAGCATCATCGGCTAAATCGATGGAGGCTTCTGTATTAAATCGGAATGGATATTGATGGTCAGCTTGCCAAATTTTTAGAGCTTTTAACAGTAATTTCACATTCCGTTTATTGCCGATAAAATTATCATCTACCATGAATATTGATCGTCGCCATCCCAATTCATAAAGATAGTCTAATTCCTTTAATAATTGTTCTGGGGTTTTGGTGCGAGGTTTGCGACCATAAAGCACAATAATGTCGCAAAATTCGCATTGAAACGGACATCCCCGGGAGAATTGTACCGACATAGAATCATAGGCATCTAATTCTAATAAATCGTAACGGGGAATTGGAGTTGAGGTGACACTGGGTTTTTCTTCGGTGCGGAATACTCCAGAAGTTTCTCCTTTTTCCAGCGCTTCTACAAACATGGGTAGGGTAATTTCCCCTTCATCTAAAATCAGAAAATCTGCCCCAGAACTTTCAATTTCATGGGGGACAGAGGTGGGATAGGGGCCACCCACGGCGACTAATTTTCCTCGTCTTTTGGCTTCTTGAATTTGAGCAATAAAATCGGATTTTTGCACAATCATTCCTGAAAGAATGACTAATTCTGCCCATTCCCATTCGGCTTCAGTGACAGCAGTAATATTACGATCAACCAGTTTAAATTGCCAGTTTTGAGGCAAAATTGCAGCCACCGTAATTAATCCCAAGGGCGGTAATAAAACTTTGCGGTCAACTAATTCTAGGATTTTTTCATACGACCAAAATGTGGACGGAAATTGAGGATAAATTAATAATGTTTTCATGGAAAAATGGTAATTTGTGGTTAATATTATTTTAGAAAATTCGTTAAATAGTACAAATGAATTTTTCACCTAGCGATTGAAATCGCGTCTACACAAATGAAGAATTTTTCACCCAGCGATTGAAATCGCGGCTACACAAACGAAGTCCGCCTACGCGGACTAATTAACACATTAACATAATGTTCTCTGATTTTATCTTCAACCCGCGCAGGCGGGTTTGGGTTGTGTAGCCACGATTTCAATCGCTGGATCTCTGGATGGGATCTCTGGATGGGATCTCTGGATGGGATCTCTGGATGGGATCTCTGGATGGGATCTCTGGATGGGATCTCTGG
>MNYZ01000037.1 GCA_001873365.1 Oscillatoriales cyanobacterium CG2_30_40_61 | reverse complement strand
TCAATTAAGGTAGGGCGGGGCACGCCCGAACTCTAGGTCGTATCCTAGTACGCTTTTGGAGATAGACCCTCTGGGGTTGCCGTAAGCCAGGCTCGTCAATTGGTGACTTTTCACGATTGAAAGGTTTGAGTATTGCTTGAAAGAGATACGGTGCTTAAAGGTCAGTCGCTGAATTAAGAATCTCCGCCCGTTTACGCGCGGAGAGTGTCAATTCTTTTTTCTTTATAATCACAGACAGGCTCGACCGCGCCTAGTGAGGAGACATCGATGAACATACTTGGAATTTCAGCCTACTACCATGACAGCGCCGCGGCGCTCGTCTGTGATGGTAAAATCGTGGCCGCGGCCCAGGAAGAACGGTTTACGCGCAAAAAGCACGACCCTAGATTTCCCGCCAACGCCATCCGCTATTGTCTTCAGGAAGCCAATATCACCTTTTTTGAAATTGATCAGGTGGTTTTCTACGATAAACCCCTGGTTAAATTTGAGCGACTCCTGGAAACCTACCTCAGCTACTCGCCCCGGGGGTTTCGTTCTTTTATTAAGGCCATGCCCGTTTGGTTAAAAGAAAAACTTTACCTAAAATCCGTATTAAAAAAAGAATTATGTGCGATCGCCGGGGCTAAAAAAGCCAAACTTCCCCCATTATTATTTACCGAACATCATCAATCCCACGCCGCTTCTGCCTTCTTTCCCAGTCCCTTTCAAAAAGCTGCTGTAATCTGTTTAGATGGCGTAGGAGAATGGGCAACAACCTCCGTTTGGCTAGGAGATGGTAACAGTTTAACCCCGGTTTGGGAAATAGATTTCCCCCATTCTTTGGGTTTACTTTATTCGGCTTTTACCTATTATACCGGGTTTAAAGTTAACTCTGGGGAATATAAATTAATGGGATTAGCTCCTTATGGTGAACCCATTTATGTTGATAAAATCCTCACCCATTTAATTGATTTAAAAGACGACGGCACATTCCGATTAAATCTGGAATATTTTAATTATGCCGTTGGTCTGACCATGACCAATACTAAGTTTGATCAACTGTTTGGTGGCCCGGCTCGTAAACCTGAAACCCCCATTAGCCAACGGGAAATGGACATTGCTGCTTCAATTCAAGTGGTCACGGAAGAAGTGGTTTTGCGTCTAACCCGCAGTGTCCAGAAGGAATTAAACGTCGATTACCTCTGTTTGGCCGGAGGTGTGGCCCTCAACTGCGTCGCTAACGGCCGGATTCTGCGGGAAGGGCCGTTTAAGGATATTTGGATTCAACCCGCCGCCGGAGATGCGGGAGGCGCCTTGGGGGCAGCCTTAGCGGTTTGGTATCAATATCATCAACAACCGCGCCACGTAGAAACCGATCTTGCCTTCGATATTTCGGCGGAAAAACTATTAGAAACCAGTGCCGGATCAAAACCTTCTGTGGTGGCGTTAAAAACCCATCAAAAACGCTTAGATTATATGCAAGGTTCCTATCTGGGGCCAAAATTTAGTGATGCGGAAATTCAGGAATATTTAGATACTGTTGGGGCGAAATATTTACGCTTAGATGATCCCGAATTAATGCCCCATTTAGCTGAAATTTTAGCCCAAGGAAACGTGGTAGGATGGTTCCAAGGACGGATGGAATTTGGGCCGAGAGCCTTGGGAGGACGTTCAATTATTGGTGATCCGCGCAATCAAAAAATGCAGTCGGTGATGAACCTGAAAATCAAATATAGAGAGTCTTTCCGACCCTTTGCCCCATCGGTAAGGGCGGAACGAGTTTCTGATTATTTTGAATTAGATCGCCCCAGTCCCTATATGTTAATTGTGGCTCCGGTTCAAGAAAGTTTAAGAATTCCTATGACTCCCGAACAGGAACAACTATTTGGGATTGAAAAACTTAATGTTCCCCGTTCAGAACTTCCCTCTATTACCCATGTTGATTATTCCGCCCGGGTACAAACTATTCACAAAGAAAGTAATCCGCGTTATTATGATTTAATTCACCATTTTGAAAAACAAACGGGCTGTCCTGTGATTGTTAATACTTCTTTTAACGTGCGGGGAGAACCGATTGTGGGCAGTCCAGAAGATGCCTACCGTTGTTTTATGCGAACGGAAATGGATTATCTGGTTTTGGAAAATTTCTTATTAGCTAAAACGGAACAAACGCCCTGGGAAAAAGATGATTCTTGGCAAAAAGAATTTGAATTAGATTAATCTTTCTCTCGTTTCTCTCGTTTCTAGGTTCTACCTAGAAATGCTTTATTGGTGGCTCTGCCACCCTCTACATAGGAGTCCTAAAGGACTCACTACGGTTGAATTTAATTAAGATTATGACTGATCACGATATTCCTCAACTTGACGCTAAAGGATTACGCGAATTTGGATTAACCACCGGAGCCATTATTATTGGCCTATTTGGTGTGGTTTTACCTTTATTATTGGGACATTGGCCCCCCCGCACTTGGCCTTGGGTATGGGGAACCGTGCTGATCCTTTGGGCCCTAATTTCCCCCAAAACCCTAAATCCCGTATATCGCCTCTGGATGAAATTCGGGTTGTTCATGGGAGCAATTAACAGCAAGATTATTCTGGGTGTCGTCTTTTACGTTATGATGGCTCCGATGGGATTAATTAAACGCCTATTCGGTTCCGATGCGATGCGGCGTGAATTAAATCCCAATCTCTCAACCTATCGGGTTGCGAGTAAACTAAGATCCAAAGAAAGTATGGAGCGACCCTTCTAGTGTTTGAAGCAACATTAGATTTTTTGAAAGATATTTGGGCGTTCATGAAAGAACGCAAAAAGTATTGGTTATTGCCTCTAATTATTACACTCGTTTTATTAGGGGCTTTGATTGTTCTAAGTCATGGTTCGGCGATCGCACCATTTATTTATACTTTGTTCTAAACGATGGGGCATTGGAAAACACGGGCATCAAATCTAGGACTAGCTTTAGGTAGTTTAGTCCTAGGTATTGCTGTCGGAGAAATCGGTTTAAAGTTAGCCAATATTCAGGGATTAAAAAAACTCCCTGAACCCAGTCATGCGGTTTTTTCTCCCTCCTTTTTTACCCAATCCGATCCCGATCTCGGTTGGTCAAATCGACCTGGGGCAAAGGGATGGTGGCGCTATGAAGGTGAATCATACATTGAAATTAATAGGGATGGTTTGAGGGATAAGGAATATGCGATCGCTAAACCTAAAAACACCTTTAGAATTGCAATTTTAGGAGATTCTTTTACCTTGGCATCCCAAGTTTCCAGCCAAAAAAACTATACTTCGGTATTAGAAAAAACCTTGGGTAACTGTTCTAAATTTAAAGGTAAAAATGTTGAAGTTCTCAATTTTGGAGTTGATGGCTATGGCACAGCCCAAGAATTAATTACCCTGCGGGAAAAAGTAGGAAAATATCACCCCGATTTAGTGATAGTTTCGTTTTTTATTGGCAACGATGTGATTGATAATTCTCGCAAATTAGATAATAACTATTACCGTCCGTTTTTTGTCTATAAAAATAGTCAATTAGAACCAGATTTTTCGTTCCGTGACTTGCCCATGAGCTATAGTAATCGCTATTTAATTACAACCGTTGATCATTTTCCCGATTGGTTAGTCAATAACTCTCGAATTTTACAGGTGGCGAAAAAAGCCGAATTAGAATATCGTAAAAATAATTTGGTTAAACACTCTAATGAATTAAGTGTTAGCACCTTTCGAGAACCTAAAGATGCCAACTGGAAAGAAGCATGGCAAATTACAGAAGATTTAATCACCCTAATGCAGCAAGAAGTCAAAAATAAAGCAGCTAATTTTTTATTAGTCATTATTGCCGATCCAATGCAAGTTCATAAAGATGAAGCCACACGCAAGTTTTTTCAACTCTCTAATAAAATTGATAATTTATATTATCCCAATCAACGACTAAAAGATATCGGGAAACGGAATAATTTCCCTGTGTTAGACTTAGCCCCTACTTTTCAATCCTATGCAGCCAAAAATCAAACCTGTTTACATGGGTTTGAAAAAAATGGTACGCTTTGTGGGGGACATTGGAATCCAGAGGGACACCGTTTAGCCGCCGAATTAATTGCTGATCAATTGTGTGAAAATAAAAAATAATTATGAAGATTTGGAAGTCGTTAATTTTAAATACTAGCTTAGTTTTTGGTAGTTTAGTTATAGCAATTGTTCTCGGTGAAGTGGGGTTAAGAATCGCCGGAATTGGACATCAACCGCCCCTACCTTCGGATTCCGAATCCCTTGCTTATACCGTCAAAGATCCCTATCGGGGTTGGTCACCTCGACCCAATATCCAAACAGTTTGGGCGGGGGAAGGAGAGGTTTCAGAAGTGAAAATGAACAGTTTTGGAATGCGCGATCGCGAACGAACTTTAGAAAAACCAGCTAATAGTTATCGCATTGCTGTATTAGGGGATTCTTTTATCGAAGCCTTACAAGTTCCCCTAGAAAAAACGGCATTATCAATTATGGAGACTCAATTAAAAACCTGCCCCATTTTAAAGGGGAAAAACATTGAAGTCTTAAATTTTGGAGTTCAGGGTTATGGGACTGCCCAAGAATTAATGACCTGGCGACATCATGCCCAACAATTTTCTCCCGATTTAGTGATTTTAGGCTTCTATCCCGGAAATGATATTAGAAATAATTTTCGCGCTTTAGAATATGATCATTTACGTCCCTATTTTGTCGAAGAAAATGGTCAGCTTGTGGAAGATTTATCTTTTAGAAAATTAAACCCTAACGGTCTTGACCGGGATCAGTATACATTCTCAAAACTAGATCAATTACCCTATCCATTAATGACAAATTCTCGAATATTACAATTAATTAGACAAGCTGAAATCGAGTCTAAACGTCGTCAGTTGCAAAAAGACTATCAGGAAACGGATATTAATTTTTATAAGCAACCCCCCGATCAAAATTGGCAACAAGCTTGGAAAATTACAGAACAGTTAATTACATTACTTCAAGATGAAGTTAAAGCCAAAGGAAAGGATTTTATGCTAATCATGGTGAGTGACTCCTTTCAAGTTCTGCCCGACTCCAAAAAACGTCAAGAATTTATGGAAAAACATCAAATTCAAGATTTATTTTACCCTAATAAGCGAATTGAAGCATTAGGAAAAAAGCAGGATTTTCCCGTTTTACAGTTAGCAGAAACCTTACAAAAGCAGGCAGAAAAAACTGGAATTTGTTTACATGGATTTGACAATGCGGAAGTCTGTGGCGGACATTGGAATGTTGCAGGAAATCGCATCGCCGGGGAATTAATGGCGAGTCAAGTTTGTCAACAACTGATGCTTCAAACCCCAAAATTACAAAAGTAGAATTAAAATAGAATTACCCTGATCATTATTATATAGACTATGAAAAATTTTAAATTATTAAATCAAGCTAAAGCAGGTATAAAAATCGGGTTAATTAACCTAGTTGTTTTATTCGTGCTTTTAGAAATTGGCTCGTTAATTTTTTATTATTCTAAGCATAAACAGTTCTATTATACCCGGGAACGCACAGAGGATTTACAGAACTTAGGGATTAATTTAGAAGGGGTGAGAGTCGGGGAATCTGTGGTAGAAAGATTACATCCTTATTTTGGTTATGTTCAGAAACCCGGCCCGGATTTTAGACCAGGATTTAAGTATAATAATTATGGGTTTATTTCTCCCTACGATTACCCTTTTACAAAAACCAATAACAATCAAGTTATTATTGGAATTTTAGGCGGTTCCGTTGCATCTAACTATTCAATTTATGAAGTCCAAAATAAAATTTTAGAGAAAAAACTTCAACAACTTCCTCAATTTCAAGGCAAAGAATTAATTATTTTATCCCTAGCTATTGGTGGATATAAACAACCGCAACAGTTAATTACTTTAAATTATTTGCTGGCTCTGGGACAACAATTTGATATGGTAATTAATATTGATGGTTTTAATGAAGTTGCCCTTGCTAATATTAATAACCAAAATGGATTAGATTTTGTTATGCCCAGTTCGTCCCATGTTCAAGCCTTAACTGGTTTAGCTAATAATAGTTTATCCACCCCAGCAATAAAAACCCTATTAAATATCAAAGATAATAAACCTAAAATCAAAGATGCTTTGGAAACCTTAAAAAATTGCTCCCTAGCTTCTTGTAATGCAATTATGTCTTTATATGTTCAGGAATTAGTCAAAAACTATCGCCGAGATGTCGCTCGTTTTGAACGCTATCGCCACCAACAGAGTGAGGATGATAATACCGCAGAAAGTGTGATTTATTTTTATATGCAAGATCCTATTTTAACTGATACTGAACTATTTCCAAAAATTGCTGACCATTGGGCTAAAACTTCAATTTTAATTAATCAAACTCTAAAAGCAAATAATATTCCCTATTTTCATATTTTACAACCGAATCAATATTATCCCACCCGGCGAGTATTTAGTGAAGCGGAAAAACAGGTCGCCTTTAGTGCCGATAGTCCCTATCAAGATGCAGTCAAAAAAGGATATCCTCTTTTATTAAAAGAACTGGACAAACTCAAAGCGAATCAAGTTAATTTTTTTGATGGGATATCTATTCTCGATGATACTAAAGAACAGGCTTATATTGATAACTGTTGTCATTATAATAAATTAGGAGAAAATATTTTATCAAATTTTGTTGCAGATTCAATTGTAAATACAGTAAAAAATAAACCAACTCCCTAATATTTTTTTAATCGGATTGAATTCTATCCAACGCTGCTAATTCGGCGCGGCGTTGCTTCAATTTAAACTCTAACTGTTGAATTTCTTGCATTAATTGTTGACGTCTTTTTTCTCCAGAGTCTTGTTGTCGAATAAAATAGGCATCAATTTCGGGCCATAATTGCACCCCCCAATCTTTACTGGCGGTTTTTAACTCATTTAATACTTCTACAGTACCATCGGGTTCTAAGATAAATAAAGTATATAATCTTTCTGTAACATTCTGTTTTTGTTTCTTCTTTTCACAAAATAAATATAACCCCGGTTGTTGGGTGGATAATTGATCACATTGATTGACAAAACCTCCTAAAATAGAATAGCCATCGGTACGACTTTTATCTAAACCATCAACTGATTTACACCAATTTCCAGTTTTGATTAAAAACCGAGTTTGCCAAAATCCTGGGGCATGAAAAAATGCTTCTCTGAGATTAACTAAAATTGCTTGAGTCATATAAGAAATAGGTAATAGGTAATAAGAAATAGGTAATAAGAAATAGGTAATGGGTAATGGGGAATAGGGAATAGGGAATAGGGAATAGGGAATAGGGGAAATTAGTTGTTAAAGTCTCCTTTAATTAGGGAGATATTATTAAAATTGTGAATAGTTTGTTGATAAAAATTTTCTAATGCTGGGATGCAACTTTTATCCTCGTAGAGTTTCCATTGATTTTGTTTGATTTTTTCTCTAATTGCTAATCTCCATTCTAAATCCAATCCTAACCTTAATGCTATTTTAACATAATCTTCTCGATTTTGGGCAATAGTTTCTGTAATTCCTAATCGGTTTAATATCCCCGCAGACTGACGACTTCTCATCCATTCTCCCTCACAAGTAACCAGGGGAAGACAACAGGATAAACTATCTAAAGTGGTTAAAAATCCAGTAAATTGCAGAGTATCTAAGCCAATATCAGCTAAGTTATTAAGTTGTAAATAATCTATTTTATCTAAACGGGGTATAATTATACAATATTCTTGAAAATCTAAATGATGTTCGGCAAAAGATCGGTTTAACCGTTGTTTAAACTTTTGGTTAATTGCAGCATTCCAATGGGCTATAAACACAAATTGAGCGGATTTAATCTGTTGAGCGATCGCAATTAATATTAAATCAAAATCTGGCAAATACTTAAATAAAGATTGACAGGATAAATATAAAATAGCATCCTCTTTTAAGCCAAAATCTAAACGAGTTTTTGGCATTTCTAATAACGGAGGTTGAGCATAATTAATTCCCAAATTCGGTAAACAAAATAACCTTTCTGAATAATGGTTTTGAGCCCCAGGAGGCTCTAATAATTCCGCAGAAATAAAATAATCAATGGTTGGTAAACCCGTAGTAATTGGATGTCCCCAAGCCGCACATTGAATCGGGGCCACTCGTAACCCCGCGATTTGGGTAAGTTGGGGAGACATCCCAATATCTAAAAACACTAGAATATGAATTTTATCATCTAAAATTTGCTCAACAATCGGCTCTAAATTGCCATAAATATGATAAAATTGATCACTATAAAGCTGAAATAAATTTGTAATTTTATCGGTTTCTTTTCCGGTATAATAGCAATAGATTTCAAATTGATTGAGATCGCAATCTCTCAACCATCCTAAAAATACTAACCCGACTGTATGCCAGGTTAAATGACAGGAAATATAACCAACTTTAATTTTTTGATTATTAGTTAAAGGGGGTAATAATAAAGGTTTTGTCCATTCCGGATAATTCGCTTCCATAATTCGATGAACAAAGCCACCATATTGTTTTTGTAGCTCTAAATCATCATATCCCTGATATTGTAAATAAAAATGAGTTTCCCTAGAAATAGCGGTTAACGCCTGTTGTTTAACTTCTGAATTGTCTAAATCTGTTTGTTCAATTAATTTAACTAATTCTTCAGTAAAATGTTGTCTATACTTCAAAACTTCTGGAGAATTATCATATAAAATCGGTAACAAAAATTGTTTGGCAAATCTGACAGAAATATGATTTGGAAACCTATCAATAGAATGTTCAGCCATTTGCCATGCTATTTGAATTTCTCCCAAATTTTGCCAAGCTGAAATTAAAGCTAAATATAATTCTATCCGATCAGGAAACCTTTGCAAAGCCTGTTCATAAATAGTAACCGCCTTTAACCATTGCTCTAAATTTTGATAACATTTGCCCAAATTCAAATAAATCTCAACTGTAGCGAATTGAGTTTGTAAAATATTATGATAAAATTGGATAGCTGTTTGATACTGTTCTTGGGATTCTGCGGCTAAAGCAAAATAAAAATCCGCCATCTCAGAATTTTGATTCACCCTGAATGCTAATCCCATCTGATACAATAAATCACCATGATTAGGATGGATATTTAAGGCTTTTTCATAAATTGCGATCGCATCTTCTACCCAATTTTGTCCTAAAAAAAGATTGCCTAATTTTAAATATCCTCTAACTGTATCAGGTTGTCGATCTATTCCTTGCTGATAATAGAATTGTGCGGTTTTAAATTCTCCTAATTCTGCCAACAAGTCAGCCAATTTTAAACACCCATCTATCCCGTCTACATCTAACTCAATAGCCCGTTTATAGGCTGAAATTGCCTCGGTAATATTCCCCAGTTTTTCCCAAACTAAACCCAAATTATAATATTGATTCCCTTGGGTTTGATCTAAAATTAAGCAACGTTCCAAAACTTCCAATACTTGATCATATTGTTCATAATAAAAATAAGCCCTGGCTAAACCTTGAAACGCCTGAATATTATCCTGATCTAACTCTAAAATCCGTTGATATTTTTCCTGTGCAGATTCAAAATATCCCGCCTGTTCCAAGGCTAAAGCCTCAGCATATAACCCCTGAATATTAACACTTGATCCGTGATCATTCATATTGCCAAAATCAATCCTAGGGTGCGTCAAAAAATGAACACACCCCCATCATAAAACAGTTAAGAACCCAACAAACGCTGGGGTTGATTCCCCAGAGGCCCAGGAATCGTTCCAGGGCGATTTCCCAGGGGTTGATTTCCGGGTTGATTTCCGGGTTGATTTCCTTGAGGACTGACCCCAGGTTGATTTGGCCGTTGAACCAACAATTGATTAGCGGTGAGTTGATCCAGCTTCATCGCCGCCGTTTGACGAATTTGGCGATCGCTATTTTGTAGTGCTTGGGTTACACCCGTAATCCCCGACGCCTGAATATTCCCCAACGCAAACGCCGCCTTAGCCCGCACCCCCATATCAGAGTCATTCAACGCCTCTTTCAAAGCTGGAACCGCCACCGTACCCATGCGTTTAAGGGCGATCGCCGCCGCCAGTCGCACTTCCTCATCCGGATCTTGTAACGCCAGAATTAACGGAGGAATGGTACTTGGAGCCTCGGAACCGATGACTCCCAAGCCCAAAGCCGCCCCCTGACGAACGGCGGTATCAGGATGGTTTAATCCGGCTGTTAACTCCTGAATCGCTTGCTGTAAGGCTTCTGGGGAGGTTGTGGTAATTTGTTTGAGGGCCACAGCCCCATCCATCCGTACCGCCGACACCGGATCTTTTAAAGTCGCCAACAACGCCGGAACCGCATCCACCGCATCCTGGGCCATCGCTCCCAAGGCAAAAGCCGCCCCCCGACGGATGCTTTCCTGGTCATCGGTCAAGGCTTCGACTAAAATTGGAATCGCCGGAGAACCCAGGGTTTTTAAGGTTTTGATCGCTTCTAAACGGTTTTGTCGGTTGGTATCGGTTAATTTTTGTAACTGCTCAATCACCGCCGTAGTGGTCATCGCTTGGGTTTGAGTTTTCCCCGCAAACAAGAGCACCATCGATAAACATAATAATGCGAGTTTGGCGGAATAAAACCCATTAAATTTGGTGTTGGTTTCCATAAAAAGTTCCTGGGTTTTGTTTATAAATTAAAATCAAATCCGTTACTAAAAACGAAATCCAAATCGAAGGTTAACTGAGCGGGTAAGAATCCATCATTAATCACTGCACCCAAAATTCGTCCGTCCAATAATTCTATAATAATATCATTTAAGCCATCGCCATTGAGATCATTTTCTTGGGGGAATAAATCAAACCGCTCTCTAAACAATGAATTCGGATCAATTTGAGTTCCCACGGGCACCGCAATTTTATCTCCTGTAAACGGACTTGTTCCCGCTTCAAATTGTCGAATTTCATCTACATTCCGAACAGTAAAACTTGCTTCCCCCGTGTCAAAAATAAAGGTATCATTCCCGAAACCTCCGATTAATGTATCAATACCTGCATCCCCATCCACAATATCATTTCCCAGGTCACCAAACAGGAGATCGTTATCTTCATCACCATAGAGGGTATCATTACCTTGACCGCCATAAATTGCATCGGAATTAAACCCTCCTTCTAGGACATCATCTCCGAAATTTCCGAAGATTAAATCATTATTAACTGCGGCAAAAATTCGATCATTATCTTGTCCACCAAATAGCGTATCAAATCCATTGGATGCCACCAAAGTATCATTTCCTTGATTACCATTAATTAGTAAATTATCGTTGATATTAGAACTCTGTAAATCATCATTTCCTGATAATAATAGTATACCATCTCTAGGGACAGAAATTTGTCCAGTAAATAGGGCGATATTATCATCTTGGGGAGTTCCTAAAAGTGCAAATACACCGGGAATTGTACTAGGAGTAAGAAAATTAGCCATAGTCAAAACCTTCCTAAATTATTTCTGAACAAACCTTACAGGGTTTTGGTTAGGTTAGCAAACCCCATTGGATAGAATTATAGATCAATCCTGCTTGCTGACGAAATGGGGGAGGAAATAACTGATAGTCGGGATGAGAATAGATTTTATCATAAAAATTCAGATCGTTTGCTTGTCCTTGCTGCATATTTTGATAGGTTTTTTGTTCAGAATGGAGTCTAAAATAAGATAGATTTTCTGCAACAAAACCTACTTTAAATTGTGCCAATATTCTCCACCACAAATCTAAATCGACTAATTGATTTAATTCGGGGTCAAAACCTGCTATAGTTTTAAATACTGATTTTCGCAATAAAACCGTACTGGGTTCGCCAATTTTATTAATCGGATGTTGCCATAAATTGGGATCGTTTAGAAGTTCTTTTCCCCATTGAATAGTTTTTAAATTAGACCAACTTTGGTGTAAATTAGCGAATTGTTGATAAACTGCAATTAATTCTAAATTAATATTTTCTTGCTCAAGAAAAAACATTTCCCTAGGGGAAAAAACTAATCCAATATCAGGATCGGTTTCGGCTAAATTAACCATTTTTTCGATACAATTAGGCATTAAAATATCATCTTGATAGACAAATTTAATATATTTACCCTGGGATTGATTAATACAAAAATTACTATTTTCTGCTAGTCCTAAAGTGGGATGAGTTAAAATATTAATCGGAATAGAAGTTTGGGTTTGAAAAGATTGGGCGATCGCGATCGTATGATCAGAGGAATTATCATCAGAAATAATTAATTCTATTGCTGAATAGGTTTGAGATAAAATACTAGATATCGCTTCAGCAATAAATTTTTCTCCATTATAACTCGGAATACAAACACTAACTAAAGGGAATTGTTGAATTTCTGGATTAAAACTAGGATTAAATTTAAGCTCACATATTTTTTCAGTAATTTGATGAATAATTAAATTATTTTGACTATTTCTAAATCCTAAAACCCCGGTTTCTTGAAGAAACCTGGTTTTTAATATAATTTCCGTTTCCCAAATTGCTTTTCTAAAAATAGATCCAATTTTTACTCCTTCTGGATCATATTCAAAATATGTTAATTCTTGAATTTGATCAACTCCATCAACCTCTAAATTATTATCTAAAATATTAATAGCTGCCGCCAAACCTTTCGGATACAAGATCACCGGATATTGTACCCAAATAATATAATTACCCCGTGCTTGGGCAATAGCTTGATCAAAAATATCCTGACTATTAACAGGAGGTTTAAAATATAAAACCTGATGTTCTTGCAAGTCTAAATAATTGATAATATCAGCTAATTCAAAATTAAATAAATTGCAATTTACTAAAATAATTAATTCATAACTGACCTCTAAATTATACTCTAAACTTGTAATTATATCTAATAAAAAATCTCCCTGTTGCCAGAAAGAAATAATCACAGATAGTTTTATTTTTTCCATTTTTAAACCAATTTTGAAGCCGAAAACCTTTGATTATAGCCGAGATTAGATCCCCCTAAATCCCCCTTAAAAAGGGGGACTTTGAACTCTATCTAATTCCCCCCTTATTAAACAGGGTTAGGGGGGACTTTGAACTCTATCTAATTCCCCCCTTATTAAACAGGGTTAGGGGGGACTTTGAACTCTATCTAATTCCCCCCTTATTAAACAGGGTTAGGGGGGACTTTGAACTCTATCTAATTCCCCCCTTATTAAGGGGGGTTAGGGGGGATCGACTTAACAGGACAACCTCTTAAAGTCCCCCAAAATTGGGGGATTTAGGGGGCAAATATTGCTGCTTGAGAAATAGTCTCTAAAACTGCTGATCTAGCCCCCTAGCCCCCAAAATTAGGGGGAAAATAAATAATTAGGACTTTTGAGGGCGATTGCTATTATCATTGGTATGTGATCGCCTACTTTTGACACACTATATATAGCCTGCTTGTGTAAGTCCTGTTCAAGTTAAAATCAATATCAGCAACCCCAGCCCAGACCCAGGAATAGTGCCATGACCCCAAAACAGAAACAAGCTGAAGCGGATCGCTTATTAAATCAAGGAATTGAGGAATATTATCGTAGTCAATATCATCAAGCGTTACAATCCTGGCGGCAGGCTTTAACGATTTCACGGGAAATCGGAGATCGTCGGGGAGAAGGCAATGCTCTGGGCAATTTGGGCAATGCTTACTATTCCTTGGGGCAGTATCAACAAGCCATCGAGTATCATCAGCAGGCTTTAACGATTTCACGGGAAATCGGAGATCGTCGGGGAGAAGGCTCTGCTCTGGGCAATTTGGGCAATGCTTACGGTTCCTTGGGGCAATATCAACAAGCTATCGAGTATCATCAGCAGTATTTAATGATTGCACGGGAAATCGGAGATCGTCGGGGAGAAGGCAATGCTCTGGGGAATTTGGGCAGTGCTTACCTTTCATTAGGGCAGTATCAACAAGCTATCGACTATTATCAGCAAGCTTTAACGATTTTACGGGAAATCGGAGATCGTCGGGGGCAATTTTATAGTCTGAATAACTTGGCATTTACCTACGAGAAACTGCTACAAATCCCCCAAGCCTTGGAAACCTGGCAATCTGCCTTAGCTTTATCTTCTCCCCTGGAGTTTCCGGTAGAATATTTATTCATCGGGCGTAATTTGGGTAATACTGCCTTTGAGGTGGAAAACTGGCAACTGGCTATTATGGGCTATGAAGCCGCCCTGGATGCTTTAGAAGAACTCTGTCACCGCGATCGCTCCGACGCCAATAAACAACAGCGACGGCGTGAGAATGTTGGGGTTTATGAACGCCTTGTCCAAGCTTATCTGCATCAGAACCAGATAGCTCAAGCCTTAGTCACCCTGGAGCGCGGCAAGTCTCGCAGTTTAATTGAACTCTTGGTTAACCGGGATTTATTGCCGAAAAATACCCCACCAGAGATTTGTCAACGGTTAGAACAGTTGCGTCGGGAACTTTCCGCCAATCAACGGTTTATCGAATCTTTGGACGGCGATATTCCGGCTGCTGGTATTGATCCAGATTCTCCTCAAAGTCGAAGTGCGGGTGCTGTTAATCTTCCCATTGATTCTATTAATCAAATTCGGGAAACTTTGGTTCAGCAAAAGCAGGAATTAAATCAAGTTTTAGAACAGATTAAAACCTTTGATTCCACCTTTGAATATACCCAACGGGTGAAACGGATTAATCTATCAGAAATTCCGGCATTATTGCCAGAGAAAACGGCGTTAGTGGAATGGTTTATCGCGTCGGAAGGGATTTATGCGTTTATAGTTTGGGCTGATCCCCCCCAACCCGCCTTAGAAAAGGGGGAGAAGGATGATCAATCAAGTTTTCGCGCTGATTATTGGCAATCAAAACCGGAAGCGGTGACGGCAGTGGTGGAGTTGCGCGATCGCTATTTAGAAACCTATAATAGCGAAACCGACATCTGGGAAGATCAGTTAGAATCGTTTTTAGAAGAATTAGCCGAAATTCTGAATATTAATCATATTTTGAGCAAAATTCCGCCCAGTTGTCAACGGTTAATCTTAGTTCCCTATCGAGAATTACATTTATTTCCCCTCCATGCCTTACCCGTTGCTAAAGATAACGGAAAAACCCTCTGTTTGTCTGATCAATTTTCTCAGGGGGTGCAATATTTACCGAGTCTGCAAATGGGGTTAATGTCATTAGAAAATATTGCCTTGCGGGAGGAAAATTCAGACCATGCTGTTAATAATATTCAATTATTTGCGATTCAAAATCCCACTGGAGAATTAGACTTTGCAGAATTAGAAGTGGATGCGATCGCCTCTCAATTTACCGCTAATAATATTTTATCCCGTGAAAAAGCGACTAAAATCGCCCTGACTCAACCTCCTAATAGTGACCTGTTTCGAGATGCCAATTATCTCCACTTTGCTTGTCACGGGTCGTTTAACTTTGAGTCTCCGTTATTATCCCATTTAATTTTAGCAGGTGGAATTGTAGAAGTATTGGAATCGAGCGATCGCCAAACTCAGGAAGAATTAGACCATCCAGAAACCAAGCGTTATCTTCCTTGGAGAAAAGGTAAACAAGTCGATACTGAGCAATGTTATACCCTGCGCGAAATCTTTAGTTTAGATTTCCCAAAAGGAGAACTGGTGACATTATCCGCTTGTGAAACGGGGTTAACACAATTCGATCAGACTTTAGAAGAATATATTGGTCTTCCCAGTGGGTTTCTGTTTGCCGGGGTTAAAAATGTGATTTGTAGTTTATGGCTAGTCAGTGATTTAGCAACGGCGATTTTAATGATTAAGTTTTATGAACTGTTTCGGTCTGAAAAGTCCGTGAGTTTGGCCTTAAATCAAGCCCAAAGCTGGTTAAGAACCGTTGATAAAGAAAACCTCATAAAATGGTTGGATGCGCTACAATTAAAACCAGAATCCAAACAAAAGCTCCGTCAACAGCTAAACTTAGGGATACGTTCATCAACCTATCAACCTTTTAAAGAAGCTTATTATTGGGCAGGTTTTTGTGCAATTGGAAAATAGGTTAAAATTCTCTTTATATTCTACTATTGTTAATCCATTGAGGGAATAAATGATGCAAGACTCTATTGACACCCTAGTTTGTTTTTTAGAACTGTTAGAAATTCAACCTCCCATTCTTCAAGATCAGGATAAATCCAGTTTAACAGAATTATTCAAAGAACTGGAAAATTTAAAACCCGATCAAATTCAACAAGCTGCGAATTATATTAGAGAATGGTGTGGAGGAGTTTCTGAGCAACAGTTAAAAGAATATGATGAAGCCAAACGAAAAGAGCGAAAAGAACTTGATGAAATCAGTGATTCTGAACCCCATAAAGATCGCTGGATTATTCCTAATTTTCAACTCGAAATCTCAGAAGAAGTTAGAATTTTAATTACACCTCCTCCTGAAAGCAGCGAAAATTGTCCCGTTACAGTTCCTATTCTCGATTATGTTAAGCAAATTTTAAGCAAATGGAATAATCGTTAAGATGATAGAAAAAGTTTATGCTCCCAATTTACATTTATTTGCCTTTCATCTCTGCAAAGTCTTAAGGGATGATGGCAATAATAGAGTTGAAAACCCTCAAAAACTTTGGGATAATTGTAATCAAATCTTAGAAAAGCTACATTTTTCAGAACGGTTAAATCTAGTTGACGAAACTTTTGAAATTTCACCGATTAAAATAGTCGGAAAACTCCCTAATAGTGAAATTCCCATTACGGTCAGGATTTATCCCCAATGTCTTTATGATAGTTATGCTCTAGCGTTTAATTTACGTCGTCCCGAAGAGGAAAGCGGTAAAAAAACAGAAGAAGTATCGTTAAATTTTTTCCGAGAAATTAATCGAGATCAGATATTTTTACCGAAATTTGTTGATAGTTCCCTCGGACAAACTTTATTAATTACTGCTTTTATTCCAGAGGAATTGAAACAAAGCTCAATTGAAGATTTAGAAAATTTAGCTCAAAAATGCTTAGAAGAATTTATCCCCAATAATCAACAACGTCCTCCCCTACAAAACCAGGGGGAATTATTTGGAAGTCCTATTTTTGAATATGATAATTTAAGTCAAATTAATCTTGATTCTTCAGACATTCATTACTGTCATATTTTAATTTGGTTATTCAGAGAGCATCAAAGTAGTGAGGATTTTATTGATTGTTATTCTGAATTTATTGATTTATTTTTTTATCGTAATAAAGTGATTACCGCCTACCAGCAAAGCCTCAAACAATATGAAAAAGCCTTTAATTATTATGGTGAAATTGAAGGAGAAATCAAAAGTTTAAATAAGTTTTTAGATCTGAACATAACAGATAAATCTTTTTTAAAGGAAGAAGAATTAAAGTCTCTTAAACAAAAACTTAAAGTTTTGTCTCAGCAAGATTTTACCTATTCTCAAACCCTCCGCAATTTAAAACATTATAGAAATACAATTGCAATTAATAGCAAAAACTATCAACAAACTTTAAAAACAATTCAACGAAAATTAAAAGAAAAATCATTAATTAATTACAGTCAGAACTTAGATTTTTTTCTAGCTTTTATTGACCAGGATAGTCAATATTTTCAAGAGCGAATTAATGATCAACTCAACTATTTTGTTGAGGGTTCTACTTTAGTAGATCGAGCGATCGCATCTATTCGGGGGATTACAGAAATTGAACAAACCGAAAACCAACTAGGTCAAGAAAAACGGGAGAAAGAAAACAATTATGACCTGCAAATCACCATTTTAGCCGTCGGTACAGGAATGAGTGCGGGAGGAATTACCGCCTCTAGTTCGGGTTTATTATTAAGTCAAAATTCTATTAATTCCCCTGTTAAAAACTTTGAAATAGCCCTTGTTCTTAGTTTTATAGTTGCGTTATTATCTTATGTATTCATATTTGTAATTGGTAAAATTGTAAAATATTTAAAAAAGAAAAAGACCTAGAAATTACGAATTACGAATGGGTAATAGAAGGAGTTTACATCCCGGTGCTCCCCCTACTCCCGGTGCTCCCCTTAACCTATCTCAATCTAGCCGGAACAGCATAGGGGCCTTTTTTCAAAGCTGTAGCTAAGGCATTATTATTCAATCTCAATGCTTCATAAAAGAAAAATATTTCTCCCTGAACTCCTTTAAAACGATTATAGTCAATTGCCTTTAATAAATCATCCGCCGTAATGCAATAGGAACCTATTTTTGCTAAAATCCCTGGGGAAAGTTTTGGTAACTGCCAATCCCTAAACTGAACATCAACTAATTGATCAACTAACCCTTTATAACTCCAAAAATTGCGTCGATATAATTGGGGGTGAATCCAATCAACTAAATCTTGATCAATCCAAGCAATATAATCCTGTAAATATTCATCCAAACCCCATTTATAAACACTAGGAGCCATAGAAATTATCAAATGGGGTTTAATTGCCTTAACTTCTCGACGTAAACGAACTAAAAAATTTGTTAGGATATTCGCCCGCCATTGCAACCATTGGGCGTCTTTATGATAGGTCGGAGGTTGACGCCCAAATTCTTGCCGATAAAGAGCAACCGTTTTCGGATCATAACCTCCTTCCGAGGGCATTGCCGGCATCCGGTCATCCCCTTGCACCCCATCAATATCGTATTTTCTCACTACTTCTAAGACTAAACTTAGAACAAAATTTTGTACTTCTGGGTCAAAAGCATTCATCCACTCAAACCCATTTTTAACAACTAATCCCCCCGTGGAATTAATCCCCGACCACCCGGGTTTTTGGGATAAAATTCTGCCCCCATTTTGTTGATAAGAACTCGCAAATCCAAATTCAAACCAAGGAATTACTTTCAACCCCACCCGATGACCTTCCTCAATCACTTCCTGTAAGGGGTCACGTCCCTTAGCATAGAAATCGATTTCGATCCCAAAGGTTTGAGCCATGACTTGAGAGCGATAAAAAGTCACGCCCTTATTCCAAACCACCGGAAACACCACATTAAAACCCGTCTCCGCCAAGAATTCCATCGCTTCGGCAATGGTCTGTCGAGAAAACAGCACTCGACTGTCCGTATTAGTTAACCAGACACCGCGAATTTCCATAGAATCTCCTAACAGGATCACACTTTAATCTTAGTATGGAGGTTTTCCAGGTTGAGTGATTCAGTCCTTAACACTTTTAGCTTGACTCAGATCCAACCTAACTTGAAAAACCCACCTTGCCGAGTTAGGCCTTCAGGGATTATGATTAGTTTAAGAAATAATTTTGATCAATCGAGGTAAAAAGATCAGTTAATCTTTGATCCTAGCCCACAAAAATCCCCTAACTCTCAAGGGAAGGCAGTTTTGCCCAAACTCTTGTAGGATTAGGAAGAAGGGGGTTTAGGATTAAAACATCCTATGAATATCCCAAATCAACAGCGATGGAGGAATTTGTTCCGGGTTAGACCTCTAGCCCGTCGTTTCCTTCCGAAATCGAGATTTTACTCGAACTCGGTTGTCAGTTTACCTAGCTTGGGGAATCAACTCTGGTCTCAGGAGTCTGAGCACTTTCAGTCTCGAATTATTTTATCGACATGGCGGGATATTCCACTTCAGCCACACTGTGATTTTCAGCAATTCTGTTTAGCAATAATCTGGCGATTAATCGCCCAATACACCTATATTGCGGGTGATACCAGTTAAGCCCGATTCACTTTGGGGTTGGCGATTCACCGAAATGTAGTCCGGTAGCAAAACCTGATACAGTTAGATTCTAGCAAAGAATTTAGACTGAAATCTGATCCGGGTTGAGTTCGTCCCGTGATTACACACCCATAACTGTTATTTTGCATTCTTTTTCCCTTGCCATGAACTGCGATTAAAGCAATTCGTGGTCATTTTTCACTATTTACACATTAAATAAAACCGTTCATTTTTTATGAAGGCTAATGAAAGCATCGATGTCGATAAGTTATTAACTCGATATGCTACAGGAGAGAGAAATTTTAGCGGTATCCATCTGATGGTAGCCTGCTTGAAACAGGAAAATTTGAATCGGATTAATCTCAGTAATGCTAACTTACAAGGGACTAACTTATCTCGCGCCCGCTTAATCGGAGCCAATCTGAATGGGGCTAATTTGAGTCAAGTTAACCTGTCCATGGCGGTTATGGTGGAAGCGAATCTCAGTGGAGCCAGTCTGACCGATACTATTCTACGCAATGCTGACCTGAGTGGAGTTATGCTCAGTGGTGCAATTCTTTCCCAAACGGATTTGACTGGCGCTAACCTCACCGGAGCCAGTTTAATTTCCGCCTGTCTCCTGAATGGTTGTAAACTTAACGATGCCATTTTAGTCGGGGCCACCCTCAGCCGAGCAATTTTAAGCGGCGCTGATTTAAGTGGGGCTAACTTAACCCGAACCATTTTAACCGAAGTTGATCTCAGTGGTGCTAATTTAACTCATGCTAAATTAGTCCGAGCTTACCTCAATCAAGGGAATCTGAGTGGGGCGAATCTGAGTCATGCCGATTTGAGCGAGGCTAGTCTACGAGAGGCTAATCTGGGTGTGGCTAACCTGGCGGTGGCTAACTTACAAGGAGCGGATTTAAGTGGCAGCAACTTAAACGGAGCCAACTTAAAAGGAGCCAACCTCCAAGACACCAATCTGAAAAATTCCTATTTAAATGGTTTGAATTTGCAGAATGCCGATTTAAGGCGCTGTGACTTGACCAAGGCTAATTTGCGCGGGGCGA
The DNA here is from genome assembly GCA_001873365.1 of Oscillatoriales cyanobacterium CG2_30_40_61. Classification (GTDB taxonomy): domain Bacteria; phylum Cyanobacteriota; class Cyanobacteriia; order Cyanobacteriales; family Microcoleaceae; genus Planktothrix. The sequence goes on along the minus strand of MNYZ01000037.1, from coordinate 3,667 downwards.
ACTTAATTGGGGCGAATTTAGAGGGAGCGACTTTATTAGAAGCCGATTTGCGCGGAGCCAACTTGAGCCATGCGAATCTCACCGGAGCCGGACTGCTTTTGACTTCCCTCAAAGGAGCCAATTTAACCGGAGCTAACCTCTGCGCGGCTAATTTAATCGGTGCGAGTCTAAATATTGCTAACCTGAACGAAGCTACCCTCGAAGGAGCAATTATGCCTAACGGAGCCAGCTATTCTTAGAAATTCTCAGCGGTTTTGATGAAACTCTTGCACAATTTCTGAAAAGGTGTGATATGATTAGAGGGTTTGATACACTTTAGGGTGGAGGTAAAACCCGAAGAATGAAACAATTGGGAACCCATCTGGTCGTTGACGCTTGGCAGTGTCCTGCAGAACTTCTGAACGATCCCGAACGCATCCGTCGCGCGATGCTTGATGCAATTTCTGCTGGAGGGGCTACCCTCATCGACTTATGTGTACACCAGTTTAGTCCTCACGGAGTAACTGCAACAGCCACTTTGGCTGAGTCTCACATTGCCATTCACACCTGGCCAGAATTAGGCTATTTCGCTGCTGACTTATTCTTTTGTGGAGCAGGCAACCCCCAGCGAGCCATTAAATTTATAGAAACCGCGCTTCAAGCCAAACAGGTAAGATTGAGAGAATTCAAACGCGGTTACGAACCCGACGAGACTGAGATCCCAGATTCAATTAGCGAAGAATCTTTAGCAACTTTAGTTGAAACTGGAACTCGCGGTTAGAACCCGTTTATCGGTTATCCGAGTTAAGTCAAATCGAAACAAAAGATTGTGTTTCTCATCCTCTCGTTGCTATTGATAATTTCCTAAAGTTTAATAGTGAAACTGTTAATACCAACACCGAGTTAACACAATCAATTTCCCTTCTGGAAACTACATTACAGTCACTTAATCAAGTGACAAAATCCTTGAAAGTTGCATTAATATTCACAACTTCAAAAACAGTATTGGCGGAGGGTTTTCCTTCCGCCATTATTTTTATGACCGGAAATAGGGAACACCGGAATAGGGAACACCGGAATAGGGATACCTATTACCTCTGATACTAGCGTTGCTGGTTCAACAAAGGACGAACAATCCAATAACCAGCACCAAAGGCGACTACTACAATCAAAACAATTGATACAATTAGCCAAAAACCGCTCAATTCAGAACGCTGAGATTTAGACATCGGGCGTAACCTAGCCTCCGTTGGTTCTGTAAATAATCGTTCAGCTACCTCTGTATTTAACGGTTGTTGGGGTGGCTGAGGAAAGGGAAAACTGGGTTGATTTCCCCTGGCTTCTGGTATGGTCTGCGGTGTAATTTCCAGAACAGGGGAATTTGTTGGAGTCGCGCCGAGATGGCTGGGAATTTCGAGGGTAAAAGAACTCGCTCCTGGGGATGAAAATTGAGATTTTTTGCCCTGACTGATGCTTTGAGCTTTATTAATCGCCTGGTGCAACCCAATGGCCGATTGCACCACGTTTTCTAATTCTTGCCTAAGTTGTTGATTTTGCTGCGTTAGCTGTTGATTTTGGGTTTGGAGGGTTTGTAGCTGAGATTGAACGGTTTGCAACTCCGCCGTAACTTCTCGATAGATAGAAATGGGAATCGATGGAGAGTAATTACTCGATGCCACTGACGGATTAGGGCTAGAGGCGTCAGCATTTTGCATAGGACTTTTAATTGAGGGTGAACATTTTATTAGAAACTTATTATGTTTTACAATACCTGTGATTAGAACGATTTGAACGAATTTTTTTCAGCAATTTCAGAAAAATTCACCCTTCCATCACGTAAATTAACCATGAGTCACTCTTATACTGAACCCACAGAAGTTCCTACCGCCAGCCCAGAAGAATTAAAGTATGGTGAACGGGAAATCGAGGAAGGTCAATTGATTACCTTTCCCAATCCCAGAATCGGTCGTCGCTATCAGGTTGAGATTACCTTACCGGAATTTACCTGTAAATGTCCTTTTTCCGGGTATCCCGATTTTGCCACAATTTATTTAACATATCTTCCCGATGAGCGGGTGGTGGAATTAAAATCGATCAAACTGTACATTAATAGTTATCGCGATCGCTATATTTCCCACGAAGAATCCATCAACCAAATTTTAGATGATTTTGTCGCCGCTGCCGATCCCCTAGAAGTCCGCATTAAAGGGGATTTTAACCCCCGGGGGAATGTACATACCGTGGTGGAAGTTGCCCACCAGAAGCCCAACCCCAAACTCTAAAGCGCGGGACTTGTGAGAATATCAACTCCTGTGATATAATTACAGGCTGTGTCGAAATTTAGGGAAATCCATGCCCAAACTCAAAACTCGTAAATCTGCGGCTAGACGTTTTAGAGTCACTGGCAGTGGAAAAATAGCACGTCGCAAGGCTTACAAAAGCCACCTTTTACAGCATAAAAGCTCTGCTCGCAAACGGAATCTGTCTAAGATGGCGCTGGTGAGTGAGACTCAAGAAGACAACGTGCGTTTGATGCTGCCCTATTTGTAAGCCTCTAAACGAATTTTATTCAAGGAAACAAACGTAAATGACCAGAGTTAAGCGCGGTAATGTTGCTCGCAAACGCCGCAAAAAAGTCCTGAAGCTTGCCAAAGGATTCCGGGGGTGTCAGTCTACTAACTTCCGCACCGCGAATCAAAGAGTTATGCAGGCGTTGAAAAATTCCTATCGCGATCGCCGTAACCGGAAACGGGATTTTAGACGGTTATGGATTACTCGGATTAATGCCGCGGCTCGGATTAACGGAATTAGCTATAGTCAGTTAGTTGGCAATATGAAAAAAGCCAATATCTTACTAAATCGTAAAATGTTAGCCCAACTTGCTGTTTTAGATCCTCAAACCTTTGGGAAAGTCGTTGATCTTGCCAAAAGTGGCAACCCGTAGTTTTAAACCTTTAAAACCACCTGTTCAACTGAATAAAAAGATTGCCCATTGTTGGCTAAGGTGAAGGACTGAATTAAATCTATCCTTCGCCTTTGTATTAAAAAAACTGTACTTTTAAAATTATGGATAAGAACCTTCCCCTTGCCTATTTATTACTTTTAGTGGGGTTGCTCGCGGGAGCCATTGTCTTTGTTATTCGTCAAATTATTAAAACCCGTCGGATAGAAAGCACCCTTTTTGATCTCCAAAATAAGTTATCAAAAGAACAGGGAAATGCACAGGAATACTATGAATTAGGCAGTATTTATAACGATAAAAAACTTTATTCTCAAGCCGTTACCGTATTACAAAAAGCCCTAAAAGCGGGTGAAGATGAAGACCCTCAAAACCTAGCCATGATTTATAATGCCCTAGGATATGCTCATCTGGCTAAAGAACAGTATGATATTGCGATTCGTCAATATAAAGAAGCCTTAAAATTAACTCCCATTTATCCCACAGCTTCTAATAATTTGGGTTACGCCTACGAAAAGAAAAAGCTAACCGCTCAGGCTTTAGAAGCCTACGAAGAAACTTTAAAACATGATCCCGATAATCAAACCGCAAAATATCGGGCCGAATCTTTACGCAAACGGATTGGAATTCCCTCGGAATCGGTTAAGTAGGCGAGCAGGTTCGGGGGCAGGTTCGGGGGCAGGTTCGGGAGCAGGGGGAGCAGGGGGAGCACCGGGAGGCAGGGGGAGC
>MNYZ01000095.1 GCA_001873365.1 Oscillatoriales cyanobacterium CG2_30_40_61 | reverse complement strand
AGCGCCATTAAGAAACCGGGTTTCTGCAACAGTTTTTGTTACTAACAGAAAGCGCCATTAAGAAACCGGGTTTCTGCAACAGTTTTTGTTACTAACAGAAAGCGCCATTAAGAAACCGGGTTTCTGCAACAGTTTTTGTTACTAACAGAAAGCGCCATTAAGAAACCCGGTTTCTAATTAAGACTTTCTATCCCATTACCCATTACCCATCACCCATCACCCTTTATTATATAACAGCATCACATCTTCTAAGGACATTCGGGACTGCGCCCCTAATGTTAAGGGTGAAATATGACCTCGACTCAGATGGTCTGAGGCGGCACAAGCAATCATGGCGGCGTTATCGGTACAATATTTTAACGGTGGAAATAATACCCGCAAATCGTGAATTTTAGCCGCTTCTTGGAGATGGTTTCTTAACCCACTATTTGCCGCCACACCGCCCCCAATAGCAATAGTATCTAATCCAAAATCTAAGGCACAAGCGATCGCCCTTTTGGTTAAACTTTTAGCAACAGTATCTTGAAAACTCGCAGCAATATCGGCAACGGGCAAGGAGGTATTTTCTTTTTTTTCTAATATTTGAACTAACCTTAATACCGCCGTTTTTAACCCGCTAAAACTCGAATGATAGGGATGATAGCCGCCATTAGGGAGGGAAATCTTACCTTCTGGTAAGGCAAAGGCTTTGGGGTTGCCTTGGGCTGCTAATTGGTCAATAATTGGCCCCCCAGGATAGCCCAAATTTAATAACCGGGCTACTTTATCAAAGGCTTCCCCGGCGGCATCATCAACGGTATGTCCCAAGATTTGATAGACCCCACAATCTTTGACATGAATTAAACTGGTATGACCCCCCGATACCAACAGACATAAAAACGGCGGCTGAAGACTGGTTTCGATTAAATAGCTGGCATAGATATGCCCTTCCAGGTGATGAATGCCTAAAAAGGGTTTATCATGCACCAAGGCTAAGGTTTTGGCCGTGGTAATGCCCGTTATTAACGCCCCTACCAGTCCCGGCGCACAGGTAGCCGCAACTCCATCAATGGCAGACCAGTCTAAACCTGCGGTTTCTAGGGCTTGGTCGAGGACGGGATTAACCATTTCTAAATGATGACGGGAGGCAACCTCGGGGACAACCCCGCCATATTGTTGATGGATGGCGATTTGAGAGGCCACAACATTGCTGAAAACTTTACGATTCTTTACAATTGCGACCCCGGTTTCGTCACAACTTGTTTCAATTGCTAAAACTGTTGCCATTGACTGATAAATTTTATGAAATGATCGGAGCTAACTTTGAGTAGCTTTATCATGGCAGATTTTTTGGGTACAGTTAACAACTGAACCTAATAGTCAAATTTGTGCGTGGGTCTTCACCTCGGTTTGAGGGATAACAAACGCTTTGTCCGGTGGTTGTTAAGAGGGAGTTCTCAAAACACCTTCGGCTCAACGGATTAAAAACGTATTGTTCTGTAACAAAAGGAAACACTTCTATGCGTCGATTGTTAGCTGCTATTCTGGCCCTAGGCTTGTGGATGACTGTTGTTCCCGCAGCTTCAGCTTATAACCTGGTTCCCTGCTCTGAATCTTCGGTGTTTCAGCAACGGGCAAAAACCTCTATATCTGTGGCGGCTAACCCGGCACAGGCAAAAGCACGGTTTGAGCGCTATTCCCAAGAACTCTGTGGTAAAGAAGATGGCTTACCTCATTTAATTGTGGATGGAAGTCTATCTCATGCGGGAGATTTCTTAATTCCTAGCATTCTGTTCCTGTATATTGCCGGATGGATTGGTTGGGTCGGTCGGTCTTATTTACAATATGCGAGAAAGAGCGAAAACTCCGCAGAAAAAGAAATTATCATCAATGTTCCTGTGGCGCTAACCTTTATGCTCAGTGGTTTCCTTTGGCCCTTAGCAGCGTTGAAAGAAATGACCACGGGTGAAATGTTCGCTAAAGATAACGAAATCACCGTTTCACCTCGTTAGTTGTGGAATTCTTGAACAGAGATTTGGGAAGATTTAAGTTTAATAGTTAACTTAAACTATTCCCTAATCAACCCATAAACAAAGTTTGTTGATGTTCTAATAATCTTTGTGAATTCTGCTTTCTTTTAACAGATTAATTGTTTTTCACATTCGTAAACTCAGGAGAAAAACTCATGAAGTATTTCCTCACATATCTTTCTACAGCACCCGTTTTAGCCGCGGCTTTAATGGTTTTCACGGCTGGGGTTTTAATCGAATTTAATCGTTTTTTCCCCGATTTACTGTTTCATCCCCTCTCTTAATCTAACCTGGAGCTAAAAGGGGAATGGGGAATGGGTAATGGGTAATGGGTAATAGGTAATGGGTAATGGGTAATGGGGAATGGGGAATGGGTAATGGGGAATCAAATAGAGTTTACCTCCGGTGCCTCCGGTGCCTCCGGTGCCCCCCCTGCCCCCGGTGCCTCCGGTGCCTCCGGTGCCTCCGGTGCCTCCGGTGCCTCCGGTGCCTCCGGTGCCCCCGGTGCCCCCTCCCCTGCTCCCCCTGCCTCCGGTGCTCCCCTACTTTTAACGTCTAAATATATTCTTTATCAATGAAATCCTATCTTGCTGCGGCTATTCAAATGACCAGTACCCCTTGGCTAGAAAAGAATCTAGCGGAGGCAGAAGAATTGATTGATTTAGCAGTTCGTCAGGGAGCCGAGTTAGTTAGCTTACCTGAGAATTTTCCCTTTATGGGTGAAGAAGCCGAGAAAATGGCTCAAGCCCAAACTATTGCGGAAACTACAGAAAAATTTCTGAAAACCATTACCCAAAAGTTTCAAATTACTCTATTAGCTGGAGGATTTCCAGTTCCTTCGGGTGATGGCAAAGTTTATAATACGGCGGTGTTAATTGATGCTAATGGTCAAGAATTAGCCCGTTATCAAAAAGTTCATCTGTTTGATGTTAATTTGCCCGATGGTAATACTTATCAGGAATCTAATACGGTGATGGCGGGGACGGTTTTACCTCCGGTTTATCATCATCCAGAGTTGGGCAACCTGGGGTTATCGGTCTGTTACGATGTCCGATTTCCAGAACTATATCGCCATTTATCCGAAAAAGGAGCAGAAATTCTCTTTGCCCCGGCGGCTTTTACTGCCTATACGGGTAAGGATCATTGGGAAGTTCTGCTCAAGGCGAGGGCGATTGAAAATACCTGTTATGTGGTCGCACCTGCTCAAACAGGACGCCATTATGGGCGTCGGTATACCCATGGTCATGCAATGATTCTTGACCCTTGGGGGGCGGTTTTAGCCGATGCTGGTGATAAACCAGGAATTGCGATCGCAGAAATTAATCCCGCCCGTCTCGAACAAGTTCGTCGCCAAATGCCGAGTCTGAAACATCGAGTATTTATCTGAAATTACGAATTACGAATTACGAATTACGAATTGGGAATACTTATAACGGTGTGCGCTTGCATGAGGTAAAGCGGTGCGTTGGCGTCAGCCCTGCGGTAGCAGCGCGTCCTCGCTCGCTAGTATTTAAGCTGTTGAACATTTAAACCTTTTAGGGTAAATCTTGCCAGAATGGTTGTTCATTTCCTGTATGGGTCGTGTTAGTAGCACTGTAAATATTTCCCTGTAATTCTTGATAGTAGTCATCATCTAAGAAATTAACATTAATTCCGGCAACCGCAACCCGGCGCTTAAAGTCTTCTTGGGTGTAATCTCGGCCATCAATTAAGGCTCCTTTAGGATTAGATACTAATAATTCCCCATTCACATAAACCGAATTAATTAAATTCGGCCACCAGGCATAACCACTATAACTAAATAAAGCCGGAATTCTAATAATTTGGTCATTTCTGAGATTAAATTCTGTTTTGAGTTGATTAATTAAGGGTTCGATTTTCTGTTTTTGTAAATTCAGATTATGTTGGATTAATAATTGATTATTTAAAGTAGCTCTGACGGTGGTTTGAGTGCTTAATCCGCGATTAATTGCCGCTCCTTCATAACCTTGTTTTTCCAGTTCTTTTAATAATTTAACTCCTTCCTCTGGACTGGCAATTAACATTAAAGGTTCACCGGAAGCACTAGGAATAAAATTAATAATTTCATCAACATGACGCAACATTAACCAAGAAGTATCAATCGCAACGGGATCACCCTGAACTTTTTGGGCTTTTAAAAACTCAACAACTTCGGGATTTAAACTAACATTATCGGCTGTACCATAATAAATTCTTCCTAAAGGATAATCTGGTAAAGCGGGAGTTACGGCTAAATTATTATACCAATCTGCCCATTGATTAAAAACATCTAATTGACGAGGTTTACCAACTTCAAACCAGCCGAAATTTTGATTCATTAAGGATTGAGCATAATCATCACTTTCCGCACTCCGATTACCTTTTAAAACTACCGGATATTGTTCTAATCCTTCGGGTTTGGGAAACTGAACATAGCCGATTTCTTGAGTCCCTCGCATCCATAAAGTCGCTCCAGGTGTGACTTTAACCTTTGCTCCAGTTTTTTCCACAATGGTTTTTACATCTTTAATGATAGTTTGATTATCCCCGCGATCGCTAATATGAACCTCAGAAACCGATTCCGTATTAGCCGACATAATCCAAGGAGCAACCCCCATAGAAATGCTATCCGTTGCGATCACAATTCCTTGTTTACGCGCGATGGCTTTTAAATTAACTAAACCCGACCAATTACCATTAGCAAATTGTTTGGCTTCTACTCCTAAAACAATATCTGAACCAAATTCTAAGGGCGTTGTACCGGATAAATCAATAGCTTTCCACCCGGTTGAAGTTTTCTGGAAAATATTAATATAGGGTTGTGATAATTCATCAACGGTAATCAATAATTCTGAACCTTGATACTCTTGATTAACTTGAAAATGCACTAAAGCCAAATCCTTTTCATCTTCAGCCCCATTAACTATTTTATCTCGCCAATCGGGTAATCCATTAACATCATCATCATCATTATTAAATAATATTAACGGCCCTAGGGATAAAGACCATTGTTCTGGGCGTTGTTGATCTTGTTGATCAATAATACCATCTCGGTTGGTATCTCCATAAAGTTTAAACCCGGGAAATTGAGGATTTGCAACGGAAACGGGGGAAATTGTTTGAGGTTTTTCTGGTTGTTGTTGGGATTGTTGGGTTAAGGCGCGTTGATAGGTGGCGATCGCTAAATAACCTTGATATTCTACGGTTTTATCAATAGCTTTAGAACTCAGAAAAGACTCTCTAGGAATTTTCCGTAGGGTATCAATAGCTTGAATCCATAATTGTTGTGCAGTTTCCCAATCTTCTCTTGTATTAGTTTCAGATTGTTGACCAAATTTTGCGGCTTCCGTGGCTATTTTTATCACCTGATTCCAAGTTTCTAGGGTTTTTTCTTCAAATTTAATTTGAGCGTCAACTTGGCGATTAGCTTTAACTAAAGTTTCATATTGTTTCAGTTGTAGTTGATATTGCCAAACTTCTAAATTACTATTAATATCAGGAGGACTAGAAACTTTCTTCAATTCAGCTTTGATTAAATCCTGTAATTGATATAATTCGGCTAAGGATTTGGGTGTAACTTCTGTGGTTTCTGTGTTATAATTACCCCCAGTGCCTGCTTCAAATCCTTGCAGTTGCACCCCAGAGTCATTAATCCGATACTCTAAATTCAGATCCGTTGGTGAAGATTGGGCTAAAGTGGAAGGAGCGGGAACTAGGATAATTCCAACAACTACACCCAAAGCATTAATTAAAGCAACAGCAATGTAGCGCATCCAATTCATACTTAACCTCAGACATCCTGACTGATTGTACCTGAAATTGGCTAACTGTGGATCAGATATTCCTCAATCCCTTTTAAAAAGATGGTAGGGGCGAGGTCTTCTCGCCCTCTTAATATCCTGAGTCTGACTCTTTATCCAATTCCTAACATGGAATCACTAATATTAATGATAGAAATACTATTTTTAACAACATTAACATCGGTAATATTAGCCACCACACCAAAAATATTTCCCGTTGTCGTTTGACGAATAATTGTTCCCTGAGATGTTCCAGTTGCCAGTTGTAAATTAGCAGTTTGATCAAAAGATTCTAAGGTTAATTCCTGTGAATTTAAACTAGCGACAATCACAATTTTATCCCCTTCGGTGGGGTTGAAATCCGTGATCAAATCCGCTTCTGTGACGTTCAGGGGAACTTCTGAACTATTTGCACCTAAAATAAAAGTATCCGCATCAGCACCCCCTGTCAGGATATCAAAGTCTAAATCTCCTATTAAAATATCCCGTCCATTACTCCCGATTAAAACATCTTTTCCTCTCCCTCCTCGGAGTAGGTCATCTCCATCTCCTCCAATTAATAAATCATCGTCACGATTCCCATTAATTACATCATTTCCCCCATCACCATTAAGAGTATCATTTCCCTGACCACCTCGGAGTAAATCAATACCTTCGGCGCCGGATAATTGATCATTTCCGGTATTACCATTCATAACATCAGTTTGATTAGAACCCACTAAAATATCATCCCCAGCTAAAGCTAAAATACCCCCCGGATATTCCCTTGTCCATTCAGGTAAAACTAACCCGGTGGGTGGCTGAGAAATATTAAAATAATTGGCGGGTGCTAAGATATCAATATCATCGCTTAAAACAAACAATTGAGCAGATTTTCCCGATAATTCCGTTAAGGTTTTATAACTACTTAAAATATTAATATCTTCGAGAATTAGACTCGGTTTCACTTCCAAAGTAGGGGCGGTACTTAGGGTAATTTGGGGGTTTTGTTCTAATAATTTACTTACCCAAGGTTCGGCAATGGGGAGAATGGTGTTAAATAGGGGTTCATACTGGGGAAAAAAGGTGAAAATAACGGGTTTGGCAATGGGAAAAACGACATTGCTCACGAAGTTAATAATTTTTTTAAACATAGGGGAAAAATTTTAAGTGAAAATCATTAGTTATTCTTCTTGATTTTGCACTTTCATTTGTGATCATTCAGGATAGTTTTTTCAGCCTTACCCTATCTCATATAAAATCCAATTATAGATGCTAAAGATCCCTCCTGTAGAGACGTTGTATGCAACGTCTCTACAGGGGGGGTTTTGTTTCTATGAAATGATTATTTCAATTAATTTTTACTAGAATCGAATCTTTTTCCACCTTGGCAAGATAGATGGGGAGAGGTTGATTAGCCGGGCCTTGGAGCACCTTACCATCCCCGGCAAATTTGGAGTCATGACAGGGACAAACAAAGACGTTTTGGTCTTTCTCCCAGGTCACGGCACAACCTGCATGGGAGCAAATGGGATTTACAGCCTTCACCTGATTAGTATTGGTAGGATCTTGAATTACCAACACCTTCCCCAAAGGCGTTTTTTCCGCTAGAAGTTGGCCTTTAGCAGTCAAATCAGAAACAGTCCCAACGGCCACAAAGCCATCACTACGGGGGGAAGTGACGGTCGGATTTTCCTTCGTCCCCGAGCTACAGGCGGCGATCGCCAACGGCATCATACTGCCTACACCCACTAAACCGACAAATTCTCGACGCTTCATAAATACCTCTTGTATAAGTCAATTGGCTTAAATTACTGAATCATAAGCTTGACCAGAGGTTACACTAGGACAACTGGCTGTATCCGCTTCATTAACTACGGTTTCACCAGAAACTTTACAGACATAGAAAGGGTTAGCCTCGCGCCAAGCGGTTAAATTATCAGACGCTTCGGTGTAGAGTTTAGCGTGTTGAGTTTCGGCAGCCAGCGCATAGTTGAGGCTTTTCAAAGCAGCTTCATTATTTTCAGCTTTGGCTTGAGAAATAAAACCAGGATACATGGTATCCCGTTCATAGGATTCACCCTTAATTGCTTTCTGTAGGTTTTCAGCCGTCGATTTCACTTCCGGGGTTGTAATCGTATTTTTGGGAGTTGCGCCCATGGCTGTAATGACTTGAGCATGGTTATCTCGGTGGATTTGTTCAGCTTTAGCGGCTGCCCGGAACAGACTGGCAACTTCTTTATATCCCTCTTGATCGGCTTTATCAGCGAACCCAAGATACATGACATGGGCGTTGGACTCCCCATTATAAGCAGCTTGCATATTTTTCAGTGTGGGGGATTCTGCTTGAGCAACTGGTTGGGCTGGTGGCTGTGCAGGAGGTGCCTCCACCTTAGCAACAGGAGGTTGAGATGGGCCACAACCAAATAGGGATACTGTTCCCAGAACCGCAAGAGAGGCTAAAACCGCTGTTTTTTTTGACAGACTGTTGGATTTAAGAACGCGAATCATAAGATAATCTCCTGAAGAAAATTAAGAGGAAAGATATTAATAATCTGAACTAATTTGAACAGTAGAACCAGAAGGGGGAAGAAATTGGGGTAGATGGAAAAAAAATTCACACAATTGGTAAACGAACTTGAAAACAACTACCAACCCCCAATTGACTACTGACTGTAATCTCTCCACGATGCTGTTGGGCAATGGTTTGAGCGATCGCCAGTCCCAAGCCAGTCCCCCCAACCCGTCGAGATCGGGCGCGATCTGCTCGCCAGAATCGATCAAACACAAATTTTAAATCTTCCGGAGCAATGCCAATACCCGTATCGGTAATTGCGATCGCCACTGCATGATCTATTTTCTTCATAGAAAGTATTATTTGTCCTCCCTCGCAGGTGTAATGGAGGGAATTTTCCAGTAAATTTGTGAATAAGCGATTGATTTGCTCAGAAATTCCCCTAACTTCTACATTGGGCAGTAAATCAAACTCAAGATCAATGTTTTTGGCTTGAGCTTGCTCCTCTAATGACGAGCTTAAATCCTGTAGAAGCAGATCCAGTCGGATCACCGTTGAATCCTGGGTTTGGGTAATCACATCCGCATCCATCCGGGCTAACAACATTAAATCATCCACTAGCCGGGTCATTTGTTTAGTGGCATTGGCAATTCCCACCACCTTCTTCATTTCTAGGGGATGAATTCGTTCTGGATAATATTGCATCACCTCCGCCGAGGTCTTAATCGCCGCTAAAGGACTGCGGAGTTCATGGGAGGCGTCGGCGGTAAACTGTTTTAATTGTTGTAAACTACGTTCAATCGGTTTCAGGGACTGGTGGGTTAGCCAGATACCACCTAAACCCGTGACTGCCAAAATGACGCTACCCCCAAACAACAATCCCCATCGGAAGCGGTCGAGCAAATCCTCCACTTCAGTAATATCTTCGCTGGTGCGAATATATCCTTCTAATTGAGGTTTTCCCTGGGGGTAACTGTAGACAGACAAAGTGACCAGGCGAATGTTACCCGGTTCTAAGGTTTGCCAGCCGGGAACAGGCGGCAGATCCCAGAGCAGTGTCCCGGCATTGCCCACCAACTGCCCCTGAGCATTAAACCATTCCACACCCTGATTCGGTTCTCGCAATTTTCGCCAAGGAATATCTAAGTCTTGATCGTAATCTAATCGCCGCGGCACATCGGGATCAAGGATGTGATTGGGATTGCCGTTTTCCTGTGCTTGGAGATATTGAACTTTAATGTTTAATAAACTGTGGGATGCGGCCTGTGCTAGTACCTCCAAACGATGCTCGAACTGGGCATAAAGACTATGATAGGTAAACTCATAAACGGCGATAATTGATCCCCCTAGGATTGCCAACATCACCGCTAAGTAATATATAAGCAACTGCCAACGTAAGCGATGGGGTTGAGCATATTTAGTTTTGTTTAAGTCTATACCCCAAGCCATAAACACCTTCTATCAAATTCGCTGGCGCACCTGCGGCTCTTAATTTTCTTCGCAATGCTTTGAGATGAACTTTTACCGTTTCTTCCATAGGTGGATCGTCGAGTGACCACAAATGGTCAATGATCGTAGCCCGACTGAGCACTTGTCCTTTATGTCTCAGGAGTAAGTCTAATAAACCGTATTCTTTGGGAGTCAGGTTGAGTGGTTGTCCCTGATAGGTGACCTGACAATTGCTGGGATTGAGGGATAATCCATTGGTTTCTAGTAGGGGTGTTTGGCTGGTGCTACCCCGACGCATTAGGGCCCTGATCCGCGCTAGTAATTCCGGCAGGTCAAAGGGTTTAATCACATAATCATCGGCTCCCACATCCAGACCCATCACCCGATCACTACTGCCATCCCTTGCCGTCAGCATCAGAACGGGAGTTTTATGGCCATTTCTTCGCAATCTCCGGCACAAACTGATCCCATCTAGTTTGGGGAGCATAATATCTAACACAATTAAATCATAAGCAGAGGATTCAATCAACTGCCACGCCAGTTCACCATCTCCAACAGCATCGACAATATAATGCTGTTTGTCGGTCAGAACTTGCTCTAATGCTTCAGCAATTTGCTCATCGTCTTCTACTAATAAGATTTTCATTGTTAACGTTAGCAAGATCCGTCTATGGCTTATTTATTTCTATATTCTCCTCTTGACTAAACCATAATAACCGAATTCCTAATACTGCAAAACCGATGGCGGCGGCTATTTTAACTAGATGGGTGGGTAAAACTTCTGCCACTCCTTGTCCCACGATCACACCGAGGAAACTGGCTAATAATAGGGCGGCGGCGGTACCAAAAAAGATCGACCGGGGGGATTTGCTAGTCCCACTAAGGGCGATCGCCGCCACTTGACTTTTATCCCCTAATTCCGATAGAAAAACCGTGATCAAAGTCAATCCTAATAGTTGAAAATCCATAGATTTAATTATAACTTATTTAGTGTAAAACTTCCCAAAATAATAGCAGCGAAATCAATAATAAACTGCTACCCGCAGCCAGTTCTAAGGTTCGAGGTGAAATCCGAGAAGCTAACCATTGTCCGACTAAAACCCCTAGGAAACTGGTTAAAACTAATGCGCTTCCCGCCCCGGCAAAAACTATCCAAGGATTATGGGATTCTGCTGTCATTAATAAAGTGGTAAGTTGGGTTTTATCTCCAATTTCAGCTAAAAAAATAGTAATGAATGTGGAGACAAAAATTTTCCAAGTATTGGGTTTGGCTGAATGTTGCTGTTGATTAGCAATCGCAGATACATTACTAGCGGGGTCTTCTTGAACTTCAACAAGGGTTTGGGGTGAACTCATTGGTTGACGGCTGGGGTAATATCAAAACTATATCATAATCTTTTCATATTTGACCCCATCCGGCAAGAAAAAACTGGGAAAGTCCCTAGGATTCATACCCAACCGATTGATTAAAACGCTCCAGTTCCGGGGAATCATCCCCATAGACACCTTCAATTTGTTGTTGACAACAATCAATGGCAAAATCGTTTAATTCCGACGCTTCAATTCCATATAATTCCTGAAAAACATCCGGCTCTACTCGACAAAATCGAGGTCGCTGATCATAAATTTTGCATTCTTTGGTTTCAGAATCAAAATTAATACACCATCCATCCTCCCCAACTAAACTTAAATAGAGTTTTAGGTCTTCTGGGGATAAATATTGATCTAATTCGGGACGTTGACTGGGGTCAAGATGACAGCACGCCCCACAGTGTTTGATACAAAGCCAAGTGGTCATAATTCGGGTTTAGATTCGGGCTTATTTTTATCGGGATCAGACCCATCAGGTTTAACCGATGGGGGAGAGATTATTTCCTCTGAAAGGGTTTCAATTTCAGAAACTATAATAACTTCCTCGACCGTTTCCGATTCTAAATTATTAGTTTCAGAGGATATTTCTTCTGTCACAGAGTCCTGAATTTCCTCAACTATAGGATTAACCTCTTCTGTGATCGTTTCCACAACAACTTCAACCTGGGGATTAACAATTTGTTCAAAGGGTGAAGGGGTTGGTTTATCAACTTCTTCTATGATTTCTGGTTCACTAACAACATTTTCCGGCGGGGAAATATTCTCCACAACTGTTGTTTCGAGATCCTCAAATTCCGCAAATTCCCCATCCGTCGCCACGGTCTGACTATCCTCTACAACCGTTGAAACCGGGGGTGTGGGTGTGGGTGCGGGGGATTTTTTGGGTTTTTTATTAAATAAACCCGTTACATTACCAATAAAACCCGATAAAGCTCCAGCGAGCGCCGGGATAGATTTCTGGGTTTGAGAAGTCGTTTTTGCCGTCTTGACCTGGGGAGTAACTATAGGTTTTTCTGCTTCAACCTTGGGTGTTTCTACGCGGGTGTCGGAAGTTGAGGGAGTCACCGACAGTGTTTCTGCAACCTCAGGAAGACTCTGTTCTTGGGTGATAGGGGGGATCGGAGGTTCCTCGACAATTTCTGGGGATGCAGAAATAACTTCTGGTTCTGGTTGTTCCTGGGTTTCTACAGAGGTTTCAGCCCCCACTGATTGGCTCTGAGCGACGGGTTGGGGAGTAGTAACAATATCCTGTACAGGTTGACTGAAAATCACCGGAGACTGAACACCAATCAAACCGTTGACTCGTTGTTTCACCTTCGCCGGAATTGGGGTTTTTTCCGTGACCGGGGTGGCGGTTCGTCGTAGGGTCAGGGCTTCCCAGCCAAACCAAACCAACAGGGACACGCTCGCCACCTGACCTAAAAGTACGGCCCCAGTAATTCGTCCTGCACAGGCCCACAAAATCAGGCTATAAAACAATCCGACTCCACTCCAGACGAAATCACTTTTGCGATGAACCTCTGGAAAAAAGAAGGCGGCCATATAAAGGCCAAAACTTGCTAAACCCACAGCGATCGCCAGAATATATGCCAGCATTTTTCCCTCTCAATCTATCAAAAAACCTCTATTCCGTTATTTTACCGTTAACGGTTGACGGTTAGCCATGGAGGTGTTGAGATTAGCCCTTCAGGGTTTGTGATTTGGATCATTAATCCTGTGTGAATTTTATCACTTATGGACATTGTAAGGAATCATACGGAAAAGAAACGTCGTCTGATTAATATAGATATAGCAGTCCTAAATCATTATCAAGAGCATGATATAATGATATACACTACTTGATTATGACAATAAAAATTATGAATGACTTACAACAGGCAGAAAAAGAGCGGAACAAAGAAATAGCTGAATTAGAAATTTTAATTGAGAGTAATCTTTCGGCAAGAGAACTAAAACGAGCAATAGCTGTCAGGATGGCGCTCACCGGTAAAATTTACCGTGAAATCAGCCAAATTTTAGGTGTAAGCGAATTTTTTGTTGGGCATTGGAAAAAAGTTTTTAAAGGCAAAGGAATCGCTGGATTAAAACTAGGAT
>MNYZ01000052.1 GCA_001873365.1 Oscillatoriales cyanobacterium CG2_30_40_61 | reverse complement strand
TGTTGGTATGGGTGTAGGTAATACCGTGGGTATGGGAGTTGGTTCAACTGTTGGTATGGGTGTAGGTAATACCGTGGGTATGGGAGTTGGTTCAACTGTTGGTATGGGAGTTGGTTCAACTGTTGGTATGGGTGTGGGTAATACCGTGGGTATGGGAGTTGGTTCAACTGTTGGTATGGGTGTAGGTAATACCGTGGGTATGGGAGTTGGTTCAACTGTTGGTATGGGAGTTGGTGCTAATGTTGGTGAAGGTGTTGGATCTGGGGTAAGATCAGAACCTTCAAAAATAAAATTATCAGAATTGAGACTATTACTATTTACATTTTTGAGAATTGCTAAATATTCATTAGAATTTTTATCTTGAATAATCGTATCATTAACATATTCTCCAGTTCCTTGAGTAATATTTAACGCCGAGAATGTCAGATATCCTAATAATCCAATCTTATCTTGATTTAAAGTAAAGTCTGTAATAATATCAGCATCCGTAATCGCAAATCCCCCCATAGTTTTGCCAATATAAAAGAGATCATTTCCCTCTCCACCCACTATCGTATCAGCGCCTAAATCTCCATAGATAATATCATTACCAAAATCACCGAATAATTGATCATTTCCTTCGCCTCCGGCGACTAAATCATCTTCTTTACCTCCATAAATAGTATCGTTTTCCTGGTTTCCAAATAATGTATCAGTGCCGCGATCGCCCAAAATAAAATCATTTCCCACATCACCAAAAATCAGGTCAGAATCTTGACCTCCAGCTAAAGTATCGTCATCTTGACCGCCATAAATACTATCATTTCCTTGATTACCAAAAATATAATCAGCTTGTTCATTTCCGCCTAAAATATCATCACTTTCTAAACCATAAATTGTATCATTTCCTCCCAAACCAAAAATATTATCCTGAAATTCAGTACCAATAATTAAATCAGAATTATTGCTAGGGATAAAATTAGTTTCAGTCGGAGTAATAGCTGTAAAACTTCTTCCCATGGGAAGATTATCACCTAAACCAAAAGATAATATTTGAGGGTCAGGAATAATCTGGGTCGAACTTAAAAACAAATTTCCAGAATCAAAAGTATCGAGACTCATAATTAATTGTCCTCGTAAAGACTCGCAATAGCTATACTATTGTTCTGGATATCTTGAATTAATCAGGAAAATATTAAATTAAATCTGAGTAATGATTGTGTAGATGTAAAAGCTAGTTAAACCCTGACTCTGAAGGTAATGCACTAAATATTAAAGACGATTTATTTAGGTAAAAAGTTTCTGAGATTCGGCTGTTTTTTAACTGGAATAATTTATTCTAAAAAGTAATTTAATATACATTAAATTTTAAAAAATACCGTATTTTTAAGGATGCTCAGTTATTAATTATGTCCTGTAGTCATTAAAAATACTGAGTAAATGAAGAGCTTTTTTGAAAATTATTCTATTTTTGATCAGTAGATCGACTTAGACCCACAGGACTTACGCACAAGACCAAAGAAACCGGGTTTCTGGCTGGTGATTTTGCGGATGAAATCGAGACTTATCGTTCACCAAACCCGGTTTGGTGCGTAAGTCCTAACCCATAGAATTTGATAGAATTGACCCATGATCGATTAAAATAAGATCTCAGTGAAAACCAGTCGTCGAAACATGATTAAACCTGATAGCACTCAACCCGGTTTAGGACAGCAAAGTTGGCAAAGTCAGTTAGATCGGTTTGTGAAGGATAACCGTCAGGAATTTGCCGCCTTAACTTGGGGTTTACACCTACAATGGGGAGAAGAACCCAATACCCTAGGAATTGATCTCAAACCTACTCCCCACTTTGTCGCCTGTCCAAAATCAACCCTTGAACAACTTAATCAAAATGTTGAAAATCGGTTAAAAGAAATTGTCGGAATTGTAGACGGGTATCAACCGAAACAAGAAGTATTAATGATTGGAATTGGTTTTGATTATGTCAGCTTAATTTATTTTGAATCTAATCCTACTCCTCCCGACTGTTTTGAACAAGTGGGCAAAGATGTAGATACTTTATTAAAACAGTTAGAAGATTCGATGAATCAAATGATCAGTATTTCCCATCCGTAGGTACGGGTTACAAAATAATCTTTAATCATCATCAAAAATCTCGACAAACTCGCCCAAATCAAACTAATATTTAATTAATTATTGATTTATGAATAGAAAGAAAGGGCGGGTTTATTTAATTGTTTTTATGGTATTCAATATGAAAATAAAGCTTTTTGATGATTCAGATTCAAAGAGACAAACCGGGGTGATCAGATATTGAAAGAGCAAAAATAATTCTTACTCTATGGTTTTTTAAAAATATGGGCGGTACAAGATTCGAACTTGTGGCCTCTTCCTTGTAAGGGAAGCACTCTACCGCTGAGTTAACCGCCCGATTAACATATTTAACTATTATAACATAAACTTTTAGAATCACAAGCCTATTTTCCATAATTGATCATTTTATCCCATGCCATCAGGTCAAACCCACGACCGGATAACCCTTTGGAGCTTGCCATTTATTGCGGGCTTAACCTTTAGCCAAACCCACAGCAGTCACTTAACCTTTCTGGTGACGGGGAGTTTCCTGTTTAGCGGCTTAATGTTTGGCCCGGATTTAGATATTGACTCCCGACAGTTTCAACGGTGGGGGATGTTGCGGTGTTTTTGGGTTCCCTACCAAAACAGTTTACGCCATCGCTCCTTTTTATCCCATGGGCCATTTATTGGGACAGCGTTGAGGATTCTTTATTTAGCAGGAGGTTTGGGAATTGTGGGATTTTTGGGGTTAATTGTGGCACAATATTTAGGATTACTGACCCAGGAACCGTTAGAAATATTTCAGCAGAGTTGGCGATCACTCTCCGATTATCCCAGGGAATCTATCGCCGTTTATTTAGGATTAGAAATGGGAGCCATGAGTCATTCCTTTAGTGATTGGTCTAACTCTTTATATAAAGAATTTAGAAAATGGCTAAAAACGGGCAAAACCTATGAAGATATCCCAGAAACTCCTAAACCAAAAAGAACAAAACGTCAAGTTTCTGAGTCTTCCCAAATCGAACTTACCCCGATTAAACCTAAACGTCAGAAATCAAATTCCACAACAACAAAAAAATCTAGCCGTCGTCCTAAAAAGTAAACCGTTGTTAACCCTAAAATCCTAATATTTAAAATGAGCAACACCGAAAATATTACCCTAAATCCCACATTAATCGCCCTACAAAACTTAATTGATGTTGTAGCAAAATTGCGATCGCCAGCAGGGGGATGTCCTTGGGATTTGGAACAAACACCAGAAACCTTAGTTCCCTATATTATTGAAGAAGCCTATGAAGTGGTAGACGCCATTCGGAGCGGGGATAAAAATGCGATCGCTGATGAATTAGGGGACTTACTATTACAAGTAATTTTACAAGCCCAAATTGCTGGAGAATCAAATCAATTTTCCTTAGAAGAAATTGCCAATAATATTACAGAAAAATTAATTCGTCGCCATCCCCATGTATTCGGCGAAGTGGAAGTAAATAGTGTCGAAGAAGTTAGGCAAAATTGGGAAGAAATCAAATCTAATGAACAAGGAGAAACCCCAGAAACCAAAACTTTTAGTTCTAAATTAAGCCGTTATGCTAAACAATTACCTCCTTTAATTGCCGGGATGAAAATTTCTAAAAAAGCTGCGGATATTGGATTTGAATGGGATAATATTGAGGGAGTTTGGGATAAATTTGAAGAAGAAGTTGCCGAATTTAAAGAAGCAATTCAAGGAAACGATAAGGAACATCAACAAGCGGAATTAGGGGATATTTTATTTGTCTTAATTAATTTAGCCCGTTGGTATAATTTAGATCCCCATATTGGGTTACAAGAAACTAATCATCGTTTTATTAATAGGTTATCCAAGGTTGAGGAATATTGCGATCGCCCCTTATCAGAATACAGTTTAGAGGAATTAGAAGCTCTTTGGCAACAAGCAAAAGCTATTCTAGCTCAGAAATAAAACCTAATTG
This sequence comes from Oscillatoriales cyanobacterium CG2_30_40_61, assembly GCA_001873365.1. Taxonomy (GTDB): domain Bacteria; phylum Cyanobacteriota; class Cyanobacteriia; order Cyanobacteriales; family Microcoleaceae; genus Planktothrix. The sequence continues at coordinate 54,363 of MNYZ01000052.1, read as the reverse complement.
TGCTAAAATAGAGCAGGTTTATTAATAGTTTTGGTAAGTTACTATGCCCTCTTTAGAAGTTCGTGAATTTGCCGAAAAAATTAACCAGTTATCCCTTGAGGATAAACAATGGTTATTACAGCAATTAATGCAAGAAATTACTATTTCTAACAATTCTGATCTAAACCCATCTAATTCTTTAGTTAATGAGGTTAAAAAGACATTTAATATTACTCCTGCTGTACCAGGAAGCGGTTATGCTGATACGGCAATTAATCATGATCAGATATTAGCTAATACTCTATTAGGTGAGTGATGATTAAAGCGGTTATTGCTGATACAACTCCTCTTTATGCCTTAGTTGATTCTAGTGATCAATACCACCTAAAAGCTCGACAAGAATTATCACAAATTCAGCAATTAAATTTGCAAGTGATGATTCCTTATCCTATTGTTTTGGAAACTTATACTTTGGTTTTTTACCGTTTAGGTATTCAAAGAGCTATTAAATTTTCTGAAGAAATTAAAGAGTCGGCTGAGTTGATTCATCCTTCAGAAGAAGATTATACTTTGGCATGGCAGAAAGTTAAACAATATACGGATCAAAAAATTACCTTATTTGATGCTGTCACAGCTAGTATTTCTCAACGCTTAAATACTCCTGTCTGGACTTATGATCATCATTTTGATCTGATGTTGATCCCAGTATGGAGATTAAATTAATGATAAATGAGGTTAAAAATACATTTAATATTACTCCTGCTGTACAAAGAAAATTCGGAAGTGCAAAAAAAAAGTTTAATTTTAATGTCACCTGATTTTGATGAGCCGTTAGAAAATTTCAAGGATTATATGTAATGAAATATTTACTTGATACTCATACTTTAATCTGGTTCATTTGATTAAATCTGAATCTTGATCTTCGAGATCAAAATTAGTATCCGAATAAATTTCCAAACGTTGCAAATTTCGCTCCCGTAACTGATGGGAATTTCTGCCCTGTGTAGGTAAACGATTAGTCGATCTGCGCTGTAATTCCGGGGAAGAAGTTTTGCGAGTAAAGGTTTTCCAAGCTACTCGAATTCCGGTAAAAATTCCCCCCGTAGTCGATTGTAATTTTCTGGCTTGTAGTCGAGCACTATCTAACCCTTGGTCAACCTGTTTAACCACTTGACTGGCGCTTTGTACCCCCTCGCTGACATCCTCCGTGAGTTCGGTAATTTCCAACCCAGTTAACCGAATTGATTCCAAAGTGGGCGGAAATTCCCGCGCCAGAGTATCGGCTAATTTTTCCACACTCCGAGCAGCCCGGGCAATGGCTTGCAAAGCAGGTAAAGCCGCAATCAAAACAGCAGTAAGGCTGGCTGCAACAAAAAACAGTGACAGTCCAAGCCAAAATAAAGGTTCAGTCACTGGATTTCCATTAACAACAAAATATTTTTCTTTCTCCCCACCAGTATAGCGATTTTCCCAAAAAATCCCCGATAATTAGCGTTCTCCTGTGGTTTTTGCCGACTCCGGGAGATGTTTTTCAGTCTCGGATTTATAGAGGGTTTGTTGTTGTTGACTAGCCTCTAATCCGGCCGAAATCGCTTCTTTGAGACGAATCAGAGTTTCATCCCAATTGCGTAATGCAGATTCCGAAAGTCGATTGGCCTGCAACTGAACATTGGTAGATAAATCTTCTGCCAATTCCGGTAAGGCCTGGGCCGATTTTTTGAGCAACTGTCGGGTTTCTTTTCCAGAACGAGGGGCCACTAATAAACCCACCACCGTACCGACCACCGACCCCAAGACCAAACCCCCTAAAAACCGTCCTAACCGTTGATTTGACATATTGAATCGCAATACCAATTCCATCTATCTTAACAATTTTGTTCCTCTTGATTTGATTTTCTGGGTTTTCTTACCACCGGGCCAGACCTTGATGGCTAAGGAAATTAACCCCAGAGCTTGTTCAAGTTGTTGTCGTTTTACCTGAAGTTGACGATAGTTTTGCCGGAGTTTGGCACTTCCTCGTTGTCCAGAATTAATCACATTGGGGGCTTTCTCCAAAACTAAACGGGTGCGGTTTTCTATCAGAATTAACTTTTTTTCCACACGATTAATTGTTAATCTCAACATCCAGATTTTTCTGGCTAGGGATAAACACATCAGAGAAATGAAAATATTAATGATGATAACGATAATTACCATGTTTCTAGGGATATTGATTTAATAACCATCTGGGCTAATTGTGGTTTGCTCACAGTTTGCGTCCGATAAATTTGCCATTTTAGATCGAAATAAATTACATCCAGCTAATTGAGCATTAGTTAACTTAGCATTTTCTAAATTCGCATTACTCAAATCCGTATGTCTGAGGTCAGCTTCCGTCAGATTAGCGCTATATAAATCCGCCCCTTGTAAATTACAATGGCTTAAATTAGCACCTCTCAAATCAGCATGGCGGAGGTTACATCGAGATAGGGTACTCCCTTGTAAATTGGATTCCGATAAATCTACTTGATAAAGTTGGGTATCCCCGAGTTGAGCCTGCTGAACTTGGGTTTTATGTAAGTTAGCATAGCTCAAATTGGAATAGGGCAGATAAATCTGGTTTAAATTACTACCCGCTAAGTTAATCTCCTCTAAGTTTGCTTCAAATACATCTGACTGACTTAAATCAATAGCCCCAAAGTCCCGTTTACCCTGACTGTATAAAGCGAGTAATTCCTTTGAACTAATTTTCTGCATTGTTTATCTATAAAACCACGAAACCAAAATCACTTGAAAAACTCAGGCCGTTGGAAAAACAGGGAAAATATTTTTGCCTAACCTCTGTTTACTTTAAAACCTTGTTAAGAAATATCTATGATGTGTTAACAATTTTTTTGGTTTCTATCGGAGGTCACATCAAGTCATAGATTAATAAATTAAGCAATTCGGGGGAAGGGGGGTAAAATTGAAGCACCGGGAACACCAGGCCCGAAAAATCGTACACTATGAAGATTGTGATCTAAAGCGATTTGATAACAAACGTTATTATATGGCATGGTTATATATTCCCTGGCTATTTCTATAACCCTTAGTATGTTGATATTAATATTGCTGTGAGTGTAATGCAGTTAGAACAAGAACAGTCTCAAAGTCAGTCCATCCCAATAATATTGGATAGTTTACCCGATCTACCGTTTGGTGAAAAAGGATGTCCACGTCGCGCCCGCTTAGAAATTGATTTAATGTTACTGGCGATTGAAGCCTTGTATCTGGGGGGGGCAGAATATATGCTAGTCGTGATCTCAGAATTGGATTTACAAACGGTCATCCCCAATCGAGTTGAATTGTGGCGACTCCGCAGTACCAATCCCTTACGCCGATTTAGTCAACGTCGGACACTGAGTCTGTTAGAAGCCAAAGCCTTAGTCGTGATTATCTCTAACCTGGGAAGACGGTTAACGGCCCGAATTCGGCAGTTACTGATGGATTATGAAGCCCTGACCCAAAAACAAATTCCCATCGAACGACATTTACAATTGTCTAACTACTTAACCCAGTTTCGGGCACATTTCCGCAGTCGGATGAATCCCCGCCGGGCCTTGGTGATGACCTATAGTTCCGATGAAAAGTTAAACGAGTTAGGGATACGTTTGTTAGAGAAACTGCTCTTTTGTACAGGGACGGCTGGAATGCAGAGATTTTGGATTAGTTTGTTTGATGGAGAAGTGCAATGACGATTGAACGTCAATATAGTCTACCGAACTGCAAACTGATTTTGCAGGGCTTACCCCAAGGCAGTGATGGCAAATCCGATGGCCGAGCCAGTTTGAATATTCTGATGAATGCAGAATGTCGTTTTGAGGGCCATCCCCAAACCCTTGCCGGGGGACGGGAGTTTTTTGAAAGTTTAGTCCGCCAGGTCAGTCGCTATGCTCAAGGGTTCCTAAGTGGACTCAAGGCCCCAGAATCTTTCCATAAGGGACAGGAGTTAGTTGAGTTACATCCAATTGCGGGAGAATTACATCAATTAACCGTTTATGAACCTCGGGAGGAAAAACCCTCAGATGAATCCGTCGCCCCCTCTGTGCCACCGATTCAGCTTAATTTAACCACGGTACAATTATTTGATTTAGTGGAAGCGGTGGATCAATTTTTGGCCGATAGCCAGACCTTGCCAGAACTCTCCCTTCAGTTACAACCCCTATCTAAACGGTATCTCAAACCGGAACAACCCGTCACTCAACGGGCCATGCCCGCCGCCATTGGGATATCAAGTCTAGCACTAACGGCCTTGGCTCTATTTGCCTTACCCATTCCCGAGATTAAACGACCCGAAGACCCCAAACTCCAGCCCCAAACCCAAAGCTCAACGCTTCCCACACCCACAGCCAACCCGCCCCAAGGGTCTTCCCCGCCAACAACCGTACCGCAATCTTTACCCCCGACTCTTGCGAGTTCCCCAGCAATTACCAATCCCCAAGAACTTCAGGATTTAAAAGCTCAATTAAGTGAAAAGCTCATCCAAGCCTGGATACCAACAGCATCAGTGAAAACCCCGTTAATTTATCGGGTAAGTGTGGCAAAAGATGGGGCAATTGTGGGTTATAAGTCTTTGAACCCGGAACTAGAAACGGAAACGAAACAAACACCCCTACCGGATTTATTATATAAACCCGTAGGAAGTCGTCAAACCAATGAACCTTTGGCCGATTTTCAGGTGACGTTTAATCCCGATGGTAATTTAGAGGTAAGTAATTTACCTAGTGACACCGAGTCTGTTCCCCAGACCTCTCCAGAAACACCCGCCTCCAATTAAGGAGACTGACTGATGACTAAATCTGCAAAACCCCGCCCTTCTCCGGCTCATAAGCCCCCCCCTAGACAATTTCGAGGCTTCTTATTCTTTGGGGTGATAGTGTTTAACCTCCTACTGTTGGGGGTGGGTTCCTCTATTGCTTGGTTGGTAGGGATAGCCGTGGCTCAGGTCTATCCAAATGCCAGTTCTGAGGTTCCGTTAACACAGCAGTTACTCAATCAAATCCAGAGTGGGGGTTCCCAGGGGATAGTCCCGGTGGTGACTCCTAGTCCGGCTCCTCAACCCATAAACGAACCTAGTCAACGGTTAACTGACCCTCAACGTCAACAACTGCGAATACAGTTACAACAGTTACAGGGACAGTTAAATACTTTGATTGGACGGACGGCGGCTGTAGAAACTCAATTGGGGGCTAGTCGTCCCACCGAACCCTTGGAGAAACGTTTACAAATTCTGGAACAACAATTGGCTTCTGCACCTCCGATTTCGTCGGGTTCAGGAAATAATAAACCCGCTCTTGGGGCTATTTCAACCACGCCCGAACGCCGTCAAAGTTCTAATACCCTAGTGGTGACTTTTCCCAGTGATGTGTTGTTTGATGTGGGTAGTACAATTTTACGTCCCGGCGCTAACGTGATTTTAGATACGATTATTGCCGATATTAAAACCTATAAGGGTTCTGCTGTTAGGGTTATGGGTCATACGGATAATCAAGGCAGTCCTCAACAAAATTTAGATTTATCTTTTAGTCGCGCAGAAGCGGTGATGAAATATTTATCCGAGGCAATTGGTACAGACTACCACTGGGCCGCCATTGGATACGGGGCTAATCGTCCCGCAGTTAATAATAATTCTGAAAATAATCGACAACTGAACCGTCGAATTGAAGTCGCAATTACCCCGTAAATCAGTCATCAGTGTAGAGACGTGCCATGGCGCGTCTGTACCAGTTATCAGTTGTAGGGGCGGGTTCATCAAGATTTAGGTGATTAACAAAAATCGAAAAGAACCCGCCCTTACCAGTTATCAGTATAAGTAATGGGTAATGGAATGGGTAATAGAAAGAGTTTACCTCCCCTGCTCCCCCTGCTCCCCCTGCCTCCCCTGCCTCCCCTGCCTCCCCTGCTCCCTATTCCCTATTCCCTCAAATGAAAATAATTTTTTTTGGTACGCCTGAATTTGCTGTTCCGAGTTTAGAAAGATTATTGGCCGACCCTAAATTTGAAGTTTTGGCTGTTGTGACTCAACCGGATAAACGCCGAGGTCGGGGCAGTCAATTAACGCCTTCCCCGGTGAAAATGTTGGCTCAAACCCATAAATTATCGGTGTGGCAACCCAAGCGGGTGAAAAAAGATCAAAACACCTTAAAACTGTTGCGAGAGGCTGAGGCGGATGTTTTTGTGGTGGTGGCCTACGGACAAATTTTGTCGCCGGAAATTCTGGAGATGCCTCGGTTGGGATGTGTGAATGGCCATGGCTCTATCCTGCCCAAATATCGCGGCGCCGCCCCAATTCAATGGTGTTTGTATCACGGGGAAACTGAAACGGGGATAACCTCAATGTTGATGGATGCGGGGATGGATACCGGGCCAATGTTGTTAAAGGCGGTGACACCGATTGGACTATTAGAAAATGCCACGGATTTGGGACAGCGGTTAGCCCAATTGGGGGCGGATTTATTGGTAGAAACTTTAAGCAAATTAGACCGGGGAGAAATTGCAGCTATTCCTCAAGATAATACGGTGGCGACCTATGCTCCTTTAATTAAAGATGACAATTATGATTTAGACTGGAGTAAATCTGCGATCGCTTTACATAATCAAATTCGAGGTTTTCACCCCAACTGTATCACCTTATTTCGGGAAAAACCGTTAAAAGTTTGTGCTACCCTACCCTTATCGCCAGAATATCACGCCCAATTTCCCCCGGAGTACCAAAATTTGTTACAACAATGGCCGAATTTATCCCAACTTTCAGGACAACCAGGAGAGGTAGTTAGCCTAATTAAGCGTTTTGGGCCCGTAATCCAAACCGGGGAGGGATTATTATTACTCACCCAAGTCCAATTAGCGGGTAAACGAATACAGTCCGCTTGGGATTTTGTGAATGGAACCCGTCTGGCGGTGGGGGAATTTTTAGGGTAGAATCAGTTTTGAGATTATAATAATCGAGATTTGGGGTGCTATTATCATCAGGGCAAAGGGGTCAGTCCAATAATTTTCGGTGCGCGTAACTAAGGCCCTTTTTCGGTTTTCTCTCAATTAATAAAAACACAGCAACAAAATTCACAACAACTACTCAGCAAATTATGGAGATGGTTGGTCAAGTTCCAGAAGAAAAATTTCAAATTATCATAGCAGGAGATATTGTCTGTTGTTTGCTTCCTGAACGCCTGAGTGTTTTAGAAGCAGTTTCTTTTAAAACCACCTGTCAGAATATTATTTCCTTTAATCCTCCGCCAAAAAAAATTATTTTTGATTTTAGCCAGACTATATTTATTGATAGTAGTGGTATTGGCGCATTGATTAGTAACCTAAAAACCACAAAAGCCAAGGGAATTGAGTTGGTTTTAAAATCCGTTGGTTCTCAGGTAATGGCGGTTTTTTCCCTAACTTCCCTTGACCAAGTATTAACAATTGAACCTCCGAGTGCGGACGAAAAAATTAAGGAAAAAACTAGAGGAGAAAATCGTCTCCCTGTGACCCATCCTTCTGTCCGGTCTTGGGTAAAAAGGTTAATTGATATAACGGGTGCTATTGTCGGTTTAGGTATTTCATCGGTATTAGCTGTTCCAATTATTATTGCGATTCGTTTGGATAGTCCGGGGCCGATTCTATTTGGTCAGGTGCGGTGTGGTTGGATGGGAAAACGATTCCGTATTTGGAAGTTTCGGTCTATGTGTACTAATGCGGAGGCATTAAAAGATAAAATTCCCAATCAAGCCGAAGGAGCAATTTTTAAGAATGATAATGACCCTCGAATTACCAAAGTCGGTCGGTTTTTACGGCGAACCAGTTTAGATGAATTACCGCAATTTTGGAATGTTTTAACTGGAGAAATGAGTCTGGTGGGAACTCGTCCACCCACACCCGATGAGGTAGAACGTTATGAAGTTCCTCAATGGCAACGCTTAGATGTTAAACCGGGGATGACGGGAGAATGGCAGGTTAATGGTCGTTCTCAAGTTAAAAATTTTGAGGATATTATTCGTTTAGATTTGAAGTATCAGGAAAATTGGAGTCTGATTTATGACATGAAGTTAATTGTCAAAACTATCCTGGTTGTCTTTAATAGAAATAGCGGTGCTATGTAAATAATTGATGAGTAATGCAGCACTACTAGCACAATCAAATCTTCAGGTTAAAACCGCTTTAACCTCCTTAGAGGAGGTGTTATTTTGGTTTGAAAAAACTACCTCTAATTTTATACCTGCGGATATTTTGCATCAGTGTCAAATTGCTTTGACGGAGGGATTTACTAACGTTGTTCGTCATGCCCACCGCAGCTTACCTGAAACCACACCTATTGAGTTAGAAGTGCGGATATTTTCCCCCTGGATTGAAATAAAAATTTGGGACAGGGGGGAACCCTTTAACTTAGAAAAAGCCTTAGAGTCTGTACGTCAAATGCACGCTGACCCCTTGGAACATGAAGGAGGCAGAGGACTGATTTTTATGTCTAAATTAACAGATGAATTGTATTATATCCGATTAGATGACCAGCGTAATTGTTTGGTGATGAGAAAACAGATTTAATTACGAATTACGAATTACGAATGGGATAAAATGGGTTTGGGTTAATCATTGTGTCCGTAGCCTCCACCCCCGGGGGTTTCAATCACAAAAATATCGTTAATATTCATTTCAACTGTTGCGGTACTTTCTAATTTTTCTATAGTACCATGATTACGAATAATATAATTTTTACCAACTAACCCAGGTTGTCCGCCATTTAATCCAAAGGGGGGAATAATTCGATGTTCCGATAGGATTCCGGCGGTCATATTTTCTAGGAATTTAACTTTTCTAACGATACCATTTCCGCCGTTAAATTGTCCTAAACCCCCACTATTTTCTCGGATACTAAATTCTTCTAATAATACCGGATAACGCCATTCTAAAACTTCCGGGTCAGTTAAACGGGAGTTAGTCATGTGGGTATGAACCCCATCAGTTCCATGATAGTTGATTCCAGCACCCGACCCACCACAAATTGTTTCATAATATTGATAATTTTGATTTCCAAAAGTGAAGTTATTCATGGTTCCTTGGGATGCTGACATCACGTTTAAAGCCCCATATAAGGCATCAACAATCACTTGAGAGGTTTCCACATTTCCCGCAACTACAGCGGCCGGATAACGGGGGTTCAAAAAACAACCTTCAGGAATAATAATTTCTAGGGGTTTCAAACATCCTGCATTTAAGGGAATATTATCATCAACTAAAGTTCTAAACACATATAAAACAGCAGCTTTACAAATAGATTTTGGAGCATTAAAATTAGTCGGGAGTTGGGGAGACGTTCCAGTAAAATCTATAATTGCACTGCGGTAATTTTTGTCGATTTTAATCTTAACTTTAATAATTCCCCCATTATCCATTTCATAACTAAATTTACCATCCGTTAATACATCAATTGCCCGACGTACCGATAATTCTGCATTGTCTTGAACAAACTGCATATAGGTTTTAACCGTATTTAATCCATAGTATTCGACCATGCTTAAAAGTTCTTGAACCCCTTTTTCATTGGCGGCAATTTGAGCTTGTAAATCCGCAATATTGGTGGCGGGATTTCGGGCGGGATAGTTTCCAGATGTTAAGATATTTAAGATTTCTGTTTCTAAAAAATTACCTTCTTTAACCAATTGAATATTATCAATTAAAATCCCTTCTTCTGCAATATTTGTACTATTAGGAGGCATAGAACCCGGGGTAATTCCCCCGATATCGGCTTGATGTCCCCGGGATGCAACATAAAATAAAATCTGCTCGCCAGATTGATTAAAAACCGGAGTTATAACCGTAATATCGGGTAAATGGGTTCCCCCATTATAGGGATTATTTAATAAGTAAACATCCCCGGGTTTGAGAGTTTCTCCCTTTGCAGCAATTAAACTTTCAATACTGTCACTCATTGACCCCAAATGCACAGGAATATGGGGAGCATTAGCAACTAATTGACCCTGTTGATTAAACAGAGCACAGGAAAAATCAAGCCGTTCTTTAATATTAACAGAAGTTGCGGTATTTTGCAATACAATTCCCATTTGTTCGGCAATAAATTGAAATAGATTTTTAAAGATTTCCAATTTTACCGGGTCAACTTTAATCTCTTGATTTTCTCTGACTATGGAAGGTTTAATAGAATGAATTGATTTTAAAATCAAATAATTTTTTTCGGTTAATTCCCCTTGCCATCCCGACTCAATAATATTGGTTCCAATGGATTCTATAATTATCGCCGGGCCATGAATAATATCGCCAGGTTGTAAATCCTTTCGATTAAAAATAGGGGTTTGTTTCCATTCATCTTGGGTATACATCAGAACCATAGCAATAGGTGGGGGTAGTTGATTTCTTGTCCTAGTTAATATCGGTTCTGCGGGGGTATCCATTTGTTGAATAATTTCTATGGTTATTGATTCAACAATTAAGATTTTTTCTGGTTTAATAAATCCGTAACGGATTTGATGCTGTTGTTCAAATTGTTTAGTTATAGTAGACAAATGACTGATAAAATTAACCGATAATATAGAATCTGTTCCCTCATATTTGAGATTGAGTTTCAAAATTATCTCTATTTTTGAGTCTGGATTTTCTAATTCTGCTTTTGCTTCTATTTTTAAACCCGAAAAAATCCATTCTAATTCAGGAATTAAACCTGCTGTTAACGGTTTCTCAATTGCTTTTTCTCGTAATATTCGGATATCAGCTAACCCCATCCCATAGGCAGATAAAACCCCAGCATAGGGATGAATAAAAATCTGTTTCATACCTAAATTATCGGCAATTAAACAAGCGTGTTGACCGCCCGCTCCACCAAAACAACAGAGGGTATAATTAGAAATATCATAACCCCGTTGTAGGGATATTTTTTTAATGGCATTTGCCATATTTTCCACTGCAATAGTAATAAATCCCGTAGCCACTTGTTCCCAGGTACGGTTATCTCCCGTTTGGGTTTGAATTTCTAGTGCTAATTCCCTAAATTTTTGTTGAACAATTTCAGCATCTAAGGGTAAATTGCCATTTTCTCCAAATACTTTAGGGAAAAATTGTGGCTGAATTTTTCCTAAGATAACGTTAGCATCGGTAACAGTTAATTGACCGCCATTACGATAACAAGCTGGCCCAGGATAGGCTCCGGCGGACTCTGGCCCCACCCGATATCGTGACCCATCAAAGCTTAAAATTGAACCGCCTCCGGCCGCGACGGTATGAATTGCCATCATCGGAGTTCGCATTCTCACCCCGGCGATTTCGGTTTCAAATTGTCGTTCATATTCGCCATTAAAATGGGCAACATCGGTGGAAGTTCCACCCATATCGAAAGTAATAATAGAATCAAATCCGGCTTTTAAACTGGTTTGAACAGCGCCTACAATTCCTCCGGCTGGCCCTGATAATATACTGTCTTTTCCTTGGAATTTTTGGGCGTTGGTTAAGCCTCCATTAGACTGCATAAACATTAATTTTATGGGGTTTGATCCCCCCCAGCCCCCCTTGGAAAGGGGGGAGTTAGAGTTGTTGTTTTCAATAGTTTCTAACTCTAATTCTTTTTTTATTCCTGCTTCTTTTACTATTAAGGGAGGGTGACAATTTAATTGAGCAGTAACTTGATCAATATACCGTCTTAAAATAGGAGATAAATAGGCATCAACAACGGTGGTATCTCCCCTACTAACTAATTTCATTAATGGACTAACTTGATGAGATACGGAAATTTGAATAAATCCGATTTCTTGGGCTAATGCTAATATTTGTTCTTCGTGTTGGGGATAACGATAACTGTGCATTAAGACAATGGCACAACTTCTAATTCCAGTTTGATATGCTTGTTCTAATTGGGGTTTTAATAATTCTAAATTAACAGGTTTTAATTCATCTCCTTGGGCGGTATAACGTTCTTCAACTTCGATCACTTGTTCATAAAGCATTTCTGGTAAAATAATCTGACGGGCAAAAATATCGGGGCGATTTTGATAGCCGATTCTTAACGCATCTTTGAAGCCTTGTGTTATAATTAATAGAGTGCGATCGCCTTTTCTTTCTAATAAGGCATTAGTAGCAACGGTGGTTCCCATTTTAACTTCTGAAATCAACTCACCGGGAATAGTTTGATCGGGGGATAATTCTAAAATATATCGAATACCTTGAATTACGGCATCGGGATAATGTTGGGGATTTTCTGATAGTAATTTATGGGTGATTAATGTACCATCGGGTTTACGGGCAACAATATCAGTAAATGTGCCGCCTCGGTCAATCCAAAATTGATATTTTCTAGCGTGTTGTTTGGGTGTAGATGTCATGAGAGTTTCAATATAATAGAATAATAGAAGGTTAATTAGAAGATACTTGCTTAAATGGGAAAACAATATTTAGAACTGAAAGTGTTAACGGAAAATCAACTTTCTGCTGTGGTGGAACTCGATCAACGGTGTTTAGGAGGACTTTGGACAAAGGAAGGATATCAACGGGAAATAGATAGTCCCAATAGTGATTTAATCATCTGGAAACAGGAAATAGGGGATAGGGAACAGAATTTAGAAGAATTTCAATTTCCTAAAATAGAATTAAATCATGGGGTAAATTCCGGTGATAAACTGATCGGAATTGGCTGTTTATGGGCAATTTTAGAAGAAGCTCATATTACTATTTTAGCCATTGATCCAGACTATCAAGGAAAAGGATTAGGTCAGGCGTTATTATTTCAATTATTAGTATCGGCTTGGAAACGTAAACTAGAACGGGCGACTTTAGAGGTTAAAGTTTCTAATCAACCTGCGATTAATTTATATCGTAAATTTGGCTTTAAACCAGCCGGAATTCGTAAAAAATATTATCAAGATACGGGAGAAGATGCCTTAATTCTATGGCGAGGGGATCTGCATCATCCCCATTTTCCCCAAGTTTTGCATCAATGGTATCAAGAGATTTGTTTAAAGTTGACCCAATAATTATGGCCCCCCAAAAATAGCCGCCTCAAGATCTTGGCGGGAAAGGGAATATTTAAACGAACGTTGAAGATCCTGACCGTTGGTTGCAGCACCAATATAACGGACTGTAATTTGGTCAACTTCTAACCATAAATCGGCTGTCCAATTTTGGTTTCCAATGCGCCAATAATGGAGTTCTTTACGATCCTGTTCCCCGCCATGGGAGCGTAACCATTCTTCAATATCGGGTAGGGGATGATTATATAAAGGTGTATCTGAACTCGGCAAAGTCATAAATAAGAGGAAGGAGAAGCAATTTATCTTAGTTACTGATCATAGCATTTTTTGTCATTGAAAACCAATAAGCTATTCAGTAGTTAAATCCTAACATTATCAGTGTCCTGACTAGCCTTGATAGGACTTACGCATGAGGCTCCAGAAACCGGGTTTTTTAGAGAATCTGTGGGTCAAAACGAAGTATTTTTGTAAAAAAACCCGGTTTCTTTGATTGGGTGCGTAAGTCCTGCTTGATATACAGTTTCACTGTTTAACAGCTTAAAAATTTAAAGGGATGATTAAACCCGGGGGTGTAATTGGTTGTAAAACTCCATTTGAATTAGCTAAACCGATAATAATTGCTAACAGCATACATCCAATTAAAGTTATTCCCATCAGAAATAAGGAAAAAATTTCTCCAGAGGAAAGGGGACGATCTGTCAGGTCTAAATAGGCGGAGGAAGAAGAACGATTATTTTTAGAATAGGGTTGATTCAAGTCCGTTGGAACTTGAATTAAATGATATCGAGAATAGCCGATTTTTTGATCATAGGACTGACGCCGATCTGGGTTACAGAGGGTGGCGTAAGCTTCATTGAGTTTCTGAAATTTGGCGGTGGCGATCGCTTTTGATAGAGTTGTCGTATCGGGATGATACAGTTTACTCAGTTCCCGATAGGCGCGCCGAATTTGGATTGGAGTTGCACTAGGATGAACCCCTAACAGCGTGTAATAACTAGCACTCAGCGCCGGATGGTTTTCGGGTTGTTGCTGTTGAGATGAATTTCTTGGAGAAGTCACGGCTATCCTAACTCTACATCACGAAACAGTTCCGTTTATTATACAGAATAATTCTCGAAATGGTAAAGTTTAAGCTGGGAAAAATGATCCTGAGTTTCTTCCTATGTCACTGTATTTTTTTTTCTAACAACAACACCGAATAGTATTGATCGATTAAAGACCAACCTCTAAAACATCTATTCCCGATGGACTAACATCTCCTCTCATCCCATTATCAAGACTATTATCCGGGCGGAGAACAGGATCGGACTTAATAGGTTTAAGTGGGTTCAAATTTGGATTAACTATTTCATCCAAATATTCCTGGCTATATTCAAAGGGTTGACCTAATTCTGGCCCCCCCATGGGGAACATTAAACTATTAGGATCTTGTCCAATTGTTAGTTCTTCTGATATTCCTAAATCCTTAGCGGAACCTATAGGAAGTTCAGCCGTCTGTAAAGTGGGAATTGCAAATTCAGTTCCAGTTAAATCCGCATTCAACAGATTTGCTCCTTCTAATTGAGCTTGAACTAAATTAGCATCGGTTAAATTAGCATTAGTAAGGTTAGCATGATTAAATTCAGTCTGATTTAAAAACGCGCCTTCTAAGTTTGCAGATGTTAAGTTTGCTCCGGTTAAATCTGCACCTTCTAAATTGATATTAGTTAGGTTTGCACCCGTAAGGTTAGCATCCCGTAAATCAACACCAATCAAATGAGTACCGCTTAAATTAGCTCCTCTCAAATCACACCCTTGACAGAACCGGGTTTCTAATAATTGTTTAAGATCATTAGGATTTTGTGAATAGGCTGGAGTCGTGACTCCCAAACCTAGTAGAAGCACTGTGGCGGCTCCAAAAACTGTTGTGGATAGGATTTTCATAACTTTATCCTCCGCTTTGGCTACCGAAAAACTACACCTAAATAGTTTTCGTTTTTCACATTATAAACTAAATACCGAAGCTATTAAAAAAATTTAATAAAAGAAAAAACGATCGCACTTTTGATAGACTCAAGAGCGATCGCTAACTTCAAAAAATAGTGATCTAAGATTGATCAAAATCCCACTATGCTAAGGCGGGAACTTTCAAACTCAGATGGGGATAGAGGGGAAAGCGATCGCACAAAGTCGCCACCCGTTGACGACAAGCTTCGCTGATTTCTTCATCTTCAGGGTTGAGCAGACGATCTGCAATAATATTCCCAATTTCGATAAATTCCGTTTCTCCCATACCTCGGGTGGTCATAGCGGGAGAACCTAAGCGTAAACCACTGGTGACAAAAGGAGATTCGGGATCAAAAGGAACAGTATTTTTATTTGCCGTAATATTAACTTCACTGACGAGTTGATCCGCCCGTTTGCCCGTCATATTGACAGAACGTAAATCCACTAACATCAAATGATTATCCGTACCACCGGAAACAATTTTTAAGCCTCGGTTTTGTAACTGAGTAGCCAAGGCCTTAGCATTAGCAATCACTTGACCGGAATAGGTGGAAAATTCTGGCTTGAGGGCTTCCCCAAAGGCCACGGCTTTACCAGCAATAACGTGCTCTAGGGGGCCACCTTGGGTTCCTGGGAACACGGCCTTATCTAATTTTTTGCCCAATTCGGCATCTCTGCTTAAAATCAATCCACCCCGGGGCCCTCTCAAGGTTTTGTGAGTTGTTGTCGTCACCACATCACAGTAGGGAATCGGGTTAGGATGGTGTCCCGTTGCTACTAATCCGGCAATATGGGCAATATCGGCCATTAAATAGGCTCCGACTTCATCGGCGATGGCGCGGAATTTCTCAAAATCAATAATCCGAGGATAGGCCGAATACCCACAAATTAACATTTGGGGTTTATGCTGTTTAGCCAGTTCTAAAATTAAGTCATAGTCGAGTTGTTCGGTTTCCGGGCTAACTCCGTAATGACAGGCTTTAAACCATTTACCAGAGACATTTACCGGAGAACCATGGGTTAAATGTCCTCCATGGGATAAGTCCATCCCCATGATCGTGTCACCGGGTTTGAGCATGGCCAAGAACACGGCAAAATTAGCTTGGGCGCCAGAATGGGGTTGAACATTGGCACTCTCGGCTCCGAACAGTTGTTTGGCGCGCTCAATGGCTAATTGTTCGATGCCATCGACAAATTCACAACCGCCGTAGTAGCGTTTTTTGGGAAGTCCTTCGGCGTATTTATTGGTGAGAACCGACCCTTGGGCTGCCATGACCGCGGCTGAGGTAAAATTTTCACTGGCAATTAATTCTAGGTGTTCCCGTTGACGACAGAGTTCATGCTGAATCAGATCGGCAATTACTGGATCAGTTTCAGATAAAATTTCTAAGTTAGACCGACTCACAATAAAATTCCTCTTAATTAGACAATTTGATCACCGATTCAAACGGATTAGGATTATCCCTGATTTTAAATCATAACTTTGCTTTGCAGATGGTTAATTCCAACATTGTGTTAAGTTGTGACTCATTTAGCCGAATCCCCTATAACTGTGGGCTTACAATAGAAGTATAATTGGGCGTCTGTCGGAGGAATCATTATGCTAGTCATTTTGATGGATAACCAGATACTTGCTTCTCAGCAAGTTTGTCAGGGATGTTTATTAGCCGATCAAAGCGGTCAACCTCGTTGGAGAGGCGGTCAGTTGTCCTGTGGACATTTGGTTCGTCCCTGTATTGACAATCAACCGAGTCAGTATGAATGTCAGATGGGCTTCCGCATTGCTAATATTCCATAAATCAATTTTTGATCCCCCAATCTCTGGGACTGCGCTATCCTGGGTTTAAGAGATACTCAGGAGAATTGGTTATGACTTGGCGTGGAACTACGACAGTACGTGATCGCATTTTTGCCACCCTACCTTATCTACTGCCTTTAATGGATGGTCTGCCCTTTGGACGCTTTTTATTCCAACAGTTTCCGGTTTTACAACTGATTACAATACCGGTTATTCCTTTGATGTTTCTTTATCAATACATTCCTTTCGCCGGATTTATTGTGTTTATTGGCCTATATATGTTAGTGGTTCGCAATGAAAATATTCCCCATTTCATTCGATTTAATACCATGCAAGCCATTTTAATTGACATTGTTCTGATTTTATGTACCTTGGTTTTCCAGGTATTCGGCAATGTCCTTTTACAAGGATTTGTGGGTGAAACCCTCTACAACATGATCTTCCTGGGGCTTTTAGCGGTATTTGTCTATTCTGTGATTCAGTCTTTATCTGGGAAATATGCAGAAATTCCTACAATTTCTGATGCTGTTTATATGCAAGTTCGGTAATAGGGAACAGGGAACAGGGAATAGGGAACAGGGAACAGGGAACAGGGAACAGGGAACAGGGAACAGGGAACAGGGAATAGGTAATACTTCGACTTCGCTCAGTAACAGGGTAATGGGGAAGAAAAAACTTTACCCTGTGGGTTTGAGTATCCGTTGATGTTCTGACAGCGATGGGCGCGAC
Organism: Oscillatoriales cyanobacterium CG2_30_40_61; assembly: GCA_001873365.1. GTDB lineage: Bacteria > Cyanobacteriota > Cyanobacteriia > Cyanobacteriales > Microcoleaceae > Planktothrix. The sequence continues at coordinate 36,894 of MNYZ01000052.1, read as the reverse complement.
GGCTATAATTTCAATTTCTACCCCAAACCTGATACAATCAAAGATCCTTGCTTCTAAATCCAGAAGCCCAGTCGTCCACAAGGAGAATCACAGCATGAAGCCTTTTGTTTACGAAACCATGTATATTCTGCGTCCTGACCTCAACGATGAGCAGGTTGGGCAGTCTATTAGCAAATACGAAACCCTGCTCAAAGATCAAGGGGCACAGAATATCCAAATCCAAAATCGGGGTAAACGTCGTCTAGCCTATGACATTGACAAGCATCGGGAAGGGGTTTACGTCCAGATGAATTACGAAGGCCCTGGAGCCCAGATCGCTGTTTTAGAAAGATCCATGCGAATTAGCGACGAGGTTATCCGTTATCTGACGATTAAAGAAGAAGTAACGGTAGAACCCACCGAAGCCACCGAAGCCACGGAAGCGGAACCCGAATCTCAAGAGGCTGAATAAATTAGGCAAACAGGGGGAAAGATGGAAATAGATTCTAGTCTTAACCCCTGTTCTTGTTATACTCGGTTTTTTTACCCTTGCCGATGGGGAACAACAGAGATATTTTAGAAACAAATATACAGAATAAATTTATAGGAGCCGTTAGTCACCGTGAGCCAAGCCAAAAGTCAAACGCCACAGGAGTTACAAGCTGAAGTTACTCGTTTGAACGAGGAGCTACAAATGCGGGAGCAGTTAATTCAACAGTTATCTCAAGAACTATTCCGTTTGGTAAAAGGAGACGCTAACTTATTACCCAGTCCAGAGGTTTCCGAACGTCATCAAGTGCAAATGGTAGCTTTACGGGAACAACTGCAAGAGATGGAGCAGCAGGTTAAGTTTTATCAAGGACAAATCGCCGAACGGGATACGGAAGCCTATCAACTCAGACAGTCAGTGGAGGAGCTAACAGACCGTTCTCGGATGTTGGAACAGGTTGTGCAGGAGTTACCTGGGGTATACCGTCAGAAGTTCTCAGAACGTCTGAATGAAGTCATGGAAAAAGTAGAATTACTGCAACGGGAAAATAAACAACTTCATGCTGAGTTACAAAGTGTCAGCTATCGTTTAGCCCAAAAAAGTCGCCGTCCCAGTGGCTTGGATTTACCGAGTTTTCAGGGTCGGGGTTCGGGTTCGGTTGAGATTCCCACTTTGGGTAATGCTTGAGAATTAAGGGCTGGTGAACGACCCACACTGATAGACCTGGTGGCACAGTGTGGGTGGTTGAAATTAACCCACTTGTACGACGCCGTAACGACTGGTTAATTTATCTAGTTGATTGACTAATAAACTTAGGAATAGTCCGACGTCGGTGACAACGCCAATAGACTCCACGGAACCGCGATCGCTCAGTTTGGTGACAACGGCCGGGTTAATATCCACACAGACCATTTTAACTCCCGAAGGGGTCATATTACCCACCCCAATCGAATGCAACATCGAGGACAACATTAGAATCATATCAGCGCCCTGCAAGAGTTCGGCATAATGTTCTTGGGCTTTAATTAAGTCCATTTGGGTATCTGGTAGGGGGCCATCATCCCGAATCGAACCCGCTAAGGAGAAGGGAATGTTATTTTTAACACATTCGTACATTACCCCACTCTTAACCAAGCCATTTTCAACGGCGGCGGCAATACTCCCATAACGGCGAATAGTATTTATCACTTTCAGGTGATGGCGATGCCCTCCTTTGACAGCGATACCTTGTTTCATATCCACACCAAGGGAGGTTCCCATGATCGATTGTTCCATGTCGTGAACGGCGATCGCATTTCCCCCTAATAACGCCTGGACATAGCCTTCACGGATCAGATGGGATAAATGTTGCGCCCCTCCGGTATGGATCACCACCGGGCCAGCTGTTACCACCACTTTCCCACCGCGATCGCGAATTTGACGCAGTTCCCAGGCGACCTGTTCCACGATTAACTCCACCCGGCGTTCACTCGACACCCCCGCCGACATAAAACTAAATTCCTGGGGTGCATTCCGAGCTTCGCGCGATTCGGTTTTGCGGATGGTGCGAAGACCAACCACATCCACCACCACCCGTTCTCCGACCTTTAAGTCCCGCAGAATCTTACATTGAGCTACTAGACCGTTGGGGGTTGGGGAAATGGCGATCGCCCCGTCCATGCGTTGATGTTGAACGGTTAGCCATTGGCCATCAACCCGAACTTCCGTGGGGTAAATAGTGGAGACGTAGAAATCATCGGGGCCAACGCCATCTTGTTCGACTGGTTGTAAGCGGGCGTCTCGTTGGTCATCTTCTAAGGAGACCACGCCAATATCAATTAATTGAGTGATAATTTCTTCCATCACCTCATGGGATGGGGCGGAAATTTTAATCTCTGCTTTCGAGGTGCTTTGCCGTTGTTCCCCTAAATTGAAGTTGAGAACTTTGAAACTACCGCCACCTTCGACAACTAAATCTAGGGCGCGGTTAATTAAGCCGGCATCTAATAGATGTCCTTCCATCAGGACGGTGTGGCTTTCAAATTTAACCACCGCATGACGATCAACAATCACAGGTTCAGTCACCCGCAGGGTTAAACATTTGGCAGCCCCACCTGCTTTTAAAAACTCAGTTAAGGGAGTTTCTAGGACGGTAAAACCAGATTCTTCCAGTCTGGCTTTGAGGTTTTCGCTGACTTTGTTCATAATCACCATCTGATTAATATTGACGGTGTTACAAGCAAAGTTAATGGCGTCGGGTTCCTCAACAATAATCCGTTTTTCGGGCGGGATCCGCAGTTCTATTAAGCGATTTGAATAGGAATCAAAGGCGGGGGGATAATACATTAAATACCCGCCTTTTAAGGGACAAAAACAGGTATCCAAATGATAAAACCGTTCATCCATTAACCGCAGGGATAGGACTTCAATATCCAGCCACTCAGCAATTAGGGGGTGAGAATCGAGTTCAGACCGGAACCCATATCCCGCCCATAAATAGCGCCCTTCCCGGTCAAATAATGCGTCTCCAGCACCTTCAAAGGGGAGGTCTTTAGGAAGTTCGTGGACGGTAAATCCTTGACTTTCAAACCAGGTTTTGAAATAGGGTTCTTCCCCTTGACGTTCTTTATGATAAAAACGACTAAGAACGACGGTTTTATCGAGAACTAACCCGGCGTTGGCGGTAAAGACCATATCCGGCCAGCCTTTGGCGGGGGTTACTAAGTCCACAATGGCGTGTTCTTTGATCAGATGGTACAAACTTTGCCATTGTTCTCTAGCCTTGTCAAAGGAGGACTTGTGGATATTCCCCTCCATCCAAGGATTGATTACATAGTCCACATCATAGTGGTCTGGAGAACACATCAGAAAGCGAATTGATTCTGTCATTTTAGGTACAATAGGGTAGACGCTACGGTTTTCTACCGATAAGAGATTTGAGTCACTACAAAGCCCCACTTCTAAGGTTGAGAAGGGGATATTGGTTCTATAAAAAGCCAACTTTTTATTATATCACCCGAATGTGGACAATCCTGGCGATTAAATGTCATATTTTCATAACATTGCGCGCAAGGGTGATCAAGGTATTTTTTGATCTTCTCCCTTAAAAAAATAGCGATCGCATCAACAAATAAATCTTATTGGGTATATTCCTAAAGGTAAAAGATCTATTGATAAATTCTATAACTATAAAGACTTTGAAAAGTTTATCCAGGTAACAGATTCTACAGAATCTCTGAGTCAACTAGAAAATCTGATTAATATAGCTTGGCAAAATTGGTTAGAAAGGTTTTAGCTTCTGCCCAACAAAACCGAAAACTTTTTGCTACAATTGTAATAGGACTTACGCACCGTCGCCCGAGAAACCGGGGTTTTTTAGAGAATATGTGGGTCACAACCAAGTATTTTCGGAAAAAAACCCGGTTTCTTTGGTTGGGTGCGTAAGTCCTGTGTAAGACTGGTACAGCGTACACCTAAAATTTTAGTTTTAGATCACGAATAAAACAATAATTCAAACAAGGAGAAAGAATGATTACTAAATTAATTGCCAGAGTAACTTCCGAAGGAAAACTAGAAATTCCTCCCGAAATATTACAACAACTGCAACCTTTAACAGAATATGAAATATCAGTTACCGATCGAGAAATTATTCTGAAAAAAAAATCTAATATAACTGTTGACTTAGATTGTTTTTTACAAGAATTAGATCAATTAGAACCAGACCCTGACCAACCTACCTTAGAAGAAATTAGTGCAATTGTCAAAGAAGTTAGACAAGAATTATGGGGGAAATAATGAGAGTTGTTCTTGACGTTAATATCTGGATTTCTGCCTTGCTATGGGGAGGTTTACCTGCTCAATTTTTGCATCTTTCCAGACAAAATAAGATCACTATCTTTGTTTCTGAATCTTTATTAGAAGAATTAGAAATAACCTTACAACGTGCCAAATTTAAAAATCAACTTAAAAAGCAAAATCATACTATTGAATATTTAATGGCTATCACTGAAGGATTTTCAGAAAAATGTCCTACTATTGATATTAACTTACCCCAATTAAGAGATCCCAAAGATAATCATATTTTAGCAACTGCTTTATCTGCTAATGCTGAAGTTTTAATCACGGGAGATCAAGATTTATTAGTATTAAATAATTTTATGGGAATAGCGATTATCAAACCGACAGACTTTCTTGAGCTTTATTTCCCATAAAAAGTAAAATATGATTGACCCAATTATCATCATGGGTTAACTTCAAAAGTAAATAGGATCAGAAAATTGAAGTTCTAACTTAAAGTAGATGACAAACTTCAAACTTCCTGAATCAATTTGTCTGCTATAATCCTCAGTAATCGGTTAATCAAATAGAAAGAAAATTTTTGTCTCCTCCGAGCAAACATCCAGACCGTTGTGGTAATAAACGAATAAAATAATATCGTTAAACCGTTGGGGATCAATATTTTAGGAAAATTGCCCCAAGCCGGGAAGAAAAACTTTCCATTGTTTTAAGATTGTTTAGGAAATCGTTAAGTTTGCAGAAAAGTCAACCATTTGCTATGACAATAGAAATATAATTATCAGGGGTTCTCTTAGATTATGATTGTTAACTCAGATGATTATGATCTGATCTGGAGAATTTAAGTCTTATGTCTCCCCAAGCTAACCTCCTCAATTTCCTTCAGGTAGTCCCTATTTGTCACCAGGACACATCCCTGGAAGCATTGCGGTTTATTTTTTCCCAGGGAAACTGTGAAAGGGTAGTGATTATCAACTCCCAATATCAGCCGATGGGAATGGTTTCCTTGCGTCGTTTTCTTCCCTATCTGTTGAATCAGATTCCTGTTTCCCTACCCACTCAGAGCCAACCCCGATTAGGAGAAGGTTTTCAGACGATCATTGAGCCTATGATCCCGATTCCATCTCATTTAAACCTACAGGAGTTTTGGCTGTATTTACAATATCAAAATTCCCATACGGCGGTAGATCCAACTCAGACGGAAAGTTTATCCCTCGCTTTAGTGAATCAGGTGGGAGAATTTATCGGATTAATCGATAGTTTACAGGTGTTGGAACATTTAGCCAAACATTGCCCACAGTTTCCCCCCGTTGAGTCAGCCAAAACCTCTGCTCCCCATACTTTCGACTTCCAGACAGAAAACCAACCCCGGTTAAGTTTTCTATACCCGAAAAATTCTCTCCTATCAAGTCATTTAATTGAGTTTTTGGATGAACTACCTATACCTTTAATGATTCAACGGGATGATGGCAGTATCATTAGTCAAAATTTAGCCTGGCGATCGCTAATTGGACTAGGATCACAAGTCGTACAGGAAGTCGCAGAAACCGTAATCCGTTGGGCTCAAACCTCTGTAAGATTTTCCGAGGGCGAAAACGAGGGGAATTCACCTTTAGAAACCTCTGGGAACTGGGGACTTTTATCTAATCCCTTAACCCATATTGCTGAACCTTTAATTGCCAATTCAGCCTCCTTAGAAATGCCCCAATGGTGTCAACTCGGGAGTAAACCAGATAGTTATGTTTGTATTTGTCCGGTCGCTCAAAATCAGGAACGGGTGTGGCAATTTACCCGTCAACAATTAAACCATAAATCAGAAATAGGTTTAGATTTAGAGAATGCAACCGATAACCTCTGGTTAGTGTTCGCTCAAGATATTACGGAACAGCATCGAGTCGCCCAAGAACTCACCGCTAAAAATACTGATTTAATTCAACTTAATCGGATCAAAGACGAGTTTATGGCTTGTATTAGTCACGAATTAAAAACCCCCCTTACCGCAGTTTTAGGTTTATCAAGTTTATTAAAAGATCAAGCATTGGGAGAACTTAACGAAAGGCAAACCCGTTATGCCCAACTGATTCATAAAAGTGGTCGTCACCTGATGTTAGTGGTGAATGATATTCTGGATTTAACCCGCATAGAAACCGGACAATTAGAGTTAGTTCCCGAACCTTTACATATTCAATCAGTTTGTCAATCTGCCTTTGATTTAGCAATTCAACATTATCAAAGCCAGGACAAATCGGATATTAAACTGCAAGCAGAAATTTTAGCCCAAGTTAAAAGTAGATTTCACCTAGAGATTGAACCCGGTTTAGAAACCTTCGTCGCCGATGAACTTAGATTACGACAAATGTTAGTCAATTTGTTATGTAATGCCCTAAAATTTACCCCCGATGGCAGTGATTTTGGTCTACAAGTAAGTCGTTGGGAAAATTGGGTAGCTTTTACGATTTGGGATCGAGGGATTGGGATTCCTGATCATAAACAGCATCTAATTTTCCAAAAATTCCAACAGTTAGAAAGTCCCCTGACCCGTGAATTTGAAGGAACAGGACTGGGGTTAGTATTAACCCAGCGTTTAGCCCGACTCCATGGGGGAGATGTCAGCTTTATTTCTCAACCGAATCAAGGCAGTAAATTCACGCTATTATTACCCCCTAATCCTCCCCGTTGTAATTGGGAATTGCCGCCTAAACTGGGTAATCAAAACCATGAATTTTCTAGTTCTTCTCCTGTAGATTCCTCAAACACATCTCGGTTAGTATTAGTAGTAGAAACCGTACCCAAATTTATTCAAAACTTGAGCGAACAACTCGCTGATTTAGGATATCAAGTGATCATCGCCCATTCAGGAACAGAAGCAGTTGAAAAAGCCCGTTGTCTACAACCCAGGGTAATTTTACTAAATCCTTTAATTCCTTTATTGTCCGGTTGGGATGTTTTAACCCTACTGAAAACCGATCTACAAACCCATAAAATTCCGGTGATTATTACCGCAACTTTGGGAGATAAACAACGGGCATTAATCAATCATTGTGATGGATTTCTTAGCCTTCCAGTTAAAGAATTGGAATTAGAAAAGTTGTTAAAAGAATTACTCCTAGAGGTTCCTATTTCTGTCCCACAACAGTTGATTATCCTTTGGTTTAGTTTATCAGAAAATTCTCAAAATTTGGCTCCCGATGCAGCTTTGAAAAATCAGAATTATATTTATCATTCGGCTTTATTTTTATCTCGATTTTCCCATTGTCGAATTTTAGAAGCGGATGACGTGCATCAAGCCGCGATGATTGCCCAAATTTGGCATCCTAATGTGATGGTGTTAGAAAGAGATAGTTCAATCCAAAATCCATCCTATTTGTTAGAGGATATTAGTAAACAAGAAAGTTTGACCCAATTACCGATTTTTACTTTAGATCCTGTCACTACTCAAGTCGCTAATCAAGTTAAAAATTTGTCAATTTTTCCCTGTTTAGCTAATTCCCAAGATGATCGGTTCAAAAATGAAAGTTTTCCTTTATCGATTAGTTCAGCTTTATTAGAAGTCGTGCAAATTGCCACTCGTTTAAGTTGGAAACCCAGTATTTTAGTTGTAGATTCTTCAATTTTACCGGAACAACAATTGGGTGATTTATTAGATCCGCTTGATCCTGTTGATCCCGCTAATTTTAAGATCGATCAAGCTCTAGTTCAATATATTAAAATTGCTGGATTTCAAGGAATTATGGGCAAAAGTTGGGAAGAAATTATTCATAAAATTCAATGTAAGAGCTTGGATTTAATATTAATTTGTTTTCGCGGAAAATCCCTTTCTAATTTAGTTGAAGCTCTGTCAACTTTAGAACAAATAAAATCAAAAATACCAATTATTATTTTAGCCCAATCAGATATGACAATATTGAATAAAACTGTTGATAGAAAACAGAAAAATCAATCTGATCCTACGGGTGAATTAGAGGATTATATCTGGAAAAAAATCGCTGTTTATCTACAACGCTTTACCGCTAGTTTTCCCCTAAAAGTCTTACCATTTAATTTATCGGTAGATTCTCTATTGGAAGAAATTAAAATCCTACTCACTCACCTTAAACCCGATCAATAAATGGTCTAAAAATTGGCTTTTCAGAGATTTGATCGGATTTAATCAATATTTAACTCCTGTAAAAGTTGTGTTATTTTAGAATAGATTAAAATATTTAGGACTTACGCACCGTCGCCCGAGAAACCGGGTTTTTCAGATAATATGTGGGTCACAGGAAGTATTTTCATAAAAAAACCCGGTTTCTGTGCATAATTCCTGAATATTAAAAACTAGAACAGGAAAAAACAATGCGCTGGTTGTCCTCTTTTACCTTAACAATAGCCTCTATTCTATTAACGACTCTCCCCGGAATCGCCGCCGAATCTATTATTGTCCCGTTGGGAACCACAAGCATTTCTATCTCTATTGATGCTTTAGAAAATTATGCCAAAAAAGGCACAATTAATCCCCAAGAATCCCTATCTACCTATTTAAAACTATTAAATCCTGAACAAAAACAAACTTTAATTCGACTCTTGAAAACCCGTTATACTAATCAAGATATTTCTATTCAACCTTTTTTTAATTCCCCCTTAATTCTGGCTTTTTTAAACTATCTAGGAACGATCATTCAAACCCAATCAGGTGATAATGGAGTAGAAGCAATTCATACTAGCTTACTTGAAGTTGTGGATCAGCCCAATGGCTTTACAATTATAGACGTAATGCGTCAGTTTCCTAGTCCAGAAATTCGCTTAGATCTTGAAAAAACCCTAGAAATTTTAACCCGAATTTTTACCTTAGTTCAACAAACCCAGACCGTAACAAAATCCTTAGAATTTCTATCCAATATTGAAGCCAAAAAAGCTAATTTTACCGATTTTAGTCAAAGACCAGATTTAAGAAAACCTGGAACATTTGCGGGGATTAAAAAAACAATTACGGTCAACAATATTGAAAATAATCGTAACTTTGAGGTCGATCTTTATTTACCCGATACTGCTCAAACCGTAGATCAATTTACTCATCCTGTGATTGTGATTTCCCATGGTTTAGCTTCTGACCGTTCACGGTTTGAAAATTTAGCTCGACATCTTAACTCCTATGGATTTGCGGTGGCGGTTCCCCAACATCCAGGTAGTGATTATCAACAATTTCAATCCTTACTCCAGGGGGAAGTAAAAGACCTATTTGAACCCGCACAATTTATTGATCGACCTCGAGATATTACCGTCTTACTAAATCAACTCGAAAAACTTAATTCCAGCGATTTTAATAATCAATTAGATTTACAAAATGTCGGGGTCATTGGTCATTCTTTAGGGGGATATACGGCTTTAGTTTTATCAGGAGCTACCCTTGATTTTACCCAACTAAAAACCAACTGTAAACAATCTGATATTCCCTTAAATCCTTCAATTTTTCTTCAGTGTCGAGCTTTAGAACTTCCTGAGAATAACTATCAACTTAAAGATTCAAGGGTAAAAGCTATTTTTGTATTAAATCCAGTGAATAGTATTATTTTAGGATCATCGGGTTTAAGTAAAATCAAAATTCCTGTTTTCATTACCGCAAGTAACGCAGATTTTCTCGCCCCCGCCCTGTCAGAACAGTTACAATCTTTTACCTGGCTTACCACTCCTAATAAATATTTAATGATGCAAAATCATGCTACCCATTTTTACGATATTACCCAAAAAAATACCTCAGAACTCTCAAAACTCCCCCAATTTGTTCCCCCGACTTCTGAAATTAGTCGAAATTATATTAAAGCATTAAGCACCGCATTTTTTCAGACCTATCTGAATCAAAATTCTGAATACAAACCCTATCTTAATTCAGCTTATATTCAAACTATTACTGATCCAGCCTATCCTTTGAGCTTGATTCAATCTTTAACACCCAACCAATTAAATAACGCAATTAAGGGGATAAATCCTGATAAAAACTGACTAATTTAATCAAAAAATAGTTGACATTATTCAGATGCTAATGCTAGAATAAAATTAATGATATAGTTATTCATAACTTCATGCTAAAACTTATTAAAAATCTTCCCTACGGTCAAGGCAAAAAAAACAAGATTAGGATTGCTTCTATCTCAGGTCAACTAATTAAAATTGGCTTAGGGATTCTATCTAGTTTTATCGCCACAACTACCTCAGCAATTGCCGCCGAACAAATTGCTGTTAGGTATAGTATCGGTACAGTATTTATTTCCGTTGAAGACTTAGCCATATTTGCCCAAGAGGGAAATACATCGTCAGTTTTATCGATTTCTGAAAAAGTTCTGACTGCTGAAGATTTAGAAAAACTGCGTCAACTTTTAATTACTCCCATGACGGCCAGTCCTTGGAGTATTCAACAATTTAATAATACCCCCATGGGTACTACAATATTAACTCGATTTGGTAATTTTATTCAAACCGATAATGGTGAAAATGGTTTCAATGCTTTAAAAATAGCGATTAATCAAGCCTCTCAACTTCCTGGGGGTTTAACGTTACTGGGAATCCTAGAAAAATTTCCTGGTCAGACCCTAGAAATTGATCTAAATTTTGCTACACAAGTGATTCAAGATTTATCTCAAATTATTTATCAAGATCAATCAATTATTAATTGGATTAACCAACAGGCTCAAGCCGAGATCAATAATCCAGCCCGACAAAATCCACCGATTAACTTAAGAAATCCGGGTACAACTCCATGGAAAAAAGAATCCTTTACCTTTCAAAATCCTCGACGCAATGTTCCTTCTCCCGTTGATATTTATATTCCCCAAATTTCAACCCCAGCCCCGGTGATTGTGATTTCTCATGGTTTGGGTTCCGACCGAACAACCTTCAAATATTTAGCTGAACATTTAGCCTCCCATGGGTATTTTGTTGCAGTTCCAGAACATTTAGAAACCAGTGCTGATGGATTAGCAAATTTCCTCCAGGGAAATGCTCAACCGCCCGATGCAGAAGTTTTTATTAGTCGTCCCTTAGATATTACCGCCGTCCTCAATTTATTAGAAGAAAAAGCTAAAAATTCTGCATTTCCCAGCCCCTTACTATTAGATAATGTCGGGGTTTTAGGTCAATCCTATGGGGGTTATACCGCTTTAGCTGTAGGGGGTGCGACTTTTAATAGTACCAGAATTAATCAAGAGTGTGAAAAGTTTGCTAACCAGCAAATTACCTTGAATATTTCTATTTTATTGCAATGTCAAGCTACTTCTATTGCCAATAAAGGTTATAATCTTCAGGATAAACGAGTCAAAGTGGTAATTGCTATTAATCCCATTACCAGTGTAGTTTTTGGACAAGAAGGCATGAGTAAAATTCAAATTCCCACCTTAATAATTGGAGGAAGTGATGATTATATTGCCCCGGCTGTTAGTGAACAAATTTATCCCTTTTCTTGGTTAACAACTCCTTATAAATATTTAATGTTATTGGAGAAAGGAACCCACTTTTCTTTCTTACAATCTGGGGAGGCTGTGATTCCTGTCCCGGCTCAAATTATCGGCCCTAATCCTGAGTTAGCCTTCCCATTTTTAAAAGCCATAAGTCTGGTATTTTTTAATAGTTATATTCGGGGTCAAACTGAATATTTACCCTATTTGAATGCAGGTTATATTCAGAGATTAGAAACTTCACCATTTAGTTTAACCATTGTGAATAAATTAACCCAAGAGAATATTCAAGAAGCCCTTAGTAAAGTTAGAAAATAGTCATATTTAGCCGGAATTGCTATATAATCAAATTATATATCTCAAGCCCCTAACCCTTTATTAAACTTTCTAATGATCCAGCCGATTTATCAGCCCCCTTTTACCCTAAAAAATGGCTTTTCAATGACCCTTTATGCCGCATTAAGAGCTAGTAAAAACTGGGAAAAAACTATTAACTTGCCCGAACCATCCTATCAAGAAGTAGTATTTTTAGGAGCTTCTGATATTCCAATTTATGGAATTGTGGCGATTCCCGAAAACCCCAGAGGAACAATTATTTCTACCTATGGAATTACCGGAACTTTAGACAACCAATGGTTTCTGAGAATCTGGGGAAGAAAAGCCTTTGCTGCGGGTTATGCGGTGGTTTTATTTGATTGGAGAGCCCACGGAAAAACCGCAGAATTATCCCCCACTTTAACCTCCGATGGGCTATATGAAGGGGAAGATTATGTCAGAATTGCGGCTCAATCTAAATTAATGGGGTGTCCGACTCCCTTTTGGTTTACGGGTTATTCTTTAGGGGGACAATTAGCATTATGGGGGATTAAAACCGCCCAAACCGTTAATAATTGGGGAGCGGATTTAGACTTACAAAATTCTGATATCGCTGGGGGTGCGGTGATTTGTCCTAGTTTAGATTCAACCCGTTCTTTATCTTATTTAGTTCAACATTCTTGGGGAAAATATTTAGAGCGAGCGATTACAAAAGAGCTGAAAAAATTAGCTAGAAATCTGTATCAATATCATCCTAATGACATCGATCCAGAAGCAATTAAACGGGCAAATTCTATCTGGGGATTTGATCATGAATTAGTGATTAAACGCTTAGGTTTTAAGAGCGTAGAAGCCTATTATGAAGCCAGTAGTGGATTGCAGTTACTTCCTAAACTTAGGAAACCTACACTGATTTTATATGCTGAAGATGATCCTTTATTTGATCCTACCTTGATTCCCGATTTAAAAGCAGCGAGTGATCAGAATCCGGCGATTAATTTAGTCACAACGGATTATGGAGGTCATGTGGGTTATATTAGTAGTAAGATTTGCCAAAATCAATTCAATGATCCCGACCGATGGTGGGCTTGGAATCGGATTTTAGCTTGGTTTGATCAGCAGGAAAAAAAAACAGAAATTAGCAATCAACAGTTAGTTAAACATAATTAATTAAACTATTAATTAATTATGTTTACTAAAAATGCTATAATAACTTATAGCAAAAAAATCTCACCCCACCCCACCCCAGCCATCAGGGCTGTTTGATTCTTTGTAGGGGCAATCCCTCCGTGGTAGCCCCCATCCCTGAAACTTCTCTAACGCATAAATTCCGAAGCAACAATCATCGTCCCTATGCCGGAATCGGTGAACACTTCTTGTAATAAAGCATGAGCCACACGACCATCTAAAATATGAGCCGCCCGCACTCCCTGGGCTAAACTTCTGACACAACAATTAACTTTAGGAATCATCCCCCCGGAAACAATACCTTGCTCAATTAACTGTCGGGCTTCCTGAATATTAACTTGAGCAATTAAGGTATCGGGATTATGATAATCCTCCAAAATTCCGGCTGTATCGGTTAACAGAATTAACTTTTCAGCGCCCAAAGCCGCCGCAATTTCCCCAGCAACGGTATCCGCATTCATATTATAAGCCTGTCCATCTTCATCCGTTGCTACACTGGAAACTACGGGAATATAACCACTGCTCGCCAAAGACTCTAAAAGCTTAGTATTGACACTACTGACTTCTCCCACAAAACCAATATCCGCTTGACCTTCAGGACGAGCTTTAATTAAGTTAGCATCCTTACCACATAACCCCACAGCTTCCCCGCCAGCCTGGTTAATTAGAGAAACAATTTCCTTATTAACTCGACCCACTAATACCATTTCCACCACATCCATTGTAGCGGCGTCGGTGACTCGTAATCCGTTTTTAAATTGGGGTTCAATGCCAAGTTTAACCAACCAACTATTAATTTCCGGGCCGCCGCCATGGACAACCACCACCCGAATTCCAACAAAAGACAGCAACACAATATCCTGCATTACCTTATCTTTGAGACTGCTATCCTTCATCGCAGCCCCCCCATATTTCACTACAATTGTACGATTAGAAAACTTTTGAATATAGGGCAGAGCTTCACTGAGAATTTTGGCACGAACAGCCGTATCTGTTTGGTCAAAGTCACTATGTTTAAGCATAGAAATTTCCTGAGCACGTTTAGGGCGGATTTTGTGAGAGGGGCATGAATTAACCCAAACCCCGATGAACCCGCCCCTAAGATTTTAGTTGATTTGAGGGTTTTATAAATGCCCACCAACGATTAAGCGGCAGATAGATGACACCGAGCCACAAACTACTCATAATCGCCGTTAACAAGGCTGCCCGTTGTTGATGTTGCCAAAATTGCTGAAAATCGGCAACAAATTGCTGAAAATTGGCAACAAATTGACTAAAATCCGAAAATTGAAAATTAATTAACTGTAAACTTCGGATGAACTCCACCAAAATCGCCATGCCGAAAACAATTAAAGCAACGGAAATAAAATCCTCTTGAATTTTTTTAATAATCCGTTTATAGATAAAAACAGTTAAAACCGCAACAATCACAAAAGGGAAAATATGGGAAGGTTCGGAAACTGTTAATCCATCTAACATCAACCCACAGCACAATCCCCCAACCACAGCTTCTAATAAAGACCGTTTAATACTCCAACTTACTAACCAAATCAATACCCAATTTGGGGTAATTTCAAACAGTTCTACACCCGGAATCCGAACCAAAGATAACCACATACAAACCAACAAGGAAACCAGGGTAATAATCAGATTAAAAACTTGGTAAGGCTTAAAAAACATAATTAATCATTATCAGAGAAATTAATTGTTAATTACTGATTTTTGATTGGGGTAAATAACCACCCATTCCAAAGAAGAAATCGGAGCAAAAAGTTCAATAATCGCTTCAGGAGAAGGAGCTTTATTCATATCCACAGAAATAATTTTACCAATAGGCAAACCTTCAGGGACAAGCTGGCTATAACTAGAGGTAACAACCATATCTCCCACCTTGACTTTCGGATCACTTTCAAAAAACTCCATGATCCCTTGCTCCGTTGAATTTCCCTTGAGAAATCCCATATTTCGGCTGCGAGTAATAGTGACTCCAATACGACTCATCGGATCACTCAAAAGCATCACCTTACTGGTATTCGGTGTCACACTGATCACCCGTCCAATTAATCCCCCAGGAGCCACCACTAAATCCTGATTTTTAACCCCCTGTTGACTCCCACGACCAATAATAATTTGTTCCCACCAAGAATCAGTAGTGCGACCAATTACAGGAGCCACAATTCCCTTACCCTGTTTTTTAGAAGCGACATAATTTAAAATATCCTGAAGCTTTTGATTTTGATTTTTCAGTTCTTCAACTTCAGCTTCTAACTGATTAATTCTAGGAGCAATTTGTCGGACAATCTTTTCCTGTTCAGTTACGGTTGATGGGGATAAATGAAACGGACGAGTCAACCAATAGTACATTTCATACACAGGAGCTCCCTGGGTTTGTCGTACCAATAAAGCGGCTAGAATCGCTAAACCCAGTAAAAAAAATTGATTCCGACTCCGACTCCACCAACTCCGTGTTTGCATACCAATTAAAATTAACTGTGAAGATAATTGATAATTATTTTTTTAGGGTCAATTATTAATTATCAATTATCGATTATCAATTGTTACAGATTGCGGGAACCCCCAGTAAAAACCCGTTCCAACTGTTTGAAATTTTCTAATACCCGACCTGTGCCCAATACCACACAACACAGAGGGTCAGCAGCAATATGGGTAATAATTCCAGTTTCATGACTAATCAAGGTGTCGATACCCTTGAGCAAGGCTCCTCCCCCCGCCAACATAATCCCCCGGTCAATAATATCCGCAGCTAGTTCCGGGGGAGTCCGTTCCAAAGTGCGTTTGACAGAATCAATAATAACCGATAAAGGTTCAGCCATACTTTCGCGCACTTCCGGGGCTTTAATGGTGACAGTGCGAGGTAAACCCGATAATAAATGAATCCCCCGCACTTCCATAACCATTTCTTCATCGGCGGGGTTGGGATAAGCTGAACCCATCTTAATTTTAATATCCTCAGCCGTTTGTTCTCCAATCACCAAATTATGAACTTTTTTCATATACAGAATGATGGCATCGTTGAGTTCATCTCCCGCCACCCGTACCGACTCACTTAATACCGTTCCCTGTAAACTCAAAACTGCGACTTCTGTTGTCCCGCCCCCAATATCCACAATCATATTTCCCGTCGCTTCGGAAACAGGTAAACCCGCACCAATGGCCGCGGCCACAGGTTCATCAATCAGTCGCACATCCCGCGCCCCCGCCTGAGAAACCGCTTCAATTACCGCCCGACGTTCTACTCCGGTAACTCCACTGGGAATCCCAATCACAATTCTAGGAGCAATCAGGGTTTTTCCCTCATTCACCCGCCGAATAAAATGTTTCAGCATTTGTTCAGCCGCATCAAAATCCGCAATCACCCCATCCTGTAGGGGTCGGAGCACAACCACATTTTCTGGAGTGCGGCCCAACATTTTCTTAGCTTCTTCTCCCACCGCCAACGGGATTTTTTCTAGTTTGTCAATAGCGACAACCGAGGGTTCTTGTAGTACAATGCCCTTACCCGATACATAAATCAACGTGTTAGCAGTTCCTAGGTCAATGCCCATGTCCTGCGAAAAACGACTAAAAAGACCCACTATTCTTTCCCTATAAAAAATTAACAGCAATCCTTTCGGAGTGTCCTTAAAGGCGACTGACCGATGTAAATTGTATTACGTTTTGGGTTGTGAGTCCAGTAATCACGACTGAGAACTTCAACCCAAAATTCCTAGCGATAGGTTTCGGCGGATTATGCTATTAGTTCATGGGATAGAATGGCGGATCAGCGATAATTAACCAATACCCTCAATAATCGGATGGAAGTAAAACGCAATACCCAAAACCGTATAAGCAGCCAAGAGTAAAACCCCCTCCAGCCAATCGGAACGGCCATCGGAACTGACGGAGTTGGCAATTAACACAGACACAGCAACGGCGATTAATTCAAAGGGGTTAAAATTCAAATCCATCGGTTGGCCTAATATCCATCCGGCTAAAACTAATACCGGAGCTACAAACAAAGCAATTTGTAAACTCGAACCTAAAGCCACGGATACGGATAAATCCATTTTATTTTTCATCGCCACGGTAACGGCGGTGGCGTGTTCAGCAGCGTTACCAATAATCGGAACTAAAATCACCCCGGTAAATAGTGCGGTCAGTCCCAGACTAGAGGTGGCTTCCTCTAAAGTCTCAACCAATAATTCCGACTCGAAGGCTACAGTTAGGGTCGCTAATAACAAAACCCCAATCCACAGCTTTAAATTCACCTTGGATGTATGTCCGGCTTCTTCTGGGGTGATTTCGCCGTCTTCATCGTTTTCGGCTACTCCCACATCATATAAATAGGAGTGGGTTTTCATCGAAAACAGCAGGGTAAGTATATAAACCGTAATTAAAACTACTGCGACCGCGGCTGAGAGGGTTTGCATGGTGGATTCCTCAATGCCAATGGAGGTAATATCTACTGCTGTTGGTACTAGAATAGCAATGATGGCTAAATTCATCGCCGAGGCATTCAAACGGGCAACCACGGGCTGGAATTGTTGCTCTTTGAAGCGCAAACCCCCTAAAAACATGGATAAACCCATGACTAAGAGGAGGTTGCCCATAATTGACCCGACTAAACTGGATTTAACCACATCAATTAATCCCGCATTCAGGGCGATAACTCCAATAATTAATTCTGTTGCATTCCCAAAGGTAGCATTTAATAATCCCCCTAAATTCGGCCCCAGGACAACGGCTATTTCTTCGGTCGCAGTTCCCATCCAACCCGCTAAGGGGATAATAGCTAAAGCTGAGGTGACAAATACAATAGTTGATCCCCACTCCAAAAAGTGACCCGCAATTGAAATCGGCACAAAAATTAACAGGGCTGAGAGTATGGTTTTGGTATTCAACATTTCAGTAATCAGTTATAGGATTGATCAGGGAACCTTTTGCCCCTAGCAGGCTAGATCAACAGAGATTAATTTTTTAACTCGACCTTTCAGGTATTATAATTATAATCATCATCTGTCCTACCTGTCAATCATTAATAATCAACCTTTAAAATGAACTTTTTTAATAAATTATTGACGGCAATTGAAAAACAAAATAGTTTGCTTTATGTTGCCCTAGAACCCGATCCCGATAGCCATATTTTTGCTAATGAAAATTGTGGGGGAATTGATGGCGATCGCACTGATATTACTGAACAATGGCAGGAATGGCTAAGTTATATCATTCGAGAAACTTCGGAATTTGTCTGTGCCTATAAACTCTCTTGGGGATTTTATTTAGGTTTGGGGATACCGGGTTTAAAATTATTAGAAAAAATATTAAAATTGATTCCACCCCATATTCCGATTATTTTAGATGCCAAATATAGCGATTTGAATTCTAGTACCGTTTTTGCTCGTTTTGTGTTTGAAGAATTAAAATTTGATGCCTGTACTTTAACTCCTTATTCGGGATTAGATCAAGTTGCACCTTTTTTAGTTTATCCTGATCAAGCAGTATTTATTTCCTGTGCCACGCCCAATCCTTCGGCTTCTATTATTCAAGAATATCCTCAACCTCAACACCCTTTATATTTAGAATTAGTTAAGGTGGCTCAAACCTGGGGAACTCCTGAACAATTGGGATTATTAGTGGGAATGGTACCGGATATGTTAGCGAAAATTCGTCAAGCAGCACCGGAAAAATTAATCTTATTAGAAGGGGATGTAGCCGAAGAAAATGATTTAATGGAAATAGAAGATTTAACCCCAATTTTATCCGCAGGATTGAGTTTAAATGGCGATCGCTTATTATTACCTATTCCACCTCAGTTATTAGAAAAACAAACAATCAAAACCGAAATTCAACAGTTAAAAGATCAAATCAATAAAGAAAGACAAAAATTCATTATAGCAAATCCTACCTGTGATTTATGGTTGCCCGATGTTTGTTTTTTAAGACATCAACCCCATCGAGATTTGATTTTACAATTGTATGATATTGGCTGTATTATTTTTGGCGATCATGTTCAAGCATCGGGTGAAGTTTTCCCCTATTATATTGACCTAAGACGAATTATTTCCACACCCCAAATTTTTCATCAAATTGTCGGCGCCTATGGGGATATTTTAGAAACCCTCAGTTTTGATCGAATTGCGGGTATTCCCTATGGTTCTTTACCAACAGCAACCGGGTTATCATTAAGATTACAACGTCCGATGATCTTTCCGCGAAAAGAAGTTAAAGCCTATGGCGCGGGACGATTAATTGAAGGACATTTTCAACCCGGGGAAACTATTGTGGTGGTAGATGATATTTTAATTACGGGAAATAGTGTGATCAAAGGAGCCGAAAAGCTAAGATCTGCGGGATTAAAAGTTAATGATATTGTAGTTTTAATTGATCATGAAGGAGGAGTTAAGGAAAGATTAAAAGATCACAATTATCAAGCCCATGCGATATTAACCCTTTCAGAAATAGCAAAAACCTTATATGAAGCGAACCGAATTACCGCAGAACAGTTTAACTTTTTTTAAAGGGAACACCGGAACACCGGAACACCGGAACACCGGAACAGGTAATGGGTAATTGGTAATGGGTAATTGGTAAAATAATATTACTAGATATTCCTCTTTTTTTAAGTGTTTAGCGGGGATAAGCTAAAAACATGAATTTACTGTAATTGTAGAACTTGACCAACAACTTCAGATAACTTTTGAGCATCAAAGGGTTTAGTCAGATATTCACTCGCCCCGGCTAGACGGCCCTGAACCTTATCAAAAGCACCGTCCCGTGCTGTTAACATAATAATAGGTAAATTCTGAAACTGAGGAATACTGCGAACGGTGCGACAAAGTTCTAGGCCATCAATTCCGGGCATCGCCACGTCCAGAAGTAAGACCGAAACCGCTTCATGGTAAATCATTGATAAAGCATCCACCGCATTATCAGCAACCAAGACACGATATTCCTTCCCCAGCGCTTGTTGGATGAGTCCTTGCATGACTCTACTATCGTCAACAGCTAAAATAGTGGGTATAAAATTTTGAGATACTGACATAGTAATTCATGTTCGGTGAGTCGAGATGCCCTGGCTCGGGTAGTAATCAAGCCGATGAAAAATCAGCTAATTTGCTAGATCACTGAGCCGACTATCTATTACTTTTATTATATATCAAAAGTATTGTTTCACTTTTATATCAACAATTATATACTTTAAGCTGGACAATTATTAAGGAAATTTAATCAAACCTGCTTGGGGTGTTTCTGATTAATCAAATAGCAAAAAATTTAATATTTTTGAATAGTACAAATTACTTAAACATGATCATACCGGATGACCAGACCTAGACCTTTATGGGTGTGCACCCTAGAAATAGCACAAAAAACTATTTTTCCATCACAGGTAAGATTTTTTATGGGCGTAAAGATTTTTTGCATTAGCCCGAATCAAAAGTAAAATTGGCTTCAATCTTTGTTAAGATCAAAGCAGATCAAAAAAAGTTGTGTGAGATCACGACGTTTGGACAACAAGTGTCATACAGCTAAGGCGAGTCAAATAAAAGTCAGAAGTCGGGTAACAGTCGAGGGATTGAGATGTTAAGGTGTTGAGGTGTTAGCAACTAAAGTGAGACGCGCCGTGGCTCGTCTCTACAGTTAATATGAACATCTCACCCCATAAAGCTAAATACCCGGTTGCTGATATCTAGCCACTCCCTTTGTATGGTAATTATCGATAATGAACGCAAGATTTTTAGGTCAAACCATGTTCAGCCCAGAGGGCAATAATCTTTCTCAGGTCATCCACAGGTTTGCTGAAATTCCCTTTGATGATTTGACTCACTTAGCGTCCCATCTAGCCCAAGCACCCATTGCCTTAATTACCTTTATGGATTCTAGCCATCAGTGGTTAAAGTCCCAGGTGGGTTTAACGGAAAAAATACATCCCTATTTGAATTTCTGCGAGTTTATTATTGAATTATATTTTCGGTGCGATTTGTTGATTGAGGAGCAAGACGACCCGGATAATCCCTCAAACCTTAATGGCTCTAACTCTACCTTAAAACTATCCCCAGAACCAATTATTATTTCTGATACCTGGAATGATCAACGGTTTGCTTCCCAACCCCTGATTAAACAGGAGCCTGGGATTAGGTTTTATTTGGGTATTCCCTTAATGACCTCCGACCACTTAATGGTGGGGATGCTATCGATCATGGATTATCAGCCCCGGGAGTTACACCCCGAAACTATTAAGGCGTTACAAGCACTCAATAATCAAATTATTAGCCAAATCAATTTACACCGCCAACTGATTCACTCCAAAGCCAAACTTAGTCAACTCGAAGATATTATTAATGAACGCAAGCAAGTCTGGGAAGTAGTGCGTCAAGAAAGAGACTTTGTTTGTGCCGTTCTCGACACCGTTAGTGCCTTAGTAATTGTACTTGATCTCGATGGTCGAATTATTCGGTTTAATCGAACCTGTGAACAACTAACCGGATATTCCGCCGAGGAAGTCGAAGGAAAAACCTTTGATGAGTTGGGGGTCAACCTCTTACCCTTGAGTGCTAGGGGCCAAACCGCTTCGGGGCCGATGATGATTGAGTTTGACGAACCTCCCAAATCAGTTAAAGCTCAAAATTCGTTTCCCCTAATCCCCAATCAAACCCGTTTAAATGCCTGGGAGACCGAATGGGTTAAACCGGGTGGTCAACGTCATTGGATTGCTTGGTCAAATACGGCCTTGTTTCAGACGAATGGCTTAGTTAAATATGTGATTGCGACGGGAATTGATATTACCGAACGCAGACAGTCGGAAGTGCGGATGGAATTGCTAGAAAGGGCGATTACTGCCAGTCCTAGCGGGATCGTGATTAGCGACTTTACCACAGCCGATTCTCCGATTATCTACTGTAATCCCGCCTTTGAAAAATTAACTGGCTATTCTCAGGAGGAAGTTTTAGGGCGTAATTGTCGAATACTCCAGGGTGAGGATACTGACCCAAAAGAATTAGCTCGCCTCCGAGATGCGCTCACCACCCATACCAATTGTAGTGTTACCCTCAAAAATTACCGCAAAGATGGCAGTTACTTCTGGAATGAACTCTCAATTTCCCCGGTGCGCGATCGAGAAGGACGTTTAACCCATTTTATCGGCATTCAAACCGATATTACCCAACGCAAACAGTCGGAGGATGCTTTACGGGAAAGTGAAGCCCGTTATCGACTTTTAGCCGATCATGCCACGGATTTAATTTCTCGACATAGCAATGATGGCACTTATTTATATGCTTCTCCGGCTAGTCAACAATTATTGGGATACCAACCGGAAGAATTAATCGGAAAATCGGTCTATGAATTGATTCATCCCGAGGATTTGGCAGGGACTCAAGAAAAGTTTTTAGGATTAAGAAATAGTCAAGATATTTATACGGTTAGTTATCGAATTCGATGTCGGAATGGAGAATATATTTGGTTTGAAAGTACCTGTCATGGGTTAGAAAATCAGAACTCAGAAAATATTGATCAAGTGATTGCGGTTTCTCGGAATATTACCGAACGCAAACAAGCTGAAACCCTATTATTAGAAAGATCACGGCTTTCCCAATTGGAAGCAGAAATAGGAACAGCCCTGGGACTGATGGGGTCAATTAGCACTATTCTAGGCCGTTGTCTGCAGGCGATCGCCAATTATCCCGATGTAGTCGGCGTAGGAATTTGGACATTAAATTTTAATAGTAATCAATTAGAACTTCAAGCTAATTCTGGGTTAACTATTCATCCAGAAAATATCACCGAAACCGATGTTTTAACCTATTCGATTTCCGATCCTCAACCCTTGAGCAAAAGTCGGACTGTGGATTTTCCCTTGGTGGTGGAAGGTCGTTTAGTCGGGTTAATGGCAATTTGTACCCAAGAAACCCTCAGTGATGAAGCTCAGGGGGTTTTGGGCTGGGTGGCGAATGCTTTAGCCGTTGGTATTGATCGGGTGAAGGCGCGGGAAGAACTGCAAAGTCGCCGGGAAGGGTTATTATTTCGGTTGGCGAGTCAGATTTGGGATTCCTTGGATATTGATACGATTTTAGGGACGGCCGTTAATGAAATTCGGGCTTTATTGCAGGTAGATCAATGTCATTTCCTTTGGTATCTACATATTCAACCCAATCAACAACCCAGTTTTACCGTCACCCACGAATCTCTAAATCCTGGTTTATTCAATAGTTTACGGGACTATCCCCAGGAACAAATTCCTTTGTTAGCCGAAAAAATTCGCATGGCCCAAACAATTAAAATTGATAATATTCACACCACAACGGCTTTAGATGAATCTACCAGAAAGTTTTTACAGGAAACGGGGATTTTTTCCCTATTGTTATTACCCTTGGAAACCCGTTCGGGTCAACGAGGAGCCATAGTTTGTAATCATTATACCGGATATCGACCTTGGCGGGATAGTGAGGTGGAGCTTTTGGGGGCGGTAGTGGATCAGTTGGCGATCGCCATTGACCAAGCGGAATTATATGCCCAAACCCGGGCGGCGGCCTTAGCAGCCCAAACCCAAGCCTTTCATTTGAGTGAAGCCCTACAGGATTTGAAGCAAAAGGAATCCCAATTAATTCAAAGTGAAAAAATGTCGAGTTTAGGACAAATGGTGGCCGGAGTTGCCCATGAAATTAATAATCCGGTTAATTTTATTTATGGGAATCTTACCTATGCCAAGGAATATACCCAAGACATTTTAGAATTGTTGGAATTATATCAAGAAATTTATCCAATTGCCACTCCGGCAATTCAAGCTAAGAGTGAAGAAATTGAATTAGAATTTTTAGTTGAAGATTTACCTAAAATTCTATCTTCTATGGAAATGGGGGCCGATCGGATTCGTCAAATTGTGGTTTCTTTGAGAAGTTTCTCTCGATTAGATGAAGCCGAAATGAAGCCTGTTAATATTCATGATGGTATTGATAGTACATTATTGATTTTACAAAATCGGTTAAAACCCAAAGGAGCATCCGGTGGGATTGAGTTAATTAAAGAATATGGCAAGTTACCCAAGGTTGAATGTTATGCTGGACAGTTGAATCAGGTATTTATGAATTTAATTGGCAATGCCATTGATGCCTTAGATAATCAACCCGAACCTCGAATAATTAAAATTACTACGGAGATAATTTCCCCTGATTTAACCGAGAAAAAAGGGAAATTACCACCTTTAGAACAAGTTAGAATCACCATTCGAGATAATGGCCCCGGAATCGAAGACAAGGTTAAAAACCGATTATTTGACCCATTTTTTACCACAAAACCAGTCGGAAAAGGCACGGGTTTAGGATTATCAATTAGTTATAAAATTGTAGTGGAACAACATAGTGGAGAAATTCTTTGTTATCGAGATTCCGATAATTTTACGGCATTTGAAGTTTCTATTCCTATTTTTCAAAAAGAACAAAATCCGTAATCAGTTATAGCAGGTAGCACCGCAACCCGGGCAAAATCCTCGTTTCTAGGTTCTACCTAGAAATGCTATTCAAGGAGGCTCCGCCTCCTATTCTCCTATTAATTGAGGCAGAACTTAAACTTAACCTATTAAATTGGTATTTGCCACATTATTATTAATAGCATTTAATAAACAATTCATTACCCTGGACACACAATAAACGGCCACACTATTGCCAATTAATCGGCGGGCGGTCGAATAGGAAGTGACCATTTTAAACTCCTCGGGAAATCCTTGCAAACCCAGCATTTCTCGCTCTGTTAACCTTCGTTCTCCGTTCACTAATAAATAATTATAGGATGCCCCGGCTCTTAATGCACAGGAATAGGGATAAGCACTAATATGACCTGCTTTATTTTCATGCCAAATTGTCGGTTCAGTATGGGTTTTTCCTTGATATTTAATTAAACGACTATTACGGATTTTTTCAGAAGCATAATAAAAGTCTGAAACTTGCGGTTCTAAAATTTCTGTTAAGGGTTTCATCGGGATTTTTTGAACCTCCCATCGAAACGGTAAAAGTTGACGATAACCGACAATAAAAATCCGTTCTCGCTTTTGAGGCAATCCACAATCTAAAGCATTTAATACTTTATATTCAACATTATAACCCAATTCTTCTAAAACTTCAATAATAGATTTTAAAGTTTTTCCCTGGTTATGTCCAACTAATTGTTTAACATTTTCTAGGATAAAATAACTGGGTTTTTTACTAGCTAAAATTCGAGCAATATCGAAAAATAACGTTCCCCTAGTATCTTCAAATCCTTTAAGCTGTCCACAAATACTAAAGGGTTGACAGGGAAAACCTGCCAATAAAATATCATGTTCGGGGATATCTTTAGCTTCAATTTGGGTAATATCTCCGGCGGGTTGTTCCCCAAAATTCATCTGATATATTTTTTGAGCATCGGCATCAATATCCGAGGAAAAAACACATTTTGGATTAATATTTTTAGCAGTTAATACTTGATTAATCGCAATTCTAAATCCTCCAATTCCACAAAATAAATCAATATATCTCATTCCTGATTTTGACGTTATATATAGCAAGTCTAAATGAATTGTACAAAATAATAATCAAAATTATTAACCCTAAAAAATGGACACAAATTCGGTGTAGGGGCGAGGCGTGCCTCGCCCCTACGATGAAATGTGACAACCAGAAGTATTACCCGGTGTTCCGGTATTTCCTATCAAAAATTAAGTTATTTCAAAAGATTCTATTTCCAACACAGGGCCAATCATAGCCATGGTCATAATATCATCTCGAATTTGACCTTTAATGGTGACTTTTAACCCCGACTTTTGCAAATCTTTCGGGGGTTTATGCAGTTCATAGGTTTTGTCATCACTGACTAATGCCCAAGTGCCAAAACCAAATCCCTTGCGTTCAATCTTGCCCGTTACTGTGATACTCATATTGCATTTACCTGAGTTTTAATGGCTAAACGAGCTAACCCAAAACATAACAAAGCATTGACAACTAAAAACAGTTGAGATCCCCAACCTGTTCCTAATCCCCAAACCGCAGGAGAGACTATGGCACTAATGCCTAAACAACTGGCAGTTCCAATAGTTAAACCAATCGCAATCCATTTCCACTGGGGATGTCCTAGGAATAATACTATCAAAATTGCCGGAATTAATACACTAGCAAATAGGGGATTTAAGACCGAACTTCCTTGAATTGCTCCACCTAATTCGGGGAGAGAACTACCCATCATTCGCATCGGCCATTGGGGTAAATCAAAGATATAGAAACCCCGCAGGAAAAATAAACCACTACTACCCGCAATTAATCCCCCGGTTAAAGACCAACCCCATTGAAACGGAAAATAATTCCGCAGAAACCAAGCTAATAAATAGGAACCCAAAACCATCGCTAATTTAGGTAATAAGGCTACGGCCCCACCATCAACCCAAAACCGAGGATTCAAATAGCCATTATCCCGTAACCAACGGAAGAAATCTCGGAAGGTAATTTGTCCTTTTAATGCCATTTGCACCGCATTTGTAGCGTCTAAATGACCCGCACCAAAATGATTTAACGGGTCTTCTCCAACTTTACGGGCTGATTCTTTGATAATATTAACTACTTGATCTGGTTCCGTGACTCCACTGGCTTTAATTAATGCGGCTACCCCAGCAACGTGCGGCGCCGCCATACTTGTGCCTTGAAAGGCTGCAAATACCCCTTCACCGGTTGCAGGGTCAATGGTATTTTGTAAAATGCCTCCGACCTCGTTGCCCTCTTGAATTAATCCCCCAGGGGCAGCAATATCAACTCCCGCCCCAAAATTAGAATAGGGGGTTTTATTTCCGGCCGGGTCTAGGGCGGCAACCCCTAAAACCTTGGGATAACGGGCAGGATATCCGGCGCAGTTTTCCCCGGAATTTCCGGCCGCCCCAATAATTACTACTCCTTTAGAATAGGCATAATCAATAGCTTCTTGCATTAAACTACTTTCGCCACCGCCGCCTAAACTCATATTAATTACATCGGCGTTATGGTCGGCGGCAAATTTAATCGCTTCAGCAATATCAGAAATCGTGCCACCGCCCCCAGCACTTAATACTTTTAAGGGCATAATTTTGGCTTTATAAGCAATACCCGTTACCCCATAATTATTATTAGTTGATTGGGCAATAGTACCCGCAACATGAGTTCCATGTCCGTTATCATCAACAGCCTCAATTTTATCATTGACAAAATCATAACCTTCGACAAATTGGGTCTGTTCTAAATCGGGAACTTGACTGACTCCCGTATCAATAATAGCAACGGTTACTCCTTCTCCTTGGGTTTCACTCCAAGCCCCTTCTAAATTAATACTGCGAAAGTTCCATTGTTGACCATATAACGGGTCATTGGGAACAGAATTAGCCATCTCATAAATAATCGCAGCTTGAGAATTTGCCCCTGGAATTTCATCAACCCGATAGATATAATTGGGTTCAATAAATTCTGTCTGTTTACCTAAAGATTTTCTCAAGGATTTAAGTAATTTAGCATCTCCGCGAACTACATAAATATTATCTGCTTGAGAAAATTCACTATTAAGATAGGGAACAATTTGATATTTTTCAGAAATTGACCGAACTTGATTAGCAATTTCTTCTTGCCCTAGAGATTCTCTAAAATCAAGTACAATACTGTCATAACTGCCTTGGGTGGCTAAACCTGAGAAGTTAGAAACTGCCCAGCCTAAACCAATTAGAAATAAGCAGAATAGGAAGAATTTTTTCATCGTTTTTCAACGGTTAAGGTTGATGAGAGGTCGGTAGGTTTCCAGAAACCGGGTTTCTTGGGTCTGAACATATATCTTATTCTTATTCTATATATCATCCTCCAAATAGATGATCATAGATAATAACTTTCACAGAGGAAAAATTACAATGGAACGTGGTTTATTATGGCTTCCCCTGCTGGCGGTGTTTATCGGTCTGGCCTGGTCGGGTTGGAATGAATACCAAAAATTGGAGGCCTATCAAGCCTGGGCTACCAATTTTGATAAGGCTAAATATGATATTTATGCGGTTTTGGGGTTAAAGGAAACCGACCTAACCTGGGGAAAACCCACCCGCAAAGGGCCAGTCAATTTAGAAACCTTTTCTCTTAAACAGGTGGAGTCCTTGGGGCTATGGGTGGATAGTCAAGCCATTGACCCCAATCATCCGCCGGAAAAAGGAAAAGTGATCGCGTTAGAATTTAGATTCACCGATACTGCTAAAATTGCCCAGATTCCCTTTACTGAAATTTCCCTCGCCGTCCGATGGTATAAATATCTTCAGTCTTTGATACAGTAATCTTGTAGATGTTTAGGCTTCTTCCCTCCGATAAAAAGATTATACTGGGGGAAATCAGGGTTATTTTCCCTAACAATCACAGAAGTCCCCTGGTGATTTTTACCTTTTTTTGCATAAAGCATGAATTTTAAACAATTACCTAAGAATTTAATCGCCTTAACCCTGGCAGTTTCGTTATTGATATCCGCTTGCGGGTCAACAAATTCTGCACCGCCATCGCAGAATCAATCTACTAATAATTCTGCCCAAACGACCGTTGCCCAAAAACCTGTTGCTGGCAGTCAATTTAATAAATTTTTCCCTAAAAGCCAAGACGGTTATCAAGTCGTTTTTGCTCAGGAAAAAACCGGTTTTGCTGAAGCCAAATTGAATCAAGGAGGGGAAAATGTAGCCATGCTTTCGATTAATGACCTGGCTAATAATGCCAGTGCAGCCACGAAATATCAACAAAGTAGTCAAACTATTAGTGGATATCCGGCCGTTACTCAAGGGAAAAATACTACGGCTATTTTAGTGGCAAATCGTCATCAAGTTAAAGTCCAATCTCGAGCAGAATCTTTTACCGCCAATGACCGAGAAGCCTGGCTGGGGAAATTCAATTTGAGTGGGTTATCCCGAGTCAAATAATATTAGGATTTTTAGTAACAATAACTGTACTATTTTAGGAGAATGACTGTGAGTAAATCTATCACTCAATTAGTGGATGAACTGCCGACCGGTGGCATTACTATTATGGTGTTACGCGGATTGGATTTTGTAATTCCGGGTCAATGGAATAATTTAGTCGGGTTTGAAAATACAGTTAAAACTATTACTGGAGAAGATGACCCCGCCTATATTCAACAGGTCAGTGAACGGGCGTTATGGCTGTATAATGATAAAAATGAAGGCTATCAACGGGCGTTGTGGTTATATCAAACTATTGATAGTGCAGGAACCGCTTTAGGAACCGCCGCTTTAGCTAATAAAATTGGAGAAAATATCAGCTTTTTAGGCTTCTTAAATCAATTAACTCCCAAAGCTAATAAAGCTCAAGCGATTGATTTATCCCTAAAATTAGTCACGGAATTAGTCGGATTTTGTTTAATTAATGGCATCCCTGGTGATAGTATTGGGGACTTTTTAGCCGCCTTAGGAGACTATGGCGGAGAATCTTTAATGCGGATGACCGCCTTAGTTTGTTTAGATGGTTTAATTCCTTTAGGGCCAGATTTTATTAGTTCGGCGTTATCAACTATTGAAAACTTAACCACGAAGGAATTAGAACAAAATGAAGGCTTTAAACGGATTAATGATGTGATTCCCGGGAAAAATTCCGAAGGAAAATTACAGTTTGTGCAAGAAAGTTTTGGTTCCGTTAAGGGTTGGATGGGAGATTTTGTTTCTCAACATGAATTAACCCCGGAAAAAGTTATTAAAAATCTGCAAGGGTTTGTCGATATTACCAATGATAAGTTAGATTATGTCGCCGCCTTTTTGGACATGACTACTAACTATTATACCCATACCGGAACTCAAACCTTAGCCCGTCGTTTAATTGAACGAGCCTCCGCCGAAATTTAACGAAAAAAATCAGGGGTAGGGTTTTCCCTGCCTTATTTTGATCCCCCCTGACCCCCTTAAAAAAAGGGGGAACCAGACTGTCAAAGTCCCCCTTGGGAAGGGGGATTTAGGGGGATCAAAACTGAGGGTAAAAGCAGGGGTTTGGGGATGAATTTGAAACCAATTAGTTTCCCACCCCTGCACAAAAATAAATAATCCGTTAAAATAGCTGCAATATTCTGGTAAATTGTTGTTGAAATTAAACTCAGGAATTCTCTATGTCTGAAGAAACAAAACCCAACGCTGAAGCCACCACCCCAGAAACAGAGGGAAAAAAACCGGCTGACAAGAAAGCCAAAGCCCCAGCATTAGAAGATAAACCTTTCGGTGAGTTTATCCAACAAGACTATATTCCCGCCTTACAACAAGCATTAAATAGTCAAGGTGTTGAGGATTTAGACCTCAAATTTGCTAAAGAAAAATTGCCTTCTAGCCTAGGAGTTAGTCAAGATTGTTGGCAAGTTGTGGGTCAATGGCAACAGGGAAAACGGCAGTTTAATGTTTATTTTCCCAATGAAGATATTGGTTCTTTAAAGTTATTTACCTGTGCTTTAAATGGAATTAAACCCTCTACAATTGAGCCATTTTTAGGGGATGAACGAAAAATTAATCTTGATTTATTAGTGTTTGGAGTAGTTCAGCGTTTAAATGCACAAAAATGGCTAACTCGTAACTAATAGTAGGGAATAGGGAACACCGGAACAGGGAACGGGGAATAGGGAACACCAGAACACCAGAACAGTTTACTTTAGTAGAGGTCTTATGGTAGATAAAATCAAGAAAACTGATGCCGAATGGAAACAACAACTTAGTGATGAAGAATTTCGGGTCACTCGGAAAAAAGGCACGGAACGCGCATTTACAGGAAAATACCATAATAATAAAGAAAAAGGGATTTATAAATGCGTTTGTTGTGGCACGGAGTTATTTACTTCTGAGACAAAATTTGATTCGGGAACCGGATGGCCGAGTTTTTGGAAACCTATCAAAGAAGATAATATTAGTTGCAAAAGTGATGTCAGTTTCTTCATGCGTCGAACTGAAGTTCTTTGTGCGGCCTGTGATGCCCATTTAGGTCATGTTTTTGATGATGGCCCCAAACCCACAGGACAACGCTATTGCATGAATTCTGCGGCTTTAAATTTCGAGAAATCAGAAGGTTAATTCTGAAATATAAACCGGGTTTGGTGGGGGAAAAAATTCACCCAACCCGGTTTAAAAATTTTATATTAATTAATGAGAATTAATTATATTAGTGATTAATAATATTTAATTCTATCTGTTGCCTGTTGCCTGTTCCCTGTTCCCTAGTGCGTTATATTTGCTTGACTCTAGGTTTTTTTTCCTAATGCAATCATCATCGAACCTGCTACGACAATTATCGCTCCTATCACAGCCAAAATAGTTAAATTTTCCGGTTCAATTAAATGGGGAAATAATACCGCAATACTATCAACAGAAATTAGGGTAATAATCGGAGCTAAGGCTAAAACAGCACTTACCCGCGAGGCTTCCCAATGTTCTAAAGATTCGGCAAAACAACCATAGGCAATTAAGGTATTGAGTCCACAAAAAAGTAAAATTAATAGCTGAAACGGGGTGAGGCTAAAAATTGCGGTAGGCGTGGCGACGGGTAAATATAAAATTGTGCAGCTTCCATAAATAAATGCCATAACTTGAGAGGAGGAAAGAGACTGTAGTAGTTGTTTTTGAGCTAAGGCATAAATTGCCCAGGATATAGCTCCTAGTCCTAGCAAAAAACTTCCCCATAAATATTGATTTGAAGCGGTAACTAGCACTTTTAATTGTTCATTAAAAAACAAACTAAATCCCAAGGTAAGAACCCCTAACCCTGACCATTGTAAGCGGGTATAATGTTCTTTAAAAATTACTAATGCCCCTAACCCCATTAATACTGGAGACAGTTGAATTAAAACTTCAGCATTGGTAGGAGAAGTTAAGGCTAAACCCTGTAAAAATAGAACGTAATTACCTGCTAAAAATATTGTGGCAATTCCCAATAAATGCCAGGGAATTAACTTAACTTTTTCCGAGTTGGGAAGGTGTTGACTACTGACTAAATATCCGCCTAACAATACAAAGGCAATTAAAAATCGATACCAAGTTACAGTATAAACGTCTAAACCTTGTAAAATAATAGCTAATGCTAAGGGTAGAATTCCCCATAAAAATGTTGTTAATAGGGCTAACCCTAACCCTAAGCGCCATCGTCCTGAAGTTGAATGAATTGACATTGTAATATGAAATCCTGAAATTAGTGTTAAAGATAGGGAGGGAACAGGGAACAGGGAACGCCGGATCTGGGAACAGAGAATAGTCACCTGATTAAGTATTTGTAGCAAGTATTAAAGGATTTCATGTAAAATTATTGGCTACTTTTTTCTAACATAAAATACGAAAGCGATCGCCACTTTTTAAAAAATAGCGATCGCTGTTCCTCATGATTTCACTTCAAGCTAACTAAGCCTCTAAAACGGGAACTTCCACCGCCGCTGCTTGTAGGGCGGTTTCCGTTTTCAGTCGGTCTAATTTGAGCACCAAAACTCCCAACGGAGGTAAACATAAATCCAAGGAATGGGGATAATTATGGAACCACCATTCATCCGTCCATTTACCACCTAAATTCCCCATATTACTGCCCCCAAATTCACCGGAATCACTATTAAATAATTCGGTATAGAATCCCAATTCAGGAACACCAACGCGATAATGACTATGGGGTTGGGGCGTAAAATTACAGACCACCACCACAAATTCCTCTGGATCTTTAGCCCGTCGAATAAACGACACTACACTGTGGCGAGTATCCGTACAATCAATCCATTGGAACCCGGCTTCGGCAAAATCCTGTTCATATAACGCCGGTTCACTGCGATACAATTCATTCAAAGATTGGAATAACCGTTTAATCCCTTGGTGGGCGGGATATTGCATCAATTCCCATTCCAAAGTTCCCCAAGCATTCCACTCTTGACGCTGACCAAACTCCATTCCCATGAACAAAGTTTTCTTACCCGGGTGAGTAAACATATAGGTAAACAAACACCGGACATTAGCAAATTTTTGCCAATCATCCCCCGGCATTTTGTTAGTAATATTGCTCTTACAATGCACCACCTCATCATGGGAGAGCGCCAACATAAAGTTCTCGCTGTGGTGATACCAAATACTAAAAGTAACGTTATTTTGATGGAACTGACGGAACCAAGGGTCCATGCTGAAATAATCCAACATATCGTGCATCCATCCCATGTTCCATTTCAGGTTAAACCCTAACCCCCCCACATAGGTCGGCCAGGACACCATCGGCCAGGAGGTAGATTCCTCCGCAATCGATAAAGTCCCCGGATAATAACTAAATAGAACATGATTAGTTTGACGCAGGAAATCCGCCGCTTCAATATGCTCACAACCGCCGTATTCATTAGCTACCCATTCGCCATCGGGACGTAAATAGTTGAGATACAGCATCGAGGCGACCGCATCCACCCGAATTCCATCGATATGATACTTGTCGTACCAAAATAGGGCATTAGCCACCAAGAAATTTCGGACTTCGTTGCGACCATAATTAAAAACTAAAGTACCCCATTCCTTGTGTTCGCCCTTGCGGGGGTCGGCGTGTTCATAGAGGTGAGTGCCATCAAAGAAGGGTAAACCATGTCCGTCTTTAGGAAAATGCCCCGGAACCCAGTCCACAATCACCCCAATGCCGTTCAAATGGCACTGATCGACAAAATACATGAAATCTTCAGGACTGCCAAACCGGGAGGTAGGGGCATAATATCCGGTGACTTGATATCCCCAAGATCCATCAAAAGGATGTTCAGCGATCGGTAATAATTCAATATGGGTAAAACCTAATTCCTTAACATAGGGAATTAACTGATCCGCGAGTTCCCGATAGGTTAGAAAACGACCACCCGGATCGAGCTCACAGGCTTGTACGGCAGGTTCAACGGTGCCATCTGGTAGAACATGGGGTTGATCAAAAGGAGCACGGTTCCAAGACCCTAAATGGCATTCATAAACCGAAACCGGAGATTTCAGGGGATCTTTATGACGTCGTTCTTCTAACCAATCTTGGTCACGCCATTGGTAGGCATCTAAATTGGCAACAATGGAAGCGGTTTTAGGACGAACTTCTTGATAAAACCCGTAGGGATCGGTTTTCTCGTAGATATGTCCTTCCCAGTTTTTAATTTCATATTTGTAATGTTCTCCCACTCCCAAACCCGGGATAAACAGTTCCCAAACCCCATTGCCCAATTTCCGCATCTGGTGTTTGCGTCCATCCCAATTGTTGAAGTTACCAATAATGGAAACGTTCCGCGCACTGGGAGCCCAAACGGCAAAATACACCCCAGCTACGTCATTGACAGTCATTAGGTGAGCACCTAATTTTTCATAAATCCGGTGGTGGTTTCCTTCCGCAAACAGGTGAACATCCACATCGGTAAATTGGGCCGAACGGAAGCCATAGGGGTCATAAACCACCTTTTCATGTTCCCCTTCCTTGAGTCGTAGTTGATAATTGGAGAGTTCAGGAATATCAATAATGCACTCGAAGAAATGGGGATTATGGACGGACTGCATGGGGTATTCCTGTCGTTGTTCGGGCAACAGAACCCATGCCGCCTCCGCATTAGGGAGGTACGCTCTTACTACCCATACCGTTTTACCCTCGTGTTCAATTTGATGGGAACCTAACACTTCAAAGGGATCTTGGTGATGGTTCCAAATAATCTTATCAATCTGATCAGTTGCGATGGTCGTCATGGATTTCTACTGCTCTACGATTACAAAACAGGTCTCATACGGATGGGAAGGGTAGTATCAATTTACTAGATTTTGACCGTTTTCGGACAAGCAAACCTCTTGCTTCCCACCCTCCGCATTTTCGGGAAAATCCTACTCTTACGCGATAAGCGAGATTTGGGATTATGTTACTTGATTTTGAGCCTTAATTTATTAGGGAATGGGGAATGGGGAATGGGTAATGGGTAATGGGTAATGGGTAATGGGTAATGGGTAATGGGTAATGGGTAAAACTTGGCCTCCCGGTGCTCCCCGGTGCTCCCCGGTGCTCCCCGGTGCTCCCCGGTGCTCCCCCTGCCTCCCGGTGCTCCCCGGTGCTCCCCGGTGCTCCCCGGTGCTCCCCGGTGCTCCCGGTGCTCCCGGTGCTCCCCGGTGCCTCCCTACTCCCCGGTGCCTCCCTACTCCCCCAATCCTGGCGGTAAGGGTTCACCACAAAGATCATGAATTTCGGCAATCCGGTCGAATATCCAGGGATAACCTTGGCGATATTCAGGAATTAGGGCCAGAGGACTCAAAAGAGCCGCCGCCGCCATATCCGCAATACTGATGCGATCGCCCACTAAATAGGGCCGTTCTTTCCAGACTTCCAACACGTCAAAAGCTGTTTTTAAGCGAGTTTTAGCCAATTCAACCGCAGCAGTATTAATCTGATATTGCCAACACACAACCCGAATTACCAATAAACTCGATAGGGACGGATCAATTTGTTTTCCCTCTCCAGACCGAAACTGATAATAAACAAATCGCGTCGCCGTCCCAATACTTTCATCTAACCAATCTTCTAATAATGCAGCTTGGGTTTGTAGGTGGGGATCAACAAAAAACAAGGGGGGATCAGGATAATTATCTTCTAAATACTGGAAAATTTGAGTCGAGTCGGCGATCGCCTGGGGTTGACCTGCTATTTGGGGTAATAAAACCGGAACCGTGGTCAGTCCGGTTAGGGGTTTGAGTTTCAGGGTATGAAGTCCGGGGGTGAGATTTTCCACTTGATAAGAAATCCCTTTATACCCCAATGCTAAACGGGCTTTTCGACAATAATGGGACGTACTAAACTGCAATAGGAGCATAAAAAACTAAAATGGATTGACTTAATATACAAAACTGAAATTTAACAATATTTAAGGGTTTTTTCGTGATTAGATAGTTACTAAGTTAGTTTGATCATTAAGGAGGGGATTTTTGTATGGGAGATGATTCCAAGTCACCCCAGCCCCAGATCAAACATTGCCTTTCCATTCCCCCACACCGAAAGCTGAAGTCAAGGTAGGTAAATTTTATGACTGTTGCGTTCAAATCAACACCTTCTCCTCAACGCAGAATTTCTAGTCCCGTTGATCTTCCTTCGATACAAAGTAAAGTTGTTCCCTTTGATCAGGCTCGGAAAAAACGGGTGAAAGCCGCCTTGACAAATACTGTACCCTTGGTTAATCCCCTACCGACATCAACGGTTGTTAAAACACTTCCTAAACCTCAACCTCAACCTTTATGGCTTACTTCCATAATCGCGGTACAAAAGGTTTCATCGGTGGTTACCTCTTTGATTATCGGTTCAACTTTAACAGTTTATGGGTTAACGGTTTATGGAGAGTCGAGTTGGACACAGGAATATCCTCGATTAGAAAAATTGCGGGCCACCGAACAACAACTGCGTACGGCTCAAGAACTCCTAAAAAATGAAATTGCGATCGCCGCCGATAGTCCCGCCACAGGTCTTGTGGTTCCCCAACCCGGTGATATGATTTATGTTGAACCAGCTAAACCCCGTCCCCACCCATCCCCAGAACCCACTGCTGTGATCAAATTAGATCCTATTCCCCATTCAACATTAAACAGACCTTTAGGATATTAAATAGGTAATAGGTAATAGGTAATGGGTAATGGGTAATGGGTAATGGGTAATGGGTAATGGGTAATACTTCGACTTCGCTCAGTAACAGGGTAATGGGTAATGGGTAATGGGTAATAGGCAATAGGCAATAGTTTGC